>CAKTSA010000007.1 GCA_934597585.1 uncultured Oscillospiraceae bacterium
GTGCGTCCGGAGGTGAAGGCCGCCATCGAGGAGTGCCGTCAGGCGGGCATCCGGCCCATTATGATCACCGGCGACCACATCGACACCGCCGTGGCCATTGCCAAAGAACTGGGCATTCTGGAGGAGGGCATGAAGGCCGTCACCGGCGCGCAGCTGAGCGCCATGAGCGACGAGGAATTTGAGAAGGAATATCCCCACATCGCCGTATACGCCCGGGTACAGCCGGAGCACAAGACCCGTATCGTCAACGCCTGGCGCAAGGCGGGCTATGTCACCGCCATGACCGGAGACGGCGTCAACGACGCGCCCTCCATCAAGTCCGCCGATATCGGCGTGGGTATGGGCATCACCGGCACCGACGTCACCAAGAATGTGGCGGACATGGTACTGGCGGACGACAACTTCGCCACCATCGTGGGTGCGGTGGAGGAGGGCCGCCGGATCTACGACAACATCCGCAAGGCCATCCAGTTCCTGCTGTCCTCCAACATGAGTGAGGTCATCTCCATCTTTGTGGCGACCTTGCTGGGCTTTACCATTCTGGAGCCGGTGCATCTGCTGTGGATCAACCTGGTGACGGACTGCTTCCCGGCGCTGGCGCTGGGTATGGAGGAGGCGGAGCCCGCCATCATGCGCCGCCGTCCCCGTGACGCCAAGGCGGGCATCTTCGCCGGCGGCATGGGTGTGGACGTGGCCTATCAGGGGCTGGTGATCTCGGCGCTGACCATCGTGGCCTTCTTCATCGGCCACTTCATGGAGTCCGGCGTGTGGGAGATCCCGGCGGGCGGCCTCAGCCCCGACGGCACCACCATGGCCTTTGTCACCATGTCCATGGCGGAGATCTTCCACAGTCTCAATATGCGCTCCCAGCGGGGCAGCATTCTGAAGCTGCGCAGCCGCAACAAGATGATGACCTTCGCCGCCATCGGCAGCCTGTTGGCCACCACGCTGGTGTGTGAGGTACCCTTCATCGCCACGGCTTTCGACTTCACCAGTGTGGAGTGGAACGAGTATCTGGTGGCGCTGGCGCTGGCCTTCTGCGTGGTGCCCATTGTGGAGATCGTGAAGTTTTTCCAGCGCAGGGCGGAGGCGCGGCAGTAACAGCCCGTCCATTGACAAGCAGCAAGAGAGATCACCGCGGAAGGATTTCCGCGGTGATCCTTTTTTGCGGGGGCGGCCCCATGGGGGATTTGCAATTTTTCCCGTTTTGGTGTAAACTGGTAATAAAACTATCACTGGAAAGGACAGCAGATATATGGAATACAACAAGAGGATCGCCGACATGCGCAGCGGCGACGCGGTAGAGGGCTTTTACATCCTGAAGGGGGCCTTCCCCAAGACCACGGCGGCGGGCAAGCCCTTTCTGAGCGCGTCGCTTGCCGACACCTCCGGCGTTATTGAGGCCAAGGTGTGGGACTACTCCGGTCCCATCGGCAGCAGCGACGAGGGGAAGGTCATCAAGCTGCGGGGCACGGTATCGGAGTACCGGGGCAGCCCGCAGATCGTCATTGACCGCATCCGCCTGCGCACGGAGAGCGACCCGGTGGATCTGAGCGCTCTGGTTCCCGTGGCGCCCATTGACGCCGACGCGTATCTGCAGAAGGTAAAGGACACGGTGGACAGCATGGAGGACGAGGACTATCAGGCCCTGTGCCGGACGATGCTGGCGCGGCATCTGGCAGACTTTCAGCAGATCCCGGCCGCCAAGAGCGTCCACCACGGCTTTTTGCGGGGGCTTTTGATGCACACGGTGGACATGCTGACCATGGCGGAGTTTCTGGCAAAGCAGTACAGCACCGTCATTGACCGGGACCTGCTGCTGGCGGGCACGCTGCTGCACGATTTTGCCAAGGCCAAGGAGTTCGCCTTCTCTGAGCTGGGACTGGTGACCGGCTATTCCACCAAGGGACAGCTGCTGGGCCACCTGGTGATGGGCGCCCAGGAGGCGGCGGACGCGGCGAAGGAGCTGGGCATTCCCGACGACAAGTCCATGCTGCTGCAGCACATGATCCTGTCCCACCACGGAGAGCCGGAGTTCGGCGCCGCCGTGCGGCCGCTGTTTGCCGAGGCGGAGCTGCTGTCCCAGATCGACACCATCGACAGCCGGATGGAGATCTATCGGGAGGTATTGAACGACCTGTCCGTGGGTGAGTTCAGCGAGCGCATTTTCGCCCTGGAGCGGCGGGTCTATAAGCCACACGAACTGCATTGAGAGAGGGAGGTTTTTTGATGGACTATCGCATTCTGCCCCACGGCGGGGAAAAGGTCAGCGTCATCGGTATGGGGTCCTCCGTCATCGGCGCACAGCCGGAGGAGGAGATCATCGCCACCGTCCGTGCCGCTGTTGACAGGGGCGTCAACTATTTTGACATGGCGGGCGGTCACGCCGCCATCTTTGCCGCCTATGGCAAGGCGCTGGAGGGCATCCGGGAGAAAGTCTATCTCCAGGTCCACTTCGGCGCGGACTACACCTCCGGCGAATACGGCTGGACCACGGAGCTGGACGAGATCAAAAAGTCCGTGGCCTGGCAGCTGGAGAAGCTGCGGACAGACTATATCGACGTGGGCTTCATCCACTGCCTGGACGAGGCGGGCGACCTGGAGGCCTATCAGGCAAACGGCGTGCTGGACTATGTCCTCGACCTGAAAAAGCAGGGCGTCATCCGCCATATCGGCCTGTCCTCCCACACGCCGGCACTGGTGAACAAGGTGCTGGACATGGGCATCGTGGATGTGGTGATGTTCAGCATCAACCCAGCCTACGACTACGGGCAGGGGGACTTTGGCATCGGGGAAAACACCGAGCGGTACGACCTGTATCGCCGCTGCCAGCGGGAGGGCGTGGCCATCACGGTGATGAAGCCCTTCTGCGGCGGACAGCTGCTGGACGCGGCCCAGTCCCCCTTCGGCGTGGCGCTGACCCGGGAGCAGTGCATCCAGTACGCCCTGGACAAGCCCGGCGTTATGGCCGTTCTGCCGGGCTTCGGCAATCAGCAGGAGATGCAGGAGGTACTGGGCTTCTTTGACGCGCCGGAGGCGGCGCGGGACTACTCCTGTCTGGGCGATCTGGCCCCTGCCGGTGCGGTGGGCCGGTGCGTGTACTGCAAGCACTGCCATCCCTGCCCCGCTGGGCTGGACATCGCCCTGATCAACAAGTACTATGATCTGGCCCTGCAGGGGGACAACCTGGCCAGGGAGCACTATCTGACACTGGAGAAGCGGGCCGGGGACTGCATCAGCTGCGGCCACTGCGACAGCCGATGCCCCTTCCACGTAGCCCAAAGCCAGCGGATGGCGGCCATCCAGACGTATTTCGGCGCATAAAGAGCAGCAAAAAAGAGCTGCCCGACCGCAAGGCCGGGCAGCTCTTTTTGCTTGACAGGGTGAAAGGGCGGGACTATAATAGGGCCATCCAAAGAGGTTAGCGGTAACTAACCAAAGTGAAAAGGAGGACAGCGTATGTCATTCTTTGAAAATACCCGCAAGCCCACCGGGTTTGGCGGCAGAGTGATGGTGGGGATGATGAACCTGTGCCACCGGCCGCTGTCAAGCTGGGGGCTGCGGTTTGTGGACATCGCCGACGACGCAGCGGTGCTGGACTGCGGCTGCGGCGGCGGCGCCAACATAGCGCGGCTGCTGAAAAGGTGTCCCAACGGCGTGGTGAAGGGCATCGACTACTCCCCTGTCAGCGTGGAAAAGGCCCAAAAGGTCAACCAGCAGGCCATCCGGCAGGGGCGCTGCACGGTGGTGCAGGGCAGCGTGGCGGATATGCTCTTCGCCGCCGACTGGTTCGATGTGGTCACAGCCTTTGAGACGGTCTACTTCTGGCCGGATCTGCCACAGAGCTTCCGGGAGGTCCGGCGCGTGCTGAAGCCCGGCGGCGTCTTCTGCATCTGCAGCGAGTGCGCCGACCCGGTGAAGGACAGCAGGTGGCCGGAGATCATCGACGGCATGACGGTCTACACCGGAGCGCAGCTGCGCGGCGCACTGGAGCAGGCGGGTTTTCATGCTATTCAGATCCACCAGAACAGAATGGGCTGGCTGTGCGTCACGGCGCGGAAGTGAAGGAGGGAAATGCAATGAGTATGGGTGCTGCGCTGCTGCGCACGGCCTATCGGCTCTCCGGGGCGAAGAAGGCCTTCGCCCTGCCGGAGGAGGAGCTGCTGAAGGCCATCGAAAAGGCCAACCGGGGCCGGGGATTTTTCATGCCCACCGACCACAAGGCGTATTATGAGAGGAAGACGATCCAGGGCTTCCCCTGCCTGGTGGTACAGGCGGAGAGAAAGCCGGCCAGGCGGGCCATTCTGTTTTTCTTCGGCGGCATGGTCATCGGGCCGGACAAGGGCGACGCCGCCGTGCTGCGGAAGCCGTGCTATGGGACAGGATGCGACGTCTGGTTCCCTGTCTATCCCCTCTGCACGGAGCACTGCATCACCGTCAGCTACGACATGGCCTACGAGTGCTATCGCCAGATGGTGGGACTTTACGGCGGCGGGAATGTCAGCACCTGCGGGTTTTCCTCCGGCGGGGCGCTGGCGCTGGGGATGGCCGCCCACAACAGCGCCCTGGGCGCTCCCCTGCCCCAGCCGCGGCACATTGTGGCTGTTTCACCCGGCGAAGTGCCGTGGAACGACGAAGAACGCGCCCGCATGCAGGCGCTGAATGGCCGCGACGTGGCCATCGACTACGCCTTTACGGCCAAGGGGGCGAAACTCACGCGGCACGGGCGGGACGATGTGCCGGAATACATGCTCTCGCCCTCGCTGGGGGATTATTCCGGCGTGGGGGATATCCACTTCTGCTACAGCGCCGACGAGGTGCTGTATGGCGCGTGGCCGGAGTTTGAGGGAGCCTGCCTGCAAGCGGAGGTCCCTTATACCCTTACCGTCCGCCCCGGTATGGTGCATTGCTACTGCATGCTGCCCTACTACCGGGAGGCAAAGGAGGATTTTGACAGGATCACGGCAATCCTGAGGGAATGATGTGAAGCAAGGGAATGGGCGGAGGCCCATCCCCTTGTTTTGTCTTCATATTTTATGCGCCGAGACGCTTTTGCCGTTCTGCCAGGCGGAGGATGCGGGGGCGGTTGTAGCGCTGCACCACCACGAACACGCCGTCCAGACAGGCGGCCAGGAGTGAGGTGATCACAAATACCGGCAGCGCGCCGCACCACACCGCGGCCAGGATGGGCAGAAAGCTGAAGAGAATGATGGTCTCGTGGACCAGCTCCGCCTGGCACATGGCCTGGGCGATCTCGTCCCAGGTGTGGAGGCGGGGATCAAACAGATCCGGGACAAAGGTGGGGATATGGGCCTTCCAGCGCTTCACATGAAGCCTTTCGTAGAGGGCCAGCTCTCCCCTGCCGGGCTGGAACCATCTGCGGGTGTAGTCCGCCCGATTCTGCATCACCGCGCTGTAGATCCCGCCGATCAGCAGGCGGATGCAGAAGTGATAGGCCACTGTGGCAAAGGTGATGGCCAGCGTCAGCTGCGCGCTGCCGCCGCTGCGGAGATACCACCACGCGAACAGCGCCGTCAATAGGCACAGAAGGACCGCAGTCAGCTTCATTGTTCTGGCCATGGACACCCCTCCCTGCTGTGTATCAGATGGAGCTTATTATACACCGGCCGGCGCTGTTTGACAAGCAGAACACCCGCCACCCCGATGAAGGGGATGGCGGGTGTTTTTGTGCTGCTGTGTGCCGTTGGCAGGAGATCAGTCCTCCTCGCGCTTTCTGCGCAGGGCCTTCAGGCCGCTCAGGGAGGTGAGGGCCAGGGCGGCGTACAGGGCGACGCCGCTGTCGAAGGTATCGGCGGAGGTCACGTCGTCCTTTGCGGTGCTGCTGCCGCTGCCGCTGCTGCCGCTGGAGGAGACGGGCGTGTAGCCGATGGCGTAGGTGGAGAACCGGCTGGCAAAGATGTGGATGCACTGCTTCTCCGTATCCACGAAGAAGGTGGCGTCTGTTCTGCTGCCGGGCAGCTCCTTCAGCTGGCTGAACACCTCTGCCGCGTCGTCATGGTGCCGCACCACGGTGATGCCCTGGCGGCTGGTGTCGTAGGAGATGATGATCTCCAGCACCGTGCCGGTCTCGGTCAGCGGGGACTGGCTGCCGTTCTTCGTCAGCAGCAGGTTCAGGTCCATGAAGTCCAGGCTCTTGCCTGCGGCCTTCTCGCGGATGGCCTTCTGGGCCTCGTCCGCGGCGTCGGCGGGCTTCTCCTGAATGGTCATGCCGACGGAGACGGAGGCGCCGTCCGGGTTCTTATTGCCGTCGGCGGTGAACTGCCGGTTGGCCTCCTCGTCCAGACCGCCCACCACGGTGTCGCGGGTCAGGCCGGTGCCGACTGCCAGTTCACTGTTCACATCCTCGCGGGGGATGGAGATCGCCAGGCCCGTGATGTCCTGGGTCAGCTCCACCTTGGTGGTCACGGTCTTGCCCTGATACTCCACCACCACGTTGTACACGCCGGCCACGACGCCTGCAAGGCTGAAATTGCCCTGCTCGTCGGTGAGCCGCTGGCCGTTCAGGATCGTCATACCCTTGCGGATGGTCACCACAGCGCCCTGGATGGACTGCTTGTGCGTGGGATCAGTGACGCTGTATTCGGTGACGGTGCCGCTGACGGTGTATACGGGGACCGCTGCGGGCGGCGGGGTCACGGTGATGTTCACCGTGCCGGTGGCGGGAGCGTATTTGCTGCCGTCCTCGGGAGTGAAGACCCAGGTGGCGATGTAGGTGCCGCTGGCGGGCCGCAGGTCGGGCTCTGTCCAGGCGAAGGTGCCCCGCACCACGGTGCTGCCGTCCCGCATGGTGCCGGACAGCCGGATGGCACTGAGGGTCTCGTTATAGGCCAGGGTGGTCTTGCTGAGGTTGGGGGTACCAGTCGGCACGGTCTTGTTCACCGCGTCCAGCACCACCGTCAGGGTGATATCCTGATAGTTGCCGGTGGTGGCCGTGACGGTCACGGTGGCCGCCGGGCCCTCGACAGTGCTGTCCACCTGGTTGATGGCCAGCGTCAGGATGCCCTGGCTGACGGCAGCCTTGCTGCTGTCGCAGTAGCTGTGCGTATCACCGGTGATGGTCACAGCGCCGTAGCTCACTGCGCCCAGACGGCAGCCCTGGGGCAGAGCAGCAGTCAGTGCGGCGGTCAGATCCACGGTATAGGTGGCCGCGTGGTTGTTGGTGATGCTCACGTGGATGGGTTCCACCGTCAGCGTGGCCTTGCCGATGGTGAAGGTGTTCTGATCCGCGGTGCCGGTGAAGTTGCCCTTGCCGGTCAGCGTCAGGGGATAGTCGCCCGCCTGTACGGCGTTCTTGAACACGACGGTGTAGTCCGTCCCCTCTGCCAGCGTCATGCCGTCCACGACGACGGATTTGATCTCCGGCAGTTGCGCCTTGCCGTTGTAGGTCAGGACGTCCTTCAGCGTGATACGCGCCTGGGAGATGTCCTTGGCCTTGATCCGGGCCGCTATGCTGGCGGCGGGCACATCGTTGTGGTTGCTGTCGCCCTCCACCTTGTACCAGACGGTATATGCGCCGGCGTTGGTGGCGGTGGGGACATTCTCCGTGTAGGTGCCGTTCTGATCCAAGCTGTACTGCAGGATACCGCCGGAGACTGCGCCGGCCGTTACCAGCGCCTGAGACTGGCCGTTATAGGTCAGGTCTGCGGCAGTGGGTGCGGTGGTCAGCGTCACATCTGCCCTGGCGATGGTGACCTGGATCTGAACGGGATCGGTGCTATTGTGGTTGCTGTCGCCCTCCACCTTGTACCAGACGGTGTATTCGCCGGCGTTGGTGGCGGTGGGGACATTCTCCGTGTAGGGGCCGCTCTCAGTCAGGCTGTACTGCAGGATACCGCCGGAGACAGTGCCGGCCGTTACCAGCGCCTGGGGCTGGCCGGTGTAGGTCAGCTTGTTGGCTGCGGGCACTTTGGTGATGTCCACATCCGCCTTGTTGACGGTAATGGTCGCGGTGCCGGTGGCCATGTGGTAGTCCTTCGTGTTATTGGGCTTGAAGGTCCAGGCGGCCTGGTAGGTACCAGCGTCGGGGATGGTATTGGGGGCGTCCCAGGTGAAGGTGCCGGGCACATCATTCGTGCCGTCCTTCATGCTGCCGGACAGGTTGATGCTGCCGATGGCATCGCCGTAGGTGATGGCGGTCTTATCCAGCGTCGGAGCGCCGGTGGGGTGGGTCTTGTTCTCGGTCACGACGTTGATGGTGATATCAAAACTATAATAGTTATGGCTCACTACCTTGACGTTCACCGTGCCGATCGAGCCCTCTACATCGCTGTTTACCGCCTTGATGGGCAGGGTCAAGAGGCCGTTTTCGTCGATGCTCGCCTTACCCTCATCGTAGTACTGGCCGTTCAACTGCACAAGAGATGTTCCGTTCTCGCTGAGCAGATACGAGGTATCGCCGTAGGTGCAGCCAACGGACAATTCAGGCAGCAGTTTGGACACGTCCAGCGTATAGGTGGCCGCGTGGTTGTTGGTTACTGTCAGGGTGGTGTTCACGTCCTCCGGGGCAGTCGCGCAGTCGATCCTGCAGTCATTGCTGGGGGACGTTATATTCCACTGGTATACGTTCGTGCCGTTGGAGAACACATAGTTGGGGTTCTTCAGCGTGACGGTGGCGTGCATGTTGCCATACTGCCCCTGATCGGCGGAAGGATAGTCAGTCGAGATGTCGGACAGCTCGTAATCCTCGCCCTTTACCAGTCCTCCGATTCTTGAGAACGAATTCATACCGCTTTCGGCATCAACGCGGACCACCGTGGCGTCGTCCACTTTGACAGCTGCCGTGCCGTCATAGGGTTTGACCAGCTGTACGTAGGCGCAACTCAACGGGAGGGGCGCGATGCGCCAGCCCTTCGTGGTGCTGCCGGTGTAGAGGGTACTGTCCGCCGCCGCCGTTACCGTCAGCGTGTAGTCGCCCGCATCGGACTTCTTGTTGCCGGAGACGATGTAGTCTGTACCCTCTGTCAGCGGCTGGTCGTACAGCGTCACCGTTACCTTCTGGGTCAGTTCCTGGCCGGTCT
The DNA here is from genome assembly GCA_934597585.1 of uncultured Oscillospiraceae bacterium. Classification (GTDB taxonomy): domain Bacteria; phylum Bacillota; class Clostridia; order Oscillospirales; family Oscillospiraceae; genus Vescimonas. The sequence continues at coordinate 9,039 of CAKTSA010000007.1, forward strand.
TGTCATCGCTGCCCTTCGGCTGGAATAGCATGTTCCCGCTCTCGTCCTGGTACTTACCCTTGTTGTCCAGCGTCACCACGGCGTCGGCCAGGTTGGCCTTGCCGATGGTCAGCTGATAGCCGGTGAGGGCGGCGCGCCAGAGGCGGTTGGCGGTGCTGTCCTTGGCCTCCACTACCGCGAATACCTTGTACTCGTCGCCGATGTTCATGCCGTCGTAAGCCTGATGCGAAGCTGCTTCCGTGCTGCTGTCATAGGTCCAGGTGCTTCCGGACTTTATCATTGTCCCGTTGGCCAGGTTTTTGGTCGTACTCTTGCTGCTATCCCACAGGTACCAGGCCACGGTGATCTTGGCGGGCTCTGTCGCGCCGTCGTTCATCGTTATCGTGGGGGCGAAGGGCAGCTTGTTCTTGCCCAGGGACATGGTGCCCTCCTTGCCGCCGCCGAAGACGGCGGGGGCTTTCTGCACCGTGTAGTCGTTCTCGCTCCAGGCGTTGGTGCCGGAAAGATCGGCCGCACCCAGCAGGTCATAGCCGTCCGGCAGCACATAGGGCAGGGGGACTTTGATGTCAGAGTACTTCAGGCCGCCGCCCTTTAACTGCACCTTTATATTGTTGCCCTTGGGTACGGTGAGCGCTCCCAGCCAGCCGCTTTGCAGGGTCAGGGTGCTGCCCTTGGACAGGAGGAGGTTATCCAGCTGGCCGTCGGCCTTTTCGCTGGTGTCCTTGACGGTCAGGTCCATGCTGGTGACGGTGATCTGATAAGGCAGAGCGGTGCTGCCGCTGTCATCGCCAGGGGCGGTGATCTGGTAGCCGTTCAGGTCCAGGGTGTAGGTCTTGTCGCTGGTACCCGCCCAGGTCTTATTGGTGATGTCGGTAGTGGCGGTGATGCTCTTGTACAGCTTCAGCGTGCCGCCGTCTGCCAGCCAGGCGGATTGGGCGTCGGCGAAGTTTTCATAGAGATCGTCGTTCACGGCGGCGACGATGCCGGTCTTGTTGCAGTAGTCGCAGGTGCCGTTTGTGATGCTGGCGTGGGGGCAGGGGACGACGGTGAGGTTGTTGATGTTGCCCATGCTATCACTCTCAGTGGTCAGCTTTTTGTTATACGGCACATACTTGTCGTCACTGCCCGCGACCTTAAAGGCATAGCCGGACGCAAGCAAATCTCCCAGGGAGATCAGATTTGAATTATGGCCGCTTATCTGGATGGTGCTATAGCTGCCGCCGCTCAGGTTGACCGCATTCGCCGTATCCTCCGGGCCTAATTGCCAGTTTCCGAGCCACAACTGGCCAATGGTGCCCGCATCCTTGCCGACGATAAACGAGGTCTGTTTTCTGAGGTCATCATCCACATTCCTATCATCTGAAAGCTCCACATAGCCGATCGTGCCGCCTGTCCAGCCGCTCAGGTCAAGCGCAGCTTTTACCGTTACACGTATGTTCGGCTCAAAATTGCCGCTGCCGCGGACAACCAGCTTGAACGGGCCCTTTGGCGCTGTGCCTGTGCTGGTATTACATGCCCCCTCACCCAAGAGCACGGAAGCCCAGCCGGATTGCGTGACATTATGCCCATTCAAATCCAGCGTGACCACCATATCATCGGCGGTGGCGGCATCTTCTTTGTAAAGGTACGCATCCTTCGTCAGCGCGGTGTCCACCAGCAGGAGAACGGTCTGGCCGTTCTCAGCCGCCTTCAGTGCGTCCGTGAGGTTGGGGAAGTGCGACCACTTGAACTGTCCTATCACAATCCGTGCGACCATTTCCTGACCGCAATCATCGCAGTAATATTTGTAATCCGTGTTCTGCTTCGTCGAAGCGTGGAGGCAGGGCTTGCCGCAGACCTCGCACTTGCCAGTTTTATACCCGCCCTCATGTGCGCAGGATTTTTTGCAGTCCTTACATTGATAGTTATCGCCCGAGCCAGGCTCCCAGGTATGCGTATGCGGCACAATGGTCACACTACCGCTCCATGATGTAAAGGAATGTACACAGCGGAATATGCTTGGGTTGTCCTTGTCGACATAGGCATAGCCATCTTCCAGCAGCTCATGAAGATATCTGTAGTTCTTGGCCCCCTCGACCGACAGCGAAGTACTTCTGCTGTAAGCTATCCGGAATGTACCCTTGGTCAGTTTGTTCGTCAGTGTTGCGCTGCCGGTGATCTTCAGGCCACCCTCCAGGTCCAGATCACCCCGGAAGTCCAGCTCACCACCGGTGGCATTCACCGCAAACTCTTGTGCTGTGGCGTTCCCGGGATTGTTAAACACGCCGCCTTGTGCGGTGAGCTTATCCGTGAATACCAGCTTACCACCGCTGAGGGTAATCGCGGGCTTAAGATTTTGGTTGTAGGGATCGCTGGTTTCCGGATTGCTGATCGTCGCGGCGCCGGTGATGGTCAGGGTGCCGCTGGAGACGGTCAGGGCGGAGTTGTCATTGTTGGGAGCGGTCAGGGTCTTGCCGTCCATGGCCAGGGTGACGGACTTGCCGCCGCCGTCGAACGTCACATTCTCGGTGACGGCGTTGGTCAGCAGGGTGACGGTGGCGCCGTTGTTGGCGGCGTCGAGGGCCGCGGTGACGGTGGTGTAGTAGGTGTCGTTCACCTGGGCCACGAAGGTGGCGCCGCAGCTGGTGCACTTGCCATCAGCGCCCAGCTGATGCTGGCAGGGCTTGCCGCAGGCGCACTTGCCGGTGTCGGCGTTAAATTTGTGGGTGTGCTTCACCACATAGACGGTGGCGTGGTCCCCTACATAGTCACTATTGTATACATCCACCAGCTTCGTGCCGGCCTCGTCATAGGAGAAGGTATAGCCCTCGGTCAGCATGGCGGCCAGGCTGCCATTATAGTTGTACAGGGCAAAGCGCTGACCGGCCCCCTCCGGGTTCTGGAAGACGCCGCCGCTGATCTGGACTTTGCTTTGGCAGTATCGATCCATCCGTACCTGCGGGGAATAGGTGCCGCCCTCGATGGTCGCACTGCCGAAACCATCGACGGAAAGCATTACCGCAATACCGGAAGTGGCGGTGACGCCGCCGGTGCCGACGCTGTCCTTCAGGGTCACGTTGGCAGCATCTGCAATCGTCAGCAGACCGCTATAATAATTCCCGGACAGGGTGTGGCCGTTCCAGTCGATGGTGAATTGGACCGTAGTAGTAAAGGAGTCATTGTTGTTGATGTCGATGCAATCGTCGTTGGCCAGGGTGATATCCTGCAGGAGCGTCACGGTGGAGCCCACCGCGGCTGCCGCCGCGGTGATTGCATTCTTCAGGTCGGTATAGTAGATAGTACTCTCCCCTGCCGTCACGCTGGCCTGGGCCAGGAGCTTACCGCAGGTACTGCAGTTGCCGGTGGTGGTATCCATTCCCGCAGAATGGTCGCAGGTATAGCCGCAGGCGCAGGTAACGCCGCTGTGCCTGTGGGGGACGACGGTGACGTCTGTTGCGTTGGTCTTTTCGTAACCGTTCACGATCTCGCCAGCGCTATTCTGGAACGCAAAGCCGTTTTTCAGCAGGGTGTGGAGCTTCGCTGAACCACCGCCGCGACCATAAGCCCCTATTGCAGAGAACTCGCCTCCGCTGATCTCGGTCCAGTCCTCAATGGCGTAAACCTTTCCAAATTTACCGCCGGTGATGGTCAGCGTTCCGTTCGACCCTACCTGCACAGCATAGACGACGTTTTGTTTGATCTCGCCGGTTTTTTCCGTGCTGCTGTCGCAGATGGTAAGCGTTGTCGAGGTAAAGACCGTAGTGGTGTCATCTGCGCTGCAACTGATCTTCTTGCCGTTCAGATCCAGCGTAAAATTATTGGCGTAATGGTTGGAGTCGTCAGACACGATAGACAGCGTCTTGGCAAGCTCCACATCCGTCAGCAGCGTGATGACAGCGTCGTCCTGCGCATTGTCAAAGGCGCCTTGCAGCGTGGTGTAATAGTTGCTGGCCGTGCTGTCCTTCGCCGTCACGCTGGCGACAGCGGACGTGCGGCAGTTGACGCACTTTTCCTTGTCGAAAACATGCTCCACATCAACAGTCGCCAGGCCGCATTCATTAAGGCAATATCTTTTACATGTCAGGCCGTCAGAGTTGTTGATATAGCGTATCTCGTGCTCTTTTTTCGCCTCGTAGCCGCAGACTGTGCAGGTAGAGGTATGGGTAGTCTCGTCCTTGTAAGTCCACGTGTCAAAGGTGTGCTGGCCGTACACACGTGTGCCGCAGTAACTACACTGGCCATCGTGATATATCGCGTCAGATTGACAGTCGGTGGCCTTGGAATGGTCACACTTGGAGATCGTGTAATAGTATCGTGCATCGGCCACATCTCCCTTGTTGTTCGCCATCTTCATGGGAGTGCCTTGTCTGCCGATATTCAAAGTTTCTGCATCATGACCCTGCTCAGCGACCAGCACGCCCGTGCCGCCGCCTTGCAGGTATACCTTCAGCAAACTCTTATTCGTGTTGCCTGTGATCTGGTTCTTCACCGTCAGCGTCGCGCCGTCACCGAGAATGAGGTTGACGTTGCTGCCAGTGATATCCAATGTCCCGACTTCCGCGCTCTCCTTCACCACGTACCAGCCGTCAGACAGGCTGACCGTGTCCGCGGTGATGATCTCCGCGCAATCCGTGCGGCTTTGCTCACCATTGTTATCGATATAGGGCACGCGCTCAGGAGCGACCTTTACGGTGGTCTTGCCTTTCACGCCTTTCTCATCGGCGCTGACGGGGGATTCCTCCCCAGCATCGGTCATATAGGTAAGGGTCGAGGAGGCCAGGAGACCTTTCACGTTGCCGTTCTGAGCCCAAATGCTGTGGTTATCCGGCTCGTTAGTGTCGAACGTACCGCCGGAGAGGTTCACATTGCCGACGTTGACCAGCAGGGCGTTGGAGGTCTCACCGTAGATGGTGCCGCCGGTGACGGTCAGGTTGCCATCACTGACCACAATGCCCTTTACCTTGCCCTCGAGCGTACCGCCGTTGATGATGGCGGAGCCGCCTCTGACAAAAACGGCACAGTTCGGAGTATTGGCAGCCGAGTTTTCCTCCACCGCTGTGGCTCTGATCTTACCTTTTTCGACGATAACCTGGCCGTTGCCATTGTCCGCATACACGGCAGTGCCTCTGTTAGGCTGCTCGATCGCACCGTTACCGTTTGCACTGCTGTCCGTAATGGTCAGGCTATAGTCGCTCACATAAAAGACGCCGCATTCCTGGCTGCCAACGACCGACTTTTCCTGGCTGATCGTGTAGCCGTTCAGATCCAGCGTGACACTGGTTCCTTCTACATAAATGCCGTAGCCGCTGCTGTTAGAGCTAAGTGTTACGTTTTGCAGCAGCTTTATTATGGGATGCCCCATTGGAATCGCAGCTTTGAACGCAGCTTCCAGCGTGGCATATTCCGTGTCGCCGATTTTGGCCACAGCGGTGCCGGCCTGGACGGCCACGGTGCTTTCGCCGCTCTGGGGGGCGGCGGCAGCGGCCTGGGCCGTTTCGGTCCGGGCGGAGGGCTGCTCTTCGCCCTGTGCCGGGGCCAGCTCCGCCCACGCCGCCGTGGGCAGCAGGCTGAAGGTCATGACCAGGCACATAAGCAAACTGATGATCCGTTTCTTCATGATTTCTCCCTTTCTTCGTTGCTATTGAAAACCTGTATGAATTTCCATTTCATTCCAGTTTTATCTTACTCTCCATTTTACGGATTTTTCCGATTTTGTCAATCATACCAAAGTATGATGCGGCACTTGATTTGCCGTCCCGGCGGGTGGTATACTGGGCAGGAAACACGAAATGCACGAGGAAGGAAAGGAAACGATATGGATATCATTCAGACCCTGGCACAGGAGCTTGACAAGGACCCCCGGCACGTGGAAAATGTGGTCCGCCTGCTGGACGAGGGCAACACCATCCCCTTCATCGCCCGCTACCGCAAGGAGCTGCACGGGGCCATGGACGACACGGCCCTGCGGACGCTGGAGGAGCGGCTGCAATACCTTCGCAATCTGGACGAGCGGCGGGAGGCGGTGAAGAAGGCCATCGACGAGCAGGGCAAGCTGACGGAGGCGCTGAGCGCCGCCATCGACAGCGCCAAAACGCTGGCGGAGGTGGAGGACCTGTACCGCCCCTATAAGCAGAAACGGCGCACCCGGGCTACGGCGGCGCGGGAGAAGGGGCTGGAGCCGCTGGCCCAGCTGCTGCTGGCCCAGGAGCGGGACTGTCCCGCGCCGGAGGACGCGGCGCAGGCGTACATCGACCCGGAGAAGGGCGTGGAGACGGCGGCGGACGCTTTGCAGGGGGCCAACGACATCATCGCGGAGATGCTGTCGGACGACGCGGGCATCCGGAAGGCGCTGCGGGAGCTCCTGATGCGGCAGGGGCATCTGCGGAGCCTGGCCGCCACGGAGGAGGACAGCGTGTACCGGCTGTACTACGACTTTGACCAGCTGCTTTCCAAGCTGGCGGGGCACCAGATATTGGCCATCAACCGGGGCGAGAAGGAGGGCATCCTGTCCGTCACCGTGCTGCTGGACCGGGACGCGGCGCTGCCGTTGCTGCGGCGGGCGGTGGTGAAGCCCGGCTCCCCGGCTATGGAATTCATCAAAGCCGTCTGCGAGGACGCCTATGACCGGCTGATCTATCCCTCGCTGGAGCGGGAGGCCCGCTCCACGCTGACGGACAGCGCCAACGAGGGGGCCATCGGGCAGTTCGCCCTGAACCTGAAGCCCCTGCTGATGCAGCCGCCGGTGAAGGGCAAGGTCACCATGGGCCTGGACCCCGGCTATCGCATGGGGTGCAAGGTGGCGGTGGTGGACGGCACCGGCAAGGTGCTGGACACCGCGGTGGTGTATCCCACCTACGGCCAGCGGCAGAAGGAGGAGGCCATCACCACGCTGGCCAAGCTGATCCGGAAGCACGGCGTGGAGCACATCGCCATCGGCAACGGTACCGCCAGCCGGGAGACGGAGCAGATGGCGGTGGAGCTGATCCGCCGGGTGAACGAGGGCGGCGCACAGGTCAGCTATATGATCGTGTCGGAGGCGGGGGCCTCCGTGTACTCCGCCAGCAAGCTGGCGGCGGAGGAGTTCCCCCAGTACGACGTGAACCTGCGCAGCGCCGTATCCATCGCCCGGCGCTTGCAGGATCCGCTGGCGGAGCTGGTAAAGATCGACCCTAAGGCCATCGGCGTGGGCCAGTACCAGCACGACATGCCGCAAAAGCAGCTGGACGAGGCGCTGGGCGGCGTAGTGGAGGACTGCGTCAACGCCGTGGGCGTGGACATCAACACGGCGTCGCCGTCTCTTTTGCAGCGGGTGGCGGGACTGAACGGCACCACGGCGAAAAATGTGGTGGCCTATCGGGAGGAGAACGGGGCGTTTACCTCTCGGGCCCAGATCAAGAAGGTGCCCAAGCTGGGGCCCAAGGCCTTCCAGCAGTGCGCGGGCTTCCTGCGGGTGCCGGAGAGCAAGAGCGTGCTGGACAACACCGCCGTCCATCCGGAGAGCTATGACGCCGCCAAGGCGCTGCTGGAGCTGGCGGGCTACACGCTGGCGGACGTGAAGGCCGGGGGCATCGCCGACCTGCCGCAGCGCGTCAGAGCCTATGGCGAGGAGAATGCCGCCCAGGCCATCGGCGTAGGCGTGCCCACTCTGCGGGACATCGTGTCGGAGCTGCTGAAGCCGGGACGGGACGTCCGTGACGAGCTGCCCAAGCCCATCCTGCGCACCGACGTACTGGAGATGAAGGATCTGAAGCCCGGCATGGAGCTGACCGGCACGGTGCGCAACGTCATCGACTTCGGCGTGTTTGTGGACATCGGCGTCCACCAGGACGGGCTGGTGCATATCTCCCAGGTGTCCAACAAGTTCATCCGCCACCCCTCGGAGGTGGTGTCCGTGGGCGATATCGTAAAAGTGGTGGTGCTGGAGGTGGATGAGAAGAAAAAGCGCATCAGTCTCAGCATGAAGCAGGCGAAATAACCGTCAGAAAAGCAGGCCGCCGGGTGAACCGGCGGCCTTTTCTCACTTTTTTCCTCCCCGGCGAAACATTTCCGCCGGGTCGTGTGTTATGATGGTGAAAAGCTTTTCAAGGAGATCATTCCCATGACAGATCAAGAATTTGCCCTGGCGGCGGAGCGGTATATGGACACCATCTTCCGGGTGGCGTACAGCTATCTGCGCAGCAAGTCGGACGCCGACGATGTGACCCAGGACGTACTGATACAGCTCTATAAGACCGACACCCCCTTCCGCGATGGCGAGCATCTCAAGCGCTGGCTGATCCGGGTGACGGTGAACCGGTGCAAGAACATCTTCCGCTCCCCGTGGCACAGGATGGAGGACATCGCCGACTATGAAAGCGCACTGTCCTTCGAGGCCCCGGAGTGCCGTGAGCTGTTCGACGCGGTGATGGCGCTGGACAAGCGCTATCGCGTGCCGGTGCTGCTGTATTACTACGAGGGGTACTCCCAGAAGGAGATCGCCGAGATGCTGGCGGTGCCGGAGGAGACGGTCCGCACCCGGCTGTTCCGGGCCAGAGGAAAATTGAAAGCAACTTTGACGGAGGTACTGCAATATGATTGACCGGAAACTGTTTCAGAAGACCTTCTCCACACTGCATGCCTCCCCTGACACACTTTCGGAGGTATATAAAGTGGTACAGAGAAAGAAAAGACGTCATACACTGACAAAAGGCATGCTGGTGGCTGCGGTGCTGGCCATGTGCATCACCGTGGCGGGCGCCGTGGGCATCGCCACGCTCATCAAGGCCGACGTGGCCCCGGCGGACAGCGTTACCGATGCCGACCTGAGCGCCTTCGGCGCTGACAGTATCGGCAGCGACACCCCCATCGTTACCGACAACAGCGGCCAAGTGCTGAACCTGCCCAAGATGGAGCGGGTAGCCGTGGACGCCGGGACCATGCAGCGACTGGTGGGGGACTACCTATCCACTGTGGACGCCGTCATGGAGGTAGATGGCTATACCATCAAGTTGAACACCTTCCTTATTGACGAGAACGGCTCCGGCTTTTTGACCTATACCCTGTCCCACCCCGACGGCGTGGACTATCGGGACGTGGGCTACGGCAAGGTCGACACGGTGAAGGATCCCGTGCTGTTCGTGGGATATGTCGGCAGCGATCACCACATGGACACAGAGGTATATCTGGACGCCGCCGCCAGCACTGATACGGAGCTGCATCTGGTGGTCTATTTCAGCGACTTCGGCTTCTGGAACAGGGGAGATGACCTGGTCTTCGCCGTTGCCGGTCAAAGCGGCGGCGACTGGGGCGGCATCATCAGCATCACGCCCCGCACCTATCTGCCTGCCACTACCTTTACAGCGGAGAGCGGCGATACCGTAACGGTGTCCGCGCTGGGCATCCGTATGCCCAATCCCGCCGCTGCCACAGGCAACGTGACCGATGCGGTTTCCGATGAGCTGGTGCTGCACATGGCCGACGGCAGCCAGTATGTGGTGGAGAGTGAAAAGGACAACATCATGAACTGGGTGGTGGGCCTGTGCATTGCGGATAAGGATTATCACATCATCGGCAGCGCGTACAGCTTCAACCGTATGGTGGATGTGGATGCCGTGACCTCCGTCACCTTCGGCGGCCATTACTATACAGACCTCACCGCCGAGACGGCCACTACCTTCAACTACACCTACACCCGATAACGCAGCGCGCCACGGCGGGACATTCCGTCTCGCCGTGGCCGGTCATTCTTTTGGGAAATTTTCCGTTTTTCTGTGACAATTTTTCAGAATCCGCGTCTATATAGGCAGAGAGATAAAAAAGGAGAGCGCCCATGTACACCGAGTTTTTCACATCACAGCAGGATATTCCGCAGGAGGCTCCGGCCCGGCAGACTCCCCCGCCCGCCCGTCGGGCCGCACCGCGGCGGCGCGATCCCCGGCGAGATATGCGGCGGCGCGTCCTGCTGATCGGTATGGCGCTGGTGCTGTTTCTGAGCGGATTCATCTCCGGCTGCTGCGTGGGCCGCGCCCACAATCGCGGCGGCGGAGAGAGCAGCACAAACGACGGGGGCGTCTCCGCCAAGCCGCAGAAGAGCAACATCCCCGCCAGCATCACCCTGCCGGACTATGTGAAGGAGGATCTGCTGCCGGTGAACCAGTACTCCCGCTGCGGCGACAAGCTCCAACGGGTCAACGCGGTGGTGATCCACTATGTGGGCAATCCCAACACCACCGCGGGGCAGAACCGCTCCTATTTCGAAAATCTGGCCACCACCGGCGACACCTCCGCCAGCAGCAATCTCATCGTGGGCATGGAGGGCGAGGCGCTGCTGTGCGTCCCCCTGGATGAGGTGGCCTATTGCTCCAACGACCGGAACTATGACACCGTGTCCATCGAGTTCTGCCACCCCGACGCCGACGGAAAGCCCAGCCAGGCCACCTATGACACGCTGGTGAAGCTGACGGCCTGGCTGTGCGATCTCTACGGTCTGGACGCCCGGGAGGGCATCATCCGCCACTACGACGTGACCGGCAAGCAGTGTCCCCTGTACTTCGTCCAGAACGAGGGGGAATGGACGCAGTTCAAAAGCGACGTGGCAAAGGCGATGCAGTAAAAAAGAGACGGCGGAGGCCGTCTCTTTCGTTATTGTTCATACAAAAACCGTACCACGTCATTGGGTGAACAGTCAATGATCCGGCACAGCTTTTCCAGTGTGACCATGGTGATATTCTTGTTTTTCTTCAAAGCATCCAGCGTCTTGTTGTCAACGCCGCTTTTCAGCAGACGATACTGTGATATGCCTTTGCGCTGCATGGTCTCCCACAATGGGCTGTAATCGAATATGCTGTCCACCCCCTTTCCTGTAATAGATTCATTATAGAAATTTTTCTGCAAAACGGATATTGTGTATATATCCACAATGTTCTATAATGATTTTATCCGAAGAAAGGAACGAACAAACGATGCCTGACTATGAAAAAATGTACCTCACGCTTTTTGCCGCCACGGAGGATGTACTGGAGCTGCTGGAGCGTGACAAGGCCGCATTCCGAGAGCTGCTTCTGCCCGCCAGGATCCAGGCACTGCTGACACAGGCGCAGCAGGAGTGCGAGGATCTGTATGCAGGAAAAGACGCGTAAAAAAGATGAGCCGTTTGCACGGCTCATCTTTTTATGTAGGCGTTGTTTACTTATTGCTCAGATACTCGTCGATGGACTTGGCGCCCAGCTTGCCGGCACCCATGGCCAGGATGACGGTGGCAGCACCGGTGACGGCGTCGCCGCCGGCATAGACCGCCTGGCGGGAGGTCAGGCCATCCTCGTTGACGATGATGCCGCCCTTCTTGTTGACCTCGAGACCCTTGGTGGTGCTCTTGATCAGGGGGTTGGGGTTGGTGCCCAGGGACATGATGACGGCGTCCACCGGCAGGTCGAACTCGCTGCCCTTCTTCTCGATGGGACGGCGGCGGCCGGAGGCGTCAGGCTCGCCCAGCTCCATCTCGATGCAGGTCATGGACTTGACGCAGTCCTGCTCGTCGCCGTTGATCTGGATGGGGTTATTGAGGGTCTTGAAGATGATGCCCTCTTCGATGGCGTGCTCCACCTCTTCGTGACGGGCGGGCAGCTCCTCCATGCCGCGGCGGTAGACCACCCACACCTCAGCGCCCAGGCGCTTGGAGCAGCGGGCGGCGTCCATGGCCACGTTGCCGCCGCCGACCACGGCCACCTTCTTGCCCTTCAGGTCCATGATGGGGGTATCGCTGTCCTCGCGATAGGCCTTCATCAGGTTGATACGGGTCAGGAACTCGTTAGCGGAGTAAACGCCCTTCAGGTTCTCGCCGGGGATGTGCATGAACATGGGCAGACCCGCGCCGGAGCCGATGAACACGGCCTCGAAGCCGTTCTCCTCCATCAGCTCGTCGATGGTGATGGTGCGGCCCACCACGGTGTTGGTCTCCACCTTGACGCCCATGGCCTTCAGGCCGTCCACTTCCTTCTGGACGATGGCCTTGGGCAGACGGAACTCGGGGATGCCGTACACCAGCACGCCGCCGGCCAGGTGCAGTGCCTCGAACACGGTGACCTCATAGCCCTTCTTGGCCAGGTCGCCGGCGCAGGTCAGACCCGCAGGGCCGGAGCCCACGATGGCCACCTTGTGGCCGTTGGACTCGGGCTTGGTGGGAGCCTCGGTGCTGTGGGCGTTGTGCCAGTCGGCCACAAAGCGCTCCAGACGGCCGATACCCACGGGGTCGCCCTTCTTGCCGCGGACGCAGTGCATCTCGCACTGGCTCTCCTGGGGGCAGACGCGGCCGCACACGGCGGGCAGGGAGCTGGTCTGATGGATCACCTGATAGGCACCCTCGTAGTCCTTCACCACGATCTTCTGGATAAATTCGGGAATGCGGACGTTGACGGGGCAGCCGTCCACACAGGGATGGTTCTTGCAGTTGAGGCAGCGGGCAGCCTCGTCCAGGGCCTGCTCCTCGGTGTAGCCCAGGGCCACTTCCAGGAAGTTTTTATTGCGGACATTGGGGTCCTGAGAGGGCATCTCGTTCTTCTTCAAGCTCATATTCGCCATGATCACTTTACCTCCTGCTTGTACAGATTGCAGACCTCGTCATGCTTGCGCACCTCGAAGTCGTGATACATCTGATTGCGCTTGACAGCCAGATCCCAGTCCACCTGATGGCCGTCGAAGTCGGGGCCGTCCACGCAGGCGAACTTGGTCTCGCCGCCCACGGTCAGGCGGCAGCCGCCGCACATGCCGGTACCGTCGATCATGATGGGGCTCATGGACACGGTGGTGGGCACGCCGTAAGGCTCGGTGGTCTTGGAGACGAATTTCATCATGATCATGGGGCCGATGGCGAAGATCTCGTCATACACGTTGCCGGCGTCCAGCAGCTCCTTCAGCGCCTCGGTGACCAGGCCCTTCTGGCCATAGGAGCCGTCGTCGGTGCAGACCTTCAGCACGCTGGAGACAGCCTTGAACTTATCCTCCAGAATGACCACGTCCTTGTTCTTGAAGCCCACCACAGCGTGGACCTCCGCGCCGCAGTCATGGAACTTCTTCAGAACGGGATACGCGATGGCGCAGCCGACGCCGCCGCCCACCACGCAGACCTTCTTCTTACCCTCGGTCTCGGTGGGACGGCCCAGCGGGCCGACAAAATCGTGCAGGCAGTCGCCCTGCTGCTTGTGGCTCAGCTTCTCCGTAGTGGCGCCCACCGTCTGAACGATGATGGTAACGGTGCCCTTCTCGCGGTCATAGTCATGGATCGTAATGGGGATACGCTCACCATTCTCATCCACGCGCAGAATGATGAACTGGCCGGGCTGCGCCTTCTTGGCCACCATGGGTGCCTCGATCTCATAGAGGATCACGGTGGGTTTCAGCGCTTCCTTTTTCACGATGCGATACATACTTACTCCCTCATTTCTGTTTTTTCCTTACCTGCGCCCTTTCCGCAGGCGTCTCCGGGAACTTTGTTTATTTTATCACGAACATAGGACGCCGTCAATGCACATCTTACACACTTTTGACAAGAATTGCGGTGCAATTCGCCGGAGAAACAGCCTATGGACGGCCTGCGCCGGTCCCGGTCCATTGCCTTCGGCGGGACGGGGTGGTATAATAAAAAAAGACTGGACAAGGAGGTCCGCTTATGCTTTTTCTGATAGAATGTGCCGCTGCCTGCGTATTATTTACGGCTACGCTGGAGCTGCTATGTGCGAAGCGGCGGGAGGCTTTTGTCAATGACTATCCGCCTGTTGTGATAGACCGGCTGCGTGAGCTGCACATGGTTGCGGAGAAACCGCCGGCGAAAAAGGGCGCCGTCATCCGCAAAGCGTCCGCGATCCTGGTTTACGCCGCTCTGTTTGCCCTTGTTCTGCGGTTCATCAACGGCATCACCACATTTGCAGAAGCGGCTCGGACCGCATATCTTCTGTGGCTGGTGGTGGATTGGTACGACTTCCTGGTGGTGGATATCCTGCTGGCACCTTTTGATAAGTTCTACAAGCTGGCGCAGGTAAGCCCGGTTGAGCCTTCGGCTGTTTGGTTTCACTGCAAGGCCAGCCTGAGGGGCATGGTGCTCGGCCTGATCTTTGCGCCGCTCGTCGGCCTTATTGTAATAGTGCTGTAAAGAAGAAAGCTCCCGCCCGGTGCGTAAGGCCCGGACGGGAGCTTATGCTTTTTACGGCAGCGTCACCTGGCGGCCGGTGATGGTCACCAGCATTTCCTCCCGCATTTTCTTCAGCTCACGCATCATGGCGCTGCGGTCGGCGGAGATATAGTCCGCCAAGGCGCTGAGGGAGAAGGGCAGCTGGAAGGACCGGCCCCGGCCCTTGGCAGCCTGCAGTTGGAAGTAGCGCAGCAGCTTCTCCCGGATGGAACGGCGGCTGAGGACCTCCACCCGCTCGGACAGGGACATGGCCTTCTCCGTCACCAGATGGAACAGGTTCTCCACCATGCGACCGTGGCAGGGGCAGGCGTGTTCACAGCGGCGCAGCACCGCCTCGTCCCGCAGAAAGCTGATCTGGCAGGGCGTAACGGCCCGCACCAGCAGGCTGTCGTCCCCCGCCGCCTTGAACATCATCATTTCGCCGAACACGCCGCCGGGCGCCAGGTGCTCCAGAATGGCCCGGCCGCCCTCCCGGTCGATCCGCTCCACCACGGCGCTGCCCTGGGTGACGATGCCCAGTTGTCTCCGCCGGTCGCCAAAATCATAGACTACATCGTCGGGCCGGAAGCGCTGCTCATACACCCCCAGACACGCGCGCATGGTCTGGTACTCCTGGGGGCTGACGCCCTCCAGCAATGGGGAACTTACCATATCGTTTGCCTTCTCTCTTGTTAATCTCTCTGTAAACGCAGGGAAAGTGCGGCGTCCCGCCGCTTTCCGATGACGCGGTATACGATGAAATAGGACACCAGGCCCCAGGGGATGGCCGCCAGCACGTCGATGAGGGCGTGCTGCTTCACCAGCAGCGTGGCGGCGATGATCACCAGGCCATAGGCCGCGGCGGCCCAGCGCCAGCCGGTCTTCCGCAGTCCCGGCGTCTCCCAGACAGACAGCACCGCCGCGACGACGCCCAGCACATGGACGCTGGGGAACACGTTGGTGTTGGTATCCAGGTCATAGGTCAGCTGCACCGCCCAGGTGAAGATATCTGTCACCTGCAGGTCCGCCGGACGCAGCTCCTGGCAGTTGGGCACCAGCACACAGAATATGGTGGCGCTGAAAAAGGAGATGGCCAGCATCCAGATATACCGGCGGAAGCCCTCGGCGTCCTTCAGGATCAGATAGACGCCCAGCACCGCCAGCAGGGGGCTCCAGCTCATGTAGAACACAATGAAATATGGGCAGAACGGGATCCAGGCGTCCAGCGGCGTCTGCGTGGTCCAGTAGGGGCCGTCGACGAATGCCTCGATGGTGAAGAACGCCGCCAGATACAGCGGCAGGAACAGCCCCCACCACATGTGGGGATGGTCCTTGATAAAGGTTTTGACAACTTGCATGATACCCTCCTTGACACTGTGACAATTGTCACAGTGTATTGTACCACCATGTGGAAAAAATACTACCCCTGAAATCGTGAATTTTTTGCAAAGCTTTTGGGGTTGCGGGACACTCTGCTGTAAATGCTCCCGGCTGTGCTTTTTTGCACACAAAAATTACCAATGCCGCAAAGCGCATATTGGGCGGATATGAGGGAAATCTAGCATTGCGATACCCAATCGACAAGCATTTCACTTGCTTGACAACACACGAAAGGAGATTACAATCATGTCTGCTAAGAACACCAACAAGCTGAACATCCCCGAGGCCCGTGCCGCTATGGATAAGTTCAAGATGGAGGCCGCCAATGAGGTGGGCGTCAACCTGAAGAACGGCTACAACGGCGACCTGACCAGCCGCGAGGCCGGCTCCGTCGGCGGCCAGATGGTCAAGAAGATGACGCCCATACGAACAATGAGTTTTGTGAGGGCGGACAGAACAGCCATAGGACACCAGGTGGAAATAACATACATAGCGAATATCACGATATAACAAGGACGTAATCGACATTTACGAGAGCCGCGCTCATTTCATCAAAGTTTATCTGAAATTCCTTGTCGAATTTTGTATTTTATCAGTTATAACTTATATTTTTGTAATTTCTCCATTGAGTTTCAATCGTAAATGTGATATACTGTGGTCAGCCACGGAAGGAGGGTGAAGTTTTATGATTAAACGCGAACTGTATATGAGCCGTATCCGTCCGTTCATCGGAACGGAGCTGGTCAAGGTCATGACCGGTATCCGCCGCTGCGGAAAGTCGGTCATGTTGGAGCTGATCAAACAGGAACTCACGGAGTCCGGTGTCAGCCCGACGCAGTTTATCTCCATCAACTTTGAAGATATGGGCTATTCCCACCTGCAAACCGCGCAGGCGCTGCACGACGAGATCACCAAGAGAGCCGCAGAAATAGAGGGCAAGGTCTATTTGTTCTTTGACGAAATACAGGAGGTCAAGGACTGGGAGAAGTGCATCAACTCTTTCCGCGTTTCTCTGGATTGTGACATTTATATCACCGGCTCCAATGCAAAGTTGCTGTCCGGTGAGCTTGCGACCTATTTGGGTGGACGCTATGTGGAGTTTGTGATCTATCCGTTCTCATTCGGGGAGTTCATGGAGCTATATCGCTCGATCACACCCGATGCGTCCATCCAGCAGTGTTTCCAAAAGTACCTGCTTGCCGGAGGAATGCCCTACCTCGCAAACCTCCGCTATGCGGATGCGCCGTCCAAGCAATATCTTCACGATCTGTTCAACTCTGTCCAGCTTAAGGACATCGTGAAACGGAATAAAATCCGGGATGTTGATCTGCTGGAACGAATCATTGCCTATGTGATCGCCAATGTGGGAACGACCTTCTCTGCGACCTCGCTTGCGAAGTTCCTGAAAAACGAGCAGCGCACCGTTGCCCCGGAAACGATCCTGAACTATATCAAATACTGCTGCGAGGCGTACCTGTTCTATCAGGTGAAGCGGGAGGATTTGCAGGGCAAACAGATCCTTACCTCCAACGAGAAGTATTATATTGCCGATCACGGCATCCGCGAGGCTGTTTTCGGCGGCAATATGCGGGACATCAATCTCATTCTGGAGAATATCGTGTATCTGGAATTGCTGCGTCGGGGCTACGAAGTAACTGTCGGCAGAACAGGCGATAAGGAAATTGATTTTGTATGCGACAAGCGCGGCGAAAAACTGTATGTTCAGGTCACTTACCTGCTGGCATCGGAAGAAACGGTCAACCGTGAGTTTGGCGCGTATGATAACATTCGAGACAACTTCCCGAAGTACGTTGTTTCTCTCGATGAGTTCGATATGAGCCGAAACGGGATCAAGCACCGGAATATCCGCGATTTCCTATTAGCTGAGGAATGGAACTAAGTACGAAGCCCAGCATCACGTCAAACGGCGCGATGCTGGGCTTCTTTTTGTTATACTTGTTTCTCTAGCAGTTCTGAGATTGCCATAATGTATTATTGAAAGCTGCCAATCAAAAGCAACTGAATCAGCAAGAGAGCGAACGAGAAATCAATGAAAGGTGTTTTTAGGGTGACTGTAAATTGAATACGCCTAAGGAATGTGCGAATAGCCTTCAAAAAAGCTCTCATGTGTATTCCCCCTTCAACAATACGTTCTCGCTCGTTCGCTTTGGACCTCTTTCGGTCTGGTGAGTCAGGAAGGGGGCTATCTGACTCAATTGCATTATAGCATATTCATTATGAGTTCGCAAGAAATGTAGTGACAACGTATTGACGCACATCCGCATTGTGGGTATACTAAAGAAAAGGAGGGCTGCTACTATGTCAGATATCAATGTGGCTTCCGCGCCGAAAACGGCCACGTTTCAGATGCGTATCAATCCGGAGATCAAGCAGGAGGCGGAAAATGTTTTTTCCGCCTACGGTCTGAGCCTGACGGACGCTTTTAATATTTTTCTCCAGCAATCACTGAACAGCAAGGGATTCCCGTTCCTGCTGTCCCCTGAAAATGCGGAGTACATGAAATCCAAGGCTGCGGCGCAGCTCATGGCCGAGATCGACAAGGGCTGGAAATCTGCGGAAGAAGGGGGCTGGCTCTCACTGGAAGAAGTGGAGTCCCAGCTCGGACTGACGGATGAATAAACTGCGTATCACGCCGGCGGCAGCCAGTGACTTGGCGGAGATCAAGGCCTACATCTCGCTGGAGCTGCATAACCCGCAGGCTGCACAGCGAATTGTGAGGAACATTACTCACGATCTAGAGCATCTACAGCAAAATCCGCATCTGGGCTTTGCTGTTTCGGCCAAAATCGGCAGAGAGACCGATCTGCGTGCGCTGCTCAGCGGAAACTATTTCTTATTCTACCGTGTTGAGAACGAAACGGTACAGGTCGCCCGTATTCTGGATGGACGGCAGGATTATCTGCGGCTGTTGTTTGGCGCAGCAGAGGAAAGTGATACATAGCGGCTCTAAAGGTATAGGAGTCATCAGGTTGATTACCTGATGACTCCTATACCTTTCTTCTTCACTTTGAAAGTTTATACCTCTTGGCTGCGCCTTTGCCCACGATCTCAATCAGGTTTTCCTCGCGCATCTGGCGGGTCAGCAGATAGGCTCTGGTCTTTTTGATGTTCAGCAGCTCCTGCAGCTCCTCGTCGCTTATTTCGTCATACTCCGCCAGATAATCAAGTACTGTTTTCATCTGGGGCGTGATGGCCGGTGCATTTGGATCGGCTTCCGTCTTTTTGCCTGCCGCCTCTGTAGACGCAGTATTCATATTCGGGAGTATCAGCTTGAACGTGTTGTGGGTCACTTCAATGCGGGGCTGCGCTGGACAATCTTTATACAGCGCATAGATCTTGCGGATGCCCGTACCGTAAGATTCAATCAGGCGCAGGCGATGAAATATCTCAGCCAGCTTCCGGTTACGGGGCTGAGAAATACCACTGCGAATGTCCTCCGCTGACAGACCGGGCAGCAATCCGCCAAGAGAAATGAACTCCATGCACTCGTCGTTGACATTGATAATCACGCTGCCACTGAAACTGTAATCCCGGTGGACAAGCGCGTTCAGCAATGCCTCACGGATAGCCTCCTCCGGGTAGTCAGGCTTATCGAGGCGCTCCAACCCCTTGAACACAGAAGCCGTGCGGTTGCATAGCGCAAGATAATCATAGCTGTCATCCAACTGTTTGAAAATCGAACCGCCAAACTCCTTGGCATCCTTAAACGTAATATTCTCCCGGTCGCCGAATACTGCAACTTTTGTGGTATGCGGACACTGGTCAGAGAGGATCAGCGCCAGATTTGTATACTGGTCGTCATGAATATTCCGCAGCCCCAGTGCGATAAACTTATCCTCCGAAAACGCCACTTTGTAGCGTTTGAATGCCGCTGCGGCGCTATTAAAGGTCAGATCCTGCCGCAAGGTACGCATCTCTTCAAATACATCTCCGTCCGAATCCTTGATCATCCGGCGGATCTGTTCCGGAGAAGCCTGCACACTGGAGGCTCCCTGCCGGACATAGACGCCGGTAGGCTTCAAGCCTTTGCCTTTCAGATAATAAGGCTTATAGCTTCCCTCTCCGACCTCTATGCGAATGACTTTATTGTCCTGCAAAATGTAGCGCACAAATACCGTCACATCCGGCGCGATGGCATCCCGAATGCCATTGGTCAGTCGGGTATAGGTTTCATCCACATTATCGATGCCAATTACATTGCCCTGATCGTCGATGCCGATGTAGATCACACCGCCTTCCGTGTTGGCGAAGGCAATGACTTCCTTGTAAATGTCGTCGATCATCTGGGACTTATATTCCACGCGCTCATTTTCGTACTGCATATTTGGCACCTCCCAATCGTCTTGCCCTTATTATACTCCGTTTTTTCATTTTTTCAATGGCAAGAAGTGAAAATTCACTTAAAATTCACTCCGCAGGGTGAATTTTCACTTTCACTCACACATAGAAGTGAAAACTCACTGCAAAAAAGTCCTACATAACAAGGGACAAACAGCGGTTTCAAGACAGAGGTGGTTGCCCTTTTGCCCTCCGATAAAAGGTACTCTTACTCATCCCCATCTGCCGCATGGCCTCGGCGGCGGTGATTTCCCGGCGCTGCCACTTGGCCATGACCTTCTCAAGCTCCGGCGGCTGGATGGGCTTGCGGCCTTTGTAGACGCCGTTGGCCTTGGCAATGGCGATGCCCTCCCGCTGGCGCTGGAGGGTATACTCCCGCTCCAGCTCCGCCACAGCGCCGAACACCGTCAGCATAAACTTGCCGGTAGGCGTGGTGGTGTCGATGGCTTCCTTCTTGCTGACGAACTCCACGCCCTTGGCGGACAGCTTCTCCACCAGCTCCAGCAGATCGCGGGTATTGCGGGCGAAACGGCTGATGGCCTCCACGATCACCGTGTCGCCCCGCCGGACATATTCCATCATTTTCTGCAATTCCGGGCGATTGGTATTCTTACCGCTCATACGGTCGATATAAACCTCATCCACACCCAGTTGCTCCATCAGCAGTTCCTGCCGTGCGGTATTCTGGTCGGTGGTGGATATGCGGATGTATCCGATTTTCAAGTGCAAGGTACCTCCTCTCATTTACCAGTCCCAATAGAGTTCCTTCCGCAGATGGCACGTGCCAGAATGTGGAAAGCGAACCTATTGGGACTCTTTTTCTGCGTGCCGTTAGGGTACACCCTATTGGCACATCAATCGTGGTCATCGTCCTGCGGAACGCAGAGCTTGAGCAATGCCGCCAATACAATACCGCAAAGCTCTAATGCAATTTTCCAGTTCCACCTCACAATACTTCCTCCTTCCGCGCCCAAATTATTACCCGCACTTTTATACCTCCCCACAGCACATCAGTTCCTCGATTTCCTCCGGGCACATGCCGTAGTGCAGAAAGGCGTCAATGTCATGTGGATCGTATCCATAAGCCGGGGCGATGGATTTGAGATCACGAACGTACTCCGTGTCCTCGGCATATACGTCCCAATGCAGCCAACTGAAGGACATTGCGCCATTCCACAGATTGCAGGTATCGAACTGCTCCACAGTATAGCGGCCATGCCGGTCAATGCGTAGGATATCCCCCTCCTTCATCACCACCTCCACCGGGCGCTCTGCGCGGGGCAGGCCTTTCTTGAGGCCCTTTCTCAAGATTGCTTCCGTGCTGGCATATGTGTACAGGCCCAGCCGCGGGAAGTGGTACAGTGTCAGCGGATTATTTCCTTTTATAATGTAGAGGTTGTCCCGTCCGTCCAAGATCGTCAGCGTCAGGGTGCCTTCCAGGGCCTCTGCCGCGGTGCGGATGGTGGAGAAGTTCAGTTTTCCCTGCTGCTCCAGCAGCTGTACGGCGATATACGAATCTGTCTCAATATTGGTATCGGGCAAATTTCTCTCCTGCCGCAGCTCCTTGTCATTGTAAAGGATTCCGTTGTGCGCCAGGGCGAAAGGCATACCTGCCGTACCTACGAACGGGTGATTATTGCAATTTTTCTTCTCGTCCCCCTGGGTGGTCATTCTGGTGTGGCCCATGACGCAGCGGACGTTCTCCGGCAGGCGGAAGCGCATCAGGTGGGCAGGCCACGGACGTTTATACACTGCCAGATGGCCGTCGGAATTATAGGAAATGCCGGTGGCGTCCGTGCCACGGTCTTCACTGGCGGTGGCCAGCGCGGACACAAGACGGCGCTTCTGAGCGGCAGTCAGGCCGCCTTTGTAGTCGCAGATTCCAAACAAACAACACATCTTAGATTTCCCCCTCCGCCTCAGTCGGCTCGTTGATATAGAGATTTCGTTCCTTCAGGTATTGGATCAGCTCCGGCTCCTTGATACCGCTGACGAAACTACTCCAAGAGAGATCCCGCAGTTCATCATCCGACAAATAGAGAGCCACATCGCAGATGTGATCGACCATCTGCAATGTGGCAAGGAGCGTATTTAGTTTCAGCGTTCCACGGAACATGCGGAACTCGATGGTATCGCAGTTGGTCAGATTCACGCAGGTATAGCGGCTCCCGGAGCCCTTTTTCACATGCTCCAGCATCTCGTGGGGCTGGTCGCGATAGCCATAGCGTGCCGCCCATTGATCCATCTGGCGCTGTGTCCGCCGGGAAAACCGCAGCAGTTCCCGCCAGTGGCACTCCACGAAGAACAGCACTCTGGCGATGGCGCTGTCCTGCGCATCATAGGTATCTCCGAAGGCTTTCCGGGACACATGGACATGCAGGCCGCAGGTGCCGGCCTGATGGGAGAGATAACCCTGTGCGACAGCCTCGTGCAGCACCTCGGCCCATGGCATTTCGTGGAGCTGGTACTCCAGCGACAAGGGGTGTGTGACGATCTCAAAGCCGTCGTCCAGACTGCCATCGTGCTTGCAATAGGCAAGGGAGTGCTTCCGGTTGGCGATGTTCAGCAGTGCCAAGGCATTCTCGTTGTCCTCACCAGCGCCGTCGATCTCCAGCTCGACACCGAAGAAGCGGGGCCCGGTGCCATAGAAGATGGGACGGGGCTTGAAATAGTAATCATGGATAGCGCTGTTTTCAATGTCGGAGCAGCAGTCGCTGCAATAGGGATCGTCATTGTCGTAAGGATACCAGCAGCTATCAAGGGAAATAAGGCTGCCGCAGCGGGTGCAGCGGGTGTAATTGCGGTCGCAGCAGTCGGGACAGATCGGGTCTCCGTGGTCGTTGGTCAGGCATTCACGATTCCAGAAGCGGGTGCCGCAGTCGACGCAGACCTCGGTCATTTCCCCCAGGCAGTCCGGGCAAAGCAGGCGGTCATGGAACTCGATCAGGTTGTCGGCGGTACAGCCGCAGCGGGAGCAGGTGCGAATAGGTGTGGTCATAGCGAAATTCCTCCAAGATATAGAAATAGGCCCCCGGGAATTACCCGGAGGCCTTCATTGTTATAGTATATATTCGGAGGATAGGGGAGAATCGGAAACCTACTCATCCCCGCCTTTCTTCCCCGTCACCGTCTTGATAATGGCAAGCGGAATGCACACCGGCCCGGCCAGCACGCCCACGATCACCTTGCGCATGAAGATGGTGGACAGATCGCCGTACATGACATAATTGGCGTAGATGGTGCGGTTGACCGCCCAGTAGCCCGCGAGACAATAGACAATAAATCCGATCAGTTTCAAGGTTTCCATAGAAGTTCTCCTCTCATTGTTGATACACGCAGTATACCGGGGGCACTGGACAGCCAGTGTCCTTTTCCACAAAAAAGCAGAAAAACCTCCGTCACCGACGGAGGTTTTACAGTTATTGGAAATTGTGCCATTTTTGAGAATGAAAACAGCGACAAATTTATGCAGAGTGACACACAGTGTCCACTTAATGTGCTATACTTGTGCTATAAGAGACATTATTCGTCGAACAGCAAGAATTTATAAGGCGGTACGTCCAGCGCGGCGGCCACGTCAAACAGCGTGTCCAGCGACACAGCCTTGTTGATGTTGGGAGCCTCCACGTGGCCGATGAAGGCGGGGCTCAGCTCCAGCCGTTCCGCCAGCTGTTCCTGCGTCAGACCCCGCAGCTTCCGGTAGTAGGCAATCTTCAAGCCGATCTGCTGGTATTTGTCTGCATAAATCGATTTCATGCGCATCATCTCCTACCCACGATGGTAGCAAAAACGGACAACAATTGACATGAGCTGTCACATATAGTATTATATCGTATAGATATAAATATGTGTTTGGTGGCGCATGAGGAACGGAGGAAACATGGAACGGCAGTCAGAATTGAAGTCGGCGCGGCTGTTGGAGATCTACTCCCGGCTGAGTCAGGGCGCCGTGCTGAAAAAATCGGAATTAGCGCAGGATTTTCATGTCACGCCACGGAGCATCCAGCGGGACATGGAGGACTTGCGCTGTTTTTTCGCCGAGCGGCACCTGGAGCAGGACGTGATCTATGACGGGCGGCTAAAGGGCTACCGCATGGTGTCCCGCGATCCCCGCCGCCTGACGGACAGCGAGGTGCTGGCGGTGTGCAAGATCTTGCTGGAGAGCCGCTCTCTCCCATCGGACGACATGCTGCCTATTCTGGACAAGCTCATCGACTGCGCCGTGCCGCCGGAGAATCAGCGGGACGTGCGGGCGCTGGTGGCCAATGAAAAGCTCCACTACATCCCGCCTCACCACGGCCAACACATTCTGGACACGCTGTGGACGTTGGGACAGGCCGTGCGGGATCAGCGGGTCATTGAGGTGGCGTACCAGCGGATGAAGGATCCGCAGCTGGTGAAGCGTCGAATGCAGCCGGTGGGGATCATGTTCTCGGAGTATTACTTCTATCTGACCGCCTTTCTGGAGGACAAGACAGACTTCGATAACCCCGACGACCTGTTTCCGACGATTTACCGCATCGACCGCATCAAGTCGGTGAAGGTGCTGAACGAACATTTCCGCGTACCCTACGCCAAGCGGTTCGAGGAGGGCGAGTTCCGCAAGCGGGTGCAGTTCATGTACGGCGGGCAGCTGGAGCATATCCGCTTCCGCTACACCGGCCCGTCGCTGGAAGCGGTGCTGGACAGGCTCCCCACGGCGCAGGTGATAAAGACGGAGGAAAACGGCTGGCTCATCTCGGCAGAGGTGTTCGGAAAAGGCATCGACATGTGGCTGCGAAGTCAGGGGGAGTATGTGGAACGGGTGTAAAACAGAAGCTGATACTTCAGGAAGGAGCGAAACCAGCGTGAAAAAATATAACCCGATAAACTTGTATGCTGCGGCCAAATTAAAGCCACAGGAAAAGGAAGTTAAAGAGGAGCTAAATCAAGCGGAAAAACTTTTAGAAATGATGACATCCGAATTCAAGAAGCAATCGGATACAGTAACCGAATCGCTGCAGCAGTTAGGTCAACTCGAATGGGACGTGTTGAATAAAATTAAGTTTTTTCTAGATGAGATACAAAGTTCAAGTAGATTCCCAAACGAGACATTGGCAACTAGTGATTTCTGCAAACTGGATACTGCAATTCAGCGCGTATCATGTGCTTATGAAAAAATACCTCAACCTATAGGTGCGCTATTGCCAATCTTTACATCGTTAGGCTTTGCCCGTACGGCGATAGAAGCAGCAGCCGCGTTGGACAGCGAACATAATATTCCTGATCCCACCAAGGTGATTTTGGATCGTTTAAACATCAAGCTAAATGAAAAAGGTGAAATACCTTCGATTGGCACAGGATGCTTATCCTTTGAAGCAAGCAACGCATTGTACGCCTACAAGGCATTGTGGTCAGCAGTATTGCCAATAGCACCGCCAATAATGCCGCCGCTTATGCCCACATTTCCTGCCATTGAGAAACTTAATGAGCACCAGAAAAAACGTATTAGACTTCATGCAAAAATAAATGACACGCAGATCGCACTGCAGAAAATAACTGCGCTGTACGGTAAGATTTTGGCACACAACGAATATCTGCGCGACATATCCGCGCAATTTGATGAAACTATAAAGAATTTCACTACAACAGAATCACAAACTGATATGCCTCGAGCCGTTGTATTAGGAACGCTTCTCTATAATCTTTGTGATAAGCCTCTTTTGATAAAGACTTCATCCGGAGGATATGATGTTTAACAATCTCCCAAAAAAACTGTTTGTTGTAAATGAAAATCCTTGCGATGATTAACGTGGTCAGCACAGATGGCCAGAACAGAGCAAATTGGCTGGCTCATCTTTTTCGGCGGAGTAGAAGAGACATGGCCAAGGAGTGGGGAACGAGAAGACTAATACTGTGTGAAGAATACAAACTAATTATCAAATAAATGAAAGGAAGACTGTGTTATGAAGAAATTGACCAAAGCATTGCTTGCCATCGGAGCTGGAGCGGTATGTGTGGCGACCGGAGGCTTGGTTGCACCCGCAATCGGAGCGGCAATCGGCTTGACTGGCACCGCAGCCGCACATGTGGCGGCAGGTACTGCGGTTGCTGCACAAGCGGCTGGCGCAGCAGTAGCGGCGGAAAAAGTCAAGGAATCAAAGAAGAAATGAGATGGATATTAAAGATGGGTGATGTCAAAAAGAAAAAGGGTTTGAAGACTATGCTTCCTGTTGCGGCTGCAAGTGTAAGTCCGGCAGCAGCGACAGCAGTCGTAGCAGTGAAACTTGCAAAAAAAGCGCAGGAAAAGAAAAATCACAAACAAAAGTAAAAGAGGGAAAAGACAGTGAGTGAGAATACCGCCCACCCTGATGAGCAGAAAAAGAAGCAGCAGCAACGTGGTATGCGGGATGCGGCAGTCTTAGGTGCTATAACAGGCACTGTGAACCGACACGGTAATGCAGTCAAGGAATTTTCTGTAGGATACACTGGTAAAGACCGAGTTTCTGGACAAGTTCTGTCGAAAGGGCTGAAGGCAGTTTCCGAGAGTAACGTCAATCCTGGATTTGCAGAGCAAAACGTGAAACAGCAAGCCGGATTTTCTGCTGAGATTGCAACGACTACTCGAGAAAATGCACAGGCGGCAATTGATGGCAAGACATCTTCGCATACAATTCGCACAGATGACATGACTCGCCAGCCGGACGGCAAAGGCCATACCATCGGCGGAACCAACGAGCAGCTATATGATATTGCAGAAGTAACTAAGGACAGAGTCTACATTGACGGGACAGGACGCCAGCTAAAATATGTAGGCGGGAACGCACAGCAATGCCGCCAAAAGCTAATGAGTCAAAAGTTTGACAAGTATTTTGACAACGATGTTCCCGTAGAGATTCCGGCCGACTATTACGATGATGTTGCTGCCCAGTTTGAAAGTAGTATCAGCCGTACGAAAGAGCAAATTCAGCATGCTGAAAAGTGTGGAAATACAAGTCTAGCCGAACAGAAACAGCAGGAGTTGGAACGACTTCAAAAACGGAAGGATGGCCTTCGCAAAGGGAAGCTGACCAGTAAGGAAGCACTCGAGGCCCGTACCAATCCGTTACGTTTTACAGCAAAAGACATTGCAAAAGTGTCGCATCACGCAGGTGTAGAAGCTGCCAAGTACGGTGCGCTTGTTGGCGGTAGTGTATCTATCGTTCAGAATGTCGTAGCTGTAATACGAGATGAAAAAACACCTGAAGATGCAATACGCGATGTTGGAAAAGATACCACTGTTGCGGCCGCGAAAGGGTACGGAACAGGCTTTACTGGATCTGCCGTGAAAGGATTGATGCAAAATGCAAAGTCCGAAACACTGCGTAATCTCGCCGGAACAGGGCTCCCTGTGGCTTTGATAACGTTGACAATCAGCGTTGGCGATACAATGCACCGCTATTTTTCTGGAGAGATAGATGGGGTGAAGTGTTTGGAAGACTTGGGAGCACAAGGAACAGGAATGCTTTCATCTGCCCTGTGGGCGACCATCGGACAAGCAGCAATCCCCATCCCTGTGGTAGGAGGGTTGATTGGCGGCATGATCGGCTATGCGGTAGCTTCTGCCAGCTATGGCGAGTTAGTAAATGCCTTAAAGGACGCCAAACTCGCTGCGGAAAATCGCGCCCGTATCGAACGAGAGTGTGAGCAGCAGATAAAACTAATCGAAGCTTATCGCGCTGAGATGGAGGAGGTTATTCACGAATATTTAGCTGCGAGCATGCAGGAATTCAAAGATGCATTTGACGGCATACAGGGGGCACTGAATGTCGGAGATGCGGATGGTGTTATCGCAAGCGCCAACCGCATTACAGAGTCGTTAGGAAAAAACGCACCGATAAAAAATGCGGATGAGTTTTCTTCGTTTATGGAAAGCAGCAGCACATTTTACCTTTAAAAACAAGGAGGATCAGTTTATGGGGTATTCGACTGACGAAAAACGTGCTATTTTGAAGATATGCTCACTCTTCATGATAGTAGATGGAACGTGCCATGAGTCTGAGCAGGCACTTTTGAACAAAGTGTACAAAGAAATGAATGTCAATGACTCAGTAAAAAAAGAAGTTCTGGACTATTGCGTAAGTATAGCTGCAGCTATGGAACGCGGCGATAATTCAGCACAAGTTATTTCCGAAATCGATAAGATCCTGGATAACCTGACAGATTTCAACCTGAAGAAAGTCTCGCCTGAGAAGAACCGGTTCATGCCCTTCTATATGAGAGGAGATCCGACTGCACAGGCTAATCTTCTGTGGACACTGATCAATCTTGGGTATGCGGATAAAGCATACACCTCGGCAGAGCGAAAAGTGGTGTGGCATTTAGCGAAGATCTGGAATATCAACAAAGATCTTGTTGCAGAGTTCGAGGATACCGCCGATACAATTCTTTTACTTACCAACCAGCAAGCATGGCTGAAAAATGAGAGCGGTTGGGGATATGATCAAATTAATGAACGGCTCAAGGAAATTGATAAACAAATCGAGTTAATGTCAAAGAATTTGCAGACAAGCATTTCGGAAATTGATGTAATGGGAGGAAAATAACAATGCCGATTCCTTTTTTGGCCTTTGGTATTATTGCTTTGTGCGGTGGTCTGGGTATCGGAAAGACTATCAAGGCTGGAGTAGACCAAAAGGATGCTAATGATACAAATGCATCCGCAAATCGTATTTGTGAACGGGCTACTGCAGAAATTGAATCAAGCCGCAAAAAAAGTGGCGATGCTATTACAGCATTGGGCGAACAGAAGGTATATGTGTTGAATCACAGTATTGCTTCATTTGTAGAGAACTTTGGTAAATTGAAAAATGTTGAACTCATTAAGGATTCAACAGGATTGACAGAGTATCAAACCTTTAAAATTGACGAACAAGGTGTGGCAGAATTAAGACAGCTCAGCGAGATGGCTTCATCGCTGGCTGGTGGCTTGGCTGGTGGTGGCGCTCTTGGTGCTCTTGCCGCCTTTGGCGCATACAGTGGCGTTATGGCACTGGGGTCTTGTGCAACGACAGGCACAGCTATTGCAACACTAAGTGGCATTGCAGCAAAAAACGCCACGCTAGCTTTCCTCGGCGGTGGCGCAAAGGCTATCGGTGGATTGGGCATCGCCGGAGGCGCAGGTGTACTTGGCGGTCTGGTCGCCGCTCCTGCGTTAGCAGTTATGGGATTCATTCTAGGTGCGAAAGCCAGCAAAAATAAAGATGATGCCTATTCTAATCTGGCAAAGGCAAGGGTGTATCGTGATGAAATGAAGGCTGCGCGGGTACTTTGCAATGGTATTCGTATGCGCGCTACGATGTTTGAACGGTTACTTCTGAAACTTGACGTAGTTTTTGAACCAATGGTTGTCCGGATGGAACAAATTATTCGGTTAAGAGGTGCCGATATAAAATTGTATACTGAGGATGAGAAAAAAGAAATTGCTATGTGCCTATCAGTGGCTGGTGCCGTGAAGGCTATTCTTGACACTTCAATCTTGACCGAGGACGGAAACTTGATGCCGGAATCTGAGCAACTTATCGACCCCACACAGAGAATGATTGTGAAGTATTCTCCATGGGAAACGCAAGAAGACCAAGCGAGGGAAATGTCTTTAGCGCCCAAATACCAGCACGCCGAAGCCCTGTTTATGCAAGGTAAGCTAAAAGAAGCTTATCCGCTATTAGTACAGTTGTCGGATGCGGGTTACGCACGTGCGAATGCACCGTTGATTATTATATGCAGTGATGGCTTTTCTGGAAAGTATCCGAGCAAAGACGAAATGGTCAAGTACAGTACTCGAGGCTGCCAGGCCGGCGATGCTGTCTCAGCAATTCAAACTGCCATCAGTTCTCGACGTGACCCGGCTACCCGAGAAAAGCTTGTTACCCAATACTTATCTGAAGTACAGGAACTGGCCAATAAGGGAGATATTTTTGCAACCTATACT
Organism: uncultured Oscillospiraceae bacterium; assembly: GCA_934597585.1. Classification (GTDB taxonomy): domain Bacteria; phylum Bacillota; class Clostridia; order Oscillospirales; family Oscillospiraceae; genus Vescimonas. The sequence continues at coordinate 38,846 of CAKTSA010000007.1, forward strand.
CTGGCAATGTATTATTTGAGCATAGAGAATAGCGAAAACCATTTTGAAATTGCAGTACAGTATTTCAGAAGAACGGCAGGGAAATTCTACCGCACAGGGCAGAGCTTAGCTCAGCGATACTATCGTGGGGAAGGCGTAGAAAAAAGCAGCAAGATTGCAGCAGAGTGGGCTGAAGACGCGGCAAAATGTGAAGAGTATGCATCACCGTGCAATTTGTTGGGAGATATCGCCTGTGATAATGGCGAGTACGGTTTGGCGATTGATTGGTACCTCAAAGCCATTCACCGCGGCTACGATGCCTGTTGGAAAAAGTTGGGCAACATATACCAAACAGGTAAAGATATCCATCGGGTATTGGAAACCACATACCAAGAGTACGAAAAGGCGGCTAAGCAAGATGATCGAGTCGGGCAGTACTATACCGGCCTTTGCTGTATGTATGGCGTCGGCACTCCATGCGACACAACGGCCTCTAGTTATTGGCTACGCCTCGCTGCAAGTCAAGGCTGGGAACCTGCAAGTCGTGTGTTAGCACAGGATTCTGTTGTATAAGAATTGCGTAGGATGGCCAGGCACGATTCAGCCTCTACACAGCCGTGCCTGCCAAGCAAAAATAATTCCCATTGCAAAGCTCTATAAAGTGCAAAGAAAGTCTGCGTGTATAAAAATGTGGGCAAGAATCTCAAGCCAAACTTAAGAGAAAGGGGCCGAACGGCCCCTTTCTTTGTTTCTCACCCCTCCATCATCCACCTTGCCACGCAGTCGCCTTTCTTTGGCAGATATTCGATCCGCTTCAGGGCGCTGATGTAGTACTTTGGCAGGCGCAGGGTGCAGCCGAGGTAGCGTTTCAGCTCCTCCGGCATACCGAAGCGAGCGTATTTTCCCTTGCACACCGCCTCCATGATCTGCCAGGGGATGCCGTTCTCGGCGCGGGCTTTGGGCGGCGTGTGCTGGCGGATCAGGTCATACACGTCCTCGCGGAAGGCGATCACGTCCAGAATGTCGATCTCGCCCCGGTGAATGGCGATCTGTTCCGCCCGACTCCACGCACCCTCCGCCATTTGCAGGCCCATGGCCTTGATGTGGTGATAGGTGGTCGTCAGCGGCGGAAGACCCTCCAGCGCCAGAGCATCATCCCGCAGCGCACCGATCTCAATGATCCCCTGCTGACCGTCCGACTGAATGAGACGCAGCGCGGTCAGCTCTTCGTCGCTGTAGGGCTCCACCGTGAGAGTCCCGTTCTCGTCCATGCACTGCCAGTAGTCCGGAATGAAGTCCGTCACCAGCTGCCGCATTTCATCGGGGACGCGAAGGCTGATATCCGGCAGTCGCATCGCCAGCGAACGGCTGGAGAGCCGATGACCGTCGCCCTCCATGCTGCCGCCGCAGGCCGGGCAGACGGCGTCCGGCATGTCCCAGCCGTCTTCGTAATGGTCACGGTTGAAGGCGGTGTAGTGGCAGTTCGTGCAGCGGTAGTGGGGCGGCAGGGGATTCACCGACGTAGCGCCCAGCAGGCAGGCCAGCAGCGAGTCGTTGGTGCTGCCCAGCACCAGCACGTTCTCTGGGCCGAACTCCTGCCGCAGCGCCGCAACGCACCGCCACAGGGGCATCCATGTGCTGCGGCCCACCAGCCGCATTTCCTCCGCCAGACGTCCGTAGACCCGCTCAGACTTCCCCGCGCCGTAGTACTCCTCCACCAGCTTTACCAACAATGTCTTCTGCATAATACGCCCTCCTTTGTTGTGGTAAGGCGTAGTATAACAAAAGAAGTGGACAGAGAGTGTCGTTGGCAGAAAAATATTAAATCATATTGTTTCGCAAAAAATCTTCGAGATACTGCCTGCTGATCCTCCATTCACGCCCTATTTTCAGCGCCGGAATCAATTGTTGGGCAATCATCTTCCGTACCTGCTGCTTTGTGGTCTTGAGCAGTGCAGCAGTCTCAGCCACGGTCAGCAATTCTGTTATGCCCATGGATCATCCGTCTTTCCGTTGACGCTGGCCTTGCCCTCCTTATATAAAAAATTATGTAATCGCCGCAGGTCATAGCGACTCAACCCCCAATCCCCGATCTCATTGCGTTGAGGATTGATGTCGTATCTTTTGCAGCTCTGCTTCAAGTTTTCCTTGTCCATTTTCAGCAGATTGCAAACGCTTTTCAGTGTGTAGAATTCTTCCAAATCGGTATAGCAAATGTAGGGTATCATAGTGAATTACCTCCTATTGGCGTGAAATAAGATTTGCACTTGTCGACATATCCCGTCGGGCGCAGCTCACGCCTGATTATAATAATGTTTGATATTTCATTTTATATATTCTTAATGCGCCGTTTTTTGCACATTAAAATCACGGCATGGCAAAGCCGAGGTACACTGTTTAGAAGTACCTCGGCTTTATCTGTATCTGTATTCACGTTCCTTCACCGCCGGCGCATATGCCGCTCGGATCTTCATCTGCATTTCCTTATAATCCGTCTCGCTGATTACACCCTGCTCCATTAGTGTTCTATTAAAGTATTGTAACATTCCTTCGCGATATGCACTCTCTTTTGTCAATTTTCCTGTCGGCATTGCGCCATCCTCCTTTCCCAGTCATTATCATGTCCGTCCGCCTTTCAAAAAATACAGGGGGCTAAACGGCCATTCTTTTGGATCTCCACGCAATCCCACTCTTCGTCCAATTCATTCAAAATCATCAGCAGCGATGGAAGCTGCTTGACGGGGTATTTTTCCCGCAGTGGTAGGGGATGAATGCCCAACCTTTGAAAATGGTCCAAGCATGTTTTCCATTGTTCCTCTGTCAGCCCTTTCCGCGCTTCTTTGAGGGACGAACTTTTCGCCGTTCTCAAAATACTTTTCAGTCGTTTTCGCATTTTCTTCTTCATTCCGTCTGCTTTATCAACGATTTCTTGCTGTGCTTTCAGTTTGCGGTACATTCCGCTGTACATGCACTTCTGCGCATATTTCAGAATCAGCCTTCTGCTATTCTGGCTCAGAGCCTGTATTGCATCTACAGTTGTTTCCAGATGTTCCTTCTTGATAAAATCCCGTATCCAGGCGCGACCACAGTGTAGTTCCACTCTTAAAATGCTCTTTGGCAGCTTCTCGCCCTTCATCAGACCCTCGCGTTTCATCTGCAGCAATTTGTCATAAGCCACCAATTCGACCCGTCCATTGGCCCAACGCACGGCATGACGCCTTAACTCGGATTCCTTGACGAATGTGGAGGACAATGGTTCATCCAAACGCAATAGCCTGATCAGTTCCGCCGCCGCATTTTTGCGATTCCAGCAGATGTTGACACACAGATCCAGCCGATGTAATTTCCATGCGTTCATATCCTCCGGCAGCCCCGCCTTACGCATGACTAATGTGAAATTATCCCGTATTTCCTCAAGTATGTCCTGATACGGCGGTACAATACCAAGATACGAGGCATCCGGCTCCAGCAGCTTGCGAGGGTTGACCGTCAACGAGATCACGTTCTGGTGTCCGCGTGTCAGAAACGCCTGAAGCCCATTTCTCGAAAACGCATTACACCTCCACGCGAATACCCCGCCGTTTTCCTTCACGGGATAAAACTCACCCCCACAGCTGCATTGCCGCAGTCGATCAAATGCATTTGCAAACGCGGCGTCTGTCGGATTCCATCGCAGTTCCAGAGTGTGAAATGAAAAACCGGCTGATGTCAAAAAGATCTTCTTGCCCATAAGGGAGCCCTCCCAACATAGATTTTACTTTCATGTTAGGCCCCGTATCTTTTTTAAATTGCTTTTCTTTTTTCTTTGCTTTTCCCCCTTCCCTGGTGGTTTAAGAGAAAAACAGGACATTACATTTTCCCCGTTTCATTTTTCTATATATCCTGGCCGTCCCCAGTTGCTGCCCCACCGCGCAGCGCAGACCCATCATACCTCTCCGCGTTTTTGCAGCATGCTCTCATGCAGCATAGCAAAAATAGGCTGTTGCTTTTGATACGCATAGGGTTTTTCTTTTTTGCGCAACCACAACCAAGCTATGCACAAGCAAAGCCGGCATCATGTGTACGACATATCGACCGTCAATCCCCTTAACACGGATAATTGTTGCAAAGAACAACTTTTTTCTCAGTTGCGTGCTGCAACAACCCCATATTTGTTCAAAAAACAAGCATCCTTCCTGTACACGGGAAGGATGCTTGCCCTCAATTTCTCTTGCCTTATGGCTCACTCTTTTATGAGCTTTTTAACTGGAAATGCCGCTGCGTTGATAGTCGTGCCACCTGCTTTAATTGCGTAGTAGCCTTTTCCTCCAGAGCAGATCATAACGCCTATCTCACACAATCTTTCTCTCAAATCATTATAAGAAGTTGTCTTCCACCTTGCCTCTATGCGCTTCTTAAAGCGGGAGTATTCAAATACCAGCAGTTCCTCGTTGTTTACCGTTTTGCGTCCGCCATCCTCCGGTATGCTGGTATCACTCTTTTTCATTTCAGGTGCCGTCTGGCATTTTTCGCGAAGTTCACTCAGCAATGTTTCTGCTGCATCCTCAATTCGATGCTCCTTCTCAATCCAGAATTTTCCCTGCTGCATAGCCCACTCTATACCTGCTATAGGTAAATCCTCCGTATCTTTCTTTCTCCCATAGAGCGTCAAAAGATTAGCCGACAGCTGAAACAGCTTTTTATGCCTAAAGGACCATCCGTGCGACTGCTTATCGGGTTCCAGTACTTCCCGTGCATTCCTGGCAGCCCTGCCCAGGGCTTTCTTGCCCTGACGCATCCGCTTCTCTCGTTCCTGTTCTTCTTTGGGGAACTCTCGTAACCAGTTTCTCAAGCCATATCGAAACCCTTCTCGCAGCTGCTCGGCTCGGTCAGGTAGATCCTGCGGACTGTCTACTGCAATATTGAGAACTGCGCTGCTTACGATCTCATCCGTGCTCACAAGAACAGGTACTCTTGTACCGAAAGGAAAATGCCGCCAGTCGCCGTTTCGGTCTGTATTCTCTTGCATGAGCTCCGCTGTTTTCCGCTGCACGCGCATTGTATCCGTTTGAATATACGGTATCACCGCGCAGGGGTTACTGATATCTGCCTGTTGCAATGCCGATCCGTAGCCGATTTTTTCATTCACGATGGGGTCTTCCTGCAGAAAGTCCGCCAGCCACCGCTGAAGTCTTTCTACTACGTCCTTTGCCGCATCATCATCCCTGCACACATAATTCACCAAATACCATGGCATCATGCTCTGCGGCAGCATCGGCAGCATCTGCAAGGACACCAGATATGCCGCCAGCGGCCAAACCAATCCTTCCTTTTTTGTATCGGGGTATGCTCTGGCAAAGTCCTTCTTTTTCTTCCACGTCTTGTAAAATTCTATGCGCCGTTGGAAATTCTCCGGAATCTTTTCCGTTTCCATCTCCACCGTCTCCGGCAGGAACACCTTCCATATCTCCCGCATCTGCCGCTTGCTATTCATCCAGTCCTGCTCATTCATCTCCAATATGTCCATATTTCCACGCCGCTCAAAGAACGGAAGCCCCATCAGGCAAGCAATCACTTTATCATCGTAGTACATTTCAAAATACGTGTAGCGTCGAAACGCTGTGCCTTTATCGGCCAACTCATGCAGTCTGAAATACTCCACGCAAACCGCTTCGCAGAACACCTTTTTCCCTTTTTGTGTTCGCAGCACCACATAGATCGGCTCATTGGAAAACTCCACAATATCGGTGATCTCTCCATTTGCAGTACACCGCACGCTCAGTGCTTCCAGCCATTCATCCTCCGTATTTTTCTGCCCACTGACCTTGATTAGCGGCAGTTTTTCCCCGGCTCTCCAACGACGAACGAGGTCATTCTTTCGTTCTTCCACTTTATCGTAGATCTTTTCGTAATAATAGTCCTCGAAGGTTTTCCTTGCACTCACATTTTCCCCTCCCACTTTTGAAATCTTATTCTTTTATTATAGACTATGTCCGGCACAATGACAAGTTTTTGTATCTAGCACTTGCTTTCTCTTTTTTCATTTGCTACAATATAGAACATGATATTACGAACTCGTTATGAGGTGCGGTTATGGACATTCATGACATTCGACAGCAGCTGCGGACAAAGAGCCTATACGACATCCCTCTGCGGGTGACTTACTACGCCCGCGTGTCCTCCGAGTCTGACGAGCAGTTGAACTCGCTGGGCAACCAGATCCAATACTACGAGGACTTCATCCGCCGGAACGCCGCGTGGACGTTTGTCCCCGGCTACATTGACGAGGGCCTGTCCGGTATCTCCACCAAGCGCCGTGAGAACTTCAACCGCATGATCGATGACGCGGCGGATGATACCTTTGACCTTATCATCACCAAGGAGATCTCCCGTTTTGCACGTAATACACTGGACTCCATCCAGTTTACGCGGCAGCTTCTTGGCTGTGGCGTGGGCGTATTCTTCCAGAACGACAATATCAACACCTTTGACGAGGACTCCGAGCTGCGGCTGTCCATCATGTCCTCTATCGCGCAGGATGAGCTGCGTAAGCTCAGCAGCCGCGTGAAATTCGGCCATCAGCAGGCCATCAAGAATAATGTGGTGCTGGGCAACAGCCGCATCTTCGGCTACCGCAAGGAGAACCGCCGCCTTGTCATTGACGAAGAGCAGGCTCACATGGTGCGGGAACTGTTTGAGCTGTACGCCACCGATCAATACTCCATGAAGCAGATCGAAGCACTCTTCTGGGAGAAAGGCTACCGCAATCTCAACGGCAAGAAGATCGCCCACACCACCATGTCCAACATGATCTCCAACCCCAAGTACAAGGGCTACTATGTGGGCAACAAGGTCAAGGTGGTGGACATGTTCACCAAGAAGCAAAAGTTCCTGCCGCCGGAGGAATGGGTCATGTTCAAGGACGAGACGGGTGAGATCGTACCCGCCATCGTATCTGAGGAACTGTGGGATCAGGCCAATGCCATTCTCCGCCGTCGCAGCGACGATGTAAAGAACCGGCAGGGCGTCTGCAACCACGCCAATCTGCTGACCGGAAAGCTCTTCTGCACCTGCTGCGGCACCGCCTACTACCGCCGGGAATCTCAGGACAAGCAGGGGCATAAAAACAGCAAGTGGGTCTGCTCCGGCAAGATCAAAAACGGCGCGGACTCCTGCGCTTCCTTCCCCATCTACGAGGACGAAATCAAGCCCCTGCTGCTGGACGTGTTCCGCGACACGGAGGCCAGCGCAGAGGCCCTGATTGAAGAGTATGTGGAGATGTACCGCGCCTTGGATCGCGGCGGCAGGTTGGGCTCTCAAATCGCCGCGCTGCATAAGAAATTGGCCACCGTGGAGCAGAAGCGCATGAAGCTGCTGACCTATAACGCTCAGGGCAAGCTGGACGACGCGGACTTTCTTGCCATGAACAAGCAGTGCTCCGCAGAAGCCAAGGCACTGCAAGCTCAGCTGGACGAGCTGACCGCCCAGCAGGAGTCCGCCGGAAACATGAAGCAGCAGCTTGACACCATCCGCACCGTCCTGCGCAATGCCCAGAAGGATGCTGCCAAGGGCGTCATCACCAAGGAGTTCGTGGCCCGCTATATCGACAAGATCTTCGTCACACCGGAGGAGGACGGTTCCCTCCGCCTAGACATCAAGATCTTCACCGGCGAGAGCTGCGAAAAGCACCTGCAAAACCTGCGGCGTCAGGCATCGGCGCAAACCGTTGTGCCGCAAATGGTTGCGGCGTTTTCGCCATCTGATGATCCCGAAGTTTCTACGGGTCACACGTTCAAGAAGATGATCGAGTCCTACGAGAAGAACCTGTAAAGGTACTCTCCGTAAAAAAATAACCATCCCTCGGGATGGTTATTTTTTTACGTTGGAAATGCTGTCAAAAACAGGCAAAGGACAGGCGCCATGCGTCTGTCCTTTGCCTTGCCTAAAATCTGCACGAGAAAAGAGGTTTCCGCGCTCTATTGTCAGCGGCCCGGCAAGGACCCTCTCCCCTTGTCTTGCCGGGCCGCCTTGTGCAGCCAAATGCTCTGACCGGGGGCGATCAGCCCTCCTCGATCATTTTGAAATACAGGCCGTTGCTGGCGGCGCTGTCCACCAGCACCATGATAGTGGTACCGTTCAGATCAGCAAACATGCACTGATTATCAGAAGTCGTACCATCCTCATTGGGCAGGGTAAGGACCATCGCCATGTTGTCCTCAGTCACGCCGCAGCTGCCGCTCAGGGTCTCGCCGCCGGCGATATAGGACGCCGCGTCCACATCATCCACATCGATCTCCATCACGCCGCCGTTGCTCTTGAGCATATCGGTGGCCTGCTCGTCGGTCATCTCAACGCCGTCCAGGAAGCCGCCGCAGAACTCCCAGCGGGTGCCCACGATGTATTCGGGCACTTCCACAAAGGTCATGTAGTCCAGCGGGGAGCCGCTGTCATCGCCGGTGTTGGCGTCATCCTCCACAACGGGGGTCTGATCATCCACGTTCGCGTCGTCGGCAGCATCGCCGCCGCAGGCCACCAGGGACAGGGCCATCATCAGTGCCAACAGGCAGGCCAGGATCTTTTTCATGTTCATTTCATTCTCCTCCAAATTTACATTGCTTTCTATATAAACCGCAATATGCGGTCCATATCCTTACTGTTACAGGGCGCTGGTATAGATCTCGCCATTTTCGCAGGTGAACAGCACCCCGTCGGAATAGGCGTAGTTGCCCATGGCGTCCTGCATCTCGAACATCATCACATAGTCGCCGTCCGGCAGCTCACACTCGCCAAAGGCGGTGTCCTCCGTCACGGTGATGGTCTCAACGGCGTAGGCCTCCAGATTGTCCTCGTCGCTGGACAGGCTGTCCATATACCACAGGATGGTCAGCTCATCGCCGACTTCCAGCTGCCGCAGCTCCTTGTCGGCCATACCGGAATCGTCGATGCCCTGGCGGGCGCCCAGAATGGTCCACTCCTCCTCGTTGAAGTCGTACACCACCTGCAGGTTGTACTCCTCGCCATTCAGCAGCACCGGCACGGAGTAGAGGTTATAATCCTCACCGGCATAGCTGAGCTCCATGTACACCAGGCAGCCGTCGATGCTGCCCCATACACCCCGGAAATTGTCCGAGAACACGCCGTTTTCCCAGTCGGCATTCATGTCGTTGTCGGTACCCAGCAGCAGCATGGTGTCCTGCTCCGCGTCCACGTAAAGCAGCGTGAAGCCGATATCCGTCAGGATGCTGTCTGCCTTGGGACCCAGGGTCATGGTGGCCACGCCGTCGTTATCCACCGTCAGGCCGATGCCGTCCCAGCCCATGGCGGTCAGGTTCTCCACCTCCGGCAGCTCCTCAACGTCCATATCCGCGATGTAGTCCATGCCCTCCTGGCTCAGACCGCCGGTCAGCTCATAGGAATAGAAGTACTTGAACGCCGTGCCTGCCCCCTGGTCGATATAGCCGTTCAGATCGTCCACATCGCCGTTATAGGAGTAGTAGCAGGACAGGCCCGTGGCCTCGGTGCGGTACGCGCCGTTGACGCGGTACAGCACGCACTGATCCAACGCGTCCAGCACCGCCTGAGCGCTGGGCAGCAGGTCGCTGCTGCAGCGGGCCATGTGGCCCAGGTCCACCATGTTGGTATAGCCCTGCTCACGTGTGTTGCCGCCGTAGTTCTCCGCCTGTGCCGCCACGCGGCCCATCTGGGAGAAGAAGCCTGGATCGGCGCAGGCGGCGGCCAGCGCCTCCTTGCCGAAGCTCTCATAGGCGTCCAGCAGGTCGCCCATCTTGGACAGGTCGGTCACGGACAGGGTGGTATTGTCCTCGGTGCCCACCAGCTCGCAGCCCTCGTAATAGGCGTCACAGATGACGCGGCCCAGTGCCGCGCCGTCCATGGCAGGCTGCTTGGCCAGCGTGCCCACCCACTGGGAGTAATACCAGCCGTTGGCCGGCTCCGTCTCCTCCGACGCCACCAGGTACTTGGCCAGGTCGCAGAAGGTATACGCCGTGTCCACCGTGGCCATCAGACAGGTGTCAAAACCCACCAGCTCCAGGGGCTGCTGGCCCGGCTCGTTGCTGGGCTCCCACACCTGGACAAAGGCGCTGTACATCTCGCTGAGAGTCAGGGAATCCAGGCCGTACAGCTCATCAAAGGACGCGCCGGACACCGAACCGCCGCCGTGGTTCCAGAAGACTACCGCCGTCTTGTCGGCGGGATAGTTCTCCTTGGCAAACAGCAGGAATTCCGCCAGCGTCTCGCTGTCGCCCATGCTGGCCGAGGGCTGCTCATCCACCAGCTGCAGACCCTCGCTGTTATAGACGAAGCGCTGCAGCTTATCCGCCTCTACCACATCGTCCTGCCACTGGGCAGCGCCGCCGGTCTGGATCACCACCGTCACATTCTCCGGCAGCTCCACCTCCAGCAGCTCCGACAGGTCGCCGGTGGCAAAGCCGCCCTCCGACTCCAGGTCGCTGCCGCACAGGTACCAGTATACTGCCCAGCTGCTGCCGTCGTCCCATACCACGTCGTCTTCCGTATCCATGCAGCCGGTACACAGCGTCAGCAGCATCAGCACTGCCAGCAGCAGCGCCCCGATTTTTCTCTTCATATACACTCCTTAATTGTCCGTTAATGTCACTTTTTCGTCCCTTAAATGCCCATCAATTGCCGCTTTTTGGCGGTGAATTCCGCCTCGGTAATGACGCCGGCGTCCAGCAGGCCCTTGTAGCGCTGGATCTCCGTCACCGCGTCTACCGACGCAGCGGCAGGCTTTGCCGCCGCTTTCTTTTCCACGGCGGCACCGTCCCAGCGCTCCTTGGCCGCCGGATCCATCAGGCGCATCAGGTGCTTCGCCAGCTCCAGCAGTTCACCGGACTTGGCCCGGTAGCTCTTCAGATAGTCCTCTACGGATGGCTGATGGCGGTCATAGCCAGGGGCATCCACCTCCCCCTGGAAGTTCTTCCAGTAGGGGTGGTTCAGTCTGACCTCCACGTTGAACTTCTTCACCGGCGCAGCCACGTCAAAAGTAGGCTCCGGCGGAAGTCGCCGTTCCGCGTCATGGTCTTTATCATGGTCGCGATCCGAATGCAGCGTCTCATGGAGCTCGGCCATATACTGCATCCGCTGATATTCCTGCTTCTGCTGATAGAAACGGGAGATCACCGCCGTCTGGCTCATGGCGGCGTCCGGTACCTTGCTGTTGTGGCACAGCAGCGCGCCGTTGCCGCTCTCATACAGCACGAAGCCGTCCTCGCTGATCCGGAAGGAACGGATGGCGCTGCCCTCCAGCACCAGGGCGTCGTCGTTCTGCTTCAGCCGCAGCAGCCGGTGGGTATCGTCCACCACCAGGTCGCCGGCAAACAGACCGAAAGCGTACAGATACGTCCGCTGGAACTGTCTGCGCAGCGGCTCGTTGTTGTCGTAGTAGGTCATGTACTGCCGGAACTCCTCCAGCGTCATCTTGTCCACCGCACCGACGGGCAGATCCACCTTCTTGTCACATGCCTTGCAGATGGGCATGTTCTCCACCTTGGTGGCCAACAGCCGGGGCGTAGGATTCCCGCAGATGGGACAGAGCTTCTTGTTGTTGCTGAACAGGCCCATAAAGGCATCCTCCTTCTCTCTTTTCTCTTTCTTCTCTTTCCGTTCCCTGTATCTCTCACAGCCGGCTGTCCGGCAGCAGTGTGCGGGGCCGGAACCCCATCAATCCCGCAATAAGCCGTGTGGGCAGCTGACACAGTGCGTCGTTGAACCGCCCCGCGGCGTCATTATACTTTTCGTGGCTGCTCTGCAGCATCTGCCGCCCACAGTCTATGGCGGCCATGGCGCGGATATACGCCGCGTCTCCCGCCAGCGCCGGATACTGGGCCGTCACACCCGCCACATACTGCAGCGCATCCTGGGCCAGGGCCTCCTGGGCCGTCACATCCGCCGCCTGCGAGGTGGAGACGATCACACCCTGGCGGCCCCGCATATTCTCCGCCTGGGGCGCCTGCCGGGCGGTGTAGTCCCATGTCAGATCCAGCAGCGCCGCCACAGCGTCAAGACAGGCGGCCAGGCGCACGCCCACCTGCTGCATCGCCTTTCCTGCGCCGCTGTCCATGGTTCGCAGCTTCCGCTCCACCACGATGGCCCACGCCACAAGTGCGGCAGCCGGCAGCAGGATCAGGACAAACGCCATCATACATGCTCCCCCTCCCGCAAAAAAGCGGCGGACACGGATCGCCTCCGTATCCGCCGGCAGATCGTGCATATCACGTTGCGTGCCGCACCGCCTTTTCATAGATTGGCCTGCGGCTCATGGGTACAGTGTACTCCAAAGCAGCCGCGCCGTAGTGCCGGACGCATGAATCGCCCGGAAAATCGACACAATCGCCGCTGTTCCCTACAGTGACACCCGCAGCACAAAGCGGCCGTCCTTTTCTCCGAAGGAATACATGCCGTTATACCGATCAGCTATGGAGCAAATGCTCCGCACGCCGATACCGTGTCCCGGCTCATGGGTCACCGGCAAGCCCTTTTCAAAGGTCAGGCCCGGCGGACAGGTATTGGTCACCTGCAGAAAGAACTTGCCGCTCTTCTCATAGGCCACCAGCTCGATATCGCAGGGCTGGCCTGCCTGGCGCAGCTTCTGGCAGGCGTGCAGCGCGTTCTCCAGGGCATTGGACAGCAGCACGCACAGGTCCGTCTCTGCCACAGGGATGAAATGGGGCACCTCCGCTCGCACCCGCAGGGGCACATCGCTCTCCTCCGCCCGCCCGGCAAAGGCCGACAGAATCAGGTTCACCGTCTCGTTCTCGCAGAAGGTCTGCACCTTCTGGCTCTCGATCTCCGCGCAGACCTCCCGGATATAGGCCTGGGCCTGCTCCGTGCGGCCATTCTCGATGCACCCGGCCAGGTACTGCATATGGTGCCGCAGGTCGTGGCGGTACGTGCTGGCCCGCCGCTCCGATTCCCGCAGGGAGGCGATCTCACGGGTGGCCTGGGTCACCTGCAGATGCAGATTCTCCTGGCTCTGCTCCAGGCGCAGGCGCGTCTCGTTTTCCGCCGAGCTGCGCAGCACAAAGGCCAGATACGCCACACAGCACACAAAGGGCATGAACTCCACCGCCGCCGGCGTGCCCTGGGCCAGCAGGTCCGTGTAAATGCGGGTCAGATAGTCAAAGAGATACCCCACCGCCGGGATCAGGCCGAAGCGCACCTGCATGGCGGGCTGATACCCCGCGACAGTCCGCACCGCCGGGGCCACAAAGTACAGCAGCCCCAGCAGCAGCGGCAGCGTCAGCGCCAGCTCCGCCACGCTCTGCATCTGGGCCCCGCCGGACACCAGTGCCGCCAGCAGCAATGCCAGCCAGCGCCGCAGCTGGCAGCACAGATACGCCGTCAGTACCGAGATCACCGGCCACAGCACCTTCCGCTCCATAATAGTCAGCACCAGCACCAGCGGCATGTGGGTCACCAACGGATAGATCAGCTGCAGCAGCCGCAGGTTCGTGGTCAGGCCATAGACCGCCGCCTGGACCAGCAGGATCGCCGCCATGGACAGACCATAGGTCCACTTCCGTCCCCTGGTCCACTCCATACCGCAGAAGGCCGCCGACAGGATCATGCCGTATACGCCCACCGCCGCGTCGTTCAGCAGCGTCACGCCGTTCCACAGGGCGGCGCTGCTCCACACCGTGCCGCTCATCATAGCAGCACCTGCTTCCGGCTGAAGGCGTATTCCAGATACCGCTCCTTCAGCTCCGAGAACCGCCCGTGGGGAATGGGGATCTCCGTCTGGTCCATCATCAGTACGCCCCGGTAGGAGATGCTCTGGATGTGGTCCATGTTCACCAGATAGGACCGGTGGGGCCGCACAAAGTTGTCATAGTCCGCCAGTTCCGCCGCCAGCTTGTCCAGGCCGCCGGCGCTCTCCAGCACCTGGCCGTTGTCCATGTGCAGCAGCAGCGTCCGGCCCACCACCTCGCAGTACATCAGCTTCTCCAGCCGGATACGGACGATGCCGTTCTTGCAGCGCAGCATCACGCTGCTCTCCGCGCTGCGGCGGCACTCGTCCAGCACCGAATCCAGCACCTGGAAAAACGTCTCCTCCCGGATGGGCTTGAGCTGATAGTAATAGGCGTCCACCGTATAGGACTGCACTGCGTACTCTGCCGACGAGGTCAGGAAGATGATCTTCACATTCCTGTTGTACTCCCGGATCTCCCGGGCGGCGCTGATGCCGTTCTCTCCCGGCATGATCACGTCCAGCAGCAGCACATCCGGCTGCAGCCCCCGCTCCATCGCCGCCAGCAGCTCCAGCGAGCTTTCAAAACCCCGGTACTCGATCGGCTGGTCGCAGCGCTCCCGGTATTTATCCAACAGCGCGGTGATCTGCTGCACCACCGCGGCGTCGTCGTCACAAAAGGCAATTTTTACCATCCCGAAGCTCCCCGTTTCGCCTGTTCTTCACGATCCGCGGTTCCGCAGATCGCTATTTTCTCTCATTATACGGGGCGGAGCTTCTTTCGTCAAGGCACGGTTTTTCTGAAAATCTCCCGCGCTTTTTCTATGCACCGGCACGGAAATGTGCTATACTGTTGTTACCATCGTTCAAAGGAGGCCGCGCCATGCATCTTTTTGACCATCTGCACACCGTCAACACCCATCGCCGCCTGGTGCGGCACTACTGTCTGAAGCTGGGGCTAGTGTGGCAGGGCCTGACCCACGACCTGAGCAAATACAGCCCCACCGAGTTCTGGCGCAGCGTGAAATACTACCAGGGCTACCGCAGCCCCAACGACGCTGAGCGCATCGCCAACGGCGTCAGCTTGTCGTGGCTGCACCACAAGGGCCGCAACCGCCATCACTTCGAGTACTGGATCGACTACTGCCTCCGTCCCGACGGCAGCGTATACATCGGCGGCTGCAAGATGCCCAAGAAATACGTGGCCGAGATGTTCTGCGACCGCATTGCCGCCTGCCGGGTCTATCAGAAAGAGAAATACACCGACGCCTCGCCCTGGGAGTACTACCAGCGCAGCAAGGACCTGAAGCACACCGACGCCGGCCGCTACATGCACGCCGACACGGCGGCCCTGCTGGCCCGCTGGCTCCTCATGCTGAAGGACCAGGGCGAGGACGCCGCCTTTTCTCAAATCAGGAAGGAGCTGCAAGACCCCGACTATTGATAAAGGAGGCACATAGCGTTGATACTGTTAAGCATACTGCTGCTGGTCATCGGTTTCCTGATGCTGCGCTTTCCCGGAGAGATCTATGACTTGACAGAACGTTGGAAATCCAACACGCCCGGTGAACCTTCCAAGTGGTACAGGATTAGTCTCCGCGTCGGCGGTATCGCCTTCCTGCTGGTCGGCGTGATGGGGCTGATCTACCCTCTTGTACAGTAACTCTGTTTGTGAGGTAACACGATGCTTCTTATTCTTCATCTTTTCATCACAGGTCTTTTTGTTCTGCTGGGCGTCATCTTCGCTCTCGGTAAAGGCGCTGACCTGATTGCCGGTTACAACACGGCTTCCACCGAGGAAAAGGAAAAATACGATGTGAAAAAGCTCTGCAAAGCGATGTCGCGCTTTATGTTTGCGCTTGCCGCCTGCTGGCTCGTGATCGCGACCAGTGAAATATTTCAAACCCTGATCCTGTTATGGATCGGTCTCGCCCTGTTTCTTCTCGCCATTGTTACCGGTCTTATTTACATGAACACCGGAAACCGGTGCAAAAAATGACGTATGTCCATAAAAAAACAGCCTGCGAGCTTGCTCGTAGGCTGTTTTTTATGATTCCTCACTTCTTATACGGCACATGCCAGATGGTGTCGGCATAGTCGGCAATCGACCGGTCGGCGGCGAAGATGCCGCTGCGGGCGATGTTGATCAGGCTCATACGGTTCCAGTTCTCCTGGTCGCCATAGACCCGGACCATCCGCTGCTCCGCCTCGGCATAGGTGGGCAGGTCTGCCAGCAGCATATACTGATCCGGCGGGCAGTCCGCGCCGAACACCAGCCGCTGCCACAGATCCTCGTAGCTGACGCCGTCGGAGAAGCCGGTCTTCAGCTGATCCACCACCCGGCGCAGCATGGGATCCCGCTCATACAGCAGATGGGGATCGTAGCTGCGCTGGAGATGGGCCACCTCGTCGGAGTGCAGGCCGAACAGGAACATGTTGTCGTCCCCCAGCACCTGATGCATCTCCACGTTGGCGCCGTCCAGGGTGCCAACGGTCAGCGCGCCGTTCATCATGAACTTCATGTTGCCGGTGCCGCTGGCCTCCTTGCCGGCGGTGGAAATCTGCTGGCTCACCTCGCTGGCGGGGATCAGCATCTCCGCCATGGACACGCGGTAGTTCTCCAGGAACACCACCTGCAGCTTGTCCTTGCAGATGGGATCGTTGTTGATCTGATCCGCCAGGGAGTTGATGAGGTGAATGATCCGCTTGGCCACGGCATAGCCCGGGGCTGCCTTGGCGCCGAACAGGAACGTGTGGGGCGCAAAGGCCATGTTGGGATCGTCCCGCAGCTGCTGATAGAGGTAGATGATGTGCAGGGCGTTCATCAGCTGGCGCTTGTACTCGTGCAGGCGCTTCACCTGCACGTCGAAGATGCCGTCGGTATTCAGCACCACGCCCTGCTGGCGATAGGCCCACTTGGCAAAGGCCTCCTTGTTGGCCTTCTTGATCTGGCCCAGCCGCAGCAGAACCTCCTTGTCGTCGGCCCAGCGCTCCAGGCCTTTCATCTCGCCGGCGTGGGTGAGATAGCCCTCCCCCACCGTGTCCTTCAGCAGGCTGTCCAGGCCCGGGTTGATCTGGCTGAGCCAGCGGCGGTGATCCACACCGTTGGTGACGTTCTTGAACTTGTCCGGCTCCATGACGCACTGGTCGTGGAACACATCCTTGCGGAGGATATCCGAGTGCAGAGCGCTGACGCCGTTGACCGCCATGCCGCCCGCGATACACAGGTTGGCCATCCGCACCGCGCCGTCCCAGATGACAGCCATACGGGCCACCTTGTCCATGTCGCCGCGATAGAACGCGGTGATCTTCTCCTGATAGCGGCGGGCGATCTCGGTGAGGATCTGCCAGATACGGGGCAGCAGCGTCTCAAACAGCTGCTGGGGCCAGACCTCCAACGCCTCAGCCAGCACCGTATGGTTGGTGTAGGCCACGGAGTGGGTGGTGATGTCCCACGCCTCGTCCCAGCCCAGGCCCGCGTCGTCGATGAGGATGCGCATCAGCTCCGGGATCACCAGGGCGGGGTGGGTGTCGTTGATCTGGATGACATTCTTCTTGTGGAAGTTCTTCAGGGTGCCGTACTGCTGGATGTGCTGGCGGGTGATGGACTGCACCGTGGCGGACACGAAGAAGTACTGCTGCTTCAGCCGCAGGGACTTGCCCTCGTAGTGATTGTCCTCGGGATACAGCACCTTGGAGATCACGTCGGCCATGGCCCGCTCCTCGCCGGAGCGGAGGTACTGGCCCTGGGAGAACAGCTTCATGTCGATGGGCTTGGGGGACTTGGCGTCCCACAGCCGCAGGGTGTTCACATGGTCGGTGTCGTAGCCCGCGATCTCCATGTCGCAGGGCACCGCCAGCACGCGGGTATAGTCCTCATGCACCACCATCAGGTGGCCGTTGTCCCAGCGGGTGCGGACAGTGCCGCCGAAGTGGACCTCCTCCGTCTCCTGGGGCTTGGGCAGCAGCCACGCGTCGCCCAGCGGCTTCCAGTCGTCGGGCAGCTCCACCTGCTGGCCCTCCACGATCTTCTGCTTGAACAGGCCCAGCTCATAGCAGATGGAATAGCCGGTGGCGGGGATCTCCAGCGTGGTCATGCTGTCCAGATAGCAGGCGGCCAGGCGGCCCAGACCGCCGTTGCCAAGGCCCGCGTCCGGCTCCATGTCGAAGATATCGGCAGCCTTGAAGCCCAGGTCCTCGATGGCCTCCTGCAGCTGGGGCAGCACGTTCAGGTTATAGGCGTTCTTCATCAGGCTGCGGCCCATCAGGAACTCCAGGGACAGATAGTGGACCCGGCGGGCGCCCTCCCGGGCGGCCTTTTCCCGGCTCTCCACCCCGTGCTCGGCCATGATGTCGCGCAGCACCATAGCGCAGGCCTTCAGCATTTCGCCGTCGCTGGCCTGCTGTTCGGTGCAGCCGTAATTCAGCCGCAGCTTGCGGATGATAGCCTCCTTCATGTCATGCTTGGTATAGGTCATATGCGATTGTCTCCTTACAACTTGGAATAGATATCGTGATAGATGCGGGCGCTGCGCGTCCAGCTGAAATCGGCGGTCATGCCCCGCCGCTGCACGGCGGCAAAGCCCGCCCTGTCGCCTCGGTAAAGTCCGGTGGCCTGCCCCATGACGGACAGCATAGCCCCGGCGTCATACGCCTCAAACAGATACCCCGTGCCATCCTCCTGGCCCACCTGGCAGGAGTGGACGCTGTCGGCCAGTCCGCCAGTGCGGCGGACGATGGGCACCGCGCCATAGCGCATGGCGATCATCTGGGAAAGGCCGCAGGGCTCGCTGCGGGATGGCATCAGGAACAGGTCGGCGCCGGCATAGATGCGGCGGCTCAGTCCCTCGGAATACGTAATGAGCGCCGCGGCGCGGCCCACATAGCGGCCCGCCTGAGCCCGGAAGAAGTCCTCATAGTACCCCTCGCCCTGGCCCAGCACCACCAGCTGACAGCCAGTGGCCATGATGCCGTCAAAGCCGTCCCGGATCAGCTCCATACCCTTGTGGCCCACCAGGCGGCTGATGACCGCCACCAGCGGCGTGTCCGGCTCCTCCCGCAAGCCCAGGGACACCTGAAGGTCGGCCTTGCAGGCCGCCTTGCCGGTCATGTCGTCGGGGCTGTAGTGAACAGGGATGGCCATATCGTGGGCCGGGTCGTAGGAGGTCATGTCAATGCCATTCAGCACGCCGTGCATCTTATAGCCGATGGCATTGACGATGGACGCCATGCCATGGGCATAGTAGTCGTCGTGGAGCTGCTGGGCATAGGTGGGGCTGACGGTGGTCACCGCGTCGGACACCAGCATGGCAGCCTTCATCAGATTCACGTCGCCGTCCATCTGGAGGGTGCCGTCGTTCCACCAGCCCTCGTGCAGGCCGAACAGGTCGGCCACCGTGTCGGCGCCATAGCGGCCCTGATACTCGATATTATGGATGGTAAACACGGTTTTGATACCCCGCACCGCGTCCCAGCGGGTGGCAACATCCTTGAGATAGACGGGCACCAGCGCCGTCTGCCAGTCGTTGCAATGGATCACCTCCGGCATCCAGTCCATACTGGGCAGCAGATCCACCACCGCCTTGCTGAAAAAGGCAAAGCGTTCGCCGTCGTCATACTCGCCGTACAGGCGGCCACGGCGGAAATAGTGCTCGTTGTCCACGAAATACCACGTCACGCCACGGTACTCCATGACGAACAATCCGCAGTACTGGTGCCGCCATGCCACATCCACATAGATATAGCTGCGGTACACCATCCGCTGCCGCCACTCCTGAGGGATCTTATCATACAGCGGCAGGATCACCGCCACCTGGTCGCCGTTCTCGGCCAGAGATACCGGCAGGCTCCCTGCCACGTCCGCAAGACCGCCTGTCTTGCAAAAAGGAAACGCCTCACTGGCGGCAAACAGTATTTTCATATAGCAATCTCCTTCACAATGTCAAGTACCGAATAGCGTTTCGTAGGGGCCGATGCCTACATCGGCCCGCACGGTTCACGATGGCATTTTCGATATACGGACGGGCCGATGTGGGCATCGGCCCCTACAACAATAATGGTCGGATTTCATGCCAGTCTTATAGTTTCGTATTCTTCTCCACCACCAGCGGATACTGGGCGTGGCCGGCCATGGCCACGTCGCCGCCAAACTCCACGTTCTTATCGGCGATGACGCAGCGGATAGATGCCCCGGCCTTTACCACTGTATTCTTGAAGAGGATACTGTTTTCCACATGGGCGCCCTTTTCCACCCGGACGCCCCGGAACAGCACGCAGTTGCGGACGCTGCCCTGGATGTCGCACCCGTCGGAGATCAGTGAGTTGACGCACTCACCGTCCGGGTCGATATAGGTGGAGGCGGCGTCGTTCTCCTTGGCGTACACCGGCCGCTGGGGGCAGAACAGCTCCGAGCGGATCTCCGGCCGCAGCAGCTCCATGCTGTGCTGGTAGTAGGCCTGCATCGAGTTGATGCGGGCGGCAAAGCCGTCCCACACATAGCCGTTGAACCGCAGGGCCTTGCCTTTCTCCTGCAGGACGTTCCGGCGGAAGCTGTAACGGTCATGGGCCATGCACTCCTCCACCAGCTCCAGCAGCAGATCGCGGCTCAGCAGGAAGATATTCAGGCTCTGATAGCCCTCCGGCGTGCGGATATCGTAAGCGGTGTCCACAATGCGGCCGGTGTCGTCCAGTTTGAAATATGTGTCGCCGCTCTCACCGGGATGGCTGGTGCACACGCAGGTCATGTCCGCGCCGGAGGCCATGTGGGCGTCCAGTACCTGCCGCAGCGGCAGATTGGCCACCAGATCGCTGTCGGACAGCACCACGTAGTCCTGGCGGATATGCTGCAGGTATTCAATGACGCAGCCCAGGGCCTCCATCTTGCCCCGGAAGGGCCCCACGGTGCCCCGGCTCTCGCTGTAGGCGAAGGCAGGCAGCAGCTTCAATCCGCCGGTCTTGCGGCTCAGATCCCAGCTCTTGCCGGTGCCCAGGTGGTCCAGCATGCTCTGGCACTTGCCGTGCATGATGACACCCACGTCGGTGATCCCGGCGTTGACCATGTTGGACAGCATGAAGTCCACCACCCGATAATCGCCGCCGAAGGGCAGCGAGCCGTGGATGCGGTTGGCCGTCAGCTGGCCCAGGCCCGGCTTCTCCCCATAGGAGAAGATGATCCCGTGCATTCCCTTCATCGCGCGGCCTCCTTTCCGTGAGTGCGGTCAAGCATGGTCTTGGGCGGCACAGTCTCCCGCTCCGCCACCTCAGTGTGGGGGCCCAACACGGCGATGCCCCATGCCTCGGGGTCTGCCGCCTCCTCCGGCGGCGCGCCCACCAAGGCCTTGCGGCCGATGCGGCACCCCTCGCCCACGATGGCGTAGGACACCCGCGCGCCATCCTCGATGACCGCGCCGGGCATCACCACAGAATAGGACACCTCCGCCCGCTGGCCCACATAGCAGCCGGTGGACAGGACGCTGTTCTTCACCTCGCCCAGGATCTCGCAGCCCCGGGCCACAGCACTGTTGCCCACGTCGGCATGCTCACCCACATAGGCGGGCGGGCAGATGGCGGTGCGGCCGTGGATGGGCCAGCGCCCGTCCAGCAGATTCAGCCCGGAGCCGGGGGTCAGCATGTCCATGTTGGCATCCCACAAGCTGTCCAGGGTGCCCACGTCCTTCCAGTAGCCCTCGAACCGATAGGCCACCATTTTCTCCCCGGCATTCAGCATGGCGGGGATGATGTCCTTGCCGAAGTCGTTGCTGGAGCCCGCCTTGGCCTCGTCGGCGATGAGATATGCCCGCAGCTTGGCCCAGGTGAAGATATAGATGCCCATGGAGGCCAGATTGCTCTTGGGCTCCTTGGGTTTTTCGGCGAATTCGGTGATGTTGTCCTGGTCGTCCACATTCATGATGCCAAAGCGGCTGGCCTCGGACCAGGGCACCTCCATCACGGAGATGGTGCAGGCCGCCCCGGCCTCCTTGTGGCGGCGCAGCATATCGGAGTAGTCCATCTTATAGATATGGTCGCCGGACAGCACCGCCACATAGTCCGGGTCGTACAGATCCACGAACCCGATGTTCTGATAGATGGCGTTGGCGGTGCCCTTGTACCACACCGCGCCGGTGGCGCTCTGGTACGGCGGCAGGATGTGGACGCCGCCATTGGTCCGGTCCAGCTCCCAGGGCTGGCCGTTGCCGATGTAGTTGTTCAGCTCCAGCGGCCGGTACTGGGTCAGCACGCCCACCGTGTCGATGCCGGAGTTGGCACAGTTGGACAGGGGAAAATCGATGATGCGGAACTTCCCGCCGAAGGGTACGGCGGGCTTTGCCATGTCGCCGGTCAGCACGTGCAGGCGGCTTCCCTGCCCGCCGGCCAGCAGCATGGCGATACACTCTTTTTTCATGTGGCTGCACCTCCTGATCTTCGTAAAACGGCACGGCTCAGCGGCCGTCCAATGGTTTGATGAGCTTTCCCTTTCCCTGCAATATCACCGCGCCCAACGGCGGCACACGCACCGCGATGGACTGGGGCCTCTGGTGGGAGGGGATGAATTCTGTCACGATGGCCTCCGGATTGGTGACGCCGCTGCCGCCCCACTGTACGTCGTCGGTGTTGAACACCTCCTCGTACCGGGCCTTGGGCGGCACGCCGAAGCGGTAGTTCTCCACCGCCACAGGGGAAAAGTTGATGACCGCCACCAGCGATTTGCCGCTGCGGTCCGTCCGGCAGAACACCAGCACGTTGTTGCAGTTGTCGTCGGCCACCAGCCACTGGAAGCCCTCCCAGTCCCGGTCGTTCTCCCACAGTGCCCTGTGGGACTTATAGAATTTGTTCAGCGCCCGGATGCACTCGTGCGTCCGGCGGCAGTCGTCCTCCTCATCCAGCAGGTACCAGTCCAGCTGGCCCCGGAAGTCCCACTCATGCCACTGTGCCAGCTCCGTGCCCATAAAGGTCAGCACCTTGCCGGGATGGCACAGCATATAGGCGTAAAAGCCCCGGACCCCTGCCAGCTGCTGCCACTTATCGCCGGGCATCTTGCCCCGCAGCGAGCCCTTCATGTGCACCACCTCGTCGTGGGACACCGGCAGCACAAAATTCTCAGAAAAGGCGTACACCATGGAGAAGGTCACGTCCCTGTGGTGGTGCTGGCGGAAGAAGGGATCCATCTTCAGATAGTGGCACACGTCGTTCATCCAGCCCATGTTCCACTTTAGGTTGAAGCCCAGGCCCCCCTCCTCCGGCGGATACGTCACCATAGGCCAGGCGGTGGACTCCTCCGCCACCATCAGCGCCGCGCTGTCGATGGCAAAGGCGGTGCGGTTCAGCTGCCGCAGGATCTCGATGGCCTCCAGATTCTCCTTGCCGCCGTGCTGGTTGGGCCGCCACTGCTGGCGGTCGTAGTCCAGATACAGCATGGACGCCACCGCGTCCACCCGCAGCCCATCAATGTGATACTCCCGCAGCCAGTAGGCGGCGGAGGACAACAGGAAGCTGCAGACCTCCGGCTTGCCGAAGTCAAAGACCCGGGTGCCCCAGCTCTCGTGCTCCCATTTCAGGGGATCGCTGTATTCATACAGGCAGGAGCCGTCAAACTGGATCAGCCCGTGGCTGTCCTTGCAGAAATGGGCCGGCACCCAGTCCAAAATCACGCCGATGCCCGCCCGGTGGAGCCTGTCCACCAGATACATAAAATCGTGGGGCGTGCCGTAGCGGCTGGTGGGGGCGAAATACCCCACGCACTGATAGCCCCAGCTGTCGTCCAGCGGATACTCCGTCACCGGCAGCAGCTCCACGTAGTTATAGCCCATGTCCCGGACATACCTGGCCAGCTGATCCGCCACGTCCCGGTAATTCATCACCTGGCCGTCCTCTGTCCGCCGCCAGGAGCCCAGGTGCACCTCGTAGATGTTCACAAAGCCCTCAGCCGGGTGGGTACCCTCCCGCCGCTGGCGCCATTTCTCGTCGTGCCAGGTGTAGCCGCCGATGTCGTACAGCTTGCTGTTGGTGGCGGGCCGTGTCTCCTGGTGGAAGCCGTAGGGATCGGTCTTCCACACCTCCCGGCCGTCGCACTGGGTCACCACGTACTGATAGGCGTCGAACTGTCGGGCAGCTTCCACCGTCAGCTCCCACGTGCCGTCCTCCAGCCGGTGCATATCCCACCGCTGCCAGCCGTTGAAGTCGCCGCTCAGCGCCACGTGTCGGGCCTGAGGTGCCCACACGCGAAACACCCAGCCGCTGCCGCAGGGGTGTGCGCCGTAGTACTCATATGCCCGGTCCCACACGCCGCATCTCAGTCGATCACCGCTCATTCCGGTACCTCCCGCCTCTGTTATAGCACGTCATCGCCGTGAAAAATGGCGATATACTTCCCTATTGTATCGTACCCTGTATTTTACTCCATTTCCGCCCCCCCGTCAATCCAAACGGCCATTGTTTCAAAAGAAGGAAGCTATTCAAAGGCTCTCCTGTGTAAGGGGCGCCTTTGATCTGTTATAGAACTTTACCCCATACGATAGAACGTCCCCCGCTGCGCCACTAAGCACAGCGGGGGTCCGGTTTCTTATTCTCGTCTCAATGCCTCAATGGGATTCAGCTTCGATGCCTTCACGGCGGGCATCAATCCGAACACCACGCCGATGACCATGGAAAAGGCCACCGCCACGGCGCAGGCGCCCACACTGATGGCCACCGGTGTCCCCATGACGGAACTGAGCATATAGGCCAAGCCGATGCCGCAGGCCACGCCCAGGATACCGCCCAGGCTGGTCAGCACCGCTGCCTCCGTCAGGAACTGCCAGAGGATACGGCTCTGCTGTGCGCCGATGGCGATCTTCAATCCGATCTCCCGGGTACGCTCGGTAACGGACACCAGCATGATGTTCATCACGCCGATGCCGCCCACCACCAGCGAGATGGCGGCGATCCAGATCAGCTGCTTGTTGGTGGTCTCCGACAGGCTCTGCAGGTCGGCGGCCTGCTGCAGCAGGTCCTTGGCCTGATATTTGCACTTGTCGGTGGACACCACGTTCTCGTTGAGATACTTGGCCACGTTATTGCCCGCCTCGGTCATGTCGTTGGTGGACGTGGCCCGCACCGCCACCGACGCCGGCTCATCGTAGCGGTAGATGATGGGCCAGCAGGCGTCCGGCAGGATGATGGTGCCGGAGGTATTTCCGGCGTACATATAATAGTCGTTCACCGAGTTGATCACCGGCTCCGACGTGGACTTCTGGCTGATCACGCCCACCACCACGAAGGGCTCGCCCTGGATCTCGATGGTCCCGCCGATGGGGTTCTGGCCCTGGAACAGGCTCTGGGCGGTGTTGGCGTCGATGAGCGCCACCTTGCGGCTGGTGGCAAAGTCGCTGTCGATAAAGCCACGGCCATAGTTGACCATATAGCCCGTCACCGACAGGAAGTGGCTGTCGCCGCCGTAGATGGACCCGTTGAAGGAGCTGTTGCCCACGTACACACCGTCAGCCCAGCTGCGGGAGTAGTACAGCGAGGCCTCCTGCACCTTATCCAGCTTGTCGATCTCATCCCGCATCTCCGGTGTGATCATGGAGATGCCGTCCGGCACACTGCCATAGGAGAAGTCCATCTGGTTGTTGTCCTGCATCAGCGTCACGTTCACCACGTTGTTGCCCGCGCCGATCAGGTTCTGCTTGATCTGCTCGTTGGTGCCCTTGATGGTGGACACGATGGTGATGATGGCGGCAATGCCGATGATAATGCCCAGCATGGTCAGGAAGGAGCGTAGCTTGTGGCTCCACACGCCCTGAAAGGCGAGATTGATATTTTCCAGCATCCGCGCACCTCCTTACATGCCGCTGTAGAACTTATCCGGCGTGGACTCCGTGGTGTTGGCCCCCTCGGTCACGCTGCGGCCATAGGGGAAGGCCACGAAATCGTCCACCGTCAGACCGCCGCGGATCTGGGTATAGCTGCCCCACAGGTTCCGGCCCGTCTGCACCCAACGCTTCTCCAGCTTGCCGTTCTCGCCTCGGGCCATCACGTAGCTCTTGCCGTTCTCGGTGCGGATGAACATGCTCTCCAGATACAGGCTGTTGCCGTCGCTGCCGGCGGTGTTCTGATAGGACATCTCCACATAGTCCCCCTCCTGCAGCTCCGCCTCCTCCGAGACGAATACTTTAAAGGGGTAGTAGGACACGTTGCTGTTGCCGTCGCTCCAGGAGTTGGTGTTGTCGGTGGGATAATCGCTGATCTCCACGATCTCACCCTCGGCGCTGGCGCCGGTCATCCAGGAGCTGACCTGCACCGTCTCGCCGATGCT
>CAKTSA010000008.1 GCA_934597585.1 uncultured Oscillospiraceae bacterium
AACCTTCCATGTAAACACCCCCGTTTCTTCTATTATAGCAGAAACAGGGGCGTTTGGGTAGTTTTTTGACAGACTGACAAAAAAGTACCGGCACGGATGTGCCGGTACTTTTTTGTTCTTACAGCTGGATCAATCCCGCGTCCAGCATATTCTGCAGACTCATGAGGATGCCAAGCTTGGCGTGGTACCAGGTGAGGCCGCCCTGGAAGTAGACGGCGTAGGGCTCGCGGATGGGACCGTCGGCGGAGAGCTCGATGGATGCGCCCTGAATGAACGCGCCCGCCGCCATGATGACCTCGTCCTCGTAGCCGGGCATGGCCCAGGGCTCGGGCGTCACGTAGCTGTCCACTGGGGCGGCGGCCTGGATGCCCTTGCAGAAGGCCACCATACCCTCACGGCTCTTCAGCTCCACCGCCTGGATGATGTCGCGGCGCACCTCGTGGGAGGAGGGCACCACACGGAAGCCCAGCTTCTCATAGCAGGCGGCGGCGAATACCGCGCCCTTCACGGCGGAGGACACCACCGTGGGAGCCAGGAACAATCCCTGATAGAAAGCGGGCAGCACGCCCAGGTTGGCGCCCACCTCCCGGCCCAGACCGGGGGCGGTGAGGCGGTAGGCGCAGCGGTCGATGAGGTCCTGACGGCCACAGATATAGCCGCCGGTGGGGGCCAGACCGCCGCCCAGATTCTTGATGAGGCTGCCCACGGCCATGTCCGCCCCCACGTTGGTGGGCTCGTCGGTCTCCACGAACTCGCCGTAGCAATTGTCCACCATACAGATAACATCCGGCTTGCACTGCTTGCAGAAGGCGATCAGCTCACCGATCTGGGCCACGGAATAGCTGGGGCGGGTGGCGTAGCCCTTGGAGCGCTGGATGGTGATAAGCTTCGTTTTGTCGTTGACGGCGGCGCGGATGCCGTCGTAATCGAAGGCACCGCCCGGCAGCAGCTCCACCTGACGGTAGCTGACGCCGTACTCCGCCAGGGAGCCGGGGGTAGGCCGGGTGCCGATGACGCCCGCCAGGGTGTCATAGGGCGCGCCCACGGGGGACAGCAGCTCGTCTCCCGGCAGCAGGTTGGCCGCCAGGGCCAGGGCCAGGGCGTGGGTGCCGCAGGTGATCTGGGGCCGCACCAGCGCCGCCTCGGTGCCGAAGATGCGGGCATAGATGCGCTCCAGATTGTCCCGGCCGTCGTCGTCGTAGCCGTAGCCGGTGGAGGGGTTGAAGTGCATGGCGGCCAGACGGTTCTCCTGCATGGCCTGTATCACCTTGGCCTGATTGTGCTCGGCCACGGCGTCGATGTGGGCGAACTGGGGGGCGATCTCCGCCAGCACCGCCGCGCCGAAATCCAGCACCTGCTGGGAAACGCCCATCTGGGCGTAGAGTTCATTGGTGGTCATGCTCTGTCTCCTTGCTGGCGCTCCTCCGGGAAGGCAACGCCGTTCCATTTCATCAGCACCCGGATGGGGTAGTCCCGATCCAGGTAGTTGCGGCTGAACCATTCATAGGTGGCTCGGGGCAGGTGGACCAGCTCCGGCGCGTCGCAGCGGAAGCGGTCAAAGGTGGTCTGGTCGCCGGAGAGCAGCGCTGCCGCCAGCTCCAGCTTGCCCTCATTCATCAGCCGCTCCAGACAACCGTCCATGATGACGGCGCAGGAGCGCTCCTCGTCGTCGGCGTAGTCCTCCCGGTGGCCCAGCCAGTAGAGGAATTCCTCCGGGTCCAGGTCCATGCGGGTGGTGATCTGGCTGAGCTTGAAGAACTCCTTCCAGTCCCGGCGCTTCAGCACATCGATGAGATACTGCACCAGCCCGTCGTCCATGGCCACGCAGTCCAAAAACACCTCGAAAGCGTGCTTGCCGGCATCGGGGTCTGGCTCGTTGGCGGGCTCCGGCTGGGGAGCGGGTTCTTCCGTCTGTTGGGCGTTTTTCAGAAACGCCTCAAAGCCCGCCATGCCGTTGTCGCCGTCAAAGAGGCTCTCCGGCAGCGTCTCGCCGTCCTGGGCGGCGCAGGCCCGGACGAAGTCCGCCGCCCCCATGGACGCCAGCTGCTCGGTGAGCTGGCGGGTGCGGCCCTCCTCGTCCTCCGCCGTCAGGGTGATGCCCTCCGGCGCGGGACGCTTGCCCTCCAGAAGCTCGGTCATATACCGCAGATAATAGTCAAAAAGCTCCATATAAGGCTCCTTAATGTACCAATTTCAACCACAAATTTTACCATATACCCGTTGTAATTGCAAGGGATTTCCGGTAAAATGGAGCTGGAAAGAGGGTGCGCCATGTACTATGTGTATATGCTCCGGTGCCGGGGCGATGTGTATTATACGGGGCTGGCGGTGGACGTGAAGCAGCGCTACCGGCAGCATCTGGCGGGCAAGGGGGCCAAGTTCACCCGGTCCTACCCGCCGGAGGAGATCGCGGCGGTGTGGCGCTGCGGCGACAAGTCCACGGCGGCCAGGGTGGAATACGCCATCAAAAGGCACCTGACCCACCGTCAGAAGCAGCAGCTGGCCGCTGCACCGGAGACGCTGGCGGCGCTGCTGCCCCAGCTGGGACAGCTGGACGCCGCGGCGTGTGCTGTGGAATAAAAAAAGTGCCTCCCGGATGGGAAGCACTTCTTTTTTGCGTTTATCAATAGTAGCGCTTGTTGCGGTTCTTGCGGGCAGCCTCGGACTTCTTGCGGCGCTTGACGCTGGGGCTCTCATAGCACTCGCGACGGCGCACCTCGGCAACGATACCGGCCTTAGCGCAGCTTCTCTTGAAGCGCTTCAGGGCGCTATCCAGAGATTCGCCTTCCTTGACATGAATTTCGGACATCTATTTTTCCCTCCCTCCGATGCACCCGGCTCGATCCAGGGCGCTCTTTAAGAGTCATTAGGCATGACTTAACGAATGATATTATACTGATTCAGGCATATCTTGTCAAGATGTTTTTCACAAATTCTGCGCAAAAAGGCGAAAAAGTGCGGCGGCTTTATAAACCGCCGCACTTTTTATTCGATCATTTACTTGGCAGGCTTTACGATCAGATTGATGAGCTTGTTCTTCACCAGGATGGTCTTGACAACGCTCATACCCTCGGTGGCCTTCTGGACCTTTTCCACGGCCTTGACAGCCTCCAGCACGGCGGCCTCGTCGCTGTCCATGGGGACGGTGACGGTGCCCTTCAGCTTGCCGTTGACCTGCACGGCCATTTCCACGTGGCTGTCCACGGTCTTGGCCTCGTCGTGGGCGGGCCAATCCATCTGCATGGCCATCTTGCCGTACTTGGCGGCAAAGCCCATGTTCTCCCACATTTCCTCCACCATATGGGGTGCGAAGGGACTCAGCAGCAGGCAGAGCATCTCCACGTCGCCCTTGGAGCAGCCGTTGGCATAGAACTCGTTGACCATGGTCATCATGGCAGCGATGGCGGTGTTCATCTTCAGCTCGTCGATGTCCTGAGAGACCTTCTTGATGGTCTTGTGGACGATGGATTCATTCTTGGCGGAGATCGTCTCCTCGTCGGTGGCGATATCCTGCAGGTTAAAGCAGCGATCCAGGAAGCGCTTGGAGCCCTTGACGGCCTCGTTGCTCCAGCTGACGGCCTTCTCGAAGTCGCCGATGAACATGATGTGCAGGCGCATGGTGTCGGCGCCGTACTGAGCCACGATATCGTTGGGGTTGACGACGTTGCCGCGGGACTTGGACATCTTCTCGCCGCCCTCGCCCAGGATCATGCCGTGGCTGGTGCGCTTGGCGTAGGGCTCCTTGGTGGGCACCACGCCGATATCGTACAGGAACTTATGCCAGAAGCGGGAGTACAGCAGGTGCAGGGTGGTGTGCTCCATGCCGCCGTTGTACCAGTCCACAGGAGACCAGTAGTCCAGGGCCTCCTTGCTGGCCAGGGCCTTGTCGTTGTGGGGATCCATATACCGCAGGAAGTACCAGCTGGAGCCGGCCCACTGGGGCATGGTGTCGGTTTCACGCTTGGCGGGGCCGCCGCAGCAGGGGCAGGTGGTGTTGACCCAGTCGGTCATCTTGCTGAGAGGGCTTTCGCCGTCGTCGGTGGGCTCGTAGCTCTCCACCTGGGGCAGCACCAGCGGCAGCTGCTCCTCAGGCAGGGCCACCCAGCCGCACTTCTCGCAGTTCACCAGGGGGATGGGCTCGCCCCAGTAGCGCTGGCGGGAGAACACCCAGTCACGCAGCTTGTAGTTGACCTTCTCCTTGCCGAAGCCCTGCTCCACCACGTACTTCTTCATGGCGGGGATGGCCTCCTTCACGGTCATGCCGTTCAGGAAACCGGAGTTCACCATGATGGCGCTGTCGTCCTTGGCCACGAAGGCCTCCTTGGTGACGTCGCCGCCGGAGACCACCTCGATGATGGGCAGGCCGAACTTCTTGGCGAACTCCCAGTCGCGCTGGTCGTGGCCGGGGACGCCCATGACGATGCCGGTACCGTAGCCCATCAGCACATAGTCAGAGACGAACATGGGCAGCGCCTGATGGGTGACGGGGTTCATGACCTCGATGCCGTCCAGGCGGACGCCGGTCTTGTCCTTGTTCAGCTCGCCGCGCTCAAAGTCGGACTTGTGGGCGGCCTCCTCCTGATAGGCGGCCACCTCGTCCCAGTTCTTGATGAGGGGCTGCCACTCCTTCAGCAGGGGATGCTCAGGGGAGATGACCATATAGGTGGTGCCGAACAGGGTGTCGGCACGGGTGGTGTACACGGTGACGTCGGTGCCCACATTGGTCTTGAAGGTGACCTCGGCGCCGGTGGAGCGGCCGATCCAGTTGCGCTGCTGGATCTTCACGCGCTCGATATAGTCCACGTCGTCCAGATCGTCGATGAGGCGCTGGGCGTAGGCGGTGATCTTCAGCATCCACTGGCTCTTCTCCTTGCGGATGACCTCGCTGCCGCAGCGCTCGCACACGCCGTTGACCACTTCCTCGTTGGCCAGCACGCATTTGCAGCTGGTGCACCAGTTGACGGGCATGGTGGTCTTATAGGCCAGGCCGTGCTTGAACATCTGCAGGAAGATCCACTGGGTCCACTTGTAGTAGTTGGGGTCAGTGGTGTCCACGCAGCGGTCCCAGTCAAAGCCGTAACCCAGCATCTTCAGCTGGCTGGTGAAGTTGGCGATGTTGTTCTTGGTGATGACGGCGGGGTGGATGTGGTTCTTGATGGCATAGTTCTCGGTGGGCAGGCCAAAGGCGTCAAAGCCGATGGGGAACAGGACGTTATAGCCCTCCATGCGCTTTTTGCGGGTGACGATATCCATGGCCGTGAAGGGACGGGGATGACCCACGTGCAGACCCTGGCCGGAGGGATAGGGGAACTCGATCAGACCGTAGAACTTGGGCCGTTTGTCGCCGGTGACGGCGGCGTAGGGCTTGGTCTTCTCCCAATTGGCTTGCCATTTCTTTTCAATGGCCGCAAAATCGTAATTCATGTCGCTTCTCCTTTGTATGATCAAATAATTTGTTTCCATAAAAAAGTCCCTGACTTCCGAAGAAGTCAGGGACGTGAAAACGTGTTACCACCCTGATTCCGCCGCCGGTCGCCCGGACAGCGCTCAGTCCCCCTCTCTAGACAAGGGGCGTCGCCTGTAACGGGGCGCGGCCGTTCCGCCCTGTTCAGACGGAAAGCTCCGGGGCCAGTATCACGGCTCGCTCCCACCGGCTCGCACCACACCGCCGGCTCTCTTGCGAAGAGCAGATGTCCGCTTTTTTCCCATCATCGCTGTTGCTGCTTTTACAAAACATTGCTCACATTGTACCCACTTTGCCGCCGTTTGTCAAGGGATTTTCACCTTATGTGAGCCATTTTCATACAATATACCATATCCCATTCTGCGGCGGCCCCGGGCCGCCGCCAACAGGAGGTCTTTTCATGGCAGCACAGGATTTTTCCCTGCAGCAATTGCAGCCCTTTCTGGAGGGCAATCCGGAGCGGGGCACCCTGCGGGTGCAGGTATCCACGGGCTATGGCGCCTTTCCCATCAGCCGGGCGCTGGTGGAGATAGCGGTGATGATCAATGGCGGCCGGGTGCCCCTGTACCGCCGGCGTACCGACAGCAGCGGCATCGCCGATGGCTTCGTCCTGCCCGCCAAGCCCTTTTCCGAGTCCCAGAGCCCCGGCACCGCCGGGGACAGCATGGCCAACTACCTGGTGTCGGTGAGCCATCCCGGCTATGAGACCGTCACCGACCTGCCCGCCGGGGTATTCATCGGCACGAAAACCATCCTGCCGGTGGCGCTGACCCCGGCGATCCGGTGAGGGGAGGGCCGCGCCATGCCCACGTATCCGGTGGTCCCCACCTCCATCACCGTCCACCTGGGCCTGCCTGACAGCAACGCCCCCAACGTGACGGTGCCCTTTACCAGCTACATCAAGAATGTGGCGTCCCACGAGCTGTACCCCACCTGGCCGGAGGCGGCCCTGCGGGCCAACATCATGGCCCAGATCTCCTTCGCCCTGAACCGTGTGTACACGGAGTTCTACCGCAGCCGGGGCTATGACTTCGATATCACCAGCACCACCCAGCGGGATCAGGCCTACGTCTCCGGCGGCAATGTGTTTGAAAACATCAGCCAGATCGTGGACGACATCTTCAACAACTACATCGTGCGGCAGGGGAATATCGAGCCGCTGTTCGCCGCCTTCTGCGATGGAGTGCGTACCCGGTGCAATGGCCTGAGCCAGTGGGGCAGCGTGGACCTGGCGGAGGCGGGGTACATCCCCTATGAGATTTTGCAGTACTACTACGGCGACGACATCAACATCGTCTTTGACGCGCCGGTGGCCGACAACATCCCCTCCTACCCAGGTCGACCTCTAGAGCGGGGCTCCTACGGTCAGAGCGTCCGCACCATCCAGCAGCAGCTGAACCGCATCCACGAGAACTATCCCGGCATCCCCGTCATCTCCCCGGTGTCCAACGCCTATGACCGCAATACCGAGGATGCGGTGCGGGAGTTCCAGCGGGTGTTCAATCTGGACACCGACGGCATCGTGGGCAAAGCCACATGGTACAAGATCAAGGAGGTCTGGACAGGGGTGAAGCAGCTCAGCGAGCTGGCCAGCGAGGGCCTGACTCTGACGGAGGTGCAGCCCGCCTTTCCGGAGGTGCTGCGGTACGGCGACGAAGGGGTAGCCGTCAGCACCGTGCAGTATTATCTGGCGTTTTTGGGCTACTTCCTGCCGAAGCAGCCGCCGGTGGCTCTGACGGGCGTATTTGACGACGATACCCTTGACGCAGTGTATACCTTCCAGAGCAACTACGGCCTGCCCGTGGACGGCATTGTGGGACGGGACACCTGGAACCGGCTGCTGAATGTCTACGACCAGCTGCTGCGGGACCTGCCCCAGGACTATCAAAACTACATCGAGCAGGTGTACCCCGGCCGCTTTCTGGTGTTGGGGGACGAGGGACGGGCTGTCCGGCAGCTGCAGGAGAATATCCGCAAAATCGCCGCGCAGGATCCCGCCATCCCCACGGTGGAGGTGGACGGCGTGTTCGGCCCCGCCACCCAGCGGGCGGTGCTGGCTCTCCAGCGGCAGCAGGGCATCGACCAGAGCGGCGCGGTGGGGCCGGTGCTGTGGACCCGTATCGCAGAGCTGGCATCGGGATTGTGAAAAAATTCCCGCCGCCGCTTTTCAAATGGCGCCTGCGGTGTTATACTACCACTGATAAAACATTCTCAAAAAGGAGCGACGACCCATGAAAAAAACCGTATTGCGCAGCTATGCCCGTCTCATCGCCCGCTGCGGCGTCAACATCCAGCCGGGCCAGGAGGTCTTTATCGAGGCGGACCTGGACCAGCCGGAATTCGTCCAGATGCTGGTGGAGGAGTGCTATAAGTGCAAGGCCAAAAAGGTGGTGGTGGACTGGAACTATCAGCCCCTGCAGAAGATCCACTACCGCTACCGCACCCTGACCACCCTGGGCAAGGTGGAAAACTATGAGGAGGCCCGCTGGCAGCACTATGTGGACACCATCCCCTGCCGCATCTACCTCATCAGCGAGGACCCGGACGGCCTGAAGGGCATCAACCAGGAAAAGATGGCCAAGGCCCAGCAGAAGCGCTATCCCATCGCCAAGCCCTATCGGGACGCCATCGAGAACAAGTATCAGTGGTGCATCGCCGCCGTGCCCGGCAAGGCGTGGGCCAAGAAGCTGTTCCCGGAGCTGCGGCCCGCCGCCGCAGTGGAGAAGCTGTGGCAGCACATTCTGGCCACCTCCCGTGTGGACGACGACCCCGTGGCCGCCTGGGAGGCCCACAACAAGGATCTCCACGACCGCTGCGCCTATCTCAACAGCCTGCACATTGAAAAGCTCCACTACACCAGCGCCACCGGCACGGACTTCACCGTGGGTATGATCCCGGAGGGCCGCTTCTGCGGCGGCAGTGAGAAGAGCCTGCAGGGCATCGTCTTTAATCCCAACATTCCCAGCGAGGAGTGCTTTATCTCCCCCAAGAAGGGCCAGGCCGAGGGCATCGTCTACGCCACCAAGCCCCTCAGCTATCAGGGCCAGCTGATCGACAAGTTCTGGATCAAATTCCACGAGGGCAAGGCAGTGGAGTGGCACGCCGATGTGAACAACGAGCTGCTGACCAAGCTCATCACCATGGACGAGGGCAGCGCCTATCTGGGCGAGTGCGCGCTGGTGCCCTACGATTCCCCCATCCGCAAGTCCGGCATTCTGTTCTACAACACCCTGTTTGACGAAAACGCCGCCTGCCATCTGGCGCTGGGCATGGGCTTTGCCGATACCATTGAGAATTTCCACGAAAAGACGCTGGCCGAGTGCCGGGCCCTGGGCGTCAACGATTCCATGATCCACGAGGATTTCATGATCGGCTCCCAGGACATGAACATCGACGCAGTGTGCGCCGATGGTAAGACCGTTCCCATCTTCCGCGAGGGCAACTGGGCCTTTTAAGAGCCGGCAAAAAGGAAACTGATAAAAAAGGACGCTGTCCCGGTGGGACAGCGTCCTTTTTATGCGCTCAGTCAAAGCCAAACAGGCCCATGATGCGGTGGTACAGGTCCTTGTGCTCCTCGTACCAGTCCTTGCGCTCCTGCAGCAGCCGCTCGGCGTCGGCGTATTCCTCCAGTGCCTGGCTGGCCTCCAGATAGCCACGGGTCAGCACCCGCATGCGCTTGCTCATGTACTGCATGATGCTCATGATCTTGGCGGGCCGCTCCTGGAAATAGTGGCCGAAGTTCTCGTGGGTGATGACGACACAGGCCGTCTTTTCCAGGGCCACAGCGGTAGCGTTCTGGGGACGGCTCTCCAAAAAGCCCACGATGCCGAAAAAGCCGTCGGCCTCCACCTCGTTCAGCAGCCGCTGGGTGGGCTTGTGATAGTCCACGTACAGGGCCACCTGGCCCCACAGCACATCATAGATGGCGGATACATAGTCACCCTGCTGATAGATGACTTCGCCCTTTTTGAAGATCCTTTCCCCTGCTTCGGGATGGCTCGTTGTCACTTTTTTCGCCGCCTTTCTATAACAAAATAATTATTCTGTAATCCTTTAGAACATCTTATCCACGTAGGCATTCAGTTTTTTCACGTCATAGCTGTCCTTATAGGTGGTCTTGAAGCGCTGCACCGTCAGGGAATTGAACTGCAGCACCTTGCGATACTTCATGATGCCGGCCACCAGACCGAACAGGGCGCAGATGGGGCCATAGGGCAGCATTTTCACGCAGGTATAGGCCAGCGCCGCCACCACGATGACTGAGATGACCACGCCCGCGATCTGCTTTTTCGGCTGGAGCAGCTTCACTTCCTCAGCGCTGATAATGCCTTCATCCACCATAGTCTGGGCAAAGCGCTTCTGCACGCCGAACTGGGACACCGCCGACAGCACGATGGGCGCCACCGCCAGGAACGAGAACAGCGTGATCACCGCGTTCCAGAGAAATACGCCAAAATCCTTGATATCTCCCATAGTAAATGATCCTTTCGTTATGAAAAATTTAATTTTTATCGTCAAAACACTGTCGGACATCCTCCCGGCCAGACAGATACAGCAGGTGGCTGTAGCGCAGGTCGAAGGACACCGTGTCGCCCACCTGCAGGCGGCGGGAACAGTCGGTCACATCCAGAATGCAGTGGTCGGAGCTGCCGCCTACCACGGTGATGCCCGCCTCCTGGGGGGACAGGCTCTCCAGCTCGCCTACGTCAGCCCGGCCCAGGGCCAGCAGTGCCCGGCGGCGGACGCCGTGATCCTCATACACCGGCTTGCGGCCAAAGGCGTCGATGCAGAACTGCCCCTGGGGATATGTGGGCTTGTCCCGCACCTCAATGACCTCCGCCGTCAGGGTGAAGGTGTCCTGCCGCAGGTAGTCCATGTCGCCGATATGCCACAGGTTGGGCAGGTCGTAGCCCAGCAGGATGTTTTCGCCGATGCGCAGGTGGTTGATGCCCTCCGGGATGGTGCCCCAGTGCACCAGCGTGTAGGTGCTGGTGGCGCCGCCGGAGACGATCTCCAGCTTGCGGCCGATGGCGGCCTCCACCCGGCGGGCCAAATCTGTCAGCTGCTGCATCTTCTCCGGCGTGGGCTGGATGGAGCCGTAGCAGCTCAGGTTCACGCCGATGCCGGCAAGGTGAACATGGGGCAGGTCCCGCTCCACGTGGATGCAGGCGTCGATCAGCTCTTCCTGGTCCCAGAAGCCCTCCCGCAGATCGCCCAGGTCGGCCATGACGATGACGCTGTGGGACTTGTTCTGCCTGCGGCACTCCTGCTCCAGGGCGTCCAGGGTGGCACGTTCGCTCTGCAGCGACATGTCGCACAGCGCCACCGTGTCGGGCAGCTCAGAAATTCCCGGAATGCGGATCAGAAGGAAGGGGCCGTCCACGCCGGCGGCCCGGCAGCGGGCCACCTGCTCCAGGCGGCTGGTGCCGATCTGTGCCGCGCCGCACTGGCGCATGGTCTGGGCCACACGGGGCATGCCGCCGCAGCCCTTGACAATGCCGCACACCTGGATATCCCGCGCATGGCAGCGGGATATCACCGCCTCCGCGTTATGCTTCAGCCTGTCCAGATGGACCTCCAGACAGGGATATTGCCGATTCATGGTTTCACCTCATTTTTAGTCAGTACATATTAGTATAGCATATCTCCTTCCATAACGCCACCCTATTTTTTCCCTGGGACAAAAAGTCTTGCAAAAACTTGTCCTATTGCCTATAATCATGGCATAGTAATAGAGACAGACCCCTGTGAGAAAGGAAGCGTTCCATGAAAAAACTGATTTTGCTGGCAGCCACACTGCTGGCCGTGACCCTGGCGCTGAGCGGCTGCCACAAGCACGTGTCCGCCGCCCCCGCCACCTGTACCGAGGCGGAGATCTGCACCGAATGCGGCAAGGTGATGACCAAGGCCCTGGGCCACGACCCAGGCCCGGAGGCCACATGCGCCGCGCCCCAGACCTGCCAGCGCTGCGGCATTGAGCTGTCGCCCCAGCTGCCCCATACCTCCGCCGGCCCCGCCACCTGCACCGAGGCCGAGACCTGCGCCGTGTGCGGCGCGGTCATGAGCCCCGCCCTGGGCCACACGGTGGGAGACGACGGTGTGTGCGCTACCTGCGGACAGCAGGTAGTTCCCGCAGGACAGAAGTACATCGCCCCCGGCAAGGGCAGCGCCGCCTCCTCCGACGATGCGTCGACGGTAACAGCGGAGACCACCGCCGGCCACTATCACAACAACATCGCCGCCTATTACGCCAACGCAGTGCTGGTGTGCGGCGACTATGGCGTGGAGTACTTTGACCCCGATCCCACCGGCTCCAGCGCCTACGCCGAGACGGTGAACAAGTTCGCCGCCAAGTACCCCAACATCCACGTCACCAGCCTGCTGACGCCCAAGAGCTGCGCCTATCATTCCCCGGCGGACTATGACGATCCCCATGACGATATCGCCAACTTCATCAAGTCTACCTACGGCATGATGGACAGCTCTGTCACCACCGTGGACTGCATGGGGCTGATGGATCAGCACGCCGACGAGTACATGTTCTACCGTACCGACCACCACTGGACCAGTCTGGGCGCCTACTACGCCTCGGCGGCCTACTGTCAGGCCAACGGCCTGACGCCCTGGACGCTGGACAGCTATGACACGGTGGTGCGCACCGGATACACCGGCTCGTTGTACATGTACGGCGGTCATCCCGCGGAGCTGACGGCCAACCCGGACTACTCCGTGGCCCGGTTTCCCCACGTGGGCTATTCCATGGTGTACTACCGGGATGGCGTGCAGTATAACGGCCAGGCCGTCAACGGCGGCACCAACGAGTACGCCGGGATGTTTCTATGCGGTGACCAGCCCCTGACGGTCATCACCACCGACAACAAGAACGGCAGGACGCTGCTGGTGTTCAAGGAGTCCTACGGCAATGCTTTCGTTCCCTACATGATCGACTACTACGAGCGGATCGTGGTGGTGGACATCCGGGAGGATGTGGGCAGCGTCAGCGGCATCATTTCCCAGTACGGCGTCACCGACGCGCTGATCATCAACAATTGCCAGGCTGCCACCAGCCTGCGGAGCAATCTGGAGAGCCGGGCGCTTTCATAAACAACCCTGTGCAAAAAAATGGCCACCCTTTCGGGTGGCCATTTTTTATGCAATTGCGATACCTCTTACGCGAACAGGTAGCCGTACTTGTCCCGCATGGTGACGATCAGCGTCTCCAGGTCGGCGGGCAGGCCGTTCTTGGCGTCGCTCAGGTCGTAGTCCTTGGGCTCGCCGAAGGTGCGGACGCGCACCTTGTCGCCGCCCAGGAACAGGACGCCGGCGTTGTGGGAATCCACCATGTCCTCAGCGGTCTGGAACAGGGTGAACTTGTCGTGGCAGGGCTCGGAGGCGTAGGGGCAGAACTGGGTGCAGTTGCCGCACTCGTTGCACATCTTGTCCACATGGACGATCTGGTGCTTGCCGTCGGCCATGGCGATGGCCACGTTGGCGCGGTTGGGGCAGGAATCCACGCAGTTCTCGCACAGCGTCTTGCACTGCAGGCAGCGCTGGCCCTCCTGGCAGGGATACTCGGCCATCTTCAGCACGCCCTTCTTAGCGGCGGCGTCAGCGATGGTGACGTAGGCCTGGGCGGGGATCTCGTAGGTATGGGGCGCGCCGATGACCTCGGCGGCGAAGGCGGCGGCGTCGGCAATGCCCTCCACGACGGTGGCGGGGCCGCGGGTGGCGTCGCCGGCGGCGTACACGCCCTCGATGTTGGTCTTGAAGGCGGGACGGCCCTTCTTGTCCAGCTCAATGCCGTTGGCGGCCATGAGGGCGTCGTCCACCTGCTCGCCCACGGCGGAGATCACCAGGTCGCAGGGGATGT
The DNA here is from genome assembly GCA_934597585.1 of uncultured Oscillospiraceae bacterium. Taxonomy (GTDB): domain Bacteria; phylum Bacillota; class Clostridia; order Oscillospirales; family Oscillospiraceae; genus Vescimonas. The sequence goes on from CAKTSA010000008.1 coordinate 13,335, forward strand.
CAAAGAACTCGCCACTGCCCACAGGGCTGCGGCGGCCGGAGGCGTCCGCCTCGCCCAGCACCATCTTCTCGCACGTCAGCACGCCGTCGGCCTGCTTCACGGGGGCGGCCAGCTCGGCGAAGGTCACGCCGTCAGCCAGCGCCAGGGCCAGCTCATGCTCGTCAGCGGGCATGTACTTGCGGGTACGGCGATAGACCAGGGTCACGTTCTTGGCGCCGCTGCGCTTGGCAAGACGGGCCGCGTCCATGGCGGTGTTGCCGCCGCCGATGACGGCAATGTTGCCGGCCACGGAGATGTTGCCGGCCTTTACGCCCTTCATCCACTGGATGGCACCGGCCACGTCACCGGCGATATCCAGCTTGCCGGGCTTCCAGGCGCCCACGGCAAACAGGATGTGGGTGTAGCCCTGCTGCTTCAGCTCGGCCACAGAGGGAGCGGGCGCGCCGCACTTGACCTCAACGCCGTACTTCTCCATCATGGCGATGTCCTTGGCGATGGTCTCGTTGGCGATACGGAAGCTGGGGATCACGTGACGGGGCACGCCGCCCAGCTCCTTCTCACGCTCGAAGATGGTGACGGCGATACCGGCGCGGGCCAGGAAGTTGGCGGCGGCGATACCGGTGGGGCCGCCGCCGATGATGGCGGCCTTCTTGCCGGAGATCTTCTCGGTGGGACGGATGTTGGCCATGACGGCGCTGTAGCCATTCTTGGCGGCCACCAGCTTGGCGTCACGGATGTGGACGGACTCCTCATAGAAGTTGCGGGAACACTTGGCCTGGCAGCGGTGGGCGCAGATGGTGCCAGTCAGGAAGGGCAGGGGGTTCTTCTCGCAGATCAGCTTCAGGGCCGGGCCGTACAGGCCCTTGTTCACCAGCTCCAGATACTCGGGGATATCCTGGGCGATGGGGCAGCCGCCCTTGCAGGGTGCGCTGAAGCAGTCGATCCAGGGCACGCTCTTGTCGCTCTTGCGGCTGGGCAGGGGCTTGATGGGCTTCACGTGGTGCACGTCGGTGTGGCTGGCGGTAGACATTTCGCAGATGGCCTGGGTATCGGTGCCGCAGAAGGGCTTGTAGGTCATGTGCTCCACCTTTTCCACCATCTGCAGCAGGCGGTTGTAGCCGCCGGGCTTCAGGATAGTGGTGGCCACGGTGATGGGCCAGATACCTGCGGCAAACAGCTTGTCGCAGTTGAAGTACTCCGCGCCGCCGGCGAAGGAGATACGCATCTTGCCCTGGAACTGGCGGGAAATGCGGTGGCACATTTCGATGGTCAGGGGGAACAGGGAGCGGCCGGACATGTACATCTCGTCGTTGGGCAGCTCACCCCGGGTGGTGTCGACGGGGAAGGTGTTGGAGAGCTTCAGGCCGAACTCCAGACCCTTGCTGTCGGCCAGCGCCTGCAGACGCTCAAACATGGGCACCGCGTCGGCCCACTGGAGATCCTCGTTAAAGTGGTGCTCGTCGAACACGATGTAGTCATAGCCCATGCTGTCCAGGGTGCGGCGTGCGGTCTCGTAGCCCAGGATGGTGGGGTTGCACTTGACGAAGGTGTGCAGGTGCTTCTCGGTGATCAGATAGCTGGCGATGCGCTCGATCTCATCGGGAGGGCAGCCGTGGAGGGTGGACACGGTGACGCTGCGGCTGACGCGGGGATCGATGGCGTCGATATAGTCGCTCTCCTCCGGGAACAACTCCTTCAGGACGGCCTTGCACTCGCCGAAGATGGCGGTCTTGGTGGCGTCCTTCATGCCCTCGATATAGGTGTTGACCTTCTCGCCCTTGATGCCCTCCAGGTCGTAGCCCACGGACATGTTGAAGACGAAGCCGTTGGGATCGCCCAGACCGTAGACCTTGCTGATCACCTTCAGGGCGCACCAGGCCTTGATGTACTCGTCCATGGCCTGGGGCACGGTCAGCTCGGTGGACCACTCCTGGTTATAGCCCTCGTCATTGGCCAGGATGCAGGGGCGGGGCACACAGGCGGCCAGATCGGCGCCGTCCATCTTCTGAACGGTCTTGACCTCGAAAAACCGGGCGCCGGCCATGTAGGCGGCGATGATGTTCTGGGCCAGCTGGCTGTTGGGACCTGCGGCGGGACCAAAGGGAGTCTCGATCCGCTCACCGAAGATGGGCAGGGATTTGCCGGTGGCATGATAGGCCTTGCGCACGCCGAAAATTTCGCCGCAGTTGGCGTATTCGGTCACCACCCAGTTCATCAGCGACTTGAACGGAATGGGATACATTTTTTCAGACATGGGATGTCCTCCTTGTCGTTATTCTTGATAATATTCGTCCTCCGCCCAACAGGCGGGGTTTTCGTCAACGTATTGCCAGATACGGAGATAGTCCGCCTCGGTGCGGATCACGTGGTCGTAATAATTGCGCTGCCAGATTTTTTGACCAGCAGCCTTTGTGACCAGCGTTTTGAAAGACCGCACACGGCTCCCCAATGTTTGCGTAGGGGCCGATGCCCACATCGGCCCGTGTTCCATGCCAATGGATACCACGAAGTGTACATGATTGGGCATAATGGCGTAAGCATCAATACCGGGAATCGTTTTTATATACTGTTCAACAATGCGCCCGTATTGCGATAATACGGTGTGCGGGGCGATGTGGGCATCGCCCCCTACAACATGACCGAGAATACAGCGCTTCCCTTCGGTGCACACCGTCACAAAATACGCACCATTCGCCCCGTAATCATATTCCGGCAGGCGCAGAGACCTCCGCTGCGGCAATACTTCCACGTTTTAATACTCTCTGTGGTTCAGATCGCCCCAGAGCTTCTTGGCGGCTTCCAGGATGTGGGCGTTTTCGGCCTCCTCGTCGATGCCCACCAGGACGCGGTCCTGCATCAGCAGCTTACCGGCGGCGATGGTGGTCTGGCACTGGCGGCCGGTCATGCCGAAGAGCATGTGACCGTCGATATTCTCGTCGGAGAAGGGGGTGAAGGGCTTGTAATCCATGACGATGATGTCCGCTGCGGCACCGGCCTTCAGCACGCCCAGCTGCTGGGGGAAGTACTTGGCGCCGATCTTGGCGTTGTTCTTGAACAGCATGTCCGTGACCTCGCACCAGCCCACGTTGGGCAGGCAGTTCTGGCTGCGCTGGGAGCACAGGGCCACCTTGATGGACTCCAGCATGTCGTTGGTATAGGCGTCGGTGCCCATGCCCAGCAGGATGCCCCGCTTATAGAGCTGGAGCACCGGGCAGATGCCGATGGCGTTGCCCATGTTGGACTCGGGGTTATTCACCACCATGGTGCCGGTCTCCTTGATGATCTCCATCTCGGCGGTGTTCACATGGATGCAGTGGCCCAGGATGGTCTTCTCGCCCAGGATGCCGTGATCCTGCAGGCGCTGCACGGGGCGGCGGCCGTAGTTCTGCAGGCTGTCGTACACATCGTTCATGCCCTCGGAAACATGGATGTGATAGCCGGTGCGGCCGTTGTTGGCCGCTACCATGCGGTCAAAGGTCTTGTCGGAGATGGTGAACAGGGCGTGGCCGCCGAACATGGCCGCCAGCATGGGGTCCTTGCGCTGCTGGCACTCGGTGATGAAGTCGGCGTTCTCCTGGATGGCCTGCAGGCACTTCTCCTCGCCGTCGCGGTCAGACACCTCGTAGCACAGGCAGGAGCGCAGGCCCAGGCGCTTGCTCTCCTCGGCGATGGTGTGCAGCGTGCCGGGGATCTCGCCGTAGCTGGCGTGGTGGTCGAAGATGGTGGTGACACCCTGCTTGATGGAGTCCATGTACAGCGCTGTGGCGCTGGCGCGGGTGCCGTCCATCATCAGGTGACGGTCGATGGCCCACCAGGTGCCGTCCAGCACCTCATAGAAGTTGGTGGGGTTGTTGCCCACGATGCTCAGGCCCCGGGCCAGAGCGGAGTAGATGTGGGTGTGGGCGTTGATGAGCGCCGGCATGATCACGCCGCCCTTGGCGTCGATGATCTCCGCCTGGGGGTACTTGGCGCGCAGCGCGGCCTCCTCGCCCACCTCCAAGATGTTGGCGCCCTCGTACGCCACGGCACCGTGCTCGTAATAGCCCTTACCCTCGCTATCCCGGGTGATGAGTCTGCCATTGGTCACTAAAGTCATATGGTTTTCCCTCCTGTAAAAAAGTTCCAATCACCATCACTGCCGCCAAATGCAAAAAATGTTCCAAACCTCCGAAGAAGTCTGAAACACTCAAGCCATGGCGCCGAGTGATAGTTGCAGCCCGTGCGCGAAGCACTTCCTTACAGCTACCAATCTTGGATTGTTATCTCTATTTTACTCGAAAACATCCCGGTATGCAAGCCCCAATTGTGCCCTTTGCATGAAAATTCCCCAATTTTTTTCGCCGTTCTGTCGCGAATTTGTGTATTGACGCAGTTCATCTTGTGTGGTATATTAGATTCAAAAGATCGGAGGTGCCGTATCATGCGCAATGTGTATATCTACGGGGATTCCCTGCTGAAGGCCACCGTGCCGGACGAGGAGCTGAAGTATCATTTTCACCTGCCGGAGATCATGGCCCGCTACCCGTCGGACCGGGTGCAGGTGACCAACCGGGCCAAGATGGGCGCTACCGTGTCCAAGGGACTGTCTCTGGTGGAGCACGACGCCCAGCGGGGTCTTGACGCCGACTACGCCCTGATCTGCTACGGCGGCAACGACAGCGACTACGACTGGGCCGCCATCGCCGCCGACCCGGAGGGCGACCACCAGCCCCACACCCAGCGGGAGACCTTCCGTCAGACGCTGGAGAGCATGCTGAACGTGCTGTACCGCCAGGGTGTGCAGCCGGTGCTGATGAGCCTGCCGCCCATCGATCCCCGGCGGTATCTGCGTTTCATCTGCCGGGGCGGCCTGGACCGCAGCGCCATCATGCGCTGGCTGGGGGATGAGGACATGATCTACCGCCACCAGGAGCTCTACAGCGACACCGTCACGGAGCTGGCCTATGCCAACGGCGTGCCGCTGATCCACGTGCGCCAGGCCTTTCTGGCGGACCACCACATGAACGACCTGCTGTCCGCCGACGGCATCCACATGACCATGGACGGTTACGGCAAGCTCTTCGACACCCTGGCTGACTGGCTGCGTCCGCAGCTGGACTGAAAAAAGCCCATAAAAAAGACCGCCCATGGGCGGTCTTTTTTCGTCTGCAGAATCAATCCAGCAGCCAGACGGTCACGTTGCGGCGGCCCCAGACGACGCACTCGCCGTAGCTGGGGAACCAGACGTCGATGACGTTGCCGGTCATGCCGCCGGTATCCTCGATCTGGCCCATGCCGTAGGACTGGATGAACATCCGGGAGTGGTAGGGGAACACCTTGGGGTCAGCGGCCACGATGCCCAGGCCCACGGAGTGGCCGGTGGCGGTGGTCCAGGCCGCGCCGTTTTCGCCGCCGCTGTAGTAGGCGGTGGAGTTGCAGGTGATCTTGTTGTAATAGGTCATGCTGTAGCCGGACTGGAACACCAGGTAGCCGCCGCTGGAGCCGCCGCCATAGGGCACGTCCCGCTCGATCTTGTCGTCCCGCTCCACTTCCTTCACCAGGCGGCCGTAGACGATGATCTGGGCCCGGGCGGTACTGTCGCTTCGGTCCACCAGCACGGTGTTGACCATTTCGCCGCTGCGGTACACGTCGTCATAGGTGTCGGTGGTCAGGCCGGGGGCGCCCTCCTGCAGTATCACATGCTCGCCATAGGGCAGCAGGTAGTCATAGAGCACCTTGGTCTTGTAGGTGTCCACCGTGGTCTCCCGGCGGCGGCAGCGCAGTTCGTCGCTGATATGGATCAGCGTCTTCAGGCCGGTGTTGTTGACGCCGATCATCTCGTCCTTGCCCACATGGATGTCGTAGCGCTCCAGCAGGTTCTGCACCGTCTCGTGGTAGGACTCCACCGTCAGCAGCTCGTCGCCGTGGCGGATCAGCACCGTCTGGCCGGCGGTCAGGATGATCTGGGCGTCGCCGCCGGTCTCGTCCCGGACATACAGGGTGTCGCTCTCGTAAGCGAAGTCGGGATAGCCGTCCACCAGGGCGGTGGTCTCGTCCGTGACCAGCAGGTAGGTATAGGCCTCCGTGGTGGTGTCGGACACGCACCAGGGCAGGCAGATCAGCACCGCGATGCCGCCCAGCACCAGCCAGCGCATCCACACGTGCTCCCGCAGTCTGGCGGAGAACCGCCGCAGGAATTGGTACTGGGGCAGCTCCCACACGGCCTTTTTCGTCCGCTGCCACCAGGCGCGGGCGGAGCGCACCAGCCGGGTGCTGAGAAACCACGCCCAGAGCATGCGGCCCAGCAGCGCGAACACGTCGCCCAGGCGCCACCAGAACACACGGAAGGCCCGCCGCAGGGCGCGGACCTCCTCGGTCTCGCCGAAGGTCTTCCAGTTGTCACTCATGCAGCGGCAGGCGAACTTGATGTTGGGCCAAAGTTGTTGCAATCGTTCTTTCATAATACCTCGAATGATATCCATCTTGGCCCGGGGATAAACCGGGAAAGGGCCAGAGATAGAAAAATACGCCACAAAGTATATCATTTTCGGTAAAATTTGTCAAGTTTTCCCCACCGGAGCCCAAAAAGGCCGCCCCTCTCGGGCGGCCCTTCCGCTTATTCTGCTGTTCCGGTCACGATGCCGTACATGGTCACCAGCAGCTCCTCTGTGACGTTCTCCGTCATGCCCAGCGTGTAGCTGACACCGTCGCTGTGCCACAGGGCCATGCCCTGGCCCTCGTCGGTAAAGTAGCAGGTGTAGGGCACATCCTCGGAGTCGTTGGTGGTCTTTGTCCACTCGTAGTACATGCCGGAGATGTCCTGCACCGTCTGGGTCTTCTGGCCCCGGTAGGTGTAGGTCTGGCCCTGATAGACGAAGCTCACCTGGGCCAGGGACTCTTTGTCGCCGTCGATGTAGCTGTAGGCCACATCCACCGCCGTGATGGGCACATTCAGGGTGACGCCGGTCTTCTCCGCCACCTCCTCGGCGGTGGATTCATGCACCGGGTTGGGCAGCTGGCTGACGTCGCCGCTCTCCTGGGGCTTTTTCACTGTGCAGGCGGCCAGCGCCAGCACGCAGCAGGCGGCCAGAAGGGCCGCAAAAAGTTTTTTCATGGTCATAACGCTTCCTTTCTCTCGGAATGAACACTTCTTAGACGTGTCTCTCCCGCAAAAGGTTCCCGTTACCGGGAAGATTTTTCCACACACAAAGTTACACCAGCTCGGCGAAGGAATGGGGTCTCTCCTCCCCTGCCAGCACCCGGCATGCGCCGGCAGCCAGAGCCTCCATCTCAAACTCGCCGGCCATGATCTCTACCGGCGCGATGAAGGACAGCTTCTTCGTCAGATAGTCCGTCACGTACTTCGAGTGGGCGATGCCGCCGGTGAGGATGATGCGGTCGATCTGCCCGTCGGCAGCCGCCGCCAGAGCGCCCAGGGACTTGGCCGCGCCGTACAGCATGGCGTCGTACACCAGCTTGGCCTTCTCGTCGCCGGCAGCGATGCGCTGCTCCACCTCCCGGGCGTCGCTGGTGCCCAGATGGGCCTTCAGGCCGCCGGCGCCCCGGACGTACTTCATCAATTCCTTCTCCGTATACTGGCCGGAGAAGCACAGGTGGATCAGGCTCTGGCAGTCCTCGCCGCCGCTGCGCTCGGGAGCGAACATCAGCTCGTCGTCCCGGATGCCGTCCACCATCCTGCCGCCGATGAACAGCCGCGCCGAAGCGCCGCCGCCCAGATGCAGCACGATGAAGCGGCACTCCTCCAGGGGCTTGTGCATGACCTCTTTCGCGCAGCGGATGGCCATGGCCCGGCAGTTCAGGGCGTGGCCCAGCATCTGGCGCTGCAGCATAGGCATGCCGGTGATGCGGGCGACAGGGGTCATCTCGTCCACCGCCACGGGGTCGTACACATAGGCGGGGATGCCCTGCTTCTGCGCGATGTCCAGGGCGATGACGGCGCCCAGGTTGGAGGCGTGGGCCGCCTGCTTCACGCCGTAGAGATAGTCGCACATCTGCTTGTCCACCACAAACGCACCGGAGGGGCACGAGGGCACCTGGCCGCCCCGGGCGCACACGGCGTCCAGGGACGCGGGGTCGATGTGGCGCTCTGCCAGCACCTTTTCCACCAGTGCGCGGCGGAAGTCCACCTGGTCCATCACATGGCCGAAGGGGGCCAGCTCGTCGGCGCTGTGGCGCAGCGTCTCCTGGAACAGGCACTGCTCCCCCTCAAACACACCCATCTTGGTGGAGGTGGAGCCGGGATTGATGACAAGGACGCGATAGTTCATTGGCATGCTCTCCTTTCGTTGGCGCTTATTGGCCGGTCATGGTCTTCATGACCTGGAATTCCTCCTGATTCAGGGTCTTCATCATGGCCAGACCCTCGTCGATATCCAGATCAGTCACCTGGTCGCTGTGGATGACGATGACCCGGTTGGTGCCGCCCTCGGCCAGCACACGCACCGCCTCGTAGCCCATGCGGGTGGCGATGACGCGGTCCTTGGCGGTGGGGCAGCCGCCCCGCTGGATGTGGCCCAGGATGGTGACCCGGGGGTCCAGACCCAGCTCATTTTTGATCTGCTCGCCCACCTCCATGGCGCTGACGCAGCCCTCGGCCACCACGATCATGAAGTTGGTCTTGCCCAGCAGGCGGGCCTGGCGGATCTTCTCGGCCACGTGGGCGTCGAAATCATACTTGCTCTCCGGCACCAGCACCGCCGTGGCGCCTACGGCCAGGCCCACATACAGGGCCAGATACCCGGCGTGGCGGCCCATGACCTCCACCACGGAGCAGCGCTCGTGGGACTGCATGGTGTCCCGCAGCTTGTCGATGCACTCCACAGCGGTGTTGGCAGCGGTGTCAAAGCCGATGGTATAGTCGGTGCAGACGATGTCGTTGTCGATGGTGCCGGGAATGCCCACCACGGAGATGCCCCACTTGCTCAGGTCCTGGGCGCCCCGGAAGGTGCCGTCGCCGCCGATGGCCACGATGCCGTCCAGCCCCAGCAGCTTGCAGGTGTTGTAGGCCTTCTCCTGCCCCTCTCTGGTGCGGAACTCCTCGCTGCGGGCGGTGTACAGGATGGTGCCGCCCCGGTTGATGATGCGGCTGACGCTGGAGCTGTCCATCTGCACGAAGTCGCCGTTGATGAGACCCTGCCAGCCCCGGCGGATGCCCACCACCTCGATGCCCCGGCTCAGGGCGCTGCGCACCACGGCGCGGATAGCGGCGTTCATGCCCGGCGCGTCGCCGCCGGAGGTCAGTACGCCGATGCGTTTCACTGCGTTTTCCATATTGAATACACCTCTTACTGTCATAATAGTGTAGTTTGCCATCAATTCTATTCCATGATGCAGTATACCACAGAATTCCAGGCAAGACAACCGTTGAAATGACGGGCAGCTTGTGCTACAATGGAGCAAAATTCCGCGCCGTCAGGAGGATGAGCATGCACCCGCAATTTGAAGAGCTGTACCCCAAGTGGTTCAACCGCGCCAACGTATACACCGGCTCCATCGGTGATTTCCGCTACCGCTTCGCCATGGACAAGAAGGAGAAGGTCCTCCACGCGGCGGTGTACACCGTATACTGCTACGAGGCCGCCAAGGACGTGCAGGAGCAGGACTTCCCCTGGGACGACGACGGCGTCACCGCCCTGAAGGCATGGCTGCAGGAGAAATACGATCATTTTCAGAAGCAATAATAAAGAGGTAGTATCCATGTCACAACATTTTCCCTGCTACTCGGCGGTGTTCCCGCTGCTGCTGAGAGAGCATAACGGCAAGCGGGAGGTGCTGCTGCACCGCCGCCGCAACACCGGCTATATGGACGGCAAGTGGGACATCGCCGGCTCCGGACACGTGGACGAGGACGAGACCGCCCGCCAGGCCCTGGCCCGGGAGTGCGCCGAGGAGCTGGGCATCCGCGTCCGGCCGGAGGACGCAGAGTTCGCCCACGTCTGCCACCGCCTGGGCAAGGAGGGCGACCGCACCTACTACGACCTGTATTTCTTCGTCCGCACCTACGAGGGTACCCCCGCCATCATGGAGCCCCACAAGTGCGACGGCCTGGACTGGTTCCCCCTGGACGCCCTGCCGGCGGATATGATCGACTTCCGCCGCCTCCACCTCCACCAGGCGCTGACCGGCGTCGCCTACGACGAGTGGTTCTGAGCATATGAAAAAAACATCTCCAGCCCGTGGCCGGAGATGTTTTTTGCTTATTCGTTGGGCGTTACCACGCCGGAGATATCCACGGGCTTGCCGTCCCGCCACAGGCGCTCCAGGCCGTAGAACTCCCGGGCCTCGGCGTTGAAGACATGGACGGCGATGCAGCCGTAGTCCAGCAGCACCCAGGTGCCGCCGCGATAGCCCTCGCGGTGCAGGGGCTGCTCCTCCGCTTCCTCCATCATCACCTTCTCCACGTTGTCCACCAGGGCGTTGATCTGGGTGTTGCTGGAACCGGTGGCGATGACGAAGTAGTCCGCCAGGGTGGTCAGCTCGCCGATCTCCAGCACCTGGATCTCCCGGCCCTTCTTGTCGCTCAGTGCCTTGGCCGCCAGCAGGGCCATTTCCTTGGGGTCTTTCATAGGGTCACTCCTTTTTCAATGAGATAGTCTCTTGCATCCAGTGTATCGTGGTGGACAGGGTTGCCCATGCCCGCCATCTCGTCGATGGTCATGTTGAGCCCCAGCAGCAGCCCCCGGTCCAGGTCCTCATAGACCGCCTCCCGCAGGCGCACCACGTCGGGGTCGTTGGCAAACTCCCGGCTGGGCTCGATGTAGTCGGCCAGATAGAGTATCTTCTCCAGCCGGCTCATGCCGGCCCGGCCGGTGGTGTGATAGAGGATGGCCTCATAGACCGCGTCGTCGGCGCCGTACACATGGCGGGCGATGGCGGCGCCGGTCTTGGCGTGCAGCAGCTTCAAGGCCTTCTGCTCCAGGGGGTCCAGCCGGATACCGTATTGCTCACATAGGGCCAGCTGCTCCGCCATGCCCAGCTTCTTGGTGCAGTCGTGGAGCAGGCCCGCCACGCGGGCTTTCGTCTCATCCTCGCCGAAGCGCCGGGCCAGCTCTGCAGCCGTCTCCGCCGTGCCCAGCACGTGGGGCATCCGCTTGGGCTTGAGATAGCTCAGGGCGATGGGCCGCAGCTCGTCCACCGTCAGGTGCTTCAGGTCGGCGTGGGTACCGTACAGGTGCTCCCGCCGGATGTAGCCCCACACGGCCTCCGGCACCAGGTCGCTGCCCTGTCCCGCCGCCAGGGCGGCGCGGACGTCGGTAGAGGACAGTTCGATGAGCTCCGGATTGTCCAGCAGCGTCACCCGGGCCTGGTATGTCCGCTCCAGCAGCGTCTTCTGGCTCTCCATGGTGGCGCGGATATCCTCCTCCACCCGGCGGAAGGCGCCGATGTGGGCCAGTCCGCAGATGACCTCCGGCTCGTGCCAGGTGTGGAGGGACAGGAACATGTCCGAGCCCATCAGCAGCCACAACTCCGCGTCGGGATGTTGCTGCTGCAGCTCCCGCAGGGTGTCGCTGGTGTAGCTCTTGCCGGTGCGGCGCAGCTCGATGTCGCTGGCCTGAGCCACGGGGCCGATGGGGGCGGCCATCAGGGCCGCCATGTCGTACCGCTTCTGTGCCGTGACGCGGTCGGGCAGCGGCTTGTGGGGCGGTACGCAGTCCGGGACGATCAGCAGCTTATCCAGGCCAAGCTGGGCCGCGGCGGCCCGGGCCATGGTCACATGGCCGTTGTGAGGCGGGTTGAAGGTCCCGCCGAAAATGCCGATCCTCATGCCTGCTTCGCCTTGACCAGCTGGATCTTCCGCTTTTCCTTGTTGTGCTGATAGCGGTACAGCACGAACTTGCTGCCGATGACCTGCACCACCTCGCTGCGGGTGGCCACGGCCAGCTCCTCCGCCGCCTCACGGGCGGTGTACATGCTGTTTTCCAGCACCCGGCCCTTGATGAGCTCACGGGCCTCCAGGGCGTCGTTGGCCTGCTTCACCAGGTTGTCGCCGATGCCGTCCTTGCCCACGTGGAGGATGGTATCCAGGGTGGAGGCCATGCCCCGCAGCTGGGCGCGCTGCTTACTTGTCAGTTCCATATCAGTGCTTCTCCAAATAATCTTTCAATTCCGCGGCAAATACGCGCAAAGCGTTGCCCCGGTGGGATATCTCGTTTTTCTCCTCCGCCGTCAGCTGGGCGAAGGTGCGGCGTTTGTCCGGCACGAAGAACACCGGATCGTAGCCGAAGCCGTTCTCCCCCATGGGGGCGAAGGCGATGGTGCCGTGGCAGTCGCCGTCCGCCGTCAGCACGTCCCCGTTGGGGAAGGCGCAGCAGATGGACGTGTGGAAATGGGCGGCACGGTTGGTGGCGCCCCGCATGTTCTGCAGCAGCAGGGCGCAGCGGGCCGGATCGCTGTCCAGATTGCCGTACCGGGCGGAGTAGATGCCCGGCGCCCCCTGGAGCCAGTCCACGCACAATCCGGAGTCGTCGCCGATGGCGGGCAGGCCGCTGGCTTCCATGACGGCCTTGGCCTTCAGCGCGGCGTTCTCGGCAAAGGTGGTGCCCGTCTCCTCCACGTCCAATGCAAGACCCAGATCGGACTCCAGCACCACTTCCACGCCCAGCTGGGACAGGATCTCCTGCATCTCCTTCAATTTCCCACGGTTGTGGGAGGCCAATACGAATTTCATCTCAGAATGTCCTCCAGTACTTCTTTCTGCTTGCGGATCAGCTGCCGGTTGCCGATGGCGCACAGGGCCACCAGCTCCTGCTGCTCCGCCACGGTGAAGGCCCGGCCCTCGCCGGTGCCCTGGATCTCGATGATCTCGCCCAGCTCGTTCATGATGCAGTTCAGATCCACCTGGGCGCGGCTGTCCTCGGCGTAGGGCAGGTCCAGCACCGCCGTATCCTCCACGATGCCGGCGCTGACGCCCGCCACATAGTGCCGGATGGGCATGCGGCCGATATAGCCCTCCTGCACCAGCCACCGGCAGGCCAGGGCCAGGGCCACGAAGCCGCCGGTGACGCTGGCGGTACGGGTACCGCCGTCGCCCTGCAGCACGTCGCAGTCGATGGTGATGGTGCGCTCGCCCAGCAGCTGCATATCCACCGCTGCCCGCAGGCTGCGGCCGATGAGCCGCTGGATTTCGGCGCTGCGGCCGGCCAGCTTCAGCTTGTCCACATCCCGGCGGCTGCGCTGGCGGTTGGCACGGGGCAGCATGGCGTACTCCGCCGTGACCCAGCCGCAGCCGGGCTTCACGTGGGGCGGCACCTTTTCCTCCACCGACGCGGTGCACAGCACCACCGTGTCGCCGCAGCGGATGAGAACGCTGCCCTCGGCAAATTTATTGAAATCCGGCGTGATGGTCACATCACGCAGCTCGTTATACTTTCTTCCGTCGGCTCTGGTCACGGATATCACTTCCCTTTCGGTCAATTTTCCACTCAGAACAGGTCTGCGGTGAACTCCCGGGCGTCGAAGGGCTTCAGGTCGTCGATGCCCTCGCCCACGCCCACGAACTTCACCGGCACCTGCAGCTCCTGGGCGATGGCCACCACGATGCCGCCCTTGGCGGTGCCGTCCAGCTTGGTGAGGATGATGCCGGTCAGGCCGGCGGTCTCCTTGAACTGCCGGGCCTGGACCAGGCCGTTTTGACCGGTGGTGGCGTCCAGCACCAGCAGCGTCTCGCAGGCGGAATCCGGGCACTCCCGGGCGATGATCTTCCGCAGCTTGGCCAGCTCGTTCATCAGGTTCTGCTTGTTGTGCAGGCGGCCCGCCGTGTCGCACAGCACCACGTCCACGCCCCGGGCCTTGGCGGCCTGCAGCGCGTCGAACAGCACGGCGCCGGGGTCGGCGCCCTCGTGCTGGCGGATGATGTCCACGCCGGCGCGGTTGGCCCAGATCTCCAGCTGGTCGGCGGCGGCGGCACGGAAGGTATCGCCGGCGCACAGCAGCACCTTCTTGCCCTCCGCCTTCAACTGGGCGGCCAGCTTGCCGATGGACGTGGTCTTGCCCACGCCGTTGACGCCGATGAACAGCACGATGCTGGGGGTGGTGGACAGGTTCAGCGCCGCGTCGCCCACCTCCAGCTTTTCCGCTAGGATGGCCCGCAGGGCGTCCTTCACCTCGTCGGCCCGGGTCAGCAGCCGCTCCTTCACCTTTCTGCGCAGCTTTTCCACCGCGTCGGTGGCGGATTCCACGCCCATGTCGGCCAGGATCAGCGCCTCCTCCAGCTGGTCGTAAAACTCGTCGTCCAGCTTATCAAATGTCACAGAGGCCAGCCACGCCTCCTTCAGTTGCTTGAAAAATCCCATGGGTCCTCCTTATTTGATATGCAATTCCTTTGCCATGTCGTTCATATTGATGGTCAGGATGCGGCTGACGCCCCGCTCCTGCATGGTGACGCCGTACAGCACGTCGGCCTCCTCCATGGTGCCCCGGCGGTGGGTGATGACGATGAACTGGGTCTTTCCGGCGATGCGCCGCATGTAGCGGGCGTAGCGCACCACGTTGGACTCGTCCAGCGCCGCCTCGATCTCGTCCATGACGCAGAAGGGCGTGGGATGCACCTTCAGAATGGCGAAATACAGGGCGATGGCCACGAAGGCCTTTTCGCCGCCGGACAGCAGGGTGATGGTCTTCAGCTGCTTTCCGGGGGGCTGCACGCGGATCTCGATGCCGCAGTTGAGGATGTCCTTCTCGTCCTCCAGCTCCAGCTGGGCCTTGCCGCCGCCGAACAGCTCCAGGAACGTCTCCTGGAAGCTCTCGTTCAGCAGCTTGAACTGCTGGGCAAAGATGGCCGTCATCTGCTTGGTCAGCTCCTCGATGACGCCCAGCAGCTCCTCGCGGGCCTTTTCCACGTCGGCACGCTGCTCGGACAGGTAGGTATAGCGGGTGTTGACCCGCTCGTATTCGTCGATGGCGCCGATGTTGGGGGTGCCCAGGCCCTTGATCTCCCGGTTCAGCTCCGCGATGCGGCGGGTGGCCTTGGACACGCTCTCCAGTTCCACGCGCTGTTCCAGGGCGGCGCTGTGGCTCAGCTCATAGCGCTCCCACAGCTTGTCCAGCAGGGCCGTTTCCTCCATGGCGTTGCTCTGCAGCTTCTGCTCCATGCGGGACAGCTCCTGGCTGGTGGCGATGACCGCGTCGTTGCAGGACCGGCTCTCCCGGTTTCTGGCGTCCCGCTGGCCCTCCAGCTGCAGCTTCTGCTCCGACAGGGCGGCCAGCTTTTCCCGCAGGGCAGTCCCCTGCTGCCGCAGGCCGTCCAGCTGGGCCTGGTGGGCGGCGATGTCGCCCTCCGCCTTTTCGTTGGCGGCGGCAAACTGGTCCATCAGCGCCTGGCGCTGATCCCGGTCGGTGACCATATCCAGCCGCAGCCGCTTCAGGTCGGCGATGCTGCGCTCGCCCGCGTCCCGCTCGGCGGCCAGGGCCGCCTGGGCGGCCTTCTTCTCGCTGACCTGCTGGGACAGGGCGTTGGTCTTCTCCATCAGGTCGCTCTGGCCGCTCTGGCTCTCCTCCGCCCGGCGGTGGAGATCGGCGGCCTTGGCCTCCTTCTCCGCCACGTCCGCCGCCACGGCGGCGCAGCGCTTTTCATCGTCTTCCGTGCGCCGGGCAAAGGCCTCCAGCTCCGCCTGCAGATCCTCGCAGCTCTGCTCCAGGGTGTTGGTCAGGATGTCGTAGTGCTCCTGCTTTGCCTGATACTGCAGCACCAGGTCCTCGGCCTTGCGCTGCTGGGCGGAGGCCACCTCCAGCTCGTACTGGGCCTTCTGCAGCTCACGCTGGGTGTCCTCGGCCCGCTGCCTGGCGGCGGAGAGCCTGTCATGCATGCCGCCCAGCTGGCCGTTCAGCTTTTCCAGCTCGTTGGCCCGGCTCAGCACACCGGCGCTGCGGCTGACGCTGCCGCCGGTCATGGAGCCGCCCCGGTTCATCACCTGGCCGTCCAGTGTGACGATGCGGAAGCTGTTGCGGTACTTCCGGGCCATGGCGATGCCGCAGTCCAGGTCCTCCACCACCACGGTGCGGCCCAGGAAGCTCCTGAAAACGCCGTCGTAGCGCTTGTCGTAGTCGATCAGGTCCACGGCCAGGCCCACGAAGCCGTATTCGCCGCTGACGTTCTCCCGCAGCGTGTCGCCGCGGACGGCGGTCATGGGCAGGAAGGTAGCCCGCCCGCCATTGCGCTGCTTCAGGTAGCCGATGGCGGCCTTGCCGTCCTCCTCCCGGTCCACCACGATGTTCTGCATGCCCGCGCCCAGGGCGATCTCCAGGGCCACGGTGTACTTCTCCTGGGTCTTCATCAGGCTGGCCACCGGGCCGTGAACGCCCCGCAGGGCCTTCTTCTCCGCCGCCTGCATCACCAGCTTTACCGCGTTGGAGAAGCCCTCGTACTCCTTCTCCATCTCCGTCAGCAGGCGGATGCGGTTCTCCAGCGCCGCCGCGTCCATGGTCAGCTGCAGCTTTTCCGCCTCCGCGTCGGCGGCACGCTTTTTGCGGCCCTCCATCTTCAGGCTGTGGCCCTGGATGATGTTGCTGACGGCCTGGGACTCCTCCCTGGCCTCGTTGAGGAGCTTCCGGTTCTCCTTGGACTCCTTTCCGCTCTGCGCCAGCTTCTCCTGGGCGGCGGACAGCTCCTGCTGCGTGTGGGCACGGCGCTCCGCCATCTGGCTCAGGCCGGACCGCAGGGCGGACAGCTCCGCCTTGCCGTCGGCGGCGGCGGACAGCAGCAGCGCCTCCTCCGCCCGCAGGGACTCCGCCGTGCGCTGGGCGCCGGCGGCGGTATCGGTCAGCTCCCGGGCCTGGGCCAGCAGGGCTTCCAGCTCTTGCGCCAGGGCGGCGCTTTCATCGTCGATCTGGGCGATCCGGTCAAGCTGGGCGTCCACCTGGGACTGCAGGCTGCCGGCCCGGTTCTCCGTATCCGCCATCTCCCGGCGGATGCGCTCAATGCTCTCGTTGTTGTGCTCCACGGAGGTGCGCAGCACGGCGATGGCGCTGTCGTGCTCGCCGCCGGCGGATTCCAGCCGGCTCACCTGGTTCCGGAGCTCCTCCGCCTCCAGGTCATTGCGCCGCACCTGCTCGCCCAGCTCCTCGGCGGCGGCGTAGGCGGCCTCCAGGGCCGCCTCGGCCCGCTCCTTGTCGGCCCGGGCGCTCTCCACGTCGGTCTGCAGCTTGAATTTGGCGGTTTTCAGGTCCTGCAGCTGCTCCAGCCACACGCTGATCTCCAGCACACGCAGCTCATCCCGCAGCACCAGATATTTCTTGGCCACCTCCGCCTGCTGGCGCAGGGGCTCCACCTGCAGCTCCAGCTCGGCGATCTTGTCGTTGATACGCACCAGGTTCTCCTGGGTGCGCTCCAGCTTCCGCTCGGCCTCCTCCTTGCGGTGGCGGTACTTGCTGATGCCCGCCGCCTCCTCGAACACCTCCCGGCGCTCGCCGGATTTCACAGACAGGATTTCGTCGATCTTGCCCTGGCCGATGATGGAGTAGCCCTCCCTGCCCATGCCGGTGTCCATGAACAGCTCGTTCACGTCCTTCAGCCGCACCGACTGCTTGTTGATGTAATATTCCGACTCGCCGCTGCGGTAGTACCGGCGGGTAACGGCCACCTCCGCCTCGTCCCGGGGGAAGATATGCTCGGTGTTGTCGATGACCAGCGTCACCTGGGCAAAGCCCATCTGGCTGCGCTTCTCCGTGCCGCCGAAGATCACGTCCTCCATCTTGGCGCCCCGCAGCTGGCGAGAGTTCTGCTCGCCCATGACCCAGCGGATGGCGTCGGAGATATTGGACTTGCCGGAGCCGTTGGGGCCCACGATGGCGGTGATATCCTCTCCGAAATTCAGGACCGTCTTATCGGGAAACGATTTGAAGCCCTGGATCTCAAGCGCTTTTAAGTACAAATAGTCCACCTCATTTTACATTGGCATACTTTAACTAGAATAGTGTATCAGAAAAGTGTGTATTTTTCAAGTTAAAGTTGATAGGACGGTGTCTGGGCGGCGACTGACGCTTAAAAATGCGTAGGGGCGGGGCTCTGCCCCGCCCGCCGTTTACCGATGACACTCCCACACACCGAACGGGAGGGGCAGAGCCCCTCCCCTACAAATGTTTATCGTACCCTGTCCGTATGACGGCGGCGAGGTGAGGGCACCCCGCCCTACGCAATGATTATCGATAGACCTCCGTAGAGCGGCCTGCCCTCAGGCCGCCGCGCGTTTTACCCCTCTCTCCCTTTTTCCACCATCTTATACAGGGCGTCCAGGGCGTCTCCCAGGGAGCCGATACGGTCGATGATGCCCAGGGCCACGGCCTCCTTGCCGTAGATGACGCTGCCCACGTCGTTGGCCATGTCGCCCACCGACAGCATCAGCTCCCGGAACTTCTCGGCGCTGATGCGGGAGTTGCGGGCCACGAAGTCGATGATCCGCTCCTGGATGCGCTCAAAATACCGGTAGGTGGTGGGAGCGGCGATGACCTGGCCCGACATGCGGACGGGGTGGATGGTCATGGAGGCGCTGGGCACGATGAAGGTGGCCTTGCCGCACACCGCCAGGGGCACGCCGATGGAGTGTCCGCCCCCCAGCACCAGCGTGGCGGTGGGCTTGGTCATGCCCGCCACCAACTCGGCGATGCCCAAGCCCGCCTCGATATCGCCGCCCACCGTGTTCAGCAGCAGCAGAAGGCCGTCCACGTCGTCCTTCTCCTCCACCGAGGTCAGCAGCGGCAGCACGTGCTCATACTTGGTGGTCTTCACGTTGGGGGGCAGTGTGGTGTGGCCCTCCACCTGGCCGATGATGGTGAGACAGTGGATGGTGCCCCGGCGGTTTTTCACCACCGTGGAGCCCATTTCGATGATCTGCTGCTGGGGTGTGTCCTTGGTGTCGGTCTCGCTGCTCTGGCAGCTGTTGGCATAGTCGCTCATAGGTGCGCTCCCTCCTTTTTGCCCTAGTGTTTGCCATTTTCCCGCAAACTATGCAGTTCCCTCCGGCCTTCCATTTTTGCCATGACTTGACAATCTGCTGTTATTTCTATACAATATACCATCGATTGACAAGGGCAAACACGGTTTTGACGGGCAGAAATACGCCCATACAGCGTCAAGCCCCTTGACAATACGACAGTATTCTCTGCGGGTCTTTCCTTGTCTGGACACATTTCTGACCGACAAAACTGCAAAGCACCTGCCAGCGATGGATTTTCGAGTGATTTTGGGTTTTTGAGCCGCAGGCTTGCTGGCGCAAGCCAAGGCGAAAAGAGCAAAAAGCGCCGGAAAGACGCGCTGGCAGGCGTGCTTGCCCTTGTCAATCGATGGTACCATCGATTGACCCTGTCATTCCCACGGTTATTGGGACAAAAATGGTACCATAACCGTCAAAATAAGGAGGATAAAACATGAAAAAACTACTGGCTCTGGCGCTGGCTCTCTTGCTGACGCTGTCACTGGCCGGATGCGGCGGCGGCACGTCCCAGGACGAGGAGCAGCCCGCCATTGACCTGACGCTGTGGACCTTCCCGGCAGGCAGCTGGGGAGATGCGGAGTCCGTGGAGACGCTGCTGGCCCAGTTCAACACCGTATACCCTGACATCCACGTGACGGTCCAGTGCCTGGATGAGGCCACCGGAGACGACAAGCTCAGCACCGCCGTGGACGGCGGCGTGGCCCCCGACATCCTGCTGGCCCAGCCGGACCGGCTGGTGAAGACCTGGGGCGCTGAGGGCATGCTGGCCGACCTGTCCGACATGTGGGACGACGCCGACAAGCAGGAGGTCAACGCCGCCTGCCAGAGCATCGCCTTCACCGCCGACGGCAAGTGCTACTTCTACCCCCTGGCCATGAACGTGGACTGCATGGCCATCAACTATGACGCCTTCGTCACCGCGGGGGCGGACCAGTACATCGACCTGGAGACCCGCACCTGGACCACCGAGCAGTTCACCCAGGCGGTAAAGGCCCTGCGGGATAAGTACGGCGAGACTGTGGCCGCCGTGTACTGCTCCGGCCAGAACGGCGACCAGGGCACCCGGGCACTGGTGACCAACCTGTACGGCGGGGCATTCACCAACGACGCCCACACCGCCTACACCGTGAACACCGAGCCTGTCCAGCAGGCCCTGACCCTGCTGCGGGACACCAAGGGCATCGAGTTTGACGACGCCATCAACGGCGACGAGGAGGCCACGCTGTTCTACCACGAGTCCCTGAAGATGTCCTTCTGCTGGAGCCTGGCCCGGCAGACCGCCCAGATGGTGGACGAGCCCACCGAGGAGGGCGCGGAGCCCGTGGTCCACGAGGCCGGCAAGACCATCAACGGCCAGACCATCGAGTTCATGGCCTTCCCCACCGATCCCGAGGTCAGCCAGCCCCGGCTCCAGGGCGATATCTGGGGCTTCGGCGTGTTTGACAACGGCGACCAGGAGAAGATCGACGCCGCCAAGGCCCTGATCCGCTTCTTTGTGGACGGCCAGGGCACCAGCGCCGCCGTAAAGGCCACCGGCTGCTTCCCCGTCCGCTCCGCCGCGGACGGCGCCAACCTCTCCGGCATCTGGAGCGGCAGCGACGTGATGGCCGAGTACGGCAAGCTGACGGACTTCATCTCCGGCTACGACGCTCTGACCCCCGGCTGGGCCACCGCCCGCACCGAGTGGTGGAGCATGCTCCAGCGCATCGGCAACGGCGGCGACGTTGAGGTGGAGACCAACACCCTTGTATCCAACGCCAACGCCGCGGCGAGGGAATAAATATATATAAAAATGGCAGGCCATCTGATCTGCCATTTTTTACCACCTTCTGAGGTTGCGCACTGGGAGAACTTGTGATATACTACAGGTACTACCAAAACGGAGGACGCTATGGCGAACTTTACGAAGCAGGCGATCAAGGCCTCTTTTCTGAAGCTGCTGAACCAGCAGCCCCTCAGCAAGATCAGCGTGCGGGACATTGTGGAGGACTGCGGCATCAACCGCAACTCCTTCTACTACCACTTCCACGACATTCCCTCCCTACTGGGGGAGATCATCACCGAGCAGACGGAGCAGCTGATCCGGGCCTACCCCTCCATCTCGTCCCTGGACGAGTGCTTCCACGTGGCGTTTCAGTTCGCCCTGGAGAACAAGCGGGCGGTGATGCACATCTATCACTCGGTGAACCGGGACGTGTTCACCCAGAGCATGCTGCGGCTGTGCGACTACGTGGTGAGCGCCTACATCGCCACCGCCTTTCCCGACGACCCCATCAGCGAGAGCGACCGCCAGATCGTCGTCCGCTTCATGAAGTGCCAGCTGTTCGGCATGTGCATCGACTGGATCGACCGGGGCATGACCGACGCCGCCTATGACGACCTGCACCGGATGCTGGAGCTGAGTCAGGACGTGCCGCAGCTGATCATCCGCCGCAGCCTCGAGAGCCGGTGAATTCAGACAAATCGGCCCCCTTTGCCCAAAAAGCAGGCAATTCCCGCCCGCTGTCCAAATCTTGGACAGCGGGTCTTTTTCTGTCCATTTCCCCTTTTCCCGGGAAATGCTATACTCCGCTGTGTTGAAAAGATCACCTGATGAAGGGGGTAAAAAAATGCGTTCCGTTGCGCCAATGAAAACCGCCAAGATCGGCTATATCGTCATGTCCGTCCTGTTCTGTGTGCTGGGCGTGGTGCTGCTGCTGACGCCGGACGTCTCGGCCCGGTGGATCGGGCGGCTGCTGGGCATCGGCATGATCGTGTTCGGCGCCGTGAAGCTGGTGGGCTATTTCTCCCGGGACCTGTTCCGGCTGGCCTTCCAGTACGACCTGGCCTTCGGCCTGCTGCTGATGGTGCTGGGCATCGTCACACTGAGCCATCCCGGCGACGCCATGAGCTTTCTGTGCGTCATGGCCGGCATCCCGGTGCTGGCGGACGGCCTGTTCAAGGTGCAGATCGCCATGGACGCCCGCCGCTTCGGCATCCGGAACTGGTGGCTGGTGCTGACCCTGGCGGTGCTGACGTGTCTCATCGGCGTGGTGCTGGTGTTCCGGCCCGACGCCGGCGTCCGGGCGCTGACGGCCCTGATGGGCCTGTCGCTTTTCTGCGACGGCGCGCTGAATCTCAGCGTGGCGCTGTGCACGGTGAAGATCGTGGACCACCAGCGGCCCGACGTGATCGAGACCGACGACTACGAAATAGGAAAGGACGAATGAGACCCATGGGTGCCGCAAGAACCATTGTCAAAAACCGCGTGCTGATCCTGATCATCGCCGCCGCGCTGATGATCCCCTCCGTGTTCGGCATGCTGGGGACCCGCATCAATTACGATATGCTCAACTACCTGCCCGACGACATGGACACTGTCATCGGCCAGGACACCCTGAAGGAGGACTTCGGCAAGGGGGCCTTCTCCTTCATCATCGTGGAGGACATGCCCGCCCGGGACGTGGCGGCCCTGAAGGAAAAGATCGAGGCCGTGGACCATGTGGATACGGTGCTGTGGTACGACTCCTTTGCAGACCTGGCCATGCCCATGGAGATGCTGCCGGACAAGCTGTACGACGCCTTTAACCAGGGCAACGCCACCATGATGGCGGTGTTCTTTGACTCCGCCACGTCAGAGGACGCGACCATGGACGCCATCCGGGACATCCGCGCCATCGCCGGGAAGCAGTGCTTCGTCTCCGGTATGTCGGCGCTGGTGACGGACCTGAAGGACCTGTGCGAGCAGGAGGAGCCCATCTATGTGGCCCTGGCCGTGGCCTGTGCCTGCGCCGCCATGATGCTGCTGCTGGACGGCTGGCTGGTGCCCTTCGTGTTCCTGGCCAGCATCGGCATGTGCATTCTGTTCAACCTGGGCAGCAACTACTTCTTCGGCGAAATCTCCTACATCACCAAGGCCCTGTCCGCCGTGCTGCAGCTGGCCGTCACCATGGACTACTCCATCTTCCTGTGGCACAGCTACAATGAGCAGCTGACCCATACCGACGACCACAACGAGGCCATGGCCGTGGCCATCCACGAGACCTTTGCCTCCGTTCTGGGCAGCTCCATCACCACAGTGGCGGGCTTCATTGCCCTGTGCTTCATGACCTTCACCCTGGGCCGCGACCTGGGCATCGTGATGGCCAAGGGCGTGCTGCTGGGCGTCATCGGCTGCGTCACCATCCTGCCCAGCATGATCCTTCTGCTGGACAAGCCTCTGCAGAAGACCCGCCACAGGTCCCTGATCCCGGACATGAGCGGCTTTGCCAAGGGCGTGTGCAAGGGCTTTCCCGTGTTTCTCGTCATCTTCGCCCTGCTGATCGCCCCGGCCTATTACGGCTATGACAAGACCAACGACGAGGTCTATTACGACATGGGCCAGTGCCTGCCGGAGGACATCGACTACGTCATCGCCAACTCCAAGCTGGCGGAGGACTTTGACATCGCCTCCACCCACATGCTGCTGATCGACGCGGACCTGCCCACCCGGGACGTGCGGGACATGATCGGCGAGATGGAGCAGGTGGACGGCGTGAAATACGTGCTGGGACTGGAGAGCGTGGTGGGCCCGCTGGTGCCGGAGGAGATCCTGCCGGACGACCTGCGCTCGGTGCTGGAGGACGACCAGTGGGAGCTGCTGCTGATCAACTCGGAATACAAGGTGGCCAGCGACGCTGTGGACAGCCAGCTGGACAGCCTGAACGCCATTCTGAAGAAATATGACGAAACCGGCATGCTCATCGGCGAGGCCCCCTGCATGAAGGACATGATCGACACCACCGGCCACGACTTCCAGGTGGTCAACGCCGTGTCCATCGTGGCCATCTTCGTCATCATCGCCCTGGTGGAGAAGAGCCTGTCCCTGCCCTTTGTGCTGATCGCCGTCATTGAGCTGTCTGTGTTCATCAACCTGGGCCTGCCCCACTATCTGGGCCAGTCCCTGCCCTTCATCGCCCCCATCTGCATCAGTACCATCCAGCTGGGTGCCACGGTGGACTACGCCATTCTGATGACCACCCGCTATAAATCCGAGCGCCTGGGCGGCTGCGACCGGAAGGCCGCCGTGTACACCGCCCTGCGGACCTCCGCTCCGTCTGTTATCGTCAGTGGTCTGGGTCTGTTCGCCGCCACCTTCGGCGTGGCCGTGTACTCCAACATCGATATCGTCGCTTCCATGTGCATGCTGATGGCCCGCGGCGCCATCATCAGCGTAGTGCTGGTGCTGACGGTGCTGCCCGCCCTGCTGATCCTGTGCGACGGCCTCATCTGCCGCACCACACGGGGCATGGGTCATCTCTCCAGAGCCAAGAAACAACAGGAGGTAATCTTATGAAACGCAACAAGATCATCGCTGTGGTGCTGGCGGTCGCCCTGATGGGCTCTCTGGCTGGCGTGTCCGCCTTTGCCGCCGGCAAGCAGCAGAGCGACACCGCTGACACATCCGACGCCGTGACGGAGACCGCCGCGGAGAGCGGCAGCAGCGCCGCCAGCAGCAGCGAGACGGTATACATCATCGCCAACGCCGACGGCAGCGCCCGGCGGGTGGTGGTCAGCCAGAAGTACGCCGCCGACGACGCCAACGCCGCCCAGGAGGCCAAGGCCACCCTGACCGATCCCCAGAACGTGAAGGGCGACAACTGCTGGCAGGGCACCACCGACAAGGCGCTGCCCGTCACCATGGCCGTCACCTGTACCCTGGACGGCAAGGCCATCTCCGCCGAGGAGCTGGCGGGCAAAAGCGGCCACGTGACCATGCGGTTCGATTACACCAACACCCAGTATGAGACCAGGACCATCAACGGCAAATCCGCGAAAATCTACGTGCCCTTCGCCGTGCTGACCGGGGCGCTGCTGGACAGTGACCGCTTCACCAACGTGAGCGTCACCAACGGCAAGCTGGTGGATGACGGCGACCACACCATCGTGGTGGGCATGGCCTTCCCCGGGCTGCAGGAGAGCCTGGATCTGGACGCCGACACGCTGGAGATCCCCGCCTGGGTGGAGGTGGAGGCCGACGTGACGGACTTCACCCTGGATACCACCCTGACGGTGGTGACCAACTCCGTGTTCAACGACGTGGAGGAGGACGACCTGGACAGCAGCGCCCTGGACGACCTGTCCGCCGACATGGACAAGCTGACCGACGCCATGGAGCAGCTGATGGATGGCTCCGACGAGCTGTATGACGGTCTGAACACGCTGCTGGACAGCTCCTATACCCTGTCCGACGGCGTGGGCAAGCTGACCAGCGGCCTGAAGACCCTGGACTCCAACAGCGCCCAGCTGAACGCCGGGGCCGAGACCGTGTTCAACACCCTGCTGGACACCGTCAACACCCAGCTGAAAGCCAACCAGGAGCTGGTGGAGGCCGTGGGGGAGGGCAATATGCCCACCCTGACCATCAGCAATTACTATGATGCGCTCAGCAAGCTCATCAACCTCTTTGACAAAGACCAGGTGGTCGCCAAGGCCACCCAGATCGCCCGCGAGAAGGTCACCGCCCAGGTGGACGCCAACATGGACACCATCCGCACCAAGGTCACCACCGCTGTGGAGACCTCCGCTACCCAGCAGGTGACCGCCGTCGTGAAGGGCAACGTCACCACCCAGGTGACCGCCGGTGTGCGGCAGCAGGTACAGGACAGCGTGGTGGCGTCTCTAGGGCTGACAACCGCCTACGATGACCTGGACCAGGAGACGAAGGCGAAGGTCGACGCCCTTGTGGGCCAGCAGATGGCCTCCGACGACG
This sequence comes from uncultured Oscillospiraceae bacterium, assembly GCA_934597585.1. GTDB lineage: Bacteria > Bacillota > Clostridia > Oscillospirales > Oscillospiraceae > Vescimonas. The sequence continues at coordinate 38,991 of CAKTSA010000008.1, forward strand.
TTCAGCAGACCATTGCCGCCGGCGTGCAGGCCCAGATGGACAGCGACAAGGTCAAGGCCACCATCGCCGCCCAGGTGAATGAGCAGATGGCCTCTGAGGAGGTGCAGCAGCTGCTGGAGGCAACGGTCCAGGAGGCCCGCCAGCAGACCATTGAGGAAACCATGCTGACAGAGGAGGTGCAGGAGCCCATCCAGGAGGCTGCCGCCAAGGCCGGCGCCGCCGCCAGTCAGCTGCTGGCCCTGCGGCAGCAGCTGGACAGCTATAACGTGTTCTACAAGGGGCTGCGCTCCTACACCGCCGGTGTGGCGGAGGCCGCCGCCGGCGCAGCGAAGCTGAATAGCAGCATGCCCGACCTGATCGACGGCGTGAAAAAGCTGCGGGACGGCGCCGGTGAGCTGTCCGACGGCCTGAAGGAACTGAACGAGGAGGGCATCCAGAAGCTGGTGGACGCCTTTGACGGCGACCTGAGCCAGCTCAGCGACCGGCTGAGCGCCCTCCGGGATGTGTCCCGCGCCTATGCGGGCTTCACCATCCAGAGCGACAGCGGCGTGAAGTTCATCTTCCGCACCGCGGCCATTGAGAGCGAAGAATAGCAGACGCAAAAAGGATGCCCGCCTGACGGCGGGCGTCCTTTTTACAGTGAAAAGATAAGAATGAAAAGTGAAAAGTTGCGGTATGCCGCCATTGGCGGCATGATGGAAATGGTGAACTCCCGGCGCGGTATCCCCGTTTACCCCAGCAGCTCTCCGGTGATGTCCGCTATCTCGGGGAACATGAAAAAGGCCTCCCGGATGCCCATGTTCTCCGCCAGAGCGGCCTTTTTCCGCAGGGTCTGGGCGTCGTCGAAGAGGACGTAGTGGTTCTCGCTGCCGGTGCGGTAGGTGAAATACCGGGCGCAGAGCTCCTCGGAGAAATAGACGCTCTTGCCCTCCCGCAGCCGCCGCAGCTCCCCCGCCGTCAGGGGACGGCGGACGCTGGCGGACAGGGGCAGGGTGAAGTCCAGCCGCAGCCGCTCCAGGTCCAGGGCGATCCGTCCCGGGCCGAAGCGGCGGACGCCCTCCTGCAGGCAGCCCTTCAGCGTGCCGCCGGACACGGCGGTGTTCAGCAGCACCGTGGCCTGGGCGGCATAGGGGGCATAGCGCTCCGGCACGAACAGACGCAGTCCGTATTGGGGGAAAAGCTGCCCCATTAAGGCCGTTAATGTACCTCTATCGGGCCCGTTATGGTACCAGTCCAGCACCGCGCCGTCGTAATTCCGCCGCAGGCACTCCCGCAGGATATCCCGGGCCAGCACGTCGTGGGGGCCGCACTCCCGACTGTCCCCCACCAGCATCAGACCGCCCTGCCCCGGGGTCTCCCCCGCCGCCGACAGCAGGCGCTGCCCCAGCCGGTAGACCGCCCGCACCGGGCGATACCGCCCACGGGGCGGAGTTTCCCCCGCGCCCGCCGCCAGATAGAACTGCATGACCCCGCCCCCTTGTATTTTCCGGTGAAAACTGCTATACTACAGGGTAAATTTATGACAAGGAGAAAACAGTTATGCGCGTTTCCCTGCGGCCTGACCGGGTGCTGGCCGACTATCACGGCGTGACGCCGGAGCTGCTGCGCGAAAAGGGCGTGCGCCTGCTGCTGTGCGACCTGGACTATACCCTGGCCCCCAAGGCGGTAAAGACCCCGCCGGAGGGGGTGCAGACGTGGATCGACGGGCTGAAGGCCGCCGGGATCACGGTGATGATCCTGTCCAACAACCGCAGCGGCAGACGGGTGAACGACTTCTGCCGCACGCTGGGCATCGACTATGTGGGCCACGCCCAGAAGCCCTCGCCCAAGGGGCTGCGGCGGGCCATGGAAAAGGCCGGCGTCACGGAGCAGGAGACCGCCATGCTGGGGGACAAGCTGCTGACGGACGTGCTGGCGGCCAATCTCTCCGGCGTCACCGCCCTGATGGTGGAGCCGGTGGGCGGGGCGGCAACGCCCTGGCAAAAGGTGCTGCACACCATGCAGGCCCCCTTCAAGGCCATGGCGCGGGAGCGATGAGACGAGGAAAAAGGAGGAAGCCATATGAACCATCTGGAACGGATCGCCGCCCATCTGGGTCAGCGGGACGCGGTGCTGCTGACGGGCGGCTCCAACTGCTATTACGCCACCGGCTTTCTGGGCGAGGGCGCAGCGCTGGTGACCCGGAAGGGCAGCTGGTACTTCACCGACAGCCGCTATACCGAGGCGGCGGAAAAGGCCATCGGCGGCGCAGCCGCCATCGGCGAGATCAGCCGGGAGAAGCCCTTCTCCGCCCTGATCAATGAGGCGCTGGAGGCCTCCGGCGCGCAGAACGTGGGCTTTGAGGACGAGGTCATGACGGTGGCGGAGCACAGCGTGTACAGCCAGAAGCTCCGCTGCACGCTGACGCCCGCCTCGGCCCTGATGACGGAGCTGCGGGGCAGCAAGGACGAGGGCGAGCTGGCATACATGATCGCCGCCCAGCGGATCGCCGAGGGGGCCCTGGCGCAGATCCTGACGGAGATCCGGCCCGGCATGACGGAAAAGGCCATCGCCGCACGGCTCAACTATCTGATGGTGTCCGCCGGGGCGGAGAAGACCTCCTTTGACACCATCGTCGCCTCCGGGCCCAACGGCTCCATGCCCCACGCGGTGCCGGGGATGCGGCAGGTGCAGGAGGGCGACTTCATCACCATGGACTTCGGCTGCGTCTATCAGGGCTACTGCAGCGACATGACCCGCACCGTGGCCCTGGGCCAGCCCAGCGACGAGATGCGGCGGGTCTACGACATCGTGCTGCAGGCCCAGCTGGCGGGCATCGCCGCCGCCAGGGCCGGCGAGACGGGGGCGGCCATCGACGGCGCGGCCCGGCAGGTCATCGCCGACGCCGGGTACGGGGCGTATTTCGGCCACAGCTTCGGCCACAGCCTGGGCATCGACATCCACGAGTCCCCCAACGCCTCCCCCGGCAACGACAAGCCCATGCCGGAGAACGCGGTGGTCAGCGCCGAGCCGGGCATCTATCTGCCGGGGAAATTCGGCGTGCGGATCGAGGATGTGATGGTGCTGCGGCCCCAGGGCGCGGAGGTCATCACCCGGGCGGACAAGGCGCTGCTGGTGCTGGGATGAAATAATTTTGCTTTTTCTGGCAAAAATTACGGCAAAGCCCTTGCCAAACAACGGCACATCATGTAAAATAGATAAGGCTTTTTGCGGCCAGAATCATTTATTCGAGGGAATCGTGATATTCCCTCATCACATGGGAGGAATATCAATATGGCAACTATCACTGCCGGCGATTTCAGAAACGGTAAGACTTTCGAGTATGATGGCAAGATCATGCAGGTCATCGAGTTCCAGCACGTGAAGCCCGGCAAGGGCGCCGCTTTCGTGCGCACCAAGATGAAGAACATCGTGACCGGCGGCGTCACCGAAACGTCCTTCAACCCCACCGCCAAGTTCGAGGAGGCGTTCATCGAGCGCAAGGACATGGCCTACAGCTACAACGACGGCGACCTGTACTACTTCATGGATCAGGAGACCTTCGACATGGTGCCCCTGGGCAAGGATCTGCTGGGCGACGCCTTCCGCTTCATCACCGAGAACACCGTGTGCAAGGTGCTGAGCTATAAGGGCAACGTGTTCGGCCTGGAGTGCCCCAACTTCATGGACCTGGAGGTCACCGAGACCGAGCCCGGCCTGGCCGGCAACACCGCCACCAACACCCTGAAGCCCGCCACCGTGGAGACCGGCGCCGAGGTGAAGGTGCCCCTGTTCATCAACATCGGCGACAAGATCACCATCGACACCCGCACCGGCGAGTATCTGGGCCGCGCCAAGTAAGCAAAACAGGCAGTTATCAACCGACCGTAAAGAAAGGAGCCGAATATGGGTATTTCTGAGAAGGTAGCATATCTGAAGGGTCTGGCCGAGGGTCTGAAGCTGGACGCCGAGAGCAACGAGGGCAAGCTGTTCGCCGCCATCATCGACGTGCTGGATCATATGGCCGACGAGATCGCCGACATGCAGGACGAGATGGTGGACCTGGAGGACGGCCTGGACGCCGTCAGCGACGACCTGAGCGAGGTGGAGGAATCCCTCTACGAGCTGGAGGACGAGGATGAGGACGACTGGGACGACGAGGATGAGGACGAAGAGTGCTTCATGACCACCTGCCCCGAGTGCGAGGAGGAGGTCTACTTCGACGAGTCCATCCTGGAGGACGGCGAAGTGGTGTGCCCCAACTGCGGCACCAAGCTGGAGTTTGATCTCAGCGACCTGGCCAATGCGCTGAACGAGGCCGCCGAGGAAGACGACGAATAATAAAAAAGGAAGGGCCAGATGGTCCTTCCTTTTTTATTGAAGAGTGAAAAGGGGCAAGTGAAGATGCGCGATATGCCGCCCGGGGCGGCATAGTGAAAAAGACGGCGGAAGCTGGCAAAAATTTATCCACAGGAAAATTTGGCTTTTCTCTTGACAATGTCCACCAGGTATTGTATAATGTCCCTCGGACATCACGCCTCGGTGACATAGCCAAGTGGTAAGGCAAGGGTCTGCAAAACCCTCATTCCCCGGTTCAAATCCGGGTGTCACCTCCAGATGAAAACCTCGTAACCATGCGGGTTACGAGGTTTTTCTTATGTCCGTTTCGGGGCAAATACCCCTTAGTGTACCCCTCACAGATTTTTATACCCCTTTGGGGATGCAGCGCCTACAGCCATTCCAATGTCAACCTGTTTACACCGAGACACACGTTTTCCGGTTGTCTGCAATCTGGCAACGGGCAGGTAAAGCAGCTAGGGCTATACGGGCAGACGCCTGGTGCAGCCTCGTGGGTGGGCGTCACCGTTCTGCGTCCGGCTCTTGGCGTCCTGTGCGGCCTGTGGCGCGTTCTGGCCGGTGTTTTGCTGGGGGATATGTCCGGGTAGTCATGCGCACGGAACAGCGTCACGGTCGCGCTCATCGGCCTGTACCTCCTTCCCGAAAAGCTCACGTTCCCGCTCAGTGGTCATGGTCACGCCGACCAGAGGAATCATACCAAACGGCGTGGGGACGCAGGGATAGTATCTATCGTTCTCGTTCATACCGTTGCCCCTCCTGCACTTTTTGCAATGGCCTGTAGCAGAGGAAGTGCCTGCTTATCCGGCAGAGAAAAGGCCTGGTGGATTTTACTCAAAACTTCTTCCGGCTCGTGCCAGTCTTTATACTTCGCACCGATCGCGTCTCGCGCATCATGTACAGCCTTTGCATCCCCCGCCCGTTTGGCGGCTTCAACCAACTGCTTTACGGCTCCGGCATCGGCAATCGCCAACTTGAGCTCAAAGGTTGCGTCGCGCATGATGTCCATAATCACGGTAAGCCGATCATTGATATCTTCCCATTCACTGCTTAACTTTGGAATTTCTTGATCCCCAAAATAGTCATCCCAAAGTGTTACAAGCAACCGCTGCACACGTTCAAGATCGTCCAGCTGTGTTTCAATCGCACACGCTACGGTAAGGCGCTCGCTTGCATTCATTTCCGGTACATAGTACATAAAATTTCCTCCTTGTTTTATCGGCGGGAGGCTGGTACAATAAGCATACCAACCTCCCTGTGTTGGGTGGTGGTCAGGCTCTCTGTGTCGTGCTTTGGTCGGCGAGGACACAGGGGGCTTTTCTCTGTGCAATCATCGTATCTATATATTCCAGCAGCTTCCGCCTTTCATCTGGCGTCAACCTCAGAACATCGGCCATTAGCGCTTCAGGCGGATAGCAGTCGCATTTCTCACCGGGGTCAAGCGTTGCCCCACAGATGGAGCAGGTGTGATAATAGGGCATGGTATATCTCCTTTCAATATAATTCCTCGTAGAATCTCAATTCGCGGATTTTACCGCTGAAAAAATGGTTGATGTTATAGTCGCAGTTCCGGTACTTGGTCGCAAAATGCTTGTCGATCAGAGGTGGGTAGCAAAATGGCTCAAGTTCTACGCAGGAACCGTCACAGAGCCACGGCATTGCCCGGATGATCCGCACGATCTGGTCGGCCCGGATGGGTGGGTGCGGGTGTCCGGTGTGCTCCTCATACCTCTCAAAGTAGTACTTGAACACGCTTAGCGCATCCTCAAGACTGTATTTCCCATCGCTGGGAAATACTCTCGCGGTGATATTGGAAAATTTGTCAAAATCGAATAACAGAAAAATCACTCCTTTCCGGAAGGTGGGTGTCGGCGTGTCGCCGCACCCTTTTACAAGGGTGGCGTGTCGCCACTCCCTTATATATGAGTGCGTGTGAACACACACCCTTATATATCTTCTTCATCATCTCCATCTCCTTCTTCGTCTACTTCTCTAAGCCCCCCTATAGCCCCTCTATAGAGGGGCTATCATTGTCCCCACCGCTCATTAGCACCTCGCTTCCCGTTTATAACGGATTCTTCGTAGTTTCGCATAGATTCGTCGATGTAAGGCCTCATTACGCAGAAAACGGTAAATGCTTGCGAAGATAGATCACCAGGGTTAATTTCTTCCCCGTCGAAGTATCGAAACGCAGCTTTGAGACCGGAGCCAACCTCTTCATTTGGAATTGATTCGATGGCTGCCCGCTGATGATACAGCATTTTCCACCAAGTGGCTCTTTTGGGTCTAGCCATTATTGTCTCAGTCCTCCTTTTCAATGATGTCCGTCACACTGACGTTCAATGCCGCAGCAAGCGCCCGCAGGGTCGGAACCTTTGCGCTGCCACCATTGCACAACCGGGATACTGTGTTCACAGATACGCCGGCCGCAGCAGCAAGCGCCTTGTAGGAATCAATCCCCTTGTCTGCCATAGCTGCCACGATCTTCTTGACACTGATTTTCACTTTTCTCTTGCACCTCCTTATAGTGTGTGGTATGATGTGTGTAACGACTTGTCGATGCAATTATATATCGATAACTCGATGCTGTCAATCGATAAATCGATACTCCGACGTATTTTGTCGTTTCTTACAATTTTGTGGTGGTGATTTTGTGTTTTATGATATTTTTGCTGAACTTTGTGAAGAGATGAACGTAACGCCTGCAATGGTACGGAAGGACTTAGGAATCAGTCAATCTACAATGGCTTCATGGAAATCAAGAGGTCTTAGTCCAAGTGCAAGCACACTGATCCAAATATCAGAGTATTTCGGAACAACCCCAGCGTACCTATTGGGGAATAGGTTGGCAAGATACCCTGACTGTGCGCCATCAAAGCACAAATCAATCACCGTCAACGTCACCCCAGATGCCGAATTTGCCGAACTCCAAAAGAAATTAGATAACGATACAATCACGCAAGAGGAACTTCGGCGGTACAAAGATATTTTGATTCAGGGTATCGATAACGCACATAAATACATTTCGGGTTATAAGAAACAATTGGGAAGTCTTATGGATATGCTTACAGAAGAAGGCCAGGAAAAGGCTGTAGAGCGTGTACAGGAACTGACAGAGATTCCCAGGTATCAGCGTCTACAGAGTTCTCACGAGAACAACGAATAAGAACATCTGCAAAGCATGAAGAAAGAGGTATAATATGTTCTACCATTTTGATGATGAAGCCAAAAACGAAGAAATGGTGACCTACAGTGAGCAAACATTTGAATCCATCAAGCATTATACAGACGATGGACAGGAGTTTTGGTATGCTCGTGAATTGAGCAAAGTGCTACAATATGCCGATTGGCGTAATTTCCAAAATGCTATTTTCAAAGCGATGGAGGCGTGCCAAAACAGCGGAAATGATATTGAGGATCATTTTGGTGAAACCACCAATATGATAAATTTAGGAAAAAGTGCAAAAAGGCGGGTCGAAGATTATGCACTTTCACGGTACGCCTGTTATCTCATTGTCATGAATGGCGATCCGAGCAAGGAAATCATAGCACTTGGACAAACCTACTTTGCGGTAAAGACCCGGCAGCAGGAGCTTGTAGAGGCCTATGAACAACTTTCCGAGGATCAGAAGCGTCTTGCTATTCGCAACGAAATGAAACGCCATAACTCCGCCCTTGCCGATGCAGCTCATGACGCTGGTGTTATTGAGCCTATCGACTATGCAATTTTTCAGAACTATGGCTACATGGGCTTGTATAACGGTCTGAAGGCCGCCGATATTCGGCAGCGCAAAGGGCTGAAAAAGGGACAGGACATTCTTGACCACATGGGAAGCACAGAGCTTGCCGCAAACCTCTTCCGTGCCACACAGACGGAAGAAAAGCTACGGAGAGATAAAGTTCGGGGGAAGCGCGCTGCAAATCAGACGCATTACGCAGTCGGCCAAAAGGTTCGCAAGACAATAGAAGAACTCGGAGGAACAATGCCAGAAGATCTTCCGACACCGGAAAAGAGTGTCAAGCAAATAGAAAGCGAACAAAAGAAAGCCCTTAAGCAGAAATAACACAGAAAACGCTTTGCTATGCAGGCCCACGCAGAAGCCCGTAGCGAAAGCGTGAACGGCTTCATCAACCGGGCAATCACCGAGACTATGGAGCGGGACAACGATGCTCCTGCGGCCTCTGAGGGGCAAGGAGAAGGGTAACATCGCACCCATCTCACCGTTGAAAATTCAGCAGCGATTTTTCACTGGTGGGGGACTGTCCAAAACTGGGCTGTCCCCCACTTGTATATTTGATAGCCCACAGCGCAACTAAGAGACCGGGACTGCACAATTCCGTGCAGTCCCGGCTTTGTCATTCGTCCTCTTCCTCGTCCTCGGGACAGGCCGCATTGGCCTGCTCACCCGCAATGTCAATCAGACGGTCTTTGAGGATTTCAAAAATATTGGTCATCCGCTCATCCTTTCATATAATCTCGAACTCTGTGCAATCCAGCGTCCGGCTTCACTGTTTGGTTTACCCAGCGTAAAATCTTTTCGTGCTGTTATTTTTGTGTAATCTTCAATGGCTTGGATGTTGCCCAGCACACCGGTTGCAACAAACGCCTGCACAATGTGTCGGGCGAACTCCGGCCCCATCTCCGCAAACGCCTGAACCGCCGCCTGCTGGATGGTACTTAACGGGGCTTCTACGTTTGTCCCGCTGGTCTGGTCGCCCAGCACCGCCAAGAACTTCTTGTTAGCTGGGATCACCGCGCCCTGCGCCAGCGCGGGCACCTCAATGGGACGCAGCGCGGGCATAGCCTGTGTCTTATAGCTGCCGGAACTGACGCTGCTCACGCTGCTGGTCGCACCGCCAAAGATACCTTTGATCCACGCTACAGCATTCTTGGCCCATGCCACTACGGCCTCCCACTTACTGACCAGACCGGACAGGAGGCTTCCGACGATATCCTTACCAGCACGCACAAAATCCACCGCCAGCTTTGCCAGCGCCTTGATGATCGCGGCAGCCAACTTCGGAACAGCTTTTGCAAGGACCGGAATGCCCTGGATCAGTCCACCGATCAGTGCATTGATGATGTCGCCTGCCGTTTCGACGATCCTGTCAAGGTTGTCCAGCAGCGTCGCGGCGATCTCCGTGATGATCTCGATGATGGCCGGAACCATCTGCGGTACGTTTTGAGAAAGGCCCTCTGCAAACGTCAGGATCGCATCAAGGGCGCATTGGATAAGGTCAGGCAACGCATCCCCGATGCCCTGTGCAACGCCTGCAACCGCGTCCATACCAGCTTGCAGCAGGTTGGGGAGCACGTCAGAGATCAACTGCGGGATTCTCTCCGCAATGGTGGGAACCAGCTTTGCCACCAGTTCACCGACGCCGGAAAGGATCTGTTCAATGCGGGGCATGATGTTCTCCGCAGCGGTGGAAGCGCTGTCCACCAGATTATCCACCAGTTGGCCCACATCTGCGTTTTCGTCGGCAATGCCGGTCAGAAGGTTTGTCCACGCCGATTTTGTGGCGTTGATACTACCCTGAATGGTCGTGGCCGCCTCCTTCGCCGTGGTGCCGGTGATACCCATTTCCGTTTGCACCACATGGATCGCGTCTACGATGTCAGAGAACGAGGAAATGTCATACTTGATACCAGAGAACTTTTCTGCGTCCTCAAGCAGACGCTCCATTTCCTCCTTCGTGCCGCCATACCCCAGCTTAAGGTTATCGAGCATTGTATAGTTTTGCTTTGCAAAGCCCTGATAGGCGTTCTGGATGCTCTCCATCGACGTACCCATTTTGTTGGCGTTGTCGGCCATGTCCGTGATGGCTAAGTTGGCCTTTTCTGCCGCCTGCGCCGTGTCGTTATCAAGGGACTGCAGCAGCGACGCTGAAAAAGAGGTCACGGTGTCCATGTACTCGTTTGCGGACAAGCCCGCGGTCTTATAGGCGTTTTCCGCGTAGCCCATCACGGTATCGGCGCTCTCCTTAAACAAGGTCTCCACGCCGCCCACAAGCTGCTCATATTCGGCGTATTGGGCCATTGATTCCTTCGTCAGCGCGGCAATTCCGGCGCTGGCGGCGGCAACACCCGTGGCGGCAACCTTGCCGATCTTCGCGGCCACATCCAGGCCTTTTTTCATGCCCCCGGACAGCTTGTCCCCCAGTTCGCCGATCTGCTGCGCGACCTTCGCGCTGTCAAGCGCTACGCCAATGCGGATCTCTCCGTCTCTCGATGCCATTTATTCACCCGCCTTTTGTGTGCCGAGCGTCTTTTGCTTATCGTACTTTTCTGTGTACTTTTTGATGCGCTCCTCGCTCTTGTTTTTCATATTTTCCTGATATTCCAGAACAAAAGGAGAAAGTTTCTCGAAAAACTCAGAGAAAGCGTCAAGGCCAGGAACGATGTCGCCAAAGACCTTGCGGCATACCTCGTCTGCAAAAACCGTGTCCACGCGCTCTTTCATCTGCTGACAGATCGTCAGGTTCAGATCGGCGACCGTCGAAAGCTGCGCCGCCTTATCGGTGCTGGTATCCTCCTTGACCGCCTTGATCTGTTCCGCGACCTCCTGCGCCTTATCGGAAAGCTCCTGCATGAGCTTCAGAAAACCGCGGGTAAATGCCTGGTCACCCAGCGGCAGGCGAATCATATCGCCGTTGTCATTTACCCCAATCACCTTTGTGCCGGTGCTGATCATAATGTTCGCGTCAGTTGTCATAGTTGTACTCCTTATCATGTCTTTGTTTTGCGGCTCATCATATCCACTCACGGATCAAGCCATTTTCCCACTCGGTATACTGTTGTTTCAGATCTACAAGATTTCGGTTGTTCCGGTAGAACTCCCTCTCGTTCTTGTCCAGCAACTTGCCATTGGCAAGCTTCTGCCGGATTCCCACAATTTGAGCAAACAGACAGTCTCCGATTTCCTGATACGCCCCGATAAACGTCCACCAGTGCAGATAATCCATCAATCGGACTTCTTTTCCCATCACACGGTTCACCGGCGCGACGATCACGGGGAAATCTTGCTGCCAGTCCACCAGCTTTGGGCGCTTCTTGGGCTTATCTTCCAACTGCCCGCAACTGATGAACCAAAGGCACTTTGCAATAGCCCCCTCGTAGTCACAGGTGGGCATACTTTCAAAGTCAGGGTAAAATACTCCCAGCATTACCGCCGCACGCTCCTGGTCGTCCAGCTCCACATCGTTGACAGCTTCCAGAATGTCCAGGATGGCCCGGAAATCAGACCGCACCGCATACTCGTGACCGTTGATCTCAACGGTTGTGGGCAACGTGTACGTCATTCGCTGCTCCTTTCTGCCCGCCCAAAAGCTGGGCGGGCAATCATAATCATTCTTGCTGTGCAATGTCGCCAAAATTGGCGTTATTTCTTTAGTTCGCGCCTGATAGCGTTTTTGGCTACGCGCTCCCACTTTTCGAGGTTTTGAGCTTTGGACGCCTCGAACCAGTGGGATTGTGCCTGCTTGTGGAATTTCTGATAAAAGACAAGGTTTCTATCCGTCAGCACTTTTTTGGCACCCTTCTTTGCAAACGGGCTTCCCGTCTTTGGATCGACCATCAGCTTGCCGAAGTACAGGTAACGGGCATAAGGGCCGGGGTAAATGATCTCATCCTCCACGACCCGCGCCCTGTTGCTCATACCGGCGGCGTTGCCGGAGGCCGGGACAAATGGCGCTGTGTCCTTCATCACCTGCTCGGCAAGCGTGTGCTCCGCTTTGGTGCATGATTCCACAAGCGAATCCTTTAGCGCGTCCAAGTCCTCCGTGTGAATGGTGAATTTGATGCCCATTACTGTTCACCGGCCAGTTCTGCATCCAGCCGGTCAAAGGCGATCAGATCGGCGTTCAGGTAGCCCAGGCACCTGTCGATGACCCGATCCAACGCGTCCCGTTCGTTGTGGTCGCGGGTCGTGTTGGCCGTGCACATGGCCTGACGGGCGCGGGGCATGATGAGCCGCAGCGTGGTAAAATTGCCGCTGTATCGGTCAGCCAGCGCCAGCAGGTCATCGGCGGTCAAGATGTCGCTGTCCAGCAGCGTAATAGCGGCAGGAACTACGTCGTCAGGATTTGCCAGTGACCGCTTGTGGATGTCCGCTTTCAGCTCCGCGCGAAGGGCCGCACGGCCAGCGTTGAGTGTGGCGTCTGCATCGGTGGCAGCTGCAGAATAGGCCCGCTCTGCTGCCGTGCAGGCGGCTTCTGCTGCGGCCTTGTCCTCCATCGCCTGACAGGCTTTCTTGGCCTTCTGGAGCTGTGCCAGGGCCGCAGACTTCTGCTTTTTTGCGGTGTCGTAGAGCGCGGTAAGGCGCTGTTCAAAGGTGTTGTCCATGTTGAAAATCCTCCTCAATTTGTCTCATTTACTGCCGCTGCCAGCTGGGCGGGATCGTCGCACAGGGCGAAAATCCGCAGGCAGTCGGCTTCATTTGCCGGATCAACATCCAAATGGAACATATCCCAATCACGACTGTCCATGTGGGTCTTGCGGCTGTTAGGCTCGTCCAGACGGGCAACAAGCTTTTCACCATTCCGGCGAAGGGAGTTAATATTTTGGCGCACGGTATCTTCACTGAGTTCCTGCTTGAGACCGAGATATACGCCGCTCTTTCGCGCAATCTCCTCAAGTGTGCGCTCTGCCACCGGGCAGCCACGCATATTGATCGCCGTCTGCCGCAGTTCGTCACGGCTCACATGATCCCGCATTTTCAGGGCCTGCAAAATGGCAAGCTGCTCCTGCGTCGGCGCGGAGGTAGGCCGTGCCATATATGTCCGCTCCATCGCGTCGACCGCGGATAGCAAGCGGTTGTCGTACTCATACCGAAGCGCCGCAAGCTCCTTGCCCCGGCGGTCGTCCAGTAGCCGCTTGCTGTCCATGTATGAGGCGGAGTCCTTGAAACGCTCCAACCGCTCAAATTCGGGCCGGTATCTGTCGTTCAGCTCCTGCAAGTCCTTGCGAAAGCTGCGAATGGAATTGAAATATCGTTCGGTATTTGTCATAGTTTTTACCTCTCTGCGGTCTTTCCCGCCGTGTAACTCACGTCAAACAGCGGTGTATGATAGCCGCTGTGATCCTTCTCAAGCTCCCGGTTCGCGTCGTCCATCGACGCAAACGCCGGGATGATCTGCTTCGTCCATGTCTGGGCGTCGATGCTCATAAAGCAGTGGGGACATTGCCGCGCTGTGTCTGCTTTCCAGTTATCACGGCTGTATACGTCCCACGTACCACCGCACTGGTGGCAATGGATTTTCAAATAGCCCATGTTGGCTCCTTTCTTTAGGCCGTCTGGCCTCGTGTGTAGATTTCTCGGTTCAGCGCGTAAGCCAGCGCGTCGATACTGTGGTTGTCGCGATCTGGCAGGCGGCTCAGAATGTTCCCGTCCTTGTCCTTTTCGTATTCGTAGTTTGCAAATTCCCGCGCCGCATTGGGTGTCCGTGCAGGATCGATCACAATACGCCGATGCTGCAGCCATTTGATTCGATACTCGACGCACCCTGGGGCCTTGTGGCAGGCTTTAGCCCAATTCAAGCCGCAGTCTCTCAAGTCCATGATACTTTTAGGCTCCGCGCTGTCGCAATACACCTCGATTGGCGCAGACCCCAGCAGGGGCTTGATTTCCTCCGCCAACTGCCTGTTGGACATCCCGCGCTTGTAAATCTCTTTCAGAAGATAGATCGTTTCATGCTTCCGGTCATAACTACAGAGGATGAAGCAAGCTGGATCGCTGGCAAAGCCGAAGTCCAGACCGGCAAAGAAGTACTGCATCTGCTGGATTTCCTCCCGTGTGATCTCCCGTAGCGCTAATGCGGGGAAAACCTCTGCACCGGTGCCGGTGGCAATACCCAGATACTCGTGCTGATACGCCCGCTCGTTCACGGCTTTCAGGCGCTCGGCCTCCAGTATGAAAGCTTCGCCCAGCCAGTCGGCGGGGATCATGGTAAAATCGGTGTGGAATGTGATCGCCTGCTCGTCCGGCTCCGCAATGAACTGATTGGCCCAGTTGCTCAAGTTGATCGGCGGGTTGAAGCTGCGGAATATCTGCGGCCTTGTGCCTTGCCCACGCATGACAGATTGCAGAACATTTCGGGCAAAGCGCGGGCCGGGCAGCTCACTGAATTCCTCGAACCAGACGTAACGGAACACACCGTGCCGGGGCTTAATGGATTTCAACTTACTGGCATCGTCCAAACCTCGAAAAAGGATCTGTGCGCCGGTTGGCCGGTACTCATACAGCATCGGCGAGACGGTGGATTTCCACAGGTGGGACGTACCCAGCATATCAATGGCCCACGCGATTTGACTGAACACACTATCGCGCATGGTGTTTGCGGTGCGGCGAAACACGATGGCGTTGCTCTGGCCGGTGGTGTCGCTCTGCACACCCGCCACGATCTCCAGCGACACAAAGGAGCTTTTACAGGAGCCGCGCCCGCCGGGGAGATTGTAAAACCGGTGCTTTTCTGCCTTGATATCCTCGTGCAGGGGAATGTAACACGGGGCTATGTAGTCCGTAACCACTGCGGTGGTGGTCATGCTGTCCCGACGTTGCTTCTCTGCCATTTCAAGGGCCGCTATACGCTGTTCCAACTTATCCCGTGTTATCACTGCCGCATCTCCTCCAACGCTGCAAGGCGCTCTGCAAGGTCATTCTGGTCGGTCAGGCGCACGGCGTAATCAAGGGCAATCTTCGCCGCGTTTACTCTAGCCTGCGCCGGTATCTCCTCGTCCTCCATGACCGTCTGCAAGGTGGACAATGCAGGCTCCAGGAGCTGCTGCGCCCTGCGGGTCGCGTCCTGCACCACTCCGGCGAACGCTTCACGATATCGTTGACAAAACTCCTGATCCTCGAAATAGGAACGCATTGTTCGATCTGAAATACCCGCCGCTGCCGCAGCTTCTTTTTTGGTGCGCGAGGTCAAGAGCGCTGCAAGCAGCTTTTCTTTATTGGGCGTCATTCACTACCTCCTTTCCGCTTTCTGCCGTTTTCTGCTGTTGATATAGGTTGATCCAGTCCGCAAGCCGCATCGTCACAAGCCACGGCTCACGGCTGCGGCGATGAAACACAGCAGGTGCACCATCACGGAAGCGCTCACTGTCCCTTGTAGCCTGGTGCATGGCTTCCGGAACGTTCAGCCGCTCCACGCGCTTGACCTCGATGTGGACACCAGGTAAGCCTACAAGGTCGGGAACCTCGCCAAAGGACAGCGAACCGCCCCGCCTAATCTCGTACCCATATTCTCGGAGTACGGCGGCAAGCTCCCGCTCACCGTCCGCCCCCTTGCGCTGTGACTTACTGCCCATCTGCTGTGTGTTTCCTCGCACAGTCCGGACAAAACACCGCTGTGCCGTACAGGTCACTTTCACCGTCGCGGAAAATATCTGCAATATCGACCGTGAATTCCTTGCCGCAGATTGGGCAGGTGGTGTAAACATTGTCGTCCTCGATGTACAGGTTACGGCCCTTTTTCGTTTTCAAGTAAAACATCTTTAGTTCCTCCGTATAAATTTATCAAAGTCCTTGTCCATAGCTCTCCCGCATCCGTTGAAGAGCTATTTGCCGCTTCGTCTCAAAATCAATCTCATCGGTGTCTGAGGGAGCGGACGCGACCTCCCTTTTATCTGCGTCCCGCAGACGCCCTTTTACACCCACGGCTACATCTGCGGCTATGGTTGCGGTTGCGGTTGCGGCTGCGGTTGCGGTTTCGGCTGTGGCTGTGGTTGGTTGAATTGGTTGACAAAGGTCAACTGTGGTTGACTGCTGCCGACCATTGTTGACCGTTGCAGGCGTTTGCTCGGCAAGGTATTTCGCCAAAGCTTCCTTATCCTCTGAGTCAATCCCGTGTGCCGGGGCGTAGTTGCGCTTAAAGTTGCTGACAAGGCCCTTGATCCGGTTTTTCTCCCGGATGTCCGCATAGCGAACGCTATCGCGGTCAATTTTGTCTGCGATGAAGGGCCAAATCGCTGAAAGTACACCGTCAAAATTGGGGGTAATTCCCATCTCCGCATATTCCAAGATTGCCTCAAAAAGTCGCCCTTTCGTCTCGTAGTCAAGCCCCTTGATGGCTTTTCCTGTCTCGAAATAAACCAAGACCCCCGGTCTTTCTGCCACTGGCGTCACCACCCTTTGAACGTCTCTTGTCCGGTCAGCTTCAGCAGCGCATCCTCCGCCGCACGGGAAACAGCGGCAATTTCTTTTGCCCGTCTGGACATTGAGCCGATAAACCGCCGCACATCACTTTCCTCCGCCGGGAGAAAATAGCCGTGCTGACAGTCGGACAAAATCAATTTTCCATCCTTGCGCTCCTGCTGAATCCGCCGCCGAATGCTGCGCTCATCTTCGCCGGTAAGCTGCGCCAGTTCCTGAAGCGTCAGAGCATTCTCAGCTCCCGCGCAGAGGAGATCAGAAATCAGTAGATTTCTTTCGCAGTGTGTGATAGAATTTGGATCGGGAAATCTGGTCGTCAAACCTTTTCCCTCTGCCCTTGTCGGTGCTGGAACACCGGCAGGGGCTTTCCCTTTGTCATGCACTCTCGCTCACCCCCGCCTGCTGATTTAACCAGCGCTTGAACGCCTCCGCCGGAATGCGCGTACACCCGCCAATGTGGGCGACCGGAAAACCATCCAGACGCATCCACCGATAAATGGTCGGCCTTGATACCTCTGCCACCTTCGCCGCCGTCGTGGGACTGTAAGCCAATTGATTTGCTTCCATCACTTCACCCCCTGACTCAATACACAGATCGCCTGCTCGATACGCTGCTCCTTCGCGGGTGGCAGCGGGAACCGCAACCAGCGTGTAAGTGTCGGCTCACTCACGCCGATCTCGGCCGCGATTTTCCACAGAGGAACACCATGTGCTTTTGCTCTTTGACGGATCATACAGTTTTCCATGTTTTCTCCCTTCCTCCTTGACAGGTATACTTTAATATGCTATCATCTCATTGATGACGATTTTATTATACCCGGCAACGAACGTTTGTTCAAGTTGAAGGAAATAAAATTTAATATACCAATTTTTACGATTGGTATATTTTATTGACGGATTGGGTGAAAAAATGAAACAGCAGGAACGATCTTTTGAAATGGCGCGGCGGCTAAAGGCATTACGCAACGCGAAAGGATTATCGCACAACGATCTTAAAAACGAGCTTCAAAGCAGATACGGAATCAAAATCAGCCGTGCAAGCCTGTTAAATTATGAGATCGATGATGAATTTCACAGCAAAGCAGATGCACTGTCGAACCTAAAAATGAATGCAGAATACTTAAATTGTTTTGCAGATTTTTATGGAGTTTCAACCGACTATTTACTTTGCAGGACAGATATAAGCACTTCTGATGTAAGTATGGCATCAGCTTGCAAAAAGTTGGGACTATCAGAGGGAACCTGCGAGTGGATTCGCGGATTAGATTTAGAGCCATCAATTAGGCCAGACGTTTTGAAAGGCTTAAATCTATTGTGCGAAAACGATATGTTTGAAGATTTGTGCTTCAAGCTAAATGCTTTATCTGAAGAACGCAGCAAAACAAGGAAGTCTGATGCACAAGAATTTAAATTTGGCACCGAAGAATTTTGCGCGGATCGTAGACTTATGTCCGATTTGGATGACATGGTAAGAGGCAAATCCGACGATAAGTATTGTGTTGTTAGTAAAAAAGAATGGCTTGACATGTTTAGAACACATATAGAGCATGAATTTGCACTGTTATTAGATAATTTGGAGTTTAAAGAATGCTGAAAAAACCGCCCCCGGTGCTACCAACACCGAGGGCGGCTATAAGGGCAGTAAACTTGCTACGCCTACTGCCCTTCCATATTAACACAATATAGGAGGAAAAATCAATGCCAAGAAAATCAAATACCAGGGCCGCGCAGGGATCAGGAACCATCCGCCAGCGGCCAGATGGAAAGTGGGAGGCCCGCTTTATCGCCGGTCATGATCCCGGCACCGGAAAGCCGATCCGCAAATCCGTCTACGCAAAGACGCAGAAGGAAGTCCGTCAGAAGCTTGCACAAGCGGTCGCCGCCGTGGACAACAAGGCATATCGTGAGCCCTGCAAAATGACGCTGGGGGAATGGCTGAACATCTGGACAGATACCTATCTGGAGGGCGTCAAGCCCCGCACAGTCAAAATTTACGAGGACGATATACGCCTGCATATCAAGCCATATCTGGCCGCTGTGAAGCTGGAGGAGCTTGATACGCACATCGTGCAGAAGTACTTTAACAAGCTGCTGACCAGCGGCAAGAAGATCCCCAAGCGCGACGAGCAAGGGAAGATCGTCAAGAAAGACGGGAAAACTGTTTACACTACCGCGCCGCTTTCGCCCAAAACGGTGAAAAATGTTCACGGTGTTTTACACAGGGCCTTGCGGCAGGCGGTGATAAACCGCTATATCCCGCTGAATCCGGCGGATGGCGATTTCTGCAAGCTCCCGAAGGGCCAGAAGCAGGAGATCAAGCCTTTGGATGAAATGCAGATCGCGGCATTTCTGAACGCGATCAAGGGCAACAGCTACGAAAACATCTTTGTCGTGACGCTGTTCACCGGTCTGCGTCAGGGTGAGGTGCTGGGCCTGACATGGGACTGCGTAAACTTCGATACCGGCGTGCTGACCATCAACAAGCAGATGCAGCTCCACCAGGAGAAGGGTATGACCCCGTATCAGCTGGTTCCCACCAAAAACGGCAAGACCCGCACCATCACCGCCGCCCCCTTCGTGATGGAACATTTGAAGCGTCAAAAGGTGTGGCAGACGGAACAGAGGCTCCTTGCGGGCCCTCTGTGGCAGCACAGCGGCCTTGTCTTTACGGATGCACAGGGAAATCACCTGACGAAGCCGACGCTGTACAGGGCGTTCAAACGAGCCGCCGTTGCCATTGGCAGGCCGGACGCACGCTTTCACGATCTGCGCCACTCTTACGCAGTTGCCGCGATTCGCTCCGGTGACGACATCAAGACGGTGCAGGGGAACCTGGGCCACGCCACCGCCGCCTT
Organism: uncultured Oscillospiraceae bacterium; assembly: GCA_934597585.1. Taxonomy (GTDB): domain Bacteria; phylum Bacillota; class Clostridia; order Oscillospirales; family Oscillospiraceae; genus Vescimonas. Next base: position 58,336 of record CAKTSA010000008.1, read on the forward strand.
CACGCTGGACGTCTACGGCCATGTGACCGACCAGATGAAGCAGGCCAGCGCCGACCACATGGAGGCGTTTATCAAGAGCGTGTCGGGGGAATAAACAATATTTCAGTTCTGTTGCCCAAAAACGTGCAACGATACAAAACGCGAGATGTATAGGTAGCAGCAACAATTCAATTGTATTCGTAATTAACTGATATTGGTAAATTTAGCGGCACTTTGGCCCTAGATTCAATTTATGTAGTATGATATTATAATTATCCATGCGTTGACAAAGACAGCGATTGGCGGTAAAATATAAAAAACGCTTTTATGGAGTTGCCTATATGAGTAAAATAATGACCGCCCAAGAGTTGACTAAGCATTGCGACCGCGCAGTTACTGATTTGAAGAATCTACTGCTATCTTTTGCACAATCAACTGTTGAAAAAATGCCTAAACGCGCGATGCTAATTGCCTATTGGGTAAAAACGTACGTGAAATACATACAGCGCGAAGACAGTTTTTCACCGGAAAGTGTCTATAAGCTGAAACGGGGTTCTGTTGTCTGTGTGGAATTTGGTTACAGGATAGGCAGAGAATTGGGCGGCAGACATTATGCTGTTGTTCTCGACGCAAATAACTCCATACACAGAAACACGGTTACTGTTATACCTCTCGGATCATTAAAAGCACATTCACGAGATGACGAATACAATGTGCTTTTAGAGGATGGCGTGTATGTTCCTGTCCATCAAAAAGTAGATGCCCTTATAAAAGATGCAAGAGCTGCGCTTCAGGATGCTCTATCTATGAACGCTACCATTGATTCTGCAGTTGCTGAAGACCGGGTTGTATTGCGGACTATTCAACGGCAAAAACGAGATTCGGCAGAGAAACTCATTGAGCAGGCTAATTCGTGGATGGAAGAAATTTCCCAACTTAGTAGTGGTTCTGTTGCTAAAGTGGATCAGATAACTACAGTTAGCAAAATGAGGATATCTCAACCGTTAAAAAAGACTCACCCATTATATGGTGTAAGATTGTCTGCAAAAGATCTTGATAAAATTGATGCACAGCTGATGAAGCTATACTTTTCCAAAAAATAGAGTAAATCGATGTATCTTTTGTTGACAATCTGAATAAACTGTGTTAGAATCCTAACATCAAGCCGCTTGCCGGCAGTGCGAAAGCACACATTAGGATCGCGTGAAAGCGCACTCTTCGGAGTGCGCTTTTGCATTTGAACTTCTCGGGAAAATACCCCTTACCGTACCCCTTACAGCTTTTACAACATGATACAGCATTTACAGCCCGAACCCGCAAACCGTTGGAAATACAGGCTTTTTGCAACAGCATGATACATCATGTTACAGCCCTTTTCCAATTCAAATCCGGGTGTCACCTCCAGATAAAGCTCCCGAAACACCTGTGTTTCGGGAGCTTTTTCATGCCCGAAAACAGGTTTTAGCCTTATTTTTAGCCTTATTGGGTCAACCGGCGGAAACTGTGCGGATAAAACGCTCCATGCGGTCGGCACTTTCGCGCTTCATCTGGTCAGTCACATGGCCGTACACGTCCAGTGTAAAGGCCGCTGTGGCGTGGCCCAGGTTACCCTGCACTGTCTTGATATCGTCGCCAGCGCGGATCGCGGCGACTGCGTAGGAGTGACGCAGGTCGTGGAAACGGGCATCGGGACAACCGATGGCCGCGACGATACGCTTGTATTCGCGGTAGACTGTCGGCTTTGTCAGGTGCGTCCCGAACTCATTGGTAAAGACCAGACCTTCCGGATTTTGCCAGTCACTGCCCAGCAGGAGCTTCTGCTGCATTTGCCATCGGCGCTGCTGCTGCAACCGGGCAAGGACAGTCTGTGCTGCGGCGATGGTACGGCTTCGGCCATTCTTCGGAGAAACAAGCTCATAGCCCTTGCTCCCCTTGTCCTGATGCAGCTGCATTTGCTTTTCCACAGAGATGATACCTGTATGAAAGTCAATGCAGTCCCATGTCAGGCCCAGTACCTCGCCCTCACGCATGCCGGTGAACAGTGTCAGGATAAACAGCGTTTCAAATCGGTTCCCCTGTATAGCGGTCAGAAATGCGGTGATCTGCGCATCGTCAAAGGGCTTGATCTTTTTGCGCTCTATCCGCGGCAGGATGCAGGCATCGGCAGGGTTGTATCGCAGATAGCCGATCAGTACCGCTTGTTGAAGTGCCTTGTGGAGAACGCCATGGACATTCTTCACCGTTTTCGCGGAAAGACCCTCCGGATTTTGCTCGGACGGATCTCCCATCGCGTTGTAAAATGCCTGTATCATCGGTGCGCTCAATGCCTCCAACCGCACCGCACCCAACGCTGGCAGAATGTGCAGCCTGATATCGGATTTGTAGATGTGTGCCGTTCTGGGCTTCACGCCGCCCAAGTAGGTCTTTGCCCATATCTCCATCCATTGTGCCAATGTCAGCTTGCACGGCGCATGATACACACCATTGTCGATATCCAGCGTTACCTGCTTCAGCTTCTGCGCCACTTCTTTCTGCGTCTTTCCGGTGATGCTGCGCTGGATCTGCTTGCCCGTGCCGGGGTCGAAACCCTCTGTGTAGCGGCCTTG
>CAKTSA010000009.1 GCA_934597585.1 uncultured Oscillospiraceae bacterium
TTCTGCCCTATTTCTTCTTTGATACGATTAAAACGCCAGCTCTCGCATAACGAGAACTGCCGTTCTTTGACAGGCTGAGCTCCTGATTTCATAAGAAATCAGGAGCTTTTTCACCATTACCGCCCGGCAAGCAGCGTCAGCAGCTGCCGGGGGGTGTCCGCTCTTGGTACATACTGCGCCATGTCCTCTGCCACGTACCCCCATGCAGCCAAAATAAAATCCACGCCCGCCGCCGCAGCGCATTGCTGATCAAACAGCGTATCTCCGATATACACGACCTCTTCGGGTGCGGTACCCTGCAGTGTAAGATAGCGTAGGATCGGGTCCGGATAGGGTTTTCCTTGGGGTGTGTCATCTGAACAGACTGCCAGGGAGAAATACGATGCCAGTCCAAAGGGTACGAAGCTGCTTTGAAACTCCTGCCGGTTTTTTGAGGTTACCAGTCCCAGCGTGAGTCCCGAGGCGTATAGCGTGCGGATCAAGTCGTCAATGCCGGGGAATATTTTGGCCAGGTGAAGGGAACGGTAGATCCCCTGCTGGATCTCGTCCATAACGGACTGTCGGGGCTCTAGGCCGATTGCCCGTAGTGCGACGCCACACGGAAGACCAAACGTGCTGTGGAACATGTCAACAGTCAACTTCTGCTGGTAGTGGCGCCGCAGCACGTCGGAAAACACGGTGATGAGCATCTGCTCCGTGTCGATCAGCGTACCGTCGATGTCAAACAAAACGTGCCGGTATGTCACGGCTCAGTCCTTCTTTGCTTTGGCAGTATCGGACACCACGGCGATCAGAATGATGGCGCCCAGGATCACCTTCTGCCAGTGGGCATTTACGCCCAGCAGGTTCAGGGCGTTGTTGATGATGCCGATGATCAGGATGCCGAACACGGTCTGCAGCATGCCGCCTTTGCCGCCGGACATGGAGTTGCCGCCCATGGCGACGGCTGCAATGGCGTTGAGCTCATATCCGTCGCAGGCGCTGGGCTGGCCGGCCTGCAGTTTGGAGGCGTATACACAGCCGGCGAGGCAGGCCAGCACGGAGCACACGATGTAGCAGATGTACTTTACCTTCTTTACATTGACGCCGCAGAGCTTGGAGACCTCCTCGCTGCTGCCCACCGAGAATACGTACCGGCCGCCGCAGGTTCTGGTCAGATAAAAGTAGGCAAGAATGATCACAGAGATCAGAACCAGCACGCAAACCGGCAGCACGCCGCCGATCTTCGTCATGCCCAGCACCTTGAAGCTGGAGTCCATGCCGTGGATGGGCTGAGCATTGGTGTACAGATATGCCGCGCCGCGACAGATGTTGTTGGTGGCAAGCGAGGCAATAAAGGGTGGGACACGGAGCTCATTGACGAAAACGCCGGTAAACAGACCGCACACCGTGCCCATTACCAATGACACCAGAATAAAGGTCAGAATACAGCTGGCGACCGTGGGATTGGGCATTTTCAGTACAATATCCGCTGCGGCAATGGAGGACACCGCCGCCACAGAACCAACAGACAGGTCGATGCCGCCAGTCAGAATGACAAAGGTCATACCTGTGGCGATCAGACCGTTTATGGAAATCTGCGTAGAGATATTTACCAGATTCTTGGCAGAGGAAAAATTCGGCACAAAAATCATGCAGAACACGAACAGCAGGATGGTAAAAAGACCCACCGCATATTCCTGCAAATAGTTTCCCAAACGCTTTTTCATCGTTTACACCTCGCTTATCGTACTGGTCGCATAATTCATCACGGTCTCTTCGGTCATATCGTCGCCCTCCACTACGCCGGTGATGCGGCCGTTGTGCATGACCACGATCCGCTGGCTCACGCCAATGACCTCCGGAAGCTCCGAGGAGATCAGGATCACGCTGCCACCGTTGGAGACGTAATCGCAGATCAGACGGTATATCTCGCCCTTTGCATTTACGTCGATACCGCGGGTCGGCTCATCCAGGATCAGAATCTCCACCTGGGCGGCCAGCCACTTGGCAAGCACGGTCTTCTGCTGATTGCCGCCGGACAGATTCCGGACGTGTGCCTTGTCGTGGGGCGTTTTGATCAGCAGCTTTTCGATATAGGCTGTAGCCGTATCCCGCTCCCAACCGAAATCGATCTGCCCACGTCTGGCGTAGTCCCGAAGACTGACGATGGAAATGTTGTGCCGTACGGAATCATCCAGGATCACACCCTGGCGGCGGCGATCCTCCGGTACAAGACCGATGCCGGCGGCGATGGCCTGTTGGGGATGCTTGAAGCGTACCGGCTTTCCGTTCAGAAGGATCTCGCCGGCGGTGAATCTGTCTGCGCCGAAAATGGCTCGCATCACCTCTGTGCGGCCAGCGCCGATCAGGCCGGAAAAGCCCAGCACTTCGCCCTTGTGCAGCGTAAAAGAGACATTGGAAAAGCCATCGCCGCACAGGCCCTTGACCTCCAGCAGCGGGACCAGGGCTTCGGGCTTCGGCGCCCGGATATGATATTCGCCGATGTCGCGCCCCACCATCAGCTTGACCATCTGCGTCTCTGTCAGATTTGCCACAAGGTCGGTGCACACCAACTCGCCATCCTTAAAGATCGAAATATCGTCGCCGATCTCTACGATCTCGTTGAGCTTATGGGAAATATAGATAACCGCGACATTCTGCTTTTTCAGGCGCTCCACGACGGAAAACAGCGCCTCGATTTCTCTTTCGGACAAAGACGACGTGGGCTCATCCATAATGACCACCTTGGCTTTACGGGACACGGCCCGCATGATCTCCACCATCTGGCGGTCCGCAGCGCTGAGGTTGCGCACGATATCCCGCGGGTGGATGTTGGTGATCTTCAGGCTATCCATCAACTCTGCTGTTTTCTGATACAGCGTCTTATAGTCGATCAATACGCCGCCGGACTTGGGCAGATCGTCTAAGAAAATGTTCTCCGCCACAGAGAGGTCGGTCACGACGCTCAGTTCCTGGTGGATCACGGAGATGCCCTTGTCGATGCCGTCGCGGGGATTATGCAAATTCAATTCTTCGCCGGCAAGATATATCTGGCCCTCGTCTTTTTGATATACGCCGGACATGATCTTGATAAGTGTCGATTTACCGGCGCCGTTCTCGCCCAACAGCACGTGGACCCGCCCGGGGTAAAAGTCGATGCTGATGTTGCGCAGCGCAGGAATGCCGGAAAAAGATTTACTGATGTTTTTCACCTGGATCAGGGCTTCCAATGGATTTTCCCCCTTCACATTTTCATGAAGGAGGGCGGCAAAACCGCCCTCCTTTTCAGTCATGACCTGTCAGTATTTACGCGTTGGGATCGGCGTTCTCGGGAGTGATCATCTGGGGAGCGACAAGGATGTCCGCGTCGACGGACTGGCCGTTCAGATAGGACATGATGGTCTCGATGGTGATGGTGCCGATGTCATGGGCAGCCTGGGCAACGTCGGCCTTGAACATGCCGCCGGCGGCAACGTTGCGCTCAGCCTCAGGGTTGCCGTCCAGGCCGATCATGGGGATCTCCACGTTAGCCTCTTCGCAGGCGGTGATGGCGCCCAGAACAGCGTCGTCACCCACGCCGAACACGAAGTCGATGTTCTCGGCGCCGCGGGCGGTCAGGGCATCCTGGAAGGCGTTGTAGGCGATCTCGCGATTGCCGGAGAAGGAGGCGATCTGGTCAACCTTCATTTCGGGAGCGTTCTCGGCCATGTAGTCGATAAAGCCCTGAGCACGGTTGCGGCAGGATTCCACTTCCTCGTAGGGGATGATGATGCAGTTGCCGGTGCCATCGGTGAGGATGTTCTTCAGGCAGTACTCGGCTGCCATGCGGCCGCCCTCGTAGTTGTCGGTGTGAATGGTGGAAACGACCTCGCCGCCGTCAGCGGAGACGTCGAAGCAGAAGAAGGGAATCTCTGCGTTGTTGGCCAACTCGACGATGGAGCCGGAGCCGTCGGTGTTGCACCATGCCACGGCGATGGCGTCAACGCCGGCGGCGATGAAGTCCTGAACAGCGGCCATCTGCACAGCGGAGTCACCGGCGCCGTCGATGAGCTTCAGGGTCACACCCAGTTCGGCAGCCTTCTCCTCCATACCGGCCTTGATGCGGTTGAAGAAAACGTGCTCCAGGTTGTTGACAACAACACCGATGACGATGTCGCTGTTGTCGTCCGCGCCGTCGTTGCCGGCGGGCTCATTCGCCTGGTTGCCGCAGCCTGCCAGCAGGCTGAGCGCCATTACCATGGCCAGAAGAATCGCAAGTACCTTTTTCATAAGTTTCTCCTTTTTTGTCTTTTATTTTAACCGTTTCCACGGTTAATTACGGGTTGGGACTTACTCCAGATTCGCGTGATACTGCCACAAAGACGCCAGATCCAGCGCCTTGCGTTCTACGATCACGCGGGCAACGGCGTCGCCGTACAACAGCAGGGTCTGTTCAAACAGACTGGTCATCGGCTGCTGGGATTGCAGCTCGTCGGGACAGGACAGCTTGCTCTGTACCGGGATACGCACCTGGCAATCGGCCAGCCCTGCGATGGTGCTGTGGGCGTTAGAGCCGATCCAGGCCACTTTTGCACCCAGTGCCTTTGCTTTCTTCGTGATGGCCACAGGGAACAGGCTTTCTCCGCTGCCGGAGCCAACGATCAGCAGATCCTTGTCAGTGATGGCTGGCTCTGTGATCTCGCCCACGTAATGGGCGTCGATCCCCAGGTGGGCGAACCGCTTGCAGATAGCCTGCAGGGACAGCAGCACTCTGCCGACCCCTACGAAAAACACCTTGTCCGCGGTGAGAATTGCCTCGATAAACGCCTCGCTCTGGGCATCGCTGATTTTTTCCAGAGCCACGGCGCATTCCTGCGCCACGATGGCCTTTGCTTCACAGATGTGGATACTCATGTTACTTTCGCTCACTTTCCCAAAGCTTCATTTACGACCTTTTCCAGCGCCTGATAATTCTCCTTCAGGCTCAGGTCGTTTTTTCGGAACAGGCTTGAGGTGCCTGCCACGAACGTGCTGGCGCCGGCGGCGGCGTAGCCAGGGATCGCGTCCAGATAGGTGCGCCCGTCTATGGTGATAGTAGTGGGCAGCCCCTTTTCTGCGATCATTTCGTGAAGGTCGCTCACCTTCTTTTTCAGACTGTCCCGCACCGATTCTTTGGCGCTGGAGGCATAGCCTGGGTTGATCATCATCAGCAGCACAAAATCGCACTGTTCCAATACATATTCCAGTGTGCTGACCGGCGTGGCTGGCGCCAGCGCGACGCCGGCCTTGATCCCCTTTTCGCGGAGCCAGGTGAGCTTGTGGCTGATGTGCCGTTCCGTCTCCACCTGAAAACACATGCGGTACACACCGATGTCCGCCAGCTCCTCCATAAAAAAGGTGTTGTCCACCGCCATCACATGGGCGTCAAAGGCCAGCGACGTCTTCTTTCGAAGCTGCCGGACCGTATCGAGACCCAACGGCATGCTGGGGCTGAAATAACCGTCCAGAATGTCCACGTGCAGCATCTGGCAGCCGGTCTCCTCAATAGCCTTGACCGAGGCCTCCAGATTGCACAGATCCGAACATATCAAAGAGGGCGTGATAGATTCGTTCATACTCGTTTACTCCAAGTTTGCGTGCCGCGTAAACATTTCCTCTCCGGTGATCTGCTTCTTGTCCATCAGGATCAGGATAACGTAATCCAGGCAGATCAGCAGCGACTGCTCAAAAAGGCTGCCCATGGGCTGGACCGACTGCACGCCGGTATCAATAGCGGATTTCGACGTAGGTGCGTGGATTGCCACCACGGCGTCCGACAGCGTTCCGATGGTAGCCTGGGGGTAGATGGTGATCGTGGCCACCGATGCTCCCAGACTTTTCGCTTTTTTTGCCATGCTGACCAGAGAGGCTGTCTCGCCGGAGCCGCTGGCGATCACCAACAGGTCGCCTGCCGCGATGCTGGGAGTGACTACCTCGCCCACCATATAGGCCGTTATGCCCATGTGCATAAGCCGCATGGCAAAGCAGCGTGCCATCATGCCGCTTCGGCCTGCGCCCGCGACAAAAACGCGATTGGCCTTCTGTATTTCATCTGCCAGCTTTTCCTGCTGTTCAAAAGAAACGGCAGTCAATGTGCGGCGCAATTCTTCGATCACGGATGTAATGGGGACCGGCATCAGCACTCACTCCTTTTTGCGGCGTCCATGGCCGTTTTGAAATATGCGGCCGCTTCGCCATAATTCTCTGCCCCGGTGATCCCCTCGCCAATGATGATCACATCCGGGCAAATGGCGGCAAATTTTTCAATTGTGCTCCGGTTGATACCGCCGGCAATGGCCAGCCTGGCATTCTTCACGTAGCTGCGCAGCACCTCAAAGGATTTGGACATATCCTGATCCAGCCGCTGCAGGTCTTTGCTGGTGTGTAGGCAGATGTAGTCGACCCCCATGGTGTCCACCTGCATGAGCCGGGTCGGCAGATCCGGTACCGCCAGCATGTCTACCATAATGGCGCGGCCGTACTCTCTGGCTGCCGCCATGGCGTTGCGGATCGTTGCGTCATCTGTGACCGCCAGCACCGTAGCAATATCCGCCCCATTTTTGAAAGCTGCCGCGGCTTCATAATACCCTGCGTCTGCGATCTTCAGATCGGCCAGGATCAGCTTTTCCGGAAATGCCTGCTTCAGCGCCTTTACTGGCGCAAGGCCGTATTCCATGACAAAAGGTGTGCCCACCTCGATGATATCAAGGCTTTCCCGGGCCTCTTCCACCAGCGCCTGGGCCAACTCCGTCCGAAAGATGGTCAGTTCCTTCGCCTGTCCCTGATTTGTGCTTCGATAGTCAAAATCCAGTGCTGCTTGTAATTTCATTTTGCTATGCCTTCCTCGTGCATGCAAGATCAACACTGAAATTGCGTTTTTGTGTTTTACTTGCGATTTATTTGTGTTTCTAGACTATCAGCGTTTTCGCTCGTTGTCAATCCCTGTTGCAAATTTTGTGAAAAATTGCCACAACGAGTGCAGTTTGTCGGTGATTATACACAATTCCAATGTCAATAAAATTGGCGCCTTATTTGTGCAACTCTATCAAAAATCTTGAATTTTGGCTTTTGTGTTGCATTTCCAATTGTGATGTGCTATGTTGTATGCAAGAATAGCAAAAACGCAAGCGACTTTTTCGAAAGAGCAGAATGGTGACATGCGGTGCGAATTTATGCTCTTTTCCATTTTCTGTTTTTGTGATATGGTATATATTGGTACATAAATACATGCGAAGCCCCAATAATGCTTTCCGGAAAGATGTATTTTGTATGAACTTTTGCGAATCCCTTGTGAAAACCGGACAGCAAAAAGGAGAAGTCAAACATGACAGCAACAGAACGAAGACAGGAAATACTCAACACCATCAGTACAGAGGGCAGCGTCCGGGCCAGCGATCTGGCGGAACGGCTGAACGTTACCACCGAGACGATCCGCAAGGATCTGATCTTCCTGAACAATAAGCACCTTCTGAAAAAAGGCCATGGCGGCGCCCAGGCCATCAACGAGTTTACCGAGCGATCTCTGGATGTCCGGGCACAGGAAAACGCCATGGCCAAGCGGGCCATTGCCAACTGCGCCATCAAGCAGATCGATGATGGCTCGGTGGTTTTTGTGGACGCCGGTTCCACCATGGTGGAACTGGCCCGACAGCTGCGGCAGCGCAGCGGGCTGGCCATCATCACCAATAACCTCTCAGTGATTCCTGCGCTGCTGGAGAGCGGGAACGCCATTTACTTCCTTGGCGGCGAGGTCAGCAGTGTGACGCAGGCGACCGGCGGCATCTGGGCGGCCAATGCGCTGAAATCCATTAAAATCGACGTGGCTTTTCTGGGCAGCAGCGGCTTCCAGTCCCACAGCGGTCCCTGCACCAAGATGTTCTCGGACGCCCAGCTGAAGCGGGATGTCATTACCAGCGCCAACAAATCCGTCGTGCTGGCCGACCACACCAAGTTTTCTACAAACGCCATTATGCAGTATGCCGACTGGAGCGATGTTGACGTGTTTATCACCGATGCCGGTGTCAGCAGCGACGAGCTGGCGACGCTTGAGCGCTGCGTTGAGGTACTGGTTGCCGGAAACGAGTGACTGGCTGTCCGGGCAGCAAGAAGATACGACAAATGTAAAGGAGCGGGAAGCCATGAAAAGCATCTGGACCGTGGGAGAAGCACTCTGCGAGATCATGCGTGTTGACACCGACGCCGGACTCGATACACCGGAGCTGTTTAAGGGACCTTATCCCTCCGGAGCGCCGGCCATTTTTATCGACACCGCAGCAAAGCTGGGAACGCCCAGCGGCTTGATTGGCACCGTCGGTGACGATGCCTTCGGTGCCTGTATCCGCCGGCGCCTTCTGGCGGATGGGGCGGACTGCTCACTTCTGGCCACCAATACGATGCTCTCCACGGCGGTGGCCTTCGTCTCCTATACCAGCAGCGGCGATCGCACGTTTATTTTCCACATCGGCAACGCCGCTGCCGGGGATATTCATTATCCGGCGCACATGCCGGAGGATGTGGGCGTTTTCCATGTGATGGGCTGCGCCATGATGCCCTCGCCCGCTATGGCTGACTGTGTGAACCGGGCCGCGGCGTATTACTACGAGCAGGGCGTTACGATCTCCTTTGATCCCAATATCCGGATCGAATCGCTGCACGGCCAGGATCTGCAGGAGTTGGTTCGGCCTGTTATGGAGCGCTGCTCCATTCTGCTTCCGGGTACGGAAGAACTGATGGCGATTGCTGGAACCGATACGGTGGACGCCGCACTGGAAAAAGTTTTCACTAATCCGGTCCTGAAGATCGTGGTACTGAAGGATGGTGGCCGGGGCTGCCGTGTTGTCACCCGGGAGGAGAGTTTCTCGTTTCCTGTGTGCAAGGTCGAGGTGCTGGATTCCACCGGCGCCGGCGACTCGTTTGACGCCGGATTTCTGACCTCCTATCTCTCAGGTCTGACGCTGCGGCAGTGTGCGGAAAACGCCTCAGCTACCGGTGCATTGAACTGCGCAGCATTCGGCCCCATGGAGGGTAAGATTACCCAGCAAACCGTTGCGGAAATGGTGAAACAGAATTACCACCGGTAAACTTCAATATCAAAGGAGATGTCGTATGATGCAAAACCCACTCAAGACAATCGTTAAGGAGGCCTGCTTTTCTGTGACGGGCTCTGACCCCTTTGTGCTGCGCGCCACGATGAAGTATGCAAAGGAGCACAATGCGTACTTTATCTGTGAGGCGACAGTCAACCAGGTCAACCAATTCGGCGGTTATACCGGCATGCGTCCGAAGGACTACGCCGATCTGGTCAGCGGTATCGCGAAGGATATCGGATTCCCCATTGAAAAGGTTATCCTCAGCGGTGACCACCTGGGCCCCTTTGTCTGGCAGAACCTGGACGCTGCCACCGCTATGGAGTACTCTAAGGAGCTTGTCAGAGAGTGCGTTGCCGCTGGATTCCGGAAGATTCACCTGGATCCCACCATGCCCCTGGCAGATGACGATCTGTCTGCTTTCGGCAACGATATCATCGCGGAGAGAGCCGCCCAACTGGCTATCGTCTCCGAGGAGACCTACGAAAAGACGAAAAATGATACCCCCTGGACCTACCGCCCGGCCTATGTCATTGGCAGCGAGGTCCCTGTGCCCGGCGGCACGCAGGAGGAGGAAGGGATCCACGTCACAACGCCGGCGGATCTGGACGCCGCCATCGCCTGCTTCAAAAAGGCCTTTGAAATGGTCGACCTGCCGCAGGTGTATGAGGACACCGTGGCAGTGGTTGCGCAGATCGGTATCGAATTTTCCGATGAAGCAGTGCACGAGTATAACCACCAGGCAGCACTGAAGCTTTCGGAGCGGCTGAAGGCATATCCCCAGCTGCGTTTTGAGAGCCATTCCTCCGACTACCAGCCCTCCGACTGTCTGTACAACATGGTCCGTGACGGCGTTGGCATTCTGAAGGTCGGCCCTGAGCTGACCTTCAAGTACCGCGAGGGACTCTTCGCCCTGGCCAAGGTCGAAGATGAACTGGCGGAGTGCTATGGCCTTACGCCCTCTTGCTTTATCGATGTGCTGGAGCAGACCATGCTGACTGCCGAGCCCAATTACTGGGTGAAATACTACCATGGCACCGACGCCCAGCTTCACTTGAAGCGGAAATACAGCTTCTCTGATCGCTCCCGCTATTATTTCGCCCAGCCGGCTGTTGTCGCCGCCGAGAAGAAGCTGTTGGACAACCTCTCTTCTATCTCCATTCCCCTCACAGTCCTTAGCCAGTATCTCCCTATGGAGTACGAACTGATCCGCGAAGGCAAGCTGGAGAACGATCCCGTTGCAATGCTGGAGTATAAGTGCCAGCGGGTGCAGGATCGCTATTTCAGCAGTATGCTGAAGGCCAAGTCCGCTGCACGCTGAACTGCCCGGCAGCCGTGTTTCTGCAACCCTGGTGCGGAGATGGAGTGGCCGCAGAAGGGCGTTTTGCTGTGGAATACGTGTAAAAGGTGCCGGAAACCGTTGGCTGCCAACGGTTTCCGGCACCTTTTTCTGTTGTTGTGTTTTTCCCTTACCCCAGCTTCCCTATCAGAGCGTCCAGTGCTTCGCTCATGGCCTCCTCGAAGGAGGGGTGGGGCCGCATGACGCGGCGCAGGTCCTCCGCCGTCTGGCGGTTCACCATGGCGGCGCTGATCTGGCTGATCATGTCGCTGGCGTGCTGGCACATGAGGGAGGCCCCCAGAATTTCGTGGGTCTCGGCGTGGGCCACGATCTTCATGAAGCAGCGGCCCGGATCCTCGATGACGGTGCGGGCGTTGCCGAACATGGTGCACTTGCCCACGGCGGCGGGAATGCCCCGTTGCTTGGCCTCAGCCTCGGTGATACCCACCACGGCAATCTCCGGCGCGCTGTAAATGCAGCTGGGGATCACGTTCAGGTCCACGTGGTCAGCTACGCCGCACATGCGCTCCACGCAGGCGGTGCCCTGTGCGGCGGCCACATGGGCCAACTGCACCACGGAGGAGGCGTCGCCGATGGCGTACACACCGGGGATGCTGGTCTGGAAGTTTTCGTCTACTTTCAGGCTCTTGCCCCGGACTTCCGGATTCATACCCTCGGCAAACACGCCGTCCCAATAGGCCCGGCGGCCAATGGCGCACAGCACCTTTTCGCCGGTGACGGTCTTTTCCGCGCCCTTCTGCACCACGTGGACGGCAAGGCCGCTCTCCGTCTCCTCCAGCGACTGCACCATGGCGTTGGTCAGGACCTCGACGCCCTGCTTCTTCATGATCTGCTGGAGATTCTGGCCCAGCTCACGGTCCATGTTGGGCAGCAGACGATCCATGCCCTCCACCAGCGTGACGGCGCAGCCCAGATTGCGGTAGAAGGTGGCGAACTCCACGCCGATGACGCCGCCGCCGATGATGACCAGCGAGTCATAGAGCCGCTCGCAGCCCTCCAGCAGCTCATCGGAGGTCATGACGCCGGGCAGATCCAACCCGGGGATAGGCGGCCGGACGTTGACGGAGCCGGTGGCGATGAGGATACGCTCCGCGGTATAGCGGCTCACCGCGCCGTCAGCTGCGGTGACATCCACCTGACCGGGCGCGGCGATGCGGCCCACGCCCTCGATCAGGTCCACCTTGGCGGACTTGAGAAGCCCGTGGATGCCGCCCCGCAGCTTTTCCGACACGCCGCGCTTATAGGCGAAGATCTCGCCCATGTCAAAGCTGGCGCCCGCCGCGTGAACGCCCATGCCCGCGCCGTCCACCGCGTCCCGGTAGACCTGGGAGGCGTGCAGCAGCGTCTTGGTGGGGATGCAGCCCCGGTTCAGGCAGGTGCCGCCCACTTCGCGGCACTCCACCACGGCGGTGTGCAGACCCAGCGCCGCGGCCCGCAGGGCGGCGGTATAGCCGCCGGGGCCCGCGCCGATGACGATCAGTTGATAGTCCATACTTTATTCCTCCGGCTGCCAGCGTACCACCGGATGCCGGGCGGCCTTCACCTCGTCGGGACGGCCGATGGGCATGTGGTGGGGCGCGGTATGCATGGTCTCCGCGTCGTCATGGGCCTTCTGATACAGCTGGCGCAGCACTGCGGCGGCGTGCTCCAGCGTTTCGGGGCCCTCCGTCTCAGTGGGCTCCAGCATCAGCGCCTCGTGGACGATCAGCGGGAAGTACATGGTGGGGGGATGGATGCCCTCGTCAATGAGGGACTTGGACACGTCCAGCGCCGTGACGCCGGTGGCTTTTTTCAGGTCGCTGAGATCCAGCACGAACTCATGCATGCAGATGCGGTCATAGGCGGGGGTGTAGGTGCCCTTCAGCAGATGCATGAGATAGTTGGCGTTCAGCACCGCGTTCTGGGCGGCCTCGGGGATGCCCTCCCGGCCCAGCGTCAGCAGATAGGCCAGCGCCCGGACCACCACCAGGAAGTTGCCCCGGAAGCCCCGCACCTGAATGTGGCCCGGATCCTCCGCCGTGGCGCTGTGGGGCAGATAGGGGGCCAGGAAGCTCTTGCAGCCCACCGCGCCCGCGCCGGGACCGCCGCCGCCGTGAGGCGTGGCGAAGGTCTTGTGCAGGTTCATGTGGATGCAGTCAAAGCCCATGTCGCCGGGGCGGACGACGCCCATGACGGCGTTCAGGTTGGCCCCGTCGTAGTAGCACAGGCCGCCGGCCTCGTGGACAAGGCGGGTGATCTCCAGAATGTTGTGGTCAAAAATGCCCACGGTGTTGGGATTGGTCAGCATCAATCCGGCGGTATCCTCCCCCAGCACAGCCCGGAGCGCTTCCAGATCCACGCAGCCGTCAGGGCCGGAGGCGATATTCACCACCTGATAGCCGCACATGGCGGCGGTGGCGGGGTTGGTGCCGTGGGCGCTGTCGGGCACGATGATCTTGGTGCGCTTGTGGTCGCCCCGGGCGTCGTGGTACTGCTTGATCAGCAGCACGCCGGTAAACTCACCGTGGGCGCCGGCGGCAGGCTGGAAGGTCATGTCGTCCATGCCGGTGATCTCGCAGAGATACTGCTTGGCGGTGTCCAGCACTTCCTGCACGCCCTGCTGGTCGGCGGCGGGAGAGAGCGGATGAACGGCGGTAAAGCCCTCCAGAGCGGCCACCTCCTCGTCGATGCGGGGGTTATACTTCATGGTGCAGGAGCCCAGGGGATAGAACCCGCAGTTGACGCCGTGGACCTGCTGCACCAGCTCTGTATAGTGGCGGGAGATATCGGTCTCGCTCATTTCCGGCAGAGCGGGCTTGGTCTCACGCCGCAGGGAAGCAGGCAGCTTCACCTCAGGCACGTCACAGGCGGGCAGAAGACTGCAGTGCCGGCCGGGAACGCTCTTTTCAAAGATCAGCTTCATTTTGCCAGCACCTCCTTCACGATGGCCGCAGTTTTATCCATGGCGTCCTTCGTCACCTTTTCGGTGGCGCACCACAGGATGCCGCCGTCCACCGGCAGGCCCCCCAGAATACCGGCATCGGACAGTGCGTCCAGCACCTCCTTCGTTCTGGGCATGTCGGTGACGAACTCATGGAAGAAATCGCCCGAATAGCGCAGCTTCACACCGCCCACGGCGCACAGGGCCTCCGCCAGATAGTGGGCCTTGGCCATGGACTGTTCCGCCGCCTGGGCCATGCCGTCAGGGCCCATGGTTGCCATGTACAGGCCCGCCGTCAGGGCGCACAGCGCCTCGTTGGAGCAGATGTTGCTGCTGGCCTTTTCCCGGCGGATGTGCTGCTCCCGGGCCTGCAGGCTCAGCACGTAGGCCCGGCGGCCCTGGGCGTCCGTGGTCTCGCCCACGATGCGGCCGGGCAGCTTGCGCATATGCTTTTCGGTGGTGGCCATATAGCCCAGATAGGGGCCGCCTGCCGCCAGCGGCAGGCCCAGCGGCTGTCCCTCGCCCACGGCGATATCCGCGCCGCAGTCACGGGGCGTTTTCATGATGGCCAGCGCCATGGGGTTGCAGCCCATCACGTACAACGCGCCCGCCTCGTGAACCGCCGCGCCCAGGGCCTCCGCGTCCTCAAAGAGACCGTGGAAGTTGGGCTGCTGCACATAGAAGCTGGCAGCGTCTGCCGTCAGCATCTCCCGCAGGGCGTCAAGG
This sequence comes from uncultured Oscillospiraceae bacterium, assembly GCA_934597585.1. Taxonomy (GTDB): domain Bacteria; phylum Bacillota; class Clostridia; order Oscillospirales; family Oscillospiraceae; genus Vescimonas. The sequence continues at coordinate 14,093 of CAKTSA010000009.1, forward strand.
TCGGTCTTGCCGTCCTTTTCCGGAACGATGCGCAGCTCGTCGCCGGTGCCGTAGCAGTAGGTGCGGATGGTGTTGATGGTGTCGGGGTGCGTCGTGGCGGACACCAGCGTCACCCGGCGCTTCCGGTCGCGGCACATGGCGGCGGCCTCAGCGGCGGCGGTGGCCCCGTCGTAGACGGAGGCGTTGGATACGTCCATGCCCGTCAGCATGCAGATCATGGTCTGATACTCGAAGATGGACTGCAGCAGTCCCTGGCTCATCTCCGCCTGATAGGGGGTGTAGGCCGTCAGGAACTCCTCCTTGGCGGGGATATACTTGACGATGCTGGGGATGTAGTGGTCGTAAGCGCCGGCACCCCGCAGAATCACGTCGTACACCCGGTTTTTGTCCGCCATGGCGCGGACGGCCCGGCCTACCTCCAGCTCGCTCATGCCGGAGGGAATGTCCAGCGGACGATCCAGATACATCTCCGCCGGCACATCGCCGTACAGCTCACGGAAGGAGGACAGGCCGATGGCCTGCAGCATCTCCTGCCGCTGCTGGGGCGTAGAGGGGATGTAGCTGCCCATATCAGCCCTCCTGCGCGCAGAAGGCCTCGTAAGCGGCGGCGTCCAGCAGCTCGGAGGTCTCGCCGGGGTTCTCCACCTTGATGAGCCACGCCTCATAGGGGGCCTTGTTCAGCAGCTCCGGCTCATCCAGCAGCGCCTCATTGACGGCGCACACCGTGCCGGTCACGGGGGACACCAGGTCGGACACAGCCTTCACGGACTCCACGTCGCCAAAGGCCTCGCCTGCGGTGACCTCGTCACCCTCGCCGGGCAGGTTCACGAACACCACATCACCCAGCGCGTCCTGGGCAAAGTCGGAAATACCGACCACAACAACGCCGTCCTCTTCCTTCATCCACTCGTGATCCTTGGAATACTTCATTTCAGCGGGAAACAACATGATACTTTACCTCCAAATTTTATTGTAAGTTGAATGTTTACTTTTTCGGGGTATACCGCAACGGTGCGGTGCGGAGTAAAAAGCCGTCGCCCTTTCACCTCCCTCTGTGAGGGAGGTGGCGCGGCGTAAGCCGTGACTGGGGGAGAGAATTAAAGTCTTTTATTCTCTCCCCCAGTCAGCTTCGCTGACAGCCCCCTCTCAGAGGGGGCCTATAACAGCTTTTTTAAAGGCCAGTCTTCTCCGCCAGCTTCTCCAGCGCGGCCTCGAACTGCGCGTCGTTGAAGCAGTAGCCCATCTCCAGATGCCGGGCGCGGAGCTTGGCCACATCCGGGCCGATCTCCTTGCCCCGCAGGATGCAGTCCGCCATCAGACCGGCCAGCTGGGCGAACTCCTTCTCGCCAAAGCCGAAGCGGGTCATCTCGCTGACGCCCATCCGCAGCGCGCCGGAGGCGGTGAAGCCCTCCTCGTCCGGGGTAGCCTGATAGTTGACGATGACGTTGTTGCGCTCCAACCGATTGGCGATCTCCGCGCCCTCGCCGTAGCCCACGGACACGATGACCTGATGGGTCTCGGTATAGTCGATGGCGGGGTCGCCCATCACGTCCAGCCCCTCGGCCTTCAGGCTGCGGGCGAAGGACTTGGCATTGGCGATAACGGCCTTCTGATACTCGTCCTTGAACTGGTTCATCTCATAGGCGGCCATCAGCATGCCCACCTGGGTGCCCAGATGGTGGTTGGACACGCTGCCGGGGAAGGTGCGGGTCTCGATGGTCTTCCACAGGCCGTACTTCAGATCCTCTTCCTTGTAGTTGATGCCGATGACGCCCCGCTGCGGGCCGAAGAAGGTCTTGTGGGTGGAGCCGGTGACGATCTCCGCGCCCTCGGCAAAGGGGTTCTGGAAGTGGTCGCCGATGAGGCCCAGCACATGGGCCATGTCGTACATGATGGTGGTGGGGATCTTCTGCTCATCCACGAACTGGCGGATGGCGGCCACGGGCTCCTTGTGCAGCACCATGCTCTTGCCGAAGATGATCAGCTCCGGGCGATAGCGCTCGATGAGCTTTTTGGTCTCCTCCACGTCCATCTTATAGGGGTTGTCGGCGCAGACGGGGAAGTTCACCACGGCGGGCTTTTCCGTCACGGGGTCGATGGCGATGTAGTCGTGCAGCGCGCCCATGGGCTGAGCGGACAGGTGGCCGCCCTTGATGATGTGGTTGTTCATCACATAGCCAAGGCGCTTGGCCTCCACCTTCCGGTCGAAGCGGTTCTTCCAGTCCATCAGAGCGGAGAACACCGCCATGTTGGACATCTGGCCGCTGAGAGTACGGGTCTCCACCTCGGTGCAGCCGAAGTAGGCGCGCATCTCCTCCACCAGCAGCTGCTCCACCTTGTCGATGAACTCCGTGCCCTGATAGTAGAAGATATCCTTATCGTAGAAGGCCAGCACCTTCTTGTGCTCAGCGTAGCGACAGCAGGGGTCGCTGCCGGACAGGATGCGGACGGCGCGGCTGGGGGTATTTTCGGAGGGGATCAGGTTGATGCACTGCTCCTGCCGCCACTGGTGGTTCTCCAGCGCCTTGGTCAGCAGCTCCAGCGCCTTGGGAGCGCGGTCGCCGCTGCCCACCTTGTGTTCCTCCTCCTGCATGCCGTAGATGAGGGGACGGGCGTAGGGAGGTGCGGCCACGCTCATGTGGCGGGCGGGGATGACGGCCTTCAGCCGCTTGCCGCGAACGTCCACCTCCACGGTGTCGTCCTCCAGAATGTCGCTGTTGATGTAGCACAGGCCAATGGCACGCTTACCGCTGGCCTCCAGGATCACGGTCTCAAGACCCTCACCCTCGCTCTTGAAGTAGGGCACCATGGTGCCGCTGGTGACCCAGCCCACCAGCCTGTCGCCCTGATAGACCTCCATACCGGCCCGCATAACGCCGCGGTCCAGCAGGGCGATAGGCGCGATCTTCCGGGGCAGCACGCTCAGGTCGCTGAAATCACGATCCATGTGCTTCACAAAGGACTCGTGCTGCTTTTCCAACGCCTTGCGGCCGATGAAGCCGCCCTTTTCAGCGGCAAAGCTGACGGCGAACTTGGACAGGGGCACGGCGAAAATGGGAATCTCGCTGCCGTCGGGGGCATTGCCCATCTCGTGGCCGTACAGGGGCAGGGCGGCCTCCAGACGCAGAGTGTCCCGTGCACCCAGGCCGGCGGGACGGGCCCCCAGCTGGATCAGGCGGTTCCACAGCCACGCGGCGTCCTCGCTGCGGACGTAGACCTCATAGCCCAGGGGCTCGCCGGTGTAGCCGGTCTTGGCCACCCGGGCGGTGTGTCCCTCCAGCGAGACGGTGCCCAGGGCGTTCTTCATGGGCTCGGTCAGCTGCACGCCGCCGGCCATCTGGGTGAGCATCTCCTTGCACTTGGGGCCCTGCACTGCGATGGCGGCCCACTTGTCGGTGATGTTCTCGATCTGGCAGTCAAAGCCCTTCAGTGCTTCGTACAGGTGCTTGAGATCCTTGTCGGTGTTGGCGGCGTTCACCACCAGCAGATAGCTGTCCTCTTCAAACAGATACAAGTACGCGTCGTCCACCGCGCCGCCGTTTTCATTGGGGATGATGCAGTACTGGGCCATGTTCAGGTCCAGTGCGCTGACGTTGCTGGACAGCACGTGCTGCAAAAACGCCTTGCGTTCCGGCCCGGTGATCTTCAACCGGCCCATGTGGGATACGTCGAACAGGCTGCACACCTGACGGGTGTACAGATGCTCGGCAATGATGCCGCTGGGGTACTGGATGGGCATCTCCCATCCGCCGAAGTCCACCAGTTCCGCGCCGGCGGCCACGTGGATGTCATACAGTTGGGTACGCTTCAGTTCGCTCATACGATTCGTCCTCCTTAAAATGTTCCGGTTTTAAGCAGCAAAAAAGGGCACAAAGCAGCTTGCAAAGCCTGCTTTGTGCCCCCGTTGAGTTACCTGAGAGATTCCCCTTTCCCAATGGAAAGAGTTGCACCTTCGGTGGTCGGGTGTCGCCGCCCGGCCTTTTCGGAGTATCGTCCGGAACCGGTCCTTTTGCCTGAGAGCTTCTGCGTTCCCCTTCGGCGCCGCGCAAGGCGGTCTCTCCCGATCCCATCGTCCGATGATTTCCCTTTTCAGTTGTTGTGCTTTCAATTTAGCACAGGGTATGTTTCGTGTCAATCGCTCTTTTGCGTAGGAGGAAAATTTTCGGCCTTTCCGCCAAAAGTTTCCCGTTTTGCTTGGGCGATATGCCCAACGTGCCCTACTCCGTCAGCAGGGCCTCCGCCTCCGCCAGTGACGGCATGGCCGGGATGGCGCCCCGGCGGGTAACGCATACCGCCGCCGCGGCGTTGCCCCACCGGGCGCAGTCCGCCGCCTCGTCGATGGTCAGGGCATCCGGCGTTTTACCCAGCGCCAGCATCCGGTGCAGGAAGCCGCCCCAGAAGGCGTCCCCCGCCCCGGTGGTGTCCACCGCATCCACGGAAAAGCCGGGCACATGGCGCATTCCATCCGCCGCGGCCACCAGCGCACCCTCCGCGCCCAGCGTCACCGCCGCGCATTTCACGCCCCGCACCAGCAGCGCCTCCAGCGCCGCCGCGGGGTCGCTTTCACCCGTCAGCAGCACCGTCTCCTCGTCCGACAGCTTCATCACGTCCACATATGGCGCCATGCTGCGCATGTGCCGCGCCGCCGTTTCCGCGTCCGGCCACAGGACAGAACGGTAGTTGGGATCGTAGGAGATCAGCGCCCCGGCGGTTTTCGCCCGCTCCACCGCAGCGAAGGTGGCGCTTCGCGCCGGCTCGTCCGTCAGGGACAGGGAGCCTACGTGCAGCACCCGGGTGCCCTCCAGCACGGCGGCGTTCAGCTCCTCCGGCCGCAGACAGGTGTCCGCGCCGGGCTTCCGGGCGAAGGAAAAGCTCCGCTCGCCCCTCTCGTCCAGCGCCACAAAGGCCAGGGTGGTGAACACGTCCTCCGCCATCACCAGCCCCGACACGTCGATGCCCGCGTCAAGCAGCGTCTGCCGCAGGAAGCGGCCGTGCATGTCGTCGCCCACCTTGCCCAGAAAGGCGGTCCTGCTGCCGAACCGCGCCGCCGCCGTCAGCACATTGGCCGGCGCGCCGCCGGGATTGCGCTCAAAGAGCCGCATGCCGCCCGGCGACACGCCCCGGTCGGTAAAGTCGATCAGCAGCTCCCCCAGCGCCGCGATATCGTACCGGGCGCTCATTCTTTGGCCTCCGGATACTCGTTGCACAGCAGGCGGTAGGGCGGCTCGTCCTCCTCGATGGCCGGGAAACGGCCCACCGGCGGGTTGAAGCGGTTGTCGGTGTTGTCGTCGTTGCACTGGCTGACCTCGCCGATGAGGATATTGCCGGTGCCCGGTTCCACCTCGAAATCGTGATACAGCCGGGGCTGGATGGAAATACTCATGCCCGGCTCCAGCCGCAGCTGGGTTCCGGCGGGCACCGTGCGGGTAACGCCGTCCATGTGAACGGTCACGTCGCTTTCCCGGTCGATCTCCTCGTCCGGCAGGGAGTGATACACCCGGATCAGCAGCGTGCCGCCGCCCCGATTGATGATGTCCTCCATCTTGTGCCAGTGGAAGTGGTTGGGGGAATACTGTCCCTCCTTGAGAAACAGCAGTTTTTCGGCGTAGGTCTTGGGGTATTTGTCCGCCATGGCCAGGTTGCCGTTGCGCAGGGTGATCAGGGAAAAGCCCACCTGATCGAACCGCCCCAGACCGTAATCGGTGATATCCCAGCCCAGCATGTTGTGGCGGATCTCGTCGTACTCATGCCCCTTATCCGCCCATTCCTCCGGCGTAAAGCGGCAGAAGGGCGGCAGGGAGAACCGGTATTCCGCCACCATGGCCTCCAGCTCACGCAGGGCGCGGTTGATCTCAGAACGCTTCATCTTGATTTCCTCCCTCTATATTATTATAAAGTATCGTGACAAGAAAATTTCGATCTTTTACACTGATACCCGCCGCACGCCGCTGTTGGCCTTCATAAAGGCCAGTGCCTCGTCGTGGGTGACAGGCGGCTCCAGTTTGGCGGTGATCTCCATGCGGAGATATCCCTCGTCCCGGCTGAGACTGCTCTCCATCACCTGGCCGTGGTGGGCTTGCAGCAGGGCGTCGAATTGGGCCTGCAATTCCTCGGTGTCCTCCATCTCTACCAGGATCTCCTGGGTGGTCAATGCGTCTGCTCCCACGGGGAAGCGGTGCAGGATGATCTGGATCGCCACCAGAACCGCCGCTTCGATCAAACCCAGCCAGTACATGCCCGCGCCTACCGCCATGCCGATGGCGGAGGTGCCCCACATACCGGCGGCGGTGGTCAGACCCCGGATGGAGTTGCCGTTTTTGAAGATGACTCCGGCGCCCAGAAAGGAGATGCCGCTGACCACCTGCGCCGCGATACGGGCCGGGTCCGCGCCCCGCAAGCCGTCAATGGTGGTCACGTCGATAAAGGCGTACTTGGACAGGATCATAAACAGCGCCGAGGTGCAGGCGATGATGCAGTGGGTGCGGACGCCCGCCTCCTTCTGCCGTTTGCTGCGCTCCAGCCCCACCAGGGCCCCCAGCGCCGCCGACAGCAGCAGCCGTATCAGAAATTCCAGATTGTCAAACAAAGTCAGTGTCGTTTCCGGCAGATAGGTGCTCAATCCTGTCAGCATTACCGCTCCTCCTTGCTGATTTGTTGTGAAGTGTTATGCTATTTTACCACGCTGACGGCGGATTGCAATACCAATTTTTCGTATACCTCTGGTCATTCTGCTATATTTGGCGCGGCATTTTTGGAGGATATGTAAAAATTGCCGAAAACGTTTCCGTTTTTGCTGTCGGTATTGTTGACAAACAAAAGCGACGTGACTATAATAATGGCTATTCCATCCGGTATACGTATCGGACGCGGAAATTTTACATGGAGGATTTTAGTATGAAGAAGTTTCTTGCACTTCTGCTGGCGCTGGTCATGGCTCTGTCTCTCGTAGCCTGCGGCGGCGGCAACACGCCTGCTGACGATCAGCAGGGTGACAACAACGGAGACTCTCAGTATCCTGAGTATTTCGCCGGCATGGATCAGCTGATCGCCGACGCTCAGGCCGAGGGTGGGCTGGTCGTTTACGGCTCCTGCGAGGAAGAGTACCTGGCTGCTGCCTGCCAGCACTTCGAGGAGCTGTTCGGCATCAAGACCACCTATCAGCGTCTGTCCACCGGTGAGGTACAGGCCAAGATCGAGGAAGAAAACGGCAATCCCTCTGCTGACGTCTGGTTCGGCGGCACCACCGATCCGTACAATGTCTGCGCTGCCGAAGGTCTGCTGGAGCCCTATGCGGCCACCAACGCTTCCCACCTGATCGACGACATGTACAAGGATGCCGACGGCAACTGGTACGGCATTTACAAGGGCATTCTGGGCTTCATGGTCAACACCGACGAGCTGACCCGTCTGGGTCTGGAAGCTCCCGCTGACTGGGCCGACCTGCTGAAGGAAGAGTATCAGGGCAAGATCTGGCTGTCCAACTACAACACCGCCGGCACCGCTAAGCTGGTGATCAACACCATGATCCAGAAGTACGGTCACGACGAGGGCATCCAGTACCTGGTCGATCTGGACAAGAACATCGAGGTCTACACCAAGTCCGGTTCCGGCCCCAGCAAGAATGTTGGTACCGGCGAGTGCGTCATCGGCATCGGCTTCCTGCATGACGGCATCACCCAGATCGTGGACAACGGCTACACCAACGTGAGCCTGATCATCCCCTCCAGCGGCACCTCCTTCGAGGTGGGCGCTACCGCTATCTTCAAGGGCGCTGTCCACTCCAACGCTGCCAAGCTGTGGATCGAGTACGCTCTGTCCCCCGAGTGCGTTGAGCTGGCTGCCAAGAACGGCTCCTACCAGTTCCTGGTCATCGACAACGCCGAGCAGCCCTCTCAGGCTTCCGAGTTCGGTCTGGACCCCAACAACGTCATGGACTATGACTTCGAGGATGCCAAGGCCAACACCACCACCTATGTGACCGAGGTCATGCAGGCTCTGGCTGATTCCGGCGCCAACACCGAGGATACCGGTCGTTTCCAGACTGAGTGATCTGACTGACGGTACATAACGGTTCTGTTTCTCAGCAACTTCTGCGGGGCGGCGGCATATGCCGCCGCCCCGCTTGTTTTTTACTGTTTCGATTATTCTTAACTTACCATTCCTTTCGGGATGAGAAAGGAGCGCTCTATGGCAAGGACCCAAAGCGCGGCGCTGGACCGGAAAAAGCTGATGGCCGATCCCATCATGGTGACCACCATCGTCGTGCTGATCGCATTTCTGACTTTGTTTATCCTCTACCCGCTGGCCATTCTGCTGGTGGATAGTTTTGTGGGAGACGGCACCTTCGGCGTGTCCATCTTCCAGCGCATTTTCGCCATGCCGACCTTTACCAAGGCCATCACCAACACCCTGAAGGTGGGCTTTCTGGTGGGCATTCTGTCTGCCCTGATCGGCTTGCTGTTCGCCTATGTGGAGGTCTATGTCCGCATGGGCAAATTCGTGGGCGGCCTGTTCAAGGTGGTTTCCATGCTGCCTGTTGTGTCTCCGCCCTTCGTGCTGTCCCTTTCCATGATCATGCTGTTCGGCAAGGCGGGCATCATCACCCGCTTCCTGCTGGGCATCTATGACAACAGCGTCTACGGCTTCTGGGGCATCGTCATCGTCCAGACGCTGACCTTCTTCCCCGTGTGCTACATGATGCTGAAGGGATTGCTGAAGAATATCGACCCCTCCCTGGAGGAGGCCGCCCGCGATATGGGCGCCTCCCGCTGGAAGGTGTTCACCAGCGTGACCCTGCCCCTGATGCTCCCCGGCCTGGGCAATGCCTTCCTGGTGACGTTCATTGAGTCCATCGCCGACTTCGCCAACCCCATGATCATCGGCGGCTCCTACGACACGCTGGCCACCACCATTTACCTGCAGATCACCGGCTCCTACGACAAGCCCGGCGCTGCCGCTATGGCTGTGGTACTGCTGTGCATCACCCTGGCCATGTTCATCGTGCAGAAGTACTATTTGGAGCGCAAGACCGCCGCCACCCTCACCGGCAAGGCATCCCGCGCCCGTATGCTGATCGAGGACAAGAGCGTCAAGATCCCCCTGACCGTGCTGTGCGCCCTGGCCGCCAGCTTCGTTATCCTCATGTACCTGTGTGTGCCCATCGGCGCGTTCTTCCCCACCTGGGGCTTCAAGTTCTTCCCCCTGACGGGCAAGTGGTTCGGTCTGGTATTCTCCCGCTACCACGGCTTCCAGGCCTTCCGGGATTCCTTCGTGCTGAGCCTGATCTCCGCACCTATCACGGCGCTTTTGAGCATGATCATCTCCTATCTGGTGGTGAAGCGGAAATTCAAGTCCAAGGGCTTTATCGAGGCGGTGTCCATGCTGGCCATGGCCGTGCCTGGCACGGTGCTGGGCGTGGGCTATATCCGCGGCTTCTCCAATGGCGTGTTCAACACCGGCTTCCTGCGGGGCCTGTACGGCACGGGACTGATCCTCATTATCGTGTTCGTGGTGCGCTCGCTGCCCACCGGTACGCGAAGCGGTATCTCCGCCCTGCGGCAGATCGACAAATCCATCGAGGAATCCGCCTATGACATGGGCGCGGACAGCTTCAAGGTGTTCATGACCGTAACGCTGCCGCTGATCAAGGATTCCTTCCTCAGCGGTCTGGTGACGGCCTTCGTCCGCAGCATCACCGCGATCTCCGCCATCATCCTGCTGGTGACGCCGCAGTTCCTGCTGATCACCGTGCAGATCAACGAATTCGCCGAAAAGGGCTCGTACAGTCTGGCCTGCGCCTTCGCCACCATCCTGATCGTCATTACCTACGGCGCGGTGCTGCTGATGAACCTGTTCATGAAGTACTTCGGCACCAGCAGAAAGCTCAAGGAGGGCAAATAAATGGATAAAGTGAAAAAAGGCGTCCGTCTGGAGCATATCTCCAAGATCTATCAGGATCCTAAGACCGGCAAGGATTTCTACGCGGTGAAGGACACCTCCCTGACCATCGAGCCGGGCAGCTTTGTGACGCTGTTGGGCCCCTCCGGCTGCGGCAAGACCACCACCCTGCGTATGATCGCCGGCTTTGAAAGCCCCGACGAGGGCGAGATCTATCTGGGCGACGAGGCCATCAACGCCCTGACCCCCAACAAGCGGGACACCGCCATGGTGTTCCAGAGCTACGCTCTGCTGCCCCACTACAACGTATTCGACAACGTGGCCTACGGCCTGAAGCTGCGCAAGGTCCCCAAAGACGAGATCAAGGAGCGGGTCATGAAGATTCTTGATCTGGTGGAGCTGACCGGCATGGAGGGCCGCATGACCAACCAGCTGTCCGGCGGCCAGCAGCAGCGTGTGGCCCTGGCCCGCGCACTGGTGATCGAGCCGTCCGTCCTGCTGTTCGACGAGCCCCTCAGCAACCTGGACGCCAAGCTGCGCGTCTCCATGCGTACCGAGATCCGCCGCATCCAGCAGGAGGTGGGCATCACCGCCATCTACGTCACCCACGACCAGTCCGAGGCCATGGCCCTTTCCGACAACATCATCATCATGAAAAATGGCGTGGTGGAGCAGATGGGCAGTCCTCAGGAAATTTATTACCACCCGGTCAACGAATTCGTGGCAGACTTCATCGGCGAGGCCAACTTCCTGAAGGGCGTCATGAGCGGCCACAACGGCACCCACGCTCTGCTGACCATCGAGGGGCACCAAATGCCCATCGCCGGCCGGGACGATCTGAAGGAGGGCGAGACCTACACCGTGGTGCTGCGGCCTGAGTCCGGCCATCTGGCGGATCAGGGCGGCCTGCCCTGCAAGGTGATCGTGTCCTGCTTCATGGGCAGCTACCAGAACTATCACGTGATGGTGGGCGACACGCTGGTGAAGCTGGCGGAGCACAACCCCAAGAACAAGCGCATCTATCAGGTGGGCGAGGAGTGCCAGCTGGTGTTCGACCCGGAGGAGGTACATGTCTTGTAAATTCGAGGAAAATCTGCGATTTTCCTCGAGATGGATTGCGGTCGACTGCGCGCACCCTTCGGGTGCACTGGCGACCGAGAAGTATTTTTCGCCACGCACATGTCGCGGCGAAAAATAATTAAAATCATTCACGTCTGCGGACGTGAACTCTGCGAGGCTTTATAATTGGGAGCGCCGCCATTCCGGCGGCGCTCCTTTCTTTCAGGAGGAACTTCTATGCTTTCTCAATGGTTACAGCAGGCCCGGAATGGCCGGAGCGTCTGGCTCAGCGACGTGCGGGAGGGCTGCGAAGCGCTGCCGGATCACGTGGCCGTCACCGTGCAGCTGACGCTGTGCGACGGCACGCGGCGGGACTTCTCCCTGCCCATCCCCCGCTGGGCGGACGGAGAACAGCGGCAATTCGTGCAGCAGTACGTCACCGCCTTTGTATTCAACGCCCTGTCCGCTCTCAGCGGCCGGGAAATGGCCTTCTATCTGGACTTGCGGGAAACGGAGGTCGTCGCCCTGCTGGGCGAATTGGACGACATTTTTCAGGTGCGGCAGACCACCCGCAGCGGCTATGGCAAGGTGGTCAACATCGCTGACCGCCTGTGCCGCGCCTTCGGCGGCGGCACGTTCTCCTTCGCCGTCCGTGACCGGAGCGCCTACGTTCCCGCCCCGCCGGAGGTGTCTCGCGGCGGCGACCTGCTGCCACGGCTGCGGCAGGCGGTAGAGCGCTGTGGCCGCGGCGTATGCTGCGGCATCGACATCGGCGGCACCGACATCAAGGCGGCAGTGGCGGTGGACGGACGGCTGGTCTGCGTGAAGGAGTACGACTGGAACCCCGCCGCCAGCCCTGTGGCCGAGGGGATCACCGGCCCCATTGTGCTGCTGGTGCAGCTGATGGCCTGCTGTGCCGCCGGGCTGACCCCGGCCCTTCAGGCGGCGCTGGACAAGGATGCCGGCGACGAGGAGATGGCCCGCGCCGTGGCCCAAAGCGCCAGCGTACCGCTGGACGTGCTGGGCGTCAGCTTTCCGGACGTGGTGATCCGCGATCGGATCGTGGGCGGCGAAAGCCCCAAAACCAAAGGTATGCGGGAGAATCCCACCATCGACTACGAGACGGCCTTCGCCGGTCTGGGCGGTCTCGTGGATCAGCTGCGGCCCCTGTGCCGGAAGGACGCCGCCATTCACATGACCAACGACGGCCACATCGCCGCCTTTACGGCGGCGGCGGAGCTGGCCTTCAGCGACGGAGAACCGGATTTCAGCGGCGGCGTCATCGCCCACGCCCTGGGTACCGATTTCGGCGTGGGCTATCTGAACAGCGACGGCAGCATTCCGGAAATGCCGGTGGAGCTGTACGACTTCCTGCTGGATCTGGGCAGCTTCCCCCAGCGGCAGCTGCCGCCGGAGGATCTGCGCTCCACCCGCAACGAAAACTCCGGGCTGCCCGGTGCGCGGCGGTATCTGGGACAAGCGGCGGCCTTCCGGCTGGCCTATGACGCCGACCCGGCGCTGCTGGAGGGCTTTATCGAGGAGCGAAACGGCGTCCTCGCCATCCGCCAATCCCCGGAGGACATGCGCAAGCCCTGTCTTGCATATCTCATGGAGCAGGCGGCGGCAGGAAACGCCGCGGCCCAGTCTGTCTTCCGCCAGATCGGTCGCAATGTGGGCCAGATCAGCCGGGAAATGCGCTTCCTGATGCGGCCCCGGACAGACGTGCGGTATCTGTTTGGGCGGTTCGTGAAGCACCCTGCCTGCTTCCGCCTTTTGCAGGAGGGCTGCCGGGAGATCGTGCCCGACCTCCGGCTGGAGGCGGCGGACGAGGACCTGACATGCACCCCTCTGATGCGCCAGCTGCCCTCCCACGGCGTGACGGTGGCCCAATTCGGCCAGGCCATCGGCGCCATGTACTACGCGGCGATATGAAAAAACGCGCCTGTCGCAAAAGCGACAGGCGCGTTTTCAGTGAAGAGTGAAGAGAGAAGAGTGAAAAGAATCGGTGTGCCGCTGTGCGGCACAATTGAAATCATGCCGCCAAAGGCGGCATACCTCAACTTTTCTCTTTTCGTTTTTCACTTTTCACTTATAAAATGAAGCCTCCGTCCACCGTCAGCACCTGGCCGGTGATGAAGTCCGCCTTCTCCGACGCCAGGAACGCCGCCGCGTGGGCGATGTCCTCCGGCGTGCCCAGCCGCCGCAGGGGCGTCTCCTCTGCCAGCTGGGGCAGGACCTCCGGCGGCAGCGCGTCCAGCATATCGGTTCGGATAACGCCCGGCGCGATGCAGTTGACCCGTATATGGGTGGGCGCCAGCTCCGACGCCAGCGACCGGGTCAATCCGATCAGCGCCGCCTTGGTGCAGGAGTACGTCACCTCACAGCTGGCCCCCCGCTGCCCCCAGATGGAGGAGATGTTGAGGATGCACCCCTCGTGTGCGTGCAGCATGGCGGGCAGCACCGCCTGAATGGCGTGGTACGCCCCGTCCACGTTGGTGGAGAAATACCGGTGCCACATCTCGTCGGTCACATCCTGAAACAGGGCCTGCCCCGCCACGCCGGCGTTGTTCACCAGCAGCGACACCGGACCCCACTTTTTTTCAATGGCCTCCACCATGTCTTGCACCTCCTGCCGCCGGGACACGTCCGCCTGATATACCATGGCCTCGTGCCCCTCCGCCGCCAGCTCTGCCGCCAGCCCTTCGGCGCAGTCCTGCCGCACCCGATAGTTGATGCAGACCCGCCAGCCCTGGCGTCCCAGTTCCCGGGCCACCGCCCGTCCGATCCCCCGGCTGGAGCCGGTCACAAGCGCGATCTTTTCCATATCAGTATCCTCCCTGCAGCTGTGTTTTTCCCTATTCTACCCGAAACGGCAGCCAAATGCAATGCCCCGGCCTCCCGCAGGAAGCCGGGGCAAGGATTCACGACGACAGATGCCGGCCGAAGTTGCCGCCCACCCGGATACCCTCCTGAATGATGGTAAAGGCGTGGGGGTCGATCTCGCTGAGGGCCATCTGCACCGAAACTACCTCGTACTTGCTCAGACACACGCACAGCACGTGGACCTGCTCATGGGAATAGCCGCCCCGGCCCTCCCACAGGGTGAAGCTCCGGTCTAGCTTCTCCAGAATGGTCTGGTTCAGCCGCTCCGGGTCCGCCTTGGTGAAGATCAGCATCTGCACCGAGATGTTCTGCTGGTGCGCCCGGTCCAGAAACAGCGCCTGGAACACCACATAGATGGCGGAGTAGATAGCCGTGCTCAGATCAAACAGCACGGCGCACAGCACATACAGCGCCGTGTTGAAGGTGATGGAGAACCGCCCCACCGTAAAGCCCTTCCCCAGCTTGCTGAGATACAGGCCCAGCACGTCCAGTCCGCCGGTGGAGCACCCGCAGGTCAGGATCAGTCCGCTGGAAAAGCCGCTGATGATGCCGCCCAGCAGGCAGGAGGTCAGCTTGTCCGCAATGATGGGCGTAGCCGGAGAGGGGATCACCGCCAGTGCGATGGAGTTGATGACCGTCACGGCGGTCATGCCCACCACGAACTCCCGGCCCAGCGTCCGCCACGCCAGCACGATCAGCGGGATGTTCACCAGCAGGTAAAAGATACCCGCCAGATCCACCGAGGGCTCCACCCCCAAATGGGTGACGATCAGCGTGCGGATCACCTGGCACAGGCCGTACAGTCCGCCGCTGTACATCCCCTGGGGCACCACGATCAGGTTGATGCCCGTCGCCATCAGAATGCCGCCCAGAATGCCCACGCCCAGCCGCAGCCATCGATTTTGCTGCACCTTCTGCAACATACGCCAGGACCTCACTTTCTTCCAGTAAAACAGGGATTTCCCGCGGGAAAATCACACTTTTTTTAGCTTTTGCCAGGCGATTATAATATATCCCCCCCGGCTTGTCAAGGACTTCCGCCTTCTTTTTACAGGGCAAAGCGCAGCCTGTCGTACAGTCGGTACCGCGCCCGCCGCAGGCACCGCGACACCGTGGATTTGTTGACCCCCAGCCGCTGGGCGATCTCCGTGCACGACAGGCTCTCCCGCAGCTGCAGCTCCAGCATCTCCCGCTGCCGGGGTGTCAGGGCCGACATGGCCTCCGGCAGCCGCCGCCGCAGGCGGCGCAGCCGCTGCCCGTTGTCCCCGTCTCCCTGCCGCCACCGGGCCAGCTGGGTGTAATCAAACAGTAAATCGTTCATCCCTGTGGTAGCTCCTGTCGTAATAGTGTGCTGTCAGCCGGTGCAGCTGCCGGCATTGCCGCAGCAGCGGCATCAGCTCCAGCTCCCTCCGGTGCAGCGCCCCGCGCCGCACCGGGTCCTGCTCCTCCCGCTGCTCTCGCCGCAGCTGCGCCAGCCGCCGCGACAGCAGATCCGCCGAATAGGCGTACCCCTCGGACAATTGTGATAGCGTCATACGTATTTTTTCCTCCTTTTTTGGACAAGTGACAAAAAACATCCCCGAAAAATGTGCCGTTTTGTAAATATTGTTGTTGACAAATAAAGTGACTTCTGCTAATATAATCTTCGCTGGTAGCATGCTGGTGTAGCTCAGCTGGCAGAGCAGCTGATTTGTAATCAGCAGGTCGGGGGTTCGAATCCGTCCACCAGCTCCAATTTCATATGGGGGATTTCCCGAGTGGCCAAAGGGGACAGACTGTAAATCTGCTGGCAACGCCTTCGGTGGTTCGAATCCACCATCCCCCACCAAAAAGAAAAAGTCGCACGCAGTGTGGCTTTTTCTTTTTGTACTCTTCTCTCTTCGTTTTTATCTTTTCACTCTTCTCATCTTTTGCGACTTTTCCAGTGAAGAGATAAGAGTGAAAAGTGAAGGGTTTTTGTTGAGTTGGCTTGCTCTTTGTGGTATGCTCTTTCATGAGGTGATCCGTATGGCCAGTCCCCTTTTAGAGAAATCTCTTGACTTTGCAACACAGATCGTTCTGTTTTACGAGACCTTTTCCAAAACCAGAAAAGACACCACCATCGCCAAGCAGCTGCTGCGTTCCGGCACCTCTATTGGCGCCAATGTCAATGAAGCGGTTTACGGAAACAGCAGGGCGGATTTTATTTCCAAACTGCATATTGCTCTGAAGGAGACAGGTGAGAGCATCTATTGGCTCACCTTGCTGAAACGCACCCGCTTGATAGAATACGATTTTGATCCCCTCCTCTCTCTGGCCGAGGAGATCAAGCGCCTCCTCATCTCCTCCCTCAACACCGCCAAAAGCCGCCAGCCATGACCGCCCTCCGGGCGGTTTTTCTGTTTGCGCTCAGTCTACTTGACAAAAACAAGAATCTTGTTTACGAGCCTATAATATCACAAGATTCTTGCTTTGTCAAGTACAAATTCTCAAGATTCTTGTTCTAACTCCTTGACATCCCCTGTCCCCTCCTGTAAAATAGGGGCAGATAACCAAGAACCTTGTGAGAGGAGGCCCTGCCATGAGCTTTGGTGAGCAGCTGCGCAAGCGGCGTGAGGAGCTGGGCATGAGCCGGGATACGCTGGCGGAGCGCCTGGGCGTCAGCCGCAGCGCCATCGGCAATTACGAGACCGGCGTCAGCACCCCCAAGGAGGACGTGCTGCTGCGGCTCTTCGACGCGCTGCAGATCGACCCCAACTACCTGTACCAGGGCAGCTTCCGCCACGCCTTCATCTGCACCGACGAGGAGCGGCGCCTGGTGGAAAAATACCGCGACCTGCCCCTGACCGCCCGCCAGCTGGTCCACACCGTGCTGGACGGTCTGGCCGACCTGCGGCAGACGTGGCAGCAGGACGCGCCGGAGGAGGACATCCGCACCATCCCCCTGTACGCCTCCCCCGCCGCCGCCGGCTTTGCCGCCCCGGTATTTCAGGAGGATTACGACCTGATCCCCGTCACCGGCGATGTGCCCCGGGGCGCGGAGCTTGCCGTGCGCATCCAGGGCGACTCCATGGCCCCCTGGATCGCCGACGGATCGGTGGTCTACGTCAACCACGACCCCCTGCAGAACGGTGACGTGGGCATCTTCTGCGTGGACGGCGACATGCTGTGCAAGCAGTACTGCCGCGACCCCCTGGGCATGGTGTATCTCTTCTCCCTGAATCGCCAGCGTGCCGACATGGACGTGGTGTTCCACCGGGGCAGCGGCCGCAGCCTCACCTGCTTCGGCCGGGTGATGATCCACGGTCTGCCCCTGCCGGAATAATTTCCCGCCCCGGCGGGCATACTGCAGCCATTCCATGTTGAATAAAGGAGTGTGCTGCTATGTACGCAAACGTGAACCAGAAGGCCTGCATCCAGTGCGGCCTGTGCCCCAGCATCTGCCCGGAGGTGTTCTCTTTAAACGACGGCGCCCCCGCCCACGCCATCACCGACCCCGTGCCCGAGGATGCCCGCCTGACCGCCCAGGAGGCCGCCGACAGCTGTCCCACCGGAGCCATCGAGATTAGAGGGTAAGGTATATCCCACGGCCCTGCCGTGGGATATTTTCTATACGTTTTAGCCTCCGGCGGCCCCTTTCTTTCAATAGCGAAAGAAAGGGGGAAAGAACGCCAGCAAAAACTGCGTTTTTGCATTTCCTTAACGCGCTATGCCGCATACAAAACTGTAAGTATTTACCACACGTTCACGCAGAATTTTCTTTTCCGATTCATCATCGAATCGTCTCTGCTCCAGCGCCGCTGCCGCTGATGCCTACGCCGAACAACGCAATAAGTTCTACCGTTGAAAATGTGAGCGGCAGCGGCGCAAAACGAAAGTCGATTTGTCATACGTAACGACAACCGTCCTGTTCTGTGAACGCGCGGTATGAAGTCTCAAATTTGCAAGAACGACAGCGTGCAGGAAGCCCAGAAACCTGGGTTTCTGGCTGCCTTTTTGGTCACTTTTGGGACAGTGGCCAAAAGTGACTCGCTCCGCAGAGCGAAACAATCCCAACTCCCGTAAAATAATACTTTACAACCCCGATTTTCTGTGGTATGCTATTCAAGCACGTTAATGTGCATGACTATGGCCGTCCGGCTTCGTTGCGCGGATCATTCACCTGTCCCACGACGCAGCGGCGCGGCAAATTATCTGAAAGGTGGATATACAACCATGATGCTGAAAGACCAGAAGACCGCGATTATCGAGAACAACCGCACCCACGCTACCGACACCGGCTCCCCCGAGGTCCAGGTCGCCATTCTGACCGAGCGTATCAACCAGCTGACCGCTCACCTGAAGGTGCATCCCCATGACTTCCACAGCCGCCGCGGTATGCAGATGATGATCGGTAAGCGCCGCCGTCTGCTGGACTACCTGGCCAAGAAGGACATCGAGCGTTATCGTGCCCTGATCGCCAAGCTGGGTCTGCGTAAGTAATTTGTTGAAACAGGGTGATGTGCGCACGCGCATCACCCTTCTTTCACGTTTTGCCGTCTGCGCCAAGACTGGCCTTTAGCAGTTGAAAATGTGCCGAAACAGCGGCTTTCGGGGCGTTTTCAAGTGCTAAACGGTGGTGGCGGCATGGATGGCGAAGCCATATTTTTACAAAAGGAGAAACGACATGTCGACTATCATCACCCATCGCCAATTCCCCCAGTACCACAAGTATACCATGGACCTGGCCGGCCGTCCCCTGACCCTGGAAGTGGGCAAGCTGGCCGAGCTGGCCAACGCCGCCGTCATGGTGGGCTATGGCGACACCCGCGTGCTGTGCTGCGTCACCGCCTCCGCCCGTCCCCGGGACGGCATTGACTTCTTCCCTCTCAGCGTGGACTTTGAGGAGAAGATGTACTCCGTGGGCCGCATCCCCGGTAGCTTCAACCGCCGCGAGGGCCGCCCCGGCGAGAAGGGCATCCTGACCTCCCGCGTCATCGACCGCCCCATCCGCCCCCTGTTCCCCTATGACTTCCGCAACGACGTCTCCGTCATGTGCACCGTCATGGCCGTGGATCACGACTGCTCCCCTGAGATTGCCGCCCTCATCGGCACCTCCGCCGCCCTGGCCATCTCCGACATCCCCTGGAACGGCCCCGTAGGCGCCCTGAAGGTGGGCCTGGTGGACGGCAAGCTGGTCCTCAATCCCGACAGCGAGCAGCGCAAGGTCTCTGACCTGGACGTCACTGTGGTCTCCACCGGCAAGAAGGTGGTCATGATCGAGGCCGGCGCCAACCAGGTCACCAACGACACCATGTTCGACGCCATCAAGCTGGCTCACGAGGAGAACCAGAAGCAGATCGCCCTCATCAACCAGATGGTGGCTGAGATCGGCAAGCCCAAGTTCGACTATCCCCACGCCGACTTCGATCAGGAGCTCTTCGACAAGATCGTGGCCGCCACCATGGACGACGCCAAGGCCGCCATGGACACCGACGACAAGAACGTCCGCGAGGCCCGCTGGAACCAGCTCATCGAGAAGTGGCACGAGCTGTTCCTGGAGGAATATCCCAACATGGACCAGTATCTGGACGAGATCACCTACAAGTTCCAGAAGAAGATCGTCAAGGCCTGGCTGCTGGAGGGCCACCGCGTGGATGGCCGCCAGAAGAACGAGATCCGTCCCCTGGACGCCGAGGTGGGCGTGCTGCCCCGCGTTCACGGCTCCGGCCTGTTCACCCGCGGCCAGACCCAGGTGCTGTCCGTCTGCACCCTGGATACCCTGTCCGCCAACCAGAAGCTGGACACCATCTGGGAGGAGACCGAGAAGCGCTACATGCACCACTACAACTTCCCCGGCTACTCCGTGGGTGAGGCCAAGCCCGCCCGCAGCCCCGGCCGCCGCGAGATCGGCCACGGCGCCCTGGCCGAGCGTGCCCTGCTGCCTGTGATCCCCCCTGTGGAGGAGTTCCCCTACGCCATCCGTGTGGTGTCTGAGGTGGTCAGCTCCAACGGCTCCACCTCCCAGGGCTCCATCTGCGGCTCCACCCTGGCCCTGATGGACGCCGGTGTGCCCATCTCCGCCCCTGTGGCCGGCATCTCCTGCGGCCTGATCCAGGACGACGAGGGCGGCTTCACCACCTTCATCGACATCCAGGGCGTGGAGGACTTCCACGGCGAGATGGACTTCAAGGTGGCCGGCACCAAGAAGGGTATCACCGCCATCCAGATGGACCTGAAGAACGACGGTCTGACCATGGAGATCATCCGCAACGCCCTGGATATCACCTATGACGCCCGCTGCCAGATCCTGGATCAGGTGATGCTGCCCGTCATCAGCGAGCCTCGCCCCGAGGTCAGCAAGTACGCCCCCAAGATGATCACCATGCACATTGATCCCGACCGCATCCGCGAGGTCATCGGCAAGGGCGGCAGCGTGATCCAGAAGATCGTGGCCGAGTCCGGCGCCAAGGTGGACATCGACGACGACGGCACCATCCACATCGCCTCCCCCGATGCCGAGAGCTGCGACAAGGCCAAGAAGTTCATCGACGACATCGTCTTCGTCCCCGAGGTGGGCAAGCTGTACTACGGCCGCGTCGTGCGCCTGATGACCTTCGGCGCCTTCGTGGAGATCGCCCCCGGCAAGGACGGCCTGGTCCACATCTCCAAGCTGGCTGAAAAGCGCATCGAGAAGGTGGAAGACGCCTGCAAGGTGGGCGACATGATGTGGGTCAAGTTCATGGAGATCGACGAGAAGGGCCGCTGGAACCTCTCCCACAAGGATGCTCTGAAGGAGATCGCCGCCAAGGAAGCCGCCGGCGAGAAGATCCTGTAACGCATCCCTCTGATAACGAAAAAAAGCGCTGTGCATCGCACAGCGCTTTTTTTATGTACGTTATCAACAGCCTTCCCGCCACCGCCGCAGCTCTGCCGCCAGGGTGTCCCGGTTGTCCTCCGTCACCGTCAGCACCGTCACTTGGGGGTGCCGGGCGATGCGGTCCAGGAAGTCGCTCTCCGCCTGCTGCAGAACGCCGAGGATGGGGATGTCTCCCTCCAGCGCCCGGCACACCGCCGCCTGAAAGCGGACGGCCTCTGCCTCGTGGGGGCCCAGCTCGTCCATCACCAGCAGGCTGCACCCGGCGGTATCCGCCAGCGCGGCGCAGCCCAGGTCGTCAAACCGCTTCGGATCGCCGCCGTGGCCGCAATAAAACAGGAGGTTTTCCGGCGTGAAGGTCTCCTCTCCGGCGGCGGGCAGCAGATAGATGCCGCCCTGGTGCTTCACGGTGAAAAAGCCGCCCAGCGGGCCCTTCTCCGCCGCCAGCAGGCCACGGATCAGGGTGGATTTCCCCACGCCCTTCCGGCCCGTCAAAAACAGATGTCTCGTCATATCAGTGGTTTCCGCAGTGCATGGGGCAGCCGTGGACCTGCACCCCGGCGTTCTCCCGCCGGGTGGCCCGGACGCAGATCATCTCGCCGGCGATGGACACGGCGATCTCCTCCGGCGTCACCGCCTTGATGGCGGTGCCGATGGGGGTATGTACGGTGGCGATGGCCGCCTCGCTGATACCCGCCTGGCGGAGCCGGGCGTTGACGCTGGCGGTCTTGCTGCGGGAGCCGATAACGCCGATGTAGGCGTACTCCCCCCGCAGTACCTGCTCCTGCACGGCGAAGTCGTGGCTGTGGCCGTTGGTCATCACCACCACATAGTCCTCGCCGCCCACCGGCACGGTGTCCGCCAGGTGGTCCAGGTCGCAGCACACCACCGCGTCGGCGGTGGGGAAGCGCTCCTTCGTCACCAGCTCCGCCCGGTCGTCCACCACCGTCACCCGGAAGCCCACCGTGGTCAGCAGCGGGCACAGCGCCAGCGAGCAGTGGCCCGCGCCGAACAGGATGGCCCGCTCCCCGATGGGCAGCGGCAGGGCGAAGTGCCCGCCGTCGGTGTCGGCGCTGCCCTGCAGCGCAGGCGCGCCGCCGTCCAGTGCCAGCACCAGCCAGCCCGGCTGCCGCAGGGCGATGCGCCGCAGCACATCCCCCGCCAGCGCGTGCCACACCCCGTTCTCAGCGGCGATGAACTGCAGATGCACCATCACGTCGCCGCCGCACACCATGCCGATGTCCTCGGTGTCGTTGTGGTGGAGCTTGTATTCATGCACGGCGCTGCGCCGCTCCTGAAGGAGCTTTTTGCCCAGCCCGATGCTCTGGCCCTCCACCGCGCCGCCGCCGATGGTGCCGCAGAGGAGACCCTCCGCCCCCACCAGCATCTGGGCCCCCTTCCCCCGGGGGGTGGAGCCGCTGTCGGCCACGATGGTACACAGCACCGTGTCATGGCGCTTCTCCATCTGATAGAGCAGTGTGGTAAAGATGTTGTTCATGGCGGCGCTCCTTTCTCTCTGTTACAGCTTTGTCACCATGGGGATGATCATGGGGCTGCGCTTGGTGTGCTTGTAGAGGTAGCTGCTCACCGCGGACTTCACCGTGCGGCACACCTCGCCGTCGTCCTTCCGGCGGCGGGCCGCCATGCCGTCCACGGCCTTCATGGCCACCTTCCGCATCTCCTGCATCAGCTCCTCGGACTCCTTTACATACACGAAGCCCCGGGTCACGATCTCCGGCTCGCACAGCAGCTGGTGGTCGTGGCTGGACATGGGCAGTACCACCACCACCATGCCGTCCTCCGCCAGGATCTTCCGGTCGTTCAGCACCACCGCGCCTACTTCGCCCACGCCGCCGCCGTCTACGAATACCTCGCCGGCGGGCACGGTGGTCTCGCACTTCATGTGCTTGGTGGTCAGCTCGATGACGCTGCCGTTGTCGGCCACGCAGATGTTGTTGGGGTGCATGCCCATGCTCTCCGCCACCCGCTTGTGGATCTGCAGCATCCGCTGCTCGCCGTGGAGGGGAATAAAGAACTTGGGTCTGGTCAGGGCGTGGATGATCTTCAGCTCCTCCTGGCAGGCGTGGCCGGACACATGCAGCATGTCCGCCTTGTCATACACCACGTCCGCCCCCTTGCGGAACAGCTCGTTGATGACCCGGCCCACCGTCACCTCGTTGCCGGGGATGGCGCTGGCGGAGATGATCACCTTGTCGCCGGGGCCGATGTCCACCTGCTTGTGGGTGGAAAACGCCATGCGGTACAGGGCGCTCATCTCCTCGCCCTGAGAGCCGGTGGTGACGATCACCTGCTTATCCAGGGGCAGGCCCTTGATCTTGTGGATGTCCATCAGCGTGTTCTTGGGCACTTTCATATAGCCCAGCTCCGTGGACACCTTCATGATATTCTCCATGCTCCGTCCCGTAACGGCCACCTTCCGGCCGCAGGCCGCCGCCGCGTCCAGCACCTGCTGGATGCGGTGCACGTTGCTGGCGAAGGTGGTGACGATGATCCGCTTGTCGCAGCCGGTGAACTGGCGGGTAAAGGTCTTGCCCACCGCCTTTTCGCTCATGGTGTAGCCGGGGCGCTCCACGTTGGTGGAGTCCGCCAGCAGCGCCAGCACGCCCTCCCGGCCCAGCTGGCCGAACCGGGCCAGGTCGATGACCTCGCCGTCAATGGGGGTGGAGTCGATCTTGAAGTCGCCGGTGTGGACCACCGTGCCCATCCGGGTGTGGATGGCAAAGGCCACTGAGTCGGCGATGGAGTGGTTTACGTGGATGAATTCCACCTGGAACTTGCCCGCCCGGATGGTCTGGCCCGCCTCCACCGTGATGAGCTTGGTGGTCTGCAGCAGTCCGTGCTCCTGCAGCTTCAGCTTGATGAGCCCCGCCGTCAGCCGGGTGCAGTAGATGGGCATGTTGATCTGCTTGAGCACATAGGGGATGGCGCCGATGTGGTCCTCGTGTCCATGGGTGATGAACAGGCCCCGGAGGCGGTTGTGGTTCTTCACCAGATAGCTCACATCGGGGATCACGCAGTCGATGCCATACATGTCATCGCCGGGGAATGCCATGCCGCAGTCCACCACGATGATCTCGCCGCCATACTCATAGGCGGTCATGTTCTTGCCGATCTCGTTGAGACCGCCAAGGGGGATAATTTTGAATTTTTCGGCCATAGTTACTCCTTTTTACGAAATAATGGGTACATAACACGGCTTTATAGGGGCGAAAAAGGTACATAAAGGGGCGTAATAGCCCCCGGAAAAGTACCCGGAAAAGCGCGCAGCAAAACAAAGGCGGCCCGATGTCCCGCCGGCCCTGCATCGCCGTGGGAGCATCAAGGCGTTCGCCCCGGATGACCGTGTGTTGAATTGTGCTATAGGAGGCCGCCGCCGGCGGCCTTTTATATCACCGCGCAGCGACACCGCTCCGCGAAACAACCAAAAAAAGCGCAGATTTTTCTGCAATCTACACAAATTATAGCACACTTTTCCCCCGTTGTACACCCCCAACTTTTCGCCGCCTTCCGCCAGGGTTCGCAGCGGCGGTGCAAATCGGGAGAAAATCCGCATTTTTGCTGTTGTGATACCAAAAAAAATATGTTATAATCAACAATGATTGTAAATTGGAGTGATATTCCCATCGGAAATCCCGCTTGAAATGAGGTGTCACCTTGAGTAAAAAGCTGATCCGCGGCTTCCGCACCAACATCATGCTGTACGGCATGTGTCTGTTTGCGTTTGTCATCGCCACGATACCCTTTTCCCCGCAGCTGTCGGTGGCGGAGGCGCTGGTGTCGGTGCTGGTGCTGTATGTGGGCGTGCGGCGCAACCATATGGCCCAGCGCAGCGTGCGGCAATATCTGGACCGCGTCAGCGGCGGACTGGACACGGCCCGCTCCAGCAACATGCTGTACACCCCCCTGCCCATGCTGGTGTTCGACCTGAACAGCGGCGAGGTCCTGTGGGGTAATGACCGCTTTCTGGCCCTGACGGAGCTGAAGGATAAGCTGTTCGAGGTGACGGTGACGGACGCGGTGCCGGGGTTTGACAGCCACTGGCTGCGGGACGGCAAGCGGGAGGCGCCGGAGTATGTGGTGTGGAACCACCGGACCTATCGGGTCTTCGGCGCGCTGAGCCACCCCGACGAGCTGAAGGGCGACCACAGCATGCTGGCCACCACCTACTGGCTGGATATTACCGAGAGTGAGCAGATGCGCCAGACGCTGGACATGACCCGTCCCGCCGTGGCCATCCTGATGATCGACAACTACGAGGACCTGATGAAGGCCTGCCCGGAGAGCAAGCGCTCGGCCCTGCTGGCGGACATCGAGGGGAAGCTCAACGACTGGTGCGCCGACAGCGGCGGCCTGCTGCTGGGCTATGACCGGGACCGGTACCTCTTTGTGATGGAGGAGAAGGACTTCGCCGTATACGCCGAGAAGAAGTTCGATGTGCTGGACAGCGTCCGCACGGTGGAGAGCGGCGGCGTCAGCGCCACGCTGTCCATCGGCGTGGGCCGGGACGGCGACAGCTTTGACGGCCTGTTCAAGAACGCCGATCTGGCGCTGGAAATGGCCCTGAGCCGGGGCGGCGACCAGGCGGTGGTGAAGGACCGGAACAACTTCGAGTTCTACGGCGGCCGCTCCAAGACCACGGAGAAGCGCACCAAGGTAAAATCCCGGGTCATGGCCAACGCCCTGCGGGAGCTGATCGACGACGCCCGGAACGTATACGTCATGGGCCACAAGTACGCCGACATGGACTCCCTGGGCGCGGCGGCGGGCATCTGCTGCATCAGCCGCAAGCTGGGGAAAAAGGCCCAGATCGTCATCGACACCGAGAACAACGCCGCCCATCCGGTGCTGCGGGCTTTGCAGCAGATGCCGGAGTACGCGGGGGTGTTCGTCAACGGCGACACCGCGTTCCTCCATGCCCAGCCGGATACGCTGCTGGTGGTGGTGGATACCAACCGCCCCGACAGCGTGGAGTCCGAGCCCCTGCTGGAGAGCTGCACCCGCGTGGCGGTCATCGACCATCACCGCCGGGGCAGCAGCTATATCGACAAGATGACCCTGAACTATCACGAACCCTACGCCAGCTCCGCCAGTGAGCTGGTGACGGAGCTGATGCAGTACCTGCTGGAGCCGTCCGATATCCTGAAGTGTGAGGCGGAGGCCCTGCTGGCAGGCATTGTGCTGGACACCAAGAACTTCACCAACCGCACCGGCGGCCGCACCTTTGAGGCGGCGGCGTATCTGCGCCGGGCCGGGGCGGACACCCAGGACGTGCAGCGGATGTTCCAGAGCGACCTAGACGCCATGGTGACCCGCTACGCCATCATGCGCCAGGCGGAGATCTACCACGGCGACATCGCCATCGTGGCGGCGGACGAGGCCTATGACCGGGTCACCGCCGCCAAGGCAGCCGATGAGCTGCTGACCATCCGGGGCATCCGGGCCTCCTTCGTGCTGTACCGCAAGGACGACGGCGTGTACATGTCCGCCCGCTCCCTGGGCGAGGTGAACGTACAGGTGATCCTGGAGGCCCTGGGCGGCGGCGGCAACTCCACCACCGCAGGCGGCCAGGCCAAGGGCATTACCGTGGCCGAGGCGAAAACGAAGCTGTTGGAGGCCATTGACAAGTATTTCGAGGATTGATGATCCTTCACAAGCCCAATGATGGGATGCATTTACAATAACGGTGTGTAGGGGCCGATGCCCACATCGGCCCGCACGAGTTACGATAATGCATCCGTCAGACAGCGGGGCGATGTAGGCATCGCCCCCTACGAAAAGATATCAAATACCATTTTCTGTAAACCAACCAATCTGATAGAGGAGGACATACCAATGAAAGTGATTTTAACCCAGGATGTACGGGGCAAGGGCAAGAAGGGCCAGATGATCGAGGCGGCCGAGGGCTATGCCCGCAACTATCTGATCCCCCGGGGCGTGGCGGTGCCCGCCACTGCCGACGCGGTGAACACCATGAAGCTGCGTGACAAGGCCAAGGCCAAGGCCGACGCCGAGGCCAAGGCGGCTGCCGAGGCCATTGCCGAGAAGCTGCAGGGCTGCCAGGTGAAGATCGCCGCCAAGGGCGGCAGCGAGGGCAAGCTGTTCGGCGCCGTCACCAGCGCCGCCATCGCCGAGGCGCTGAAGGCCCAGTACAACATGGACGTGGACAGCAAGAAGCTGGTCATCGACGAGCCCATCAAGTCCTTCGGCAGCTATCAGGTGAAGGCCAAGCTAGGCTTCGAGATCAGCGGCACCGTGAACGTGCTGGTCATCGAGGAGAAGTAAGAACCCGGTAGAGGCATGCGCAGGGCGGGGTGACTACGCAGTGGAGCGAAGCGGAACAAGTACTCTTGGGGTGCACCCCGCCGCATAAAAAGCCTCGCAGAGTTCGCGGCGTGGACGCCGCGAAAAAAATCAAATCATTTTTCTGACAACACGTGCGTCAGAAAAATACTTCTCGGCCGCAAGTGTGTCCGAAGGACGTGCGCAGTCGGCCGCAACCCCTTTGGCAGCAAAATCGAAGATTTTGCGCCAGTTTTAGGAGGCAGGTGTGACAAATGGCAGCGGACGAATTATTGACCCGGGCGATGCCCCACTCGGTGGAGGCGGAGCAGGCGGTGCTGGGCTCCATGCTCATTGACGGCGACTGCGTCAAGGACGTGATGGACCAGCTGCAGACCAGCGACTTTTACCTGCGGCAGAACCGGGAGATCTTTGAGACCATCGCCCACATGTTTGTCTACTCCCAGCCGGTGGACGGCGTGACCGTGGCCAACGAGATGGAGAAGAACGGCTCGTACAACGAGAACACCCGGTCCTATCTGCTGCAGCTGATGGAGGTGACGCCTACCTCCGCCAACGTGGGCGAGTATGTGAAGATCGTTCAGGACAAGTCGCTGATGCGGCAGATGGCCGTGGCGGCCTCCAAGATCACCGCCATGGTGCAGGAGGGCGGCGCGTCCGCCGCCGACATGCTGGAGTCGGCGGAGCAGCGGGTGTACGCCATCCGCCGGGGGCGCAGCGCCCAGACCATGGTGCCTGTCAGCCAGGTGCTGCAGGACGTGATGGCCCGGCTGGAGGAGCTGAGCGACAGCGGCAGCAAGCTGGCGGGCCTGTCTACCGGCTTTTCCGCCGTGGACAGCAAGATCAACGGCCTGAACAAGTCCGACCTGCTGCTGCTGGCGGCCCGTCCCGGCATGGGCAAGACCAGTATGGCACTGAACGTGGCGCTGTCGGCGGCCCGGACCTCCGGCAAGACGGTGGCTATCTTTTCCCTGGAAATGTCCCGGGAGCAGCTGGTGACCCGTCTGATCGCCACGGAGGGCCTGGTGGAGAACACCCGCCTGACCACCGGTGACCTGCGGGAGAGCGACTGGCAGCGGATCGCCGAGGCGGCCTCCAGCCTGAGCCGGATGGACATCCGCATCGACGACAATCCCCTGCTGACGGCGGCGGACATGAACGCCAAGTGCCGGCGGCTGGACAATCTGGGCCTGGTGGTCATCGACTATCTGCAGCTGATGACCAGCTCCGGCGGCAAGGGCTATTCCGGCGAGAACCGCCAGCAGGCGGTGTCGGATATCAGCCGTATGCTGAAGATCATGGCCAAGGAGCTGCAGGTGCCGGTGCTGTGCCTCAGCCAGCTGAGCCGCGCCAACGAGAAGCGTGACAACAAGCGGCCCATGCTGTCGGACCTGCGTGAATCCGGCGCCATCGAGCAGGATGCCGATATCGTCATGTTCCTGTACCGGGACGATTATTATAATGAGGATTCGGAGAAACGCAACATCGCCGAGTGCATCGTGGCCAAGAACCGCCACGGCGAGACCGGCAAGGTGGATCTGCGGTGGATGCCGGAGTATACGGCCTTCGGCACGCTGGAGAACCGCTACGGCGACGACGGGGAGTGAGCCATGGATCTGATTCCCTGGATGGAGCGGCGGCATATGCTGCCGCCCCGCGGCGGCGTGCTGCTGTGCGCCGTGTCCGGCGGGCGGGACTCTGTGTGCCTGCTGCACTATCTGGCGGCCATCGCGCCGGAGCATGGCTTCACTGTGGCGGCGGGGCATCTGAACCACAGGATGCGGCCGGAGGCCCAGCGGGACGAGGATTTCGTCCGGGAGCTGTGCCAGACGCTGAATGTCCCCTTCTACACCGAGGCGGCGCCGGTCTATGAGATGGCGGCGCGCTGGGGCCTTGGCGTGGAGGAGACCGGACGGCGGCTGCGGTATGACTTTCTGCTGCGTACGGCGGAGGCCATTGGCGCGGACCGGATCGCCACGGCGCACCACGCCCGGGACCAGGCGGAGACCGTGCTGCTGAACCTGCTGCGAGGCACCGGGCCGGAGGGCCTGGGGGGCATCCCGCCGGTGCGGGGAAAGATCGTGCGGCCGCTGCTGCGGACCGATCCGGCGGAGATCGAGGCGTATCTGGAGGCGCATCATCTGTCCCACGTGGAGGACAGCACCAATCAGGATACCCGCTATGCCCGCAACCGGCTGCGGCGGGAGCTGTGGCCGGCGCTGGAGACCATCAATCCGGCGCTGACGAAAGCCATCGGCCGCACGGCGGAGATCGTGCGGGGGGAGAATGACTATCTGGACGCGCTGGCGGCGGAGCACCTTCCGCCGGAGGGCGCGGCGGTGGACGCGGCGGCGCTGCTGGCGGCGCCAGAGGCACTGCGGCCCCGGATGGTGCGGCTGCTGCTGGAGCGGCTGCCCACGGGAAAGAAGGACGTGGGCACGGTGCATATTGACGCTGTGCTGGCCCTGGCAGAGGGCGGCGGAACGCTGGATCTGCCGGGCGGCGTGCGGGCTGTGTGCCGGAAGGGCCGGCTGCGGCTGACCGTCAAGGAGGAGGCGCCGCCGGAGCAGATGCTGACCCAGGGGGAGAACGCCTGGGGACAGTATCACATCACCGTACACGGCGGCGAAGGCCGCGCCATCACTGCGCGGCGCTGGCGAAGCAGCGACCGCATGGAGACGGGGCGGGGCAGCCGCAGTCTCAAGCGGCTGTTTGCCGACGGGGGCGTTCCAGCGGAAGAGCGGGACGGCATCCCCGTGGTCTGCGTGGACGGCGAACCTTACGCCGTATACGGCATCCGGGAGAGATCATCGCCGGAGAGCGGCGAAACCATAGAGATCATCATCAACAAACGAGAAAACCATAAGGAGGATACCGGGAATGGGTAAGAGCAACATGGAGCAGGACATCTTGAAGGTATTGATGTCAGAGGAGCAGTTACAGAAGCGGGTGCAGGAGATGGGCGACGAGCTGTACGACCGTTTCCACGACAAGGATCCCATCTTTGTGGGCGTGCTGAAGGGCTGCTTCATCTTCATGGCGGACCTGGTCCGCGCCACGCAGATGAAGAGCGAGATCGAATTCATCGGCGTGTCCTCGTACAACAGCGGCACCAAGAGCTCCGGCGTGGTGCAGATCACCCGGGACCTGCAGAAGGATATCACCGACCGGCACATCATCGTGGTGGAGGATATCCTGGACTCCGGCAATACGCTGTACTTCCTGAAGAACTATCTGACCACCAAGGGTGCGGCGTCCATCACCATCGTGACACTGCTGGATAAGCCTGCCCGCCGGGAGAAGCCCATCGTGGCCGACCTGTCCGGCTTTGAGGTGCCCGACGAGTTCGTGGTGGGCTACGGCCTGGATTACGCCCAGCAGTACCGGAACTACCCCTGTATCGGCGTGCTGAAGCCGGAGGTATACAGCAAGTAACTGGCGCAAAATCTTACGATTTTGCTGCCAAAAGAAAACCTGTCATTCCGAGCCAGTCCGCGGACTGGCGTGGGAATCTATTTCTTTCTGATACGAGTTGGACGGGAGAGACGGATTCCCACGTCGCTTCGCTCTGCTCTGTTGCGGTGCCCAAAATTTCGCAGCGGCATTTAAGCTGCCGAAATTTTGACCGCTGCCACTCGCACGCCGTGCTTCATCTGCCACTGGCAGCGCACGGCTGTGCTTCCTCGGAATGACAAAGTTTGAAAGCTTTTGCTGGACGGCGGGCGGACAGAGTCGTCCGCCCCTACAGTCTATTCTTAAAATGGCCAATTTCCCGCTGTGAGGCGGAAGGAACAGGAGGGCGACGCCCTATGAACAACGAGGGAAAGCGGGTGGAGCAGCAGAAGGCTGCCGGCCAGCCGCAGAAAAAGGAAAAGATGACGCTGAAGCGGTTCTGGAAGGAGTGGAAAGAGGTTATCCTCATTCTGGCCGCCGTGTTCATCACCTTTAAGTTTATTTTGCAGATCGCGTGGGTACCCAGCGGGTCCATGGAGACCACGCTGCCCACCAAGTCGGTGCTGATCGGCCTGCACCTGCCCTATGCGGTGGGGGATCCCATGCCGGAGCGGGGCGACATCGTCACCTTCTGGAGCGACGAGCTGAACAAGGTGCTGGTGAAGCGGGTCATCGGCCTGCCGGGGGATGAGATCACCTTTGCGGGCGGCTATGTGTATATCAACGGCCAGCAGCTGGAGGAGGACTATCTGCCGGCCCAGGGGGTCACTGAGTGCGAAAAGAGCTTTACGGTGCCGGAGGGCTGCTTCTTCCCCCTGGGAGACAACCGTCCCGGCTCGCTGGACGCCCGCAGCTGGAGCGACCCCTATGTCCCGGCGTCCGATATCCAGGCCAAGCCCTTCCTGGTCATCAGCATCGGCGGCAGCCAGAGCTGGCAGGGCATCCGCCTGGTGGGACAGGGAGGGAAATAAGCCATGACGAGAAAGATCAATTTCCGGGGCATTTTCTTCCTGGTGCTGTGCCTGCTGGCGGTAATGTATCTGGCCCGGACCATGAGCCGCCAGAGTGACATCACCTACGGCGAGATGCGCCAGCTGTTCGTCCAGGAGAAGGTGCAGTCCTTCGCCATCAGCGACACGCGGCTGACGGCTACGCTGAAGGATCAGACCACCGTCACCTGCCACCTGCACGATTTCGACATGTTTTATGACGATCTCAACGACCTGGTAGTGGAACAGTACGCCAAGGGGATCATCACCCAGTATGACTATCCCGCCGCGCCGGGGACCAACTGGCTGCAGGTGCTGCTGCCCTATGTGCTGGCGGTGATGGCCTTCATCCTGCTGATGAACCTGATGACCCGCATGAACGGCGGGGCCGGAGGCGGCGTCAACGACAAGATGGCCCACTTCGGCGAGGCGCGGGTCAGCAGCATCCCGGAGGGGGACAAGAAGGTCACCTTCCAGGATGTGGCGGGCGCCGACGAGGAAAAGGAGGAGCTGCAGGAGATCGTGGAGTTCCTCCGGGACCCCGACAAGTACCTGAAGCTGGGCGCCCACATTCCCAAGGGCGTGCTGCTGGTGGGCCCTCCGGGCACCGGCAAGACGCTGCTGGCCAAGGCGGTGGCCGGCGAGGCGGGGGTGAAGTTCCTGTCCATCTCCGGCTCCGACTTTGTGGAGATGTACGTGGGCGTGGGCGCCAGCCGTGTCCGCGACCTGTTTGTCCAGGCCAAGAAGGACGCGCCGGCCATCGTGTTTATCGACGAGATCGACGCGGTGGGCCGCCAGCGCGGCAGCGGCCTGGGCGGCGGCCACGACGAGCGGGAGCAGACGTTGAACCAGCTGCTGGTGGAGATGGACGGCTTCGGCTCCAACGAGGGCGTTGTGGTGCTGGCCGCCACCAACCGTGTGGACATCCTGGACCCGGCGCTGCTGCGGCCGGGACGGTTTGACCGCCAGGTGTACGTGGGACTGCCGGACATCAAGGGCCGGGAGCAGATCCTGAAGATCCACGCCCGCAACAAGCCCCTGGCGGAGGACGTGGATCTGGGTCAGGTGGCCAAGGGCACCCCGGGCTTTACTGGCGCGGACCTGGAGAACCTGCTGAACGAGGCGGCGCTGCTGACGGGACGCCAGGACAAGGCGGCCATCGACAAGGCCTGTATCGACGAGGCGGTCATCAAGGTCATTGCCGGACCGGAGAAGCACAGCCGGGTCATCCCTCAGCAGGAGCGGCGGCTGACCGCCTATCACGAGGCGGGCCACGCCGTCGTTATGCGGGCGCTGCCCCAGCACGACCCGGTGCATCAGATCACCATCGTGCCCCGGGGTCAGGCCGGGGGCATGACCATCTCCCTGCCGGACGAGGACCGGTCCTATCTCAGCCGGGAGTACATGATCCAGCAGATCGTATCGCTGCTGGGCGGCCGGGCTGCCGAGCAGCTGGTGCTGGGGGATATCTCCACCGGCGCGTCCAACGACATCCAGCGGGCCACTGCGCTGGCCCGGCGGATGGTGGGCACCTACGGCATGTCGGAGAAGCTGGGCACCGTGGCCTTTGACACCGGGTCTGACGAGGTGTTCATCGGCAAGTCCATGGGCCACACCCGGCCCTATTCCGAGAAGACTGCCGCCGAGATGGACGGCGAGATCCGGGCCATCATCGACGAGGCCTATCAGAAGGCGCAGGATATCCTGCGGACCTATCAGAAGCAGCTGACGGAGATCGCCGAGTATCTGCTGGCCAACGAGACCATGACCGGCGACGTGTTCGAGAGCTATTTCCGGGATGTTTCGCCGGAGGCACAATAAGCGTATGTCAGAAAGGACGCCTGCACGGGGATGCGGGCGTCCTTTTTGTGCAAAACGGGGAGAAAGCGGAACTTTTCTACGGGGGCGCAGGGGCGGTTTGTGCAAAATCACGAAAAGGGTGTCTTTGAAACGGGGACACTCTTCCGGTTCCCCGGCAAACGGGACAGGCCGGGAGGGGGGATCGGAGGAAAAATAGAAAGAAATTATATTATTACGAAATAAATGCTATTTTTTCCGGCAGATCGTGGGATTTTTTGTATTTTCTGGCGGATGGAGCACGTAAAAGGGGCGTTAAGGGCGAAAGAAGGCGACTGCGGTTGTTCGCCACAGAAAAGTGGGTGTTCGCGATATGTGGACGGTCTGCGGAGCGGGGGCGGATTTTGCAAGCCGGGGGCGGACGATTGCTTGTACAATTTCGGAGCATGTGACAATTGTTTTTTTGCGGGGCTTCCATTAAAATAAGACTGTTCTACCGGGGAGAAACTCTCCGGTAAAAGAGAATTTTAGGAGGAAATACCATGAAAAAGTTTATTGCAATGCTGCTGGCTCTGGTCATGGCGTTGTCTCTGGTCGCCTGCGGCGGCGGTGACAACGGTCAGCAGGGCGGCGACAGCGCCACTGGTGACAAGGTCATCAAGATCGGTGTGTTCGAGCCCCAGTCCGGCGACAATGGCGCCGGCGGCAAGCAGGAGATCCTGGGCATGCAGTATGCCAACAAGATGATCCCCACCGTCACCATCGGCGGCGAGGAGTATCAGGTGGAGCTGGTGTATGCCGACAACGCCTCTTCCAACGACAAGGCCCCCACTGCCGCCCAGACTCTGATCTCTCAGGGCGTGTCCGTGGTGCTGGGTTCCTATGGCTCCGGCGTGTCCATCGCTGCCGGTGATACCTTCTCCGCGGCACAGGTGCCCGCCATCGGCGTGACCTGCACCAACCCCCAGGTGACTTCCGACTGTGATGCGTACTTCCGCATCTGCTTCCTGGATCCCTTCCAGGGCACCGTTCTGGCCAACTATGCCAAGAATGAACTGAAGGCCACCAAGGCTTACTGCCTGGCCAAGCAGGGCGACGACTACTCCGGCGGTCTGGCCAACTACTTCATCCAGGCCTTCGGCGAGGAGAATTGCGTGTATGAGCAGTTCCCCGAGGGCACCTCTGACTTCTCCACCTACATCACCAACGCACAGCAGCAGGGCTGCGACGTGTTCTTCTCCCCCGTGTCTCTGGAGGCTGCGGCCCAGATCATCGCCAAGGCCGAGACCCAGAACCTGGGTATGCCCATCCTGGCCGGCGACACCTGGGACTCCAACGTGGTGCTGGAGGCTGCCAAGGGCACCAGCCTGGACATCTGCGTGACCACCTTCTATCAGGAGGGCGTCAATGCTGAGTTCGACTCCGCCATCAAGGAGTGGATCAACAGCGACAGCACTGCCAAGACCAACAACGGCGGCGACGACAAGCTGTCTGCCGTGACCGTCATGGGCTATGACGCTTACTGCGTGGCACTGGAGGCCATCAAGGCGGCCGATTCCGCTGATCCCGCTGCTGTTATGGCGGCTCTGCCCGGCGTGACCTTCGAGGGCATTACCGGCAACATCTCCTTCAATGACATCGGCGACGCCAACCGCGACAGCGCCGTGGTCAAGAAGTGCAACACCGAGAGCGGCAACTGGGACTTCGTGACCGTGGCCAAGGTGGGCTAACAGGTATACGAACCACAGCCAAGTGAGATACACAGGCTGGCGGGAGCGGCTGCTCCCGCCAGCTACTGTGCTATGTACCCGGCACTCCTCTGCGGCGGCGACAAGAGTGCCCTGCCCCTGTCGGGGCATTTTCGTGGTGGCCGCAGAGAACAGTATCTGCAAAGGAAGAATGTATTAGGGAGGAACCCCCCATGGAAGTATTGAAAACCGCACTGCCGTATGTGATTTCCGGCATATCGGTGGGTGGGCAATATGCGCTGATCGCCATCGGATATACGATGGTGTACGGTATACTGCGCCTGATCAACTTCGCCCATGGCGACGTGTTTATGGTGGCCGGACTGATGATGGTCTATTTTGCCACGTGGATGCCGCTGTATCTGGCGATCCCGCTGATGATCGTGCTGACGGTGCTGCTGGGCTTTTTGATCGAGCGCGTGGCATACAAGCCGCTGCGCACCGCGCCCCGTATGTCGGTCATGATCTCCGCCATCGGCGTCAGCTATCTGATCCAGAACCTGGCGCTGTATGTGACCGGCGGTCTGAACAAGAACTATCCCGCCATCCCCTGGATCTCCGATCCGGTGCACCTGTTTGGAATGGAGACGTCCCGCGTGACGGTCATCACACCGTTTCTGACCATCGCGCTGGTGGTGGTGCTGGTGCTGCTGATCAATCACACCAAGATCGGCATGGCCATGCGCGCCGTGTCTGTGGACTTTGAGACGGCGCAGCTGATGGGCATCAAGATCAACAACGTCATCTCCGCCACCTTTATCATCGGTACGTTTCTGGCGGCCATCGGCTCCATGCTGTTTTTCACCAACTTCCCCGGCGTGGTGCCCACGGCCGGCGCCATGCCCGGCCTGAAGGCCTTCGTGGCGGCGGTGTTCGGCGGCATCGGTTCTGTGCCCGGCGCGGTGGTGGGCGCATTTATCATCGGCGTGTGCGAATCCATCATCAAGGGCCTGGATACCATCCTGATGGCCAACGGCGCCATCACGGAGCAGGTGGGCTTTGCCACGTTCTCGGACGCGTTTACGTTCGTGCTGCTGATTGTCATTCTGGTATTCAAGCCCACCGGCCTGTTCGGTGAGAAGACCACCGATAAGGTGTAAGGAGGGGCGAACATGATGTTGGAAAAGAAAAAGGACGTTCGCAAGACTTTTATCTCCCTTGTGGCGGTGGCGCTGTTTCTGGCGCTGGTGCTGGTGCTGGATCAGGTCATCAAGCCCAGCAACAAGATGTACATGCTGCTGACCGTGCTGCAGAAGGGCTCTGTATATGCGCTGGCGGCAGTATCCATGAACCTGCTGAACGGCTTTACCGGCCTGTTCTCTCTGGGCCACGCGGGATTCATGCTGATCGGCGCGTATACATACGCCATCTTCTCCATCCCTGCCGCGTCCAGAGACACGGTGTATCAGTACTATGACGCGGCGATCCGCATCTCCTTCCCCGAGGTGCTGGGCAACTCCCTGGGCGGCTTCGGAACGGTGCTGGGTGTGATCATCTGCGTGATCCTGGCCGGTCTGGCGGCGGCGCTGCTGGCGTATCTGATCGGCCTGCCGGTGCTGCGGCTGAAGAGCGACTATCTGGCCATCGCCACCCTGGGCTTTGCCGAGATCATCCGCGCGGTGTTCCAGTGGAGCAAGCTGGGCCCCGTGACCAACGGCTCCAACCTGCTGAAGAGCTTTACCCGTATCAGCAACTTCAAGATCGGCACCTTCAGCCTGTCCACCTTTGTCCCTGTGCTGATCGCCACCATCTCCATTGCGGTGATCGTGCTGCTGGTGAACTCCACCTACGGCCGCGCCTTCAAGGCCATCCGCGACGACGAGGTGGCCGCCGAGGCTATGGGCATCAACCTGGCCAAGCATAAGATGCTGTCCTTCGTGACCAGCTCCTTCTTCGCCGGTGTTTCCGGCGCTACCATGGCAATGGTGCTGTCCATTGCCCAGGCCAACAACTACAAGGTGGCCATGACGTATGAGATCCTGCTGATGGTGGTGCTGGGCGGTATCGGCTCCATCTCCGGCTCGGTCATCGGCTCGCTGCTGTTCGTGGCGGCCTCCGAGTGGTGGCTGCGCGGCCTGGATTCCGGTGAATTCCTGGGCATCGTGGCGCCGGGCGTGTTCCGCAACGGCTTCCGCCTGGTGGTGTTCTCCGTGGTCATCATGATCGTGGTGCTGTTCTTCCGGAAGGGCATCATGGGCGACAAGGAGCTGCCGCAGGTGATACGGGAGCTGCCCGGCAACATCGCCAAAATCAAGGAGAAGCGGGCGGCGAAAAAGCATGAAAAGCAGGAGGTGGCGTCCAAATGAGCGAAGTGAAAAACGTGCTGAGAGTGGAAAACGCCACCATGCAGTTCGGCGGCGTGGTAGCCGTCGATAACCTGAACCTGGACGTCAACGAGGGCGAGATCGTGGCCCTGATCGGCCCCAACGGCGCCGGCAAGACCACCGCTTTCAACGTCATCACCGGCGTGTACGCCCCCACCAACGGCCGCGTGACCTTCAACGGCCAGTGCATCGTGTGCAATCACCCCACCGGCAAGATGAAGAAGATGTATAAGGGCGAAAACGGCGAGATGTATGTTCATGAGCATATTCTGGCCCCCACGCCCGATAAGATCACCGACCTGGGCATGGCCCGCACCTTCCAGAACATCCGCCTGTGGAAGAGCCAGACGGTGTTTGACAACGTGCTGATCGCCAAGCACATGCGCCGCACCAGCAACATGTTCTCCGCCACCTTCCGGGGCAACAGCAAGGAGGAGGCCAAGCAGCGGGAGGAAGTGCTGGAGCTGCTGAAGATCGTGGGTCTGGAGGACGTGAAGGACGAGCTGGCCACCAGCCTGCCCTACGGCAAGCAGCGCCGCCTGGAGATCGCCCGGGCCCTGGCCACCGAGCCCACGCTGCTGCTGCTGGACGAGCCGGCCGCCGGCATGAACCCCCAGGAGACCCTGGAGCTGGCGGCATTCATCCGGGAGATCCGCACCAAATTCGAAAAGACGATCCTGCTGATCGAGCACCATATGGATCTGGTCATGGACATCGCCGACCGCATCTACGTGCTGGACTTCGGCCAGCTGATCGCGCAGGGTACGCCCGACGAGATCCAAAACAACGAGCGCGTCATCGACGCATACTTGGGGGTGGCAGACGATGCTGAAGATTGAGAACTTACATGTGTCCTACGGCGGCATCAAGGCCCTGCGGGGCATCAGCCTGGAGGTGCCGGACGGCAAGATCGTCACCCTGATCGGCGCCAACGGCGCCGGCAAGTCCACCACCCTGCGCACCATCTCCGGCCTGGTGAAGGCCGACAGCGGCTCCATCACCTACAACGACCAGGAGCTGCTGGGCAAGCCCATCAACAAGGTGCTGGAGGCGGGCATCGCCCAGTCCCCCGAGGGCCGCCGTGTGTTCCCCAACCTGACGGTGCTGGAAAATCTGAAGGTGGGCGCGTATCTGCGCAATGACAAGGACGGCATCGAGAAGGACCTCAAGTGGGTCTATGAGCTGTTCCCCCGGCTGGAGGAGCGCAACTGGCAGCTGGCCGGCACCCTGTCCGGCGGCGAGCAGCAGATGCTGGCGGTGGGCCGCGCCCTGATGAGCCGCCCCAAGCTGCTGATGCTGGATGAGCCGTCCCTGGGTCTGGCGCCGCTGGTGGTGCAGGGGATCTTTGATATCATCCGCACCGTGAATGAGCAGGGCGTTACCGTGCTGCTGATCGAGCAGAACGCCAACATGGCCCTGAAGATCGCCGACTACGCCTACGTGCTGGAGACCGGCAACATCACCAAGTCCGGCACCGGCGCGGAGCTGCTGGCGGACGAGTCCATCAAGGAGGCCTATCTGGGCAAGAAAAAGAGCTGATGGATGCGGCTTTATGAAGCAAAAAAGAGGACGCCCGGGGCGTCCTCTTTTTTTGTAGACAGGACAGCCAGCGCCCGGCGGGCGCTGGCTGTAAAAGCCCTTGATGGGGCCGGTTTTTGGCGGGAGGCATCTGGTGGAAAGAAAAATTATGTATAAAAGGGGGGAATATCACACCTCAAAGTGCCGCTCCAGTTGATACAGCAGGATGCCGTGGTGGTCGATGCGGCGTGTCAGGGTGATCAGCTGCGGCGAGCACAGGGATCCGGTGTGGGCAATGAGCTTTCGGCCCTGCTGGCGGCAGCGGTAGATCTGATGACTGTGAAATGTGATTTTCAGAAGGGATACAGTGCGCGATAGTGCATTCATGAGCGACTCCTTTTCTCCGCAATGGCGGTAAATCAAGAAACGTTTTCTGGCCTCCTGTCATGAGTATTCTAGCATGGTGGATAAGTCGAAAGATGTCATTTCCTGGAAAACGGCGAAAAAAATATATATATTTTGCAAAAGCTTGCGGCTTTTTGTGTAGAAACCGGAGCTTAACGCGGGAAAACGCAAAAATCCCGTTAAGAAAATAAAAGATGGCGGAAACTGCGGGGTGCAGCGGCGGGAAAAAGATGGTGCGGGACGGCTTTCCTTTTGGGACGCGATGTGGTATGATACCCACATAAATCCCGGGAGGTAGTGGAATGATCTGGTGTGTGGTGGCGGCGGCCAGCCTGGTGGCGGGCATTATTCAGACGGTGACGGGCTTTGGCTCGGTGGTGTTTCTGATGATGGTGCTGCCCTTCTATTTTGATATGATCGACGCGCCGGCGCTGGCCATTGTGATCAACCAGCTGTTCTGCATGGCGCTGTGCTGGAAGTACCGGCGGCATATCCGGTGGCGGCTGGTGCTGCCGCCCACCATCGCCTTCGGCGTGACCAACCTGCTGACGCTGCTCTTT
This sequence comes from uncultured Oscillospiraceae bacterium, assembly GCA_934597585.1. Classification (GTDB taxonomy): domain Bacteria; phylum Bacillota; class Clostridia; order Oscillospirales; family Oscillospiraceae; genus Vescimonas. The sequence continues at coordinate 53,882 of CAKTSA010000009.1, forward strand.
GTGGGCGGGCTGGATATGCAGGTGCTGGTGGTGGCCTTCGGCGTGTTTCTGATCCTGCTGGCGCTGTATTTCCTGATCTTTGCCCGGCGGGTGAAAATGGCGCCGAAGCCCGCCGCGGGCGTTACCTGCGGGGCGCTGTGCGGCGTCAGCGCGGGGCTGTTTGCCATCGGCGGGCCGCCCATGGCCCTGTACTTCGTGGCGGCGGCAGAGGATCACGCCACGTATCTGGCCTGCATGCAGCTGCTGTTTACCATCACCGGCGTGACAGGCATTGTGGGGCGGCTGTGCAGCGGGCTGCTGCGGCCGGCCATCCTGCCCTACGCCGCCGTGGGAACGGTGTGCATCATGCTGGGAGCCGTGGTAGGCGGCAGGATCGCCGACAAGCTGAACGTCGAGACCATGCGGACGGTGGTATACGTCTTTGTGGGGGTCTCCGGCGCGATATTGCTGGCGCAGCAGCTGCTGTGATACAATACGGGAGGTAATACAATGAAGGTATTATACGCACTGGAATCGATCCGAACGCCGTGGCTGGACGCGGTGATGGCGGCCATCACCCATCTGGGGGAGGAGACGGTGTTCATGGTGGCGGCGCTGGTGGTGTTCTGGTGCGTCAGCAAGCGCCAGGGGTACTACCTGCTGGCGGTGGGCTTTGCCGGCACGGTGCTGAACCAGTTTCTGAAGCTGCTGTGCCGCATTCCACGGCCCTGGGTGCTGGACAGTGACTTCACCATCGTGGAGAGCGCCCGGGCCCAGGCCGCCGGCTACTCCTTCCCCAGCGGCCATACCCAGAATGCCATCGGCACCTTCGGCGGCATCGCCCGGTTCACAAAGCGGAAATGGGTGCGGGTCGCCGCCATTCTCATCGCGGTGCTGGTGCCCCTGTCCCGCATGTATCTGGGAGTCCACACGCCGCTGGACGTGGGGGTGGCGGCGGTGATCGCCGTGGTGCTGGTGCTGGCCCTGTATCCGGTGCTGGAGCGCAGCGACAGTCAGCACGGCGTCATGGGCGTGACGCTGCTGGTGATGCTGGGGCTGGCGGTGGGGTATCTGCTGTTCGTGTCGCTGTACCCCTTCCCTGCCGATGTGGACGCGGCCAACCTGGCCAGCGGTGTGGAAAACGCCTGGAAGCTGCTGGGGGCCACGGCGGGCGTGCTGGTGGGCTGGTGGCTGGATGTAAAGTACATCCACTTTGACACCCGCGCCGTGTGGTACGTGCAGGCCATCAAGCTGCTGGGCGGCATGGCGCTGATCCTGGCCATCCGGGCGGGGCTGAAGGCGCCGCTGGCGGCAGCGCTGGGGGCCGGTGTGGGCGGCGCGGTGCGCTATGCCATCGTGGTGCTGTTTGCCGCGGCGGTGTGGCCCATGACCTTTGCACCCCTGTGCCGGGCGCTGGAAAAACGGGTGTATTGAGGGAATAGATCCCGCCCGTCCCGGCACATACTAGGGGCTGTGAACGAAATGTAAAATTTTTCGGCGCGGGAACAAATTGCTCTTCAAATCCGTCTATACTTATGCTATGATAATTTAAGGTGCGGGTATCTGCGCCGCTGCGAGAGACATCAATCAATGACCTGCCCGGAAGGGCGAGAAAAGGAAGGAATACTGGATGAAAAAGATACTTGCCGCCCTGCTGGCGGCTATGATGCTGCTGACCCTGGCCGCCTGCGGCGGCGGAAGCACCGCCAAGACCGTGGATGTGCAGAAGCTGGCCGACGACCTGAAGGACAACGTGCCCTATAGCACGGAGATGATCGTCACCGCAGTGGAGGACCTGAACTACAAGCTGGATCCCCCGGAGGGCACCACCATCGCCGGCTACATGGCCGACGGCAACGCCGCGGATCTGATCATGGTGGGCCAGTGCGCCAGCGAGGAGGACGCCAAGACCCTGTACGCCAACGTGCAGACCTATGTGGACGACCTGAAGCGGGAGGCCAACCTGTATCAGCCGGAGGACGTGGCCCGTCTGGACGGCGCGCTGCTGCGCCAGACCGGCACCGTGGTGGTGCTGTGCGTCAGCGATGACACCGCCGCCGCCACCGCCATCGTGGAGGGCTATCTGAAATGAGCCGGTACAGAGGACGCCGCAGGGGCGTTTCGCCCCTGGTGCTGCTGATCGCGCTGGCGGTGGCCATTGCCGCCGTGGTGTTGATCGTCATCAACCTGGGCAAGGACAAAAAGCCCGCCAATGACGACGCCAGCACGCCCCCTACATCCGGCAACACCGTCCAGCCCGATACGCCGGACGACGCCAACACCGCCGACGGCGACAATACGCCGGATATCCCCGACACCACATACCAGAAGATCGAGCTGAAGGGCGACCAACAGCAGTATGACGCCGTGTACCGGGTGGGCGACACCGGGTATGAGATGTACACCTATGTGGACAGCACCGCCAAGAAGTACGCCGACAACGTTAACGCCGTGGCCGACGCGCTGGCGGGCAAGGCCACCGTGTACATGCTGCCCATCCCCCTGAGCTCCGGCGTCAGCCTGCCGGACGAGCTGTACGGCAAGGATATCTTTGCCGACCAGAAGGACGCCGAGGGGAAGATCATCGGCTATATGAACGGCAATGTGAAGTCCGTGGCGCTGTATGACGCGCTGCTGGCCCACCGGACCGAGTATATCTATTTCCGCACCGACCACCACTGGACCGCCACCGGCGCCTACTACGCCTATGAGCAGTTCTGTAAGGCCAAGGGCATCACCCCTAAGCCGCTGGAGGGCTATACCACCGACACCTATGACGGTTTTCTGGGCACCTTTTACCGGGATTCCAACGAGAATGCCGCCATGGGCGCCAACCCCGACAAGGTGGTGGCCTATCACCCCCTCAGCACCGAGGCCACGCTGGACTATACCGACAAGAACGGCCAGACCCTGCGGGGCAAGATCATCTACGATGAGTCCGACGCTCCCGCCGGCTTCAAGTACGGCACGTTCATCACCGGCGACAACGCCTATTCCATCATTAACAACCCCGATGTGACCGACGGGTCCAGCTGCGTGGTGGTGAAGGAGTCCTTCGGCAACGCCTTTGTGCCGTTCCTGACGGATCACTATCAGACCATCCACGTCATCGACTACCGGTACTGGAAGGGCAGTCTCAGCCAGTTCGTCACGGAGAACAACATCCAGGACGTGCTGTTCGTCAACAACCTGTCCGCCATCCGCTCCACGGCGCTGGTGGGATATCTGCACGATATCGTGTGAGTTTCGCTGGCACGAAAGCTTCGGTTTCGTTGCCGACGGGATCGCAGCGTCCGCGCCGCGAACGCTGCGAGGCCTATATACCCCGGTGGGACAGAGCGCTGCTCTGTCCCACTTTCCGGCAGAAGCGCCGTAAACAACACGTAAATTTCCAAAGGAGAACGACCCTATGGTATTCAGCAGCACTGTATTCCTATTGATCTTCCTGCCGGTGGTGGCGGGGATCTATTTCCTGTGCCCGCGGAAGGCGCGCAATACCGTGCTGCTGCTGTTCAGTCTGGTGTTCTACGGCTGGGGTGAGCCCAAGTATATCCTGATCATGCTGTTCTCCACGGTGTTTGACTACACCAACGCCCGGCTCATCGGCCACTTCCGGGACGCCGGAAAGCAGAAGGCGGCCAAGGCGGTACTGATCGTGGACGTGGTGGGCAACCTGGGCATCCTGGGCTTTTTCAAGTACACGGATTTCGCCATCGACAACCTGAACAGCCTCCTGAGCGCGGGCATTCCCGCCCTGGGGCTGGCGCTGCCCATCGGCATCAGCTTCTACACCTTCCAGACCATGTCCTACACCATCGACGTGTACCGGGGCATTGTGAAGCCCCAGAAGAGCATTCTGAACGTGGGTGCGTATGTGACGCTGTTTCCCCAGCTGATCGCCGGGCCTATCGTCCAGTACAAGACGGTGGAGCACGAGCTCATGTACCGCCGGGAGAGCGTGCTGGAGGCCAGCCGCGGTATGCAGCGGTTCGTGGTGGGCCTTGCCAAAAAGGTGCTGATCGCCAATCAGGTGGGCGCATTGTGGGAGCAGATCAGCGCCATGTCTGCGCCCTCCGCCGTAACGGCGTGGCTGGGCGCCATCGCCTTTACCTTCCAGATCTACTTTGATTTTTCCGGATACTCCGATATGGCCATCGGGCTGGGGCATCTGTTTGGATTCCATTTTCTGGAAAACTTTGAGCATCCCTATGAGTCCCGCACCGTCACCGAGTTCTGGCGGCGGTGGCACATCAGCCTGAGCACCTGGTTCCGGGAGTATGTGTATATCCCCCTGGGCGGCAACCGCCACGGCAAGGGGCGGCAGATCCTGAATCTGGCCATCGTCTGGTTTCTGACGGGCCTGTGGCACGGGGCCAGCTGGAATTTCGTGCTGTGGGGCCTCTATTACGCGGTGCTGCTGATTCTGGAGAAGCTGTTTTTGCTGCGGTGGCTGGACAGGGCCCCCAGGTGGGTGGGCCATGTGTACACCATCTTCGCCTTCATCATGGGCTGGGTGCTGTTTGCCATCACCGATTTCGGCCAGCTGGGGCAGTATGTGTCCGCCATGTTCACCGCCCATTTTGCCGACGGCACGGCGCTGTATCTGCTGCGCTCCAATGTGGTGCTGCTGGTGGCTGCGGCCATCGGCTGCACCACCGGGCCGCTGCGGCTGTGGAACCGGGTGGAGGACAAGCTGTCCGACACCGCCGCCGTCACGCTGCGGACGGTGGGCGTGGTGCTGTTGCTGCTGCTGTCCATCGCGTTTCTGGTGGGCGACAGCTACAACCCCTTCCTCTACTTCCGCTTCTAAGGAGAACCTGATATGAGCAACCCGGAAAAAGGCGGCGCACGCCTGATGAAAAATGAACACAAGCGCCGGGAGCTAGCGCCGCTGCTGGCCATCTTCGGCATATTGGTGGGGCTGGCCCTGGCGTCGCTGCTGACGCCGGAGCGGGAATTTTCTCCCAACGAGAACCGCTATCTGCAGCTGAAGCCGGAGTTTAGCTGGACCACGCTGATGGACGGCACCTTCACCAAAAAGGCGGAGGACTACACCTCTGACCAGATCGCCCTGCGGGACACCTGGATGGAGATGGCCTCCCTGGTGCAGCGCTCCGCCCTGCGGCTGGAGATCAACGACACCTGGCTGGGCCGGGACGGCCGGTATTTTGCCAAGGTGACGCCGGATACTTTTGATACCGCACAGTATGAGAAGAATCTGGCGCAGGTGAAGGCTTTCTTTGACGCCAATCCGGACAAGGACTGCCGCATGATGATGGTGCCCACACCGGCCTATATGCTGCGGGACGATCTGCCGGCCAACGCGCCGCTGTTCGACGCGGCGGGGTGCTTCGACACGCTGCTGGGCACCCTGGGGGGACAGGCCATCGACCTGCGGCCCGCCCTGACGGCGGACGCGGCGAACATGTACTACCGCACTGACCACCACTGGACCTCCCAGGGCGCATTGACCGCCTACAACGTATGGTGCGCCGCCACGGGGCACGCCCCGCGGGACTGGCAGCTGGAAACGGCCAGCACCTGCTTCCGGGGCACGCTGTACTCCAAGGTGCTGCTGCCGGACAGCCCCTAT
>CAKTSA010000010.1 GCA_934597585.1 uncultured Oscillospiraceae bacterium
AGCTCCGCCGCGTTGGAGGGCTTCATGGAGCCGCCGTACTGGATGGTGATGGAGCGGGCGATGCGGGCGCCGTACAGGTGGCGCACGGTGGTGCGGATGAAGGTGCAGACCTCGGCCGCCTGCTCGGCGGTGGCGGTCTTGCCGGTGCCGATGGCCCACACGGGCTCATAGGCGATGACGCACTTGCGCAGCTTCTCCGCCGGCACACCGGCCAGGGCGGACTTCACCTGCAGGGCGATGAGCTCCATGGTGATGCCCAGCTCCCGCTGCTCCAGCGTCTCACCCACGCAGATGATGGGGTGCAGCCCCGCCTCCAGGGCGGCCAGCGCCTTCTTGTTGACGGTGAAATCGGTCTCGCCGAAGTACTGCCGCCGCTCGCTGTGGCCGATGATGACGTACTTCACGCCCAGATCCTTCAGCATCTCGGCGGACACCTCGCCGGTGTAGGCGCCGGACTTCTCATAGAACACGTTCTCCGCGCCCACGGACACCCGCAGGTCCTTGAAGGCCCGGATGGCGGTGGAGATGTTCACGGAGGGGACGCACACCACCACGTCGCACCACTTGGCCTTGGGCATGATGGCCTTCAGCTCTTCGGCAAACTTCTTGGTCTCGCTGGCGGTCATGTTCATCTTCCAGTTGCCGGCGATAATGGTTTTACGATATCTGCGATTCATGTTTTTCTTAACTCCTCTGTCTATTTCAAATCATCCATTTTTTCATGGGGAAGCGTGTACCGATAACCGGGGTTAATGTACCAAAAGTGTACCAATAACCGGGTTAAATGTACCCAAAAAATCGTATATTTTTTCGTTTTTACTTGTCCAGCAAATAAGCCACACCGGGCAGCTCCAGACCCTCCAGGAATTCCAGGGAAGCCCCGCCGCCGGTGGGAGATCGCCGCTGCGCCGCCGGTGGCGGATGAAGCGAGGCGATCTCGAGGAAGTGCCCCGTCTGGCAGGCACGAGAGTGGCTGCCAGGCGGATGGCACAACGGTCGCGGAACCGGCGGACCGCTTACTTATCCAGCAGACACGCCACACCGGGCAGCTCCAGGCCCTCCAGGAATTCCAGAGAGGCCCCGCCGCCGGTGGAGATGTGGGTGATCTTGTCGGCAAAGCCCATCTGCTCCACCGCCGCCGCGCTGTCGCCGCCGCCCACGATGGTGACGGCGCCGCTGTCGGCCAGGGCCTGGGCCATGGCCCGGGTGCCGGCGGCAAAGTTCTCGAACTCAAACACGCCCATGGGGCCGTTCCACACCACGGTGCCGGCGCCGCGGACCGCGTCGCAGAAGGCCTTGGTGGTGTCGGGGCCGATGTCCATGCCCTCGTAATCGGCGGGGATATCCATGGTGCTGACCACCATGCGCTTGGCGTCGTTGGAGAAGTTATCCGCGGCCACGGTATCGGTGGGCAGCAGCAGCTTCACGCCGTTCTTCTTGGCCTTTTCGATCATCTCCAGGGCATAGTCCAGCTTGTCGTTCTCGCACAGGCTCTTGCCGATCTCGCCGCCCTGGGCCTTGGCGAAGGTATAGGCCATGCCGCCGCCGATGATGATGGTGTCGGCCTTATCCAGCAGGTTGCGGATGACGCCCAGCTTATCGCTGATCTTGGCGCCGCCCAGCACCGCCACGAAGGGGCGCTTGGGGTCGTCCAGGGCCTTGCCCATGATCTCCAGCTCCTTGGCCACCAGGAAGCCGGACACGGCGGGCAGGAAGGCCGCCACACCGGCGGTGGAGGCGTGGGCCCGGTGGACGGTGCCGAAGGCGTCGGACACGTACAGCTCCGCCATGGAGGCCAGCTCCTTGGCGAAGGAGGGGTCGTTCTTCTCCTCGCGGATATCGAAGCGCAGGTTCTCCAGCAGCATGATCTGGCCGTCCTGGAGGGCGGCGGCCTTGGCCTTGGCATCCTCGCCCACGATGTCCTTGGCGAAGATCACCGGCTGGCCCAGCAGTTCACTGAGGCGCTGGGCCACAGGGGCCAGGCTCAGCTTTTCCTTCCACTCGCCCTTGGGCTTGCCCAGGTGGGAGCAGGCAATGACCGCCGCGCCCTGATCCAGCAGGTACCGGATGGTGGGCAGAGCCGCCACGATGCGCTTGTCGCTGGTGATGGCGCCGGTGGTCTTGTCCTGGGGGACATTGAAGTCGCAGCGCAGCAGGATCTTCTTGCCCGCCACATCTACGTCCTGAACGGTTTTCTTGTTGTAATTCATATTCGCGTCTCCTTTTCAAGAGTGTTGTTGTCCTATTATTTCCTATTATTCTGCCGCCATCTCGCCTGTGCCGGTCAGGCCGGGGAAGCCGTTCTGACGCAGGGCCTCGTAGGTGAGGATGGCCACGGAGTTGCTGAGGTTCAGGCTGCGGGCGTCCGGCCGCATGGGCAGGCGGAGGCAGCGGTCATAGTGGGCCATGCGGAAATCCTCCGGCAGGCCCGCCGTCTCCTTGCCGAAGAAGAGCCAGCAGTCGGGGGAAAAATGGGCCCGGGTATAGTCCTGCGGCGCCTTGGTGGTGGCCAGCCACAGGTCGGCCAGCGCTTCGGGATGCTGGCGGAAGAGATCGTCCAGACCGTCGTAGTCCCGGACCTGCACCAGGTGCCAGTAGTCCAGGCCGGCCCGCTTTACGGCCCGGTCGGAGATATCGAAGCCCAGGGGGCGGACCAGATGCAGACGGCTGCCGGTGGCGGCGCAGGTGCGGGCGATGTTGCCGCAGTTCTGGGGGATCTCCGGCTCCACCAGCACAATATTCAGCATAGTCCTTCTCCCCCTTTGTAAAAGCTTTCCTAGTATAAAGCAAAACTTTTGGAAATTCAACATCAAAATTATTAAAAAACACGATTTTCTCATTAAAATATTGGTTTTGGTCGCTGATTTTTCAGGAAAAACGATCTTTCTCTTTTTTCTCCCATTTTTCGCGGCGGCGGCGGCGAAAAGTTGTTGGAAATTCTCAAGGAAAACACTGGATTTTCCCGCAGGATATGTTATACTATCCATTAGAAGAATTTCTGCCGCTCTTTTCAAGGGGGTGTTTTCCGATGGATCACAAGGTAGCGATCATGGATCTGCGCGCCGGCGGTGCCGGCGCCGATACTGCTATGAGACCGCTGATGCTGCACACAATGCTCTTTTGCCCCGTTATCCGGTGGGTATGCCAGGAGCTGTTGTCCTGCGGCGTTCAGCGGTTTTTTGTCGTCTGTGGGGAAAATTGGCGAAACGAGGCCGCCCAGGCGCTGGAGGACATCTCCGGCGTGACGTTCTATGACAGGACAGAGGACGCGCTTTCCGCCGCCGAGGGCGATGTGATCGTCGTTCCCGGCGCGGTGGTGCCCGTGTGGGGCGAGGGGAACCGCGCCGTCTATACCGCCGACGCCGCGCTGCTGCGGACTCGTCTGGCGGAGGGCATCTCCTTTTCCGACTGTCCGGCGGAGGCCGAGAGCGTCCGCCAACTGTGGCAGAGTCCCAGCATCGCGCCGTCTTTCCTGCCGGTCAGTGACGCCGCGGCGCTTCAGGCGGCCATGCCCGCCGCCCGTGAGCTGCTGATGAAGCGGATGACGCTGAACGGCGTCACCGTCGTCGACCCCAACACCACCTATGTGGATCCCCGGTGCTCCGTGGCCCCCGGCGTGACGCTGCTGCCGGGGACGATCCTGCGGGGCAGCACGGTCATCGGCCGGGACTGCGAGATCGGCCCCAACGCCATGATCCGGGACTGCGTGGTGGGCGAGGACACCACCGTCAACGCCAGCCAGCTGAACGAGAGCACCATCGGCAGCCACACCACCGTGGGGCCCTTCGCCTATGTGCGGCCGGATTGTACGGTGGGGGATCACTGCCGTATCGGCGACTTTGTGGAGCTAAAGAACTCCAGGCTGGACGACGGCACCAAGGTGAGCCACCTCACCTACGTGGGCGACAGCGATATCGGCAAGCGGGTGAACTTCGGCTGCGGCACCGTCACCACCAATTATAACGGGCTGAAGAAGTACCGCTGCACCGTGGGGGACGACGTGTTCCTGGGGTGCAACACCAATCTGATCGCCCCGGTGACCATCGGGGACGGGGCGTATACCGCCGCGGGCTCCACCGTGGACAAGGATGTGCCCGCCGGGGCGCTGGCCATCGCCCGGGCAAGGCAGGAGAACAAACCCGGCTGGGCCGCCCGGTTCTTCAGGGCCAAAAAGAAGTAAGCAAATAAATTGACATAAAAATAACAAAAGAGGAGGATGTTTCACCATGATTTCTCACGGCAAGGACATCAAGATTTTCACCGGCAACGCCAACCCCGCGCTGGCACAGGAGATCTGCAAGATCATCGGCACCAAGCTGGGTGAGGCGGAGGTCAAGAGCTTCGCCGACGGCGAGGCCAGCGTCTCCCTGTACGAGACCGTCCGCGGCAGCGACGTGTTCCTGATCAACTCCACCTGCAAGCCTGTCAACGACAGCCTGATGGAGCTGCTGATCATGATCGACGCCTGCAAGCGCGCCAGCGCAGGCCGCGTCACCGCGGTGATCCCCTACTTCGGCTATGCCCGCCAGGACCGCAAGGCCAAGAGCCGCGACCCCATCTCCGCCAAGCTGGTGGCCAACATGCTGACCGCCGCCGGCGCCGACCGGGTGCTGACCATGGACCTGCACGCCAGCCAGATCCAGGGCTTCTTCGATATCCCCGTGGATAACCTGCTGGGCAACCCCGTGTTCGTGGACTACTACGCCAAGAAGTTCGGCGAGAAGTGCGAGAACATGGTGGTGGTGTCCCCCGACGTGGGCAGCGTGGCCCGCGCCCGTACCTTCGCCCAGAAGCTGCACATGAATCTGGCCATTGTGGACAAGCGCCGCCAGAAGGCCAACCAGTGCGAGGTCATGAACGTCATCGGCGATGTGGCCGGCAAGGACTGCATCCTGTTCGACGACATGGTGGACACCGCCGGTTCCATCTGCAACGCCGCCAAGGCCATCGTAGAGGTGGGCGGCGCCAACAGCGTGTACGCCTGCGCCAGCCACGGTGTGCTGTCCGGCCCCGCGCTGGAGCGGATCAACAACAGCGTCATCAAGGAGATGGCCCTGCTGAACACCATCCCCGAGGAGATGGGCAAGGGCTGCGAAAAGATCAAGTACCTGTCCGTGGCCCCCATGTTTGCCGAGGCCATTGAGCGTATCTATCAGGAGATCTCCATCGCCAAGCTGTTCAACTGAGAAACCGCTTTTCAAAGCGGAAAAACCGTGCTATAATAGGGGAACTGCGCATCGCAGTTCCCCTATTGTTCACGGGGAACGAGACCATAGAGATAAGGGAGGGACGCGCCTTGTTTTTCAATCGGAACCAGAGCGGCGGCGTCAACTGGATACTGGTGGGGCTGGGCAATCCCGGCAAGCAGTATGAGAGCACCCGCCACAACATGGGCTGGCTGGCGCTGGACAGCCTGATGGAGCAGGAGAAATTCACGCTGCCCAAGCTGCGCTTCAAGGCGTGGACGGGTATTTTTGAGAAGGATGGCAATAAAATACTGGTGATGAAGCCCCAGACCTATATGAACCTGTCCGGCGAGTCGGTGGGCGAGGCGGCGCGGTTCTATAAGGTGCCGGCGGACCATGTGGTGGTGATCTCTGACGATGTGTCGCTGCCGGTGGGGAAGCTGCGGATCCGCAAGGGCGGCAGCGCCGGCGGACACAACGGGCTGAAGAACATCATCGCCCATCTGGGCACCGACCAGTTTCCCCGCATCAAGGTGGGGGTGGGGATGCCGGAGCATCCGGACCACGAGATGATCGACTGGGTCATCGGCAAGCCCAAGGGCGAGGAGGCCAAGCTGCTGCGCGAGACGCTGGATCGCGCTGCCAACGCGGCGCTGTGCCTGATGAAGGAAGGGCCGGACAAGGCCATGAATAAGTTCAACGGGTAAAAAGCTTCGCAGAATTTGCGCCGCGCACGGCGCAAAATATTTCAATTATTTTTCTGACGACATGTGCGTCAGAAAAATTCTTCTCGGTCGCCAGTGCACCCAAAGGGTGCGCGCAGCCGACCGCAAGCCTTTTGGCAGAAAAATCGTAAGATTTTTCGCCAGGCAACAAGAAAGGAGGGGGATATGAACGCGCTGCTAAAAGAGTTATTGCAAATGCCGGAGGCAAAAGCGCTGCTGGACAGTACGCTGCGCGGCGAGAAGCCCATGGTCACGGGCGTATCCCCCGTCCACCGGGCGATGCTGGCGGCGGCCATGGTGCAGGAGACGGGCCGGCCCCTGCTGGCGCTGTGCGGCGACGAGACGGAGGCCATGAAGCTTGCCGGCGACCTGCGGGCCCTGACGGGCCGGGAGGTGACGCTGCTGCGACGGCGGGACTGGCAGCTGCGGCCCAGCGCCGCGGCCAGCCGCAGCTGGGAGCATCAGCGTCTGGCGGCGCTGCACGCCATGGCGTCCGGAAAAGCGCCGCTGGTGGTGGCCGCCATCGACGCGGCGGTGCAGCGGTGCGTGCCCAGGGATGTGCTGCTGGCGAGTGCCGTTTCCCTGAAGGTGGGAGAGCGGTACCCCATAGAGGAGCTGGCGGGCCGGCTGACGGCGGCGGGCTATGTCCGGTGTCAGCAGGTGGAGGGGCCGGGGCAGTTCGCCGTCCGGGGCGGGATACTGGATGTGTTCTCCCCCGCCATGGAGCAGCCGGTGCGCTGCGAGTTCTGGGACGACGAGCTGGACGCCATGGGGGCCTTTGACGTGACCACCCAGCGGCGGGTCCACAACCTGGAGGAGACGCTGCTGCTGCCTGCGGGAGAAGTATTGCCCTTCCGGGGGGCGGACACGGCGGAGAAGGCTGCCGCCGCGCTGGAAGCGGCGGGAAAGCGCCTGAAAAAGAAGGAACACACCCAGCCGCTGCTGCGGCAGCTGGAGAGCGATGCCAACGCCCTGCGGCAGGGCATCGCCCCCAACGGCTGCGACCGGTATCTGGCGGCGGTGTATGAGGAAAAGGCCACAGCGCTGGACTATCTGCCGGAGGACGCACTGGTGTGCGTGTGCGAGGGCGGACGGGTCAGCGAGGGGCTGAAGGGCTGGCTGTGGCAATTGAAGGAGGACGTGGCCGCGGCGGCGGAAAACGGCTTTATGGCCCCGGCCATGGGGGATCTGGCCCTGACGGAGGGGGAGACGGCGGCACAGCTGACCCGGTTCTCCCTGTGCCAGATGGACAGCCTGCCCACCAGCCGGTATCTGCTGCCGCCGGGTGAGCTGCTGCAGATCTCTGCCCGGCAGCTGAGCACCTACGGCGGCTCGCTGGAGACGGCGGCCTCCGATATGGAGCACTATCTCACCGCCGGGTATCGGGTGGTGGTGCTGTGCGGCGGTCAGGTGCGGGCCAGCAACATGCAGGAGCTGCTGCGGGGACGAAACATCACGGCGGCACTGTCGCTGGACGGCAGTACCCTGCCCCAGCCGGGGCAGGCGGCCATTCTGCTGGGCGCGGTCAGCGCGGGAAGCGAGTGGCCGGCGCTGAAGCTGGCGGTGCTGACGGAGGGCCAGCTGACGGAGAGCGTCAGCGGAAAGCAGAAGAAGCCCCGTCGGGTCAAGGACAGCAATCGCCAGAAGCTGCAGTCCTATACCGACCTGACGCCGGGCGATCTGGTGGTGCATGCCCACCACGGCATCGGCCGCTTTGTGGAGATGCTGCGGCTGCCGGTGGACGGGGTGGAGAAGGACTATATCAAGATCGCCTACGCCGGCAGCGACTGCCTGTACGTGCCGGCCACGTCGCTGGACTTGGTCAGCAAGTATATCGGCGCCGGCGGCGAGGACAGCGAACGGCCCGCCAAGCTGAATAAACTGGGAGGCACCGAGTGGGCCAAGACCACCTATCGGGCCAAGGCCGCCGCCAAGGAGCTGGCGGCGGGGCTGATCCAGCTGTACGCCCAGCGGCAGCGGCAGCCGGGCTTCGCCTTCTCCCCCGACAGCCCGTGGCAGCGGGAGTTTGAGGAGGCCTTCGACTATGAGGAGACCGGCGACCAGCTGCGGGCCATCGAGGAGATCAAGGGCGACATGGAGAAGGCCGTGCCCATGGACCGGCTGCTGTGCGGCGACGTGGGCTACGGCAAGACGGAGGTGGCCCTGCGGGCCGTGATGAAGTGCATCCTGGACGGGAAGCAGGCGGCCATCCTGGTGCCCACCACGGTGCTGGCCCAGCAGCATTACGCCACGGCACAGAACCGGTTCCGCTCCTTCCCGGTGACGGTGGAGGTACTGTCCCGGTTCCGCACCCCGAAACAGATCAAGGAGATCCTGGAGCGGGTGAAGGCAGGCCGCGTAGACCTGCTGATCGGCACCCACAAGCTGCTGAACAAGAATCTGGAGTTCAAGGACCTGGGGCTTCTCATCATCGACGAGGAGCAGCGCTTCGGCGTGACCCACAAGGAGAAGCTGCGGGAGCGGGTGAAACAGGTGGACACACTGACGCTGTCCGCCACGCCTATCCCCAGGACGCTGAATATGGCCCTGTCCGGCATCCGGGACATGAGCACCATCGAAGAGCCGCCCCAGGATCGCCAGCCGGTGCAGACCTATGTGCTGGAGCACGACTGGGGCGTCATCGCCGAGGCCATCCGGCGGGAGCTGGACCGGGGCGGGCAGGTCTATTACCTCCATAACCGGGTGGAGAACATCGAAAACGCCGCGGGACGGCTGCGGCAGCTGCTGGGGGACGAGGTGGCCATCGCCACCGCCCACGGCAAGATGGGCGAGCGGGAGCTGAGCCATGTGATGCGGCAGATGGCCGACGGCGAGGTGCAGGTGCTGGTGTGCACCACCATCATCGAAACGGGCATCGACATCCCCAACGTGAACACGCTGATCATCGAGGATGCCGACAGGCTGGGGCTGAGCCAGCTGCACCAGATCCGGGGCCGGGTGGGCCGGTCGGGACGGCGGGCCTACGCCTATCTCACCTACCGCACCGGGAAGGTGCTCAGCGAGGTGGCGTCCAAGCGGCTGTCGGCCATCCGGGAGTATGTGGAGTTCGGCAGCGGGTTCCGCATCGCCATGCGGGACCTGGAGATCCGGGGCGCCGGCAATTTGCTGGGGCCGGAGCAGAGCGGCTATATGATGAGCGTGGGCTACGACATGTACCTGAAGCTGCTGAACGACGCGGTGCTGGAGCAGCAGGGCAAGCGCGCGGAGATCCCGCCGGACTGCGCCGCCGATCTGACGGTGTCCGCCTATATCCCGGAGGGCTACGTGCCGGCGGCGGAGCAGCGGATGGACCTGTACCGCCGCATCGCCGCCCTGCGGACCGACGAGGAGGCGGCGGAGCTGACCGACGAGCTGCTGGACCGCTACGGCGACGTGCCGCAGCCGGTGACGGCGCTGCTGAACGTGGCGCTGCTGCGGGCAGCGGCGGCGCAGGTGGGCGTCAGCGATATCACCCAGCGGGGGACGCAGCTGGTATTCACCTTCGGCCCCCAGCCGGACATCGCCGCGGTGGCGGCGGTGTGCGCTCTGGCCAGCTACCGCCAGCGGCTGCAGCTGAGCGCCGCGGCCCAGCCGAAGCTGACGCTGTACCTGCAGCCCAGGGAGGACGCGCTGTCCGCCGCCGGGAAGCTGGTGGAGGAGCTGGCATCACGACATGAGGAACCGGCACAGACCGTGGCCGGAAATTGTAAGGAGGAACAAGCATGAAAAAAGAAACATTCCATCTGACCGTCCGCTTTCTGGTGGGTCTGGCGGCATCGCTGCTGATCTGCGCCGGGATGATCATGACGGAGAAGCTGGTCAGCACCAAGCCCCTGCTGCAGCAGGCCAGCGGCCTGAAGGGCAACGAGGTGGTCATGACCGTGGACGGCGAGAACGTGGAGGCGTGGGAGTATCTGTACATGGTGTCCTACACCGCGCAGAATCTGAGCTACTACGGCATCACCGACCTGAACACCCAGCTGAGCGAGGAATTCACCGCCGCCGACTATGTGGCCCAGCAGGCGGAGTCCCAGGCGGCGCAGCAGGCCGCCATCCGCAAGTGGGCCGGGGATATGGGCATCACCCTGGGCGAGGCGGATCTGGCCGCCATCCAGGAGCAGAAGGACGCCTATGGCGACAACCTGCAGACCATCCTGACGCTGAACGGCCTGACGGAGGAGCAGTTTGACCAGATCCTGGCCACCTCCGCCCTGTACAACCAGCTGTACGCCGCCTACTGCGGCGAGGGCGGCGCGCTGCGGCCCGCCGACAAGGATCTGATCGCACTGGCCGAGGAGCACAGCCTGATGACCGCTGACGTGCTGTTTATCAGCACCGCCCAGCTGGACGACGCCGGCAAGGCCGACGCCAAGGCGCTGATGGAGGACTATGCCCGCCAGCTGAGCGGCGCCGAGGACAAGGCCGCTGCCTTTGCCGCCCTGGAGGCCGGGGAGAACGTGACCGTTCTGGCCAGCAACACCTATGACGGCTGCGACGAGACCACGCTGAACACCGCTCTGGCCGCCCTGGCGGAGGATGAGGTCAGCGGCGTCATTGAGGACGAGAATGGCTACTATGTGGCGCTGCGCCGGGGCGTGGATCTGAACGCCGTGGCGGAGATGGCCTTCGGCGAGGATATGTCCGCCCGCATCACCAGCGCGGAGGTGGTACACAACGACAGTGTCTATGACCGCATCGACGTGGCGGCCTATTACGCCAAGTTCTCCGCCCTGCAGCAGCAGGCCTACGCCAGGCTGACGGCCGCCGAGGCACAGGGCTGACGTCTTGTTTGGTCGTTTTGACGAAAAACAGGACGCTTTCCTGACGTGAATCACGATTTTTTTACAAAAAGTAATTTTCGGATTGACATGTGTTAAAAAATTAACTATGATAGTACCACTGGAACACATCAGTGTACTGTATATTTTCCAACAATGATTTTAGGAGGAACTATCATGAAGGATCTGTACGTTGTCAACTGCTGCCGTACCGCCATCGGCTCCTTTGGCGGATCCCTGAAGAACACCCCCGCCGCCGAGATGGGCGCTATCGTTGTCAAAGAGGCGCTGAAGCGCGCCAACGTGGCTCCCGAAAACGTGGATGAGGTCATGTTCGGCTGCATTCTGACCGCTGCTCAGGGTCAGAACGTTGCCCGTCAGGTTTCCATCAAGACCGGTATCCCCTACTCCGTTCCCGCCTATACCGTGGGTATGGTGTGCGGCTCCGGTATGAAGTCCGTCATCGAGGGTGCCCGTTCCATCCTGGCCGGCGACAGTGACATCGTGGTCTGCGGCGGTACCGAGAACATGAGCGCCGCCCCCTATGCCGCTCCCGACGCCCGCTGGGGCGCTCGTATGGGCGACAAGAAGCTGGTGGACACCATGATCAAGGACGGTCTGTGGGACGCCTATAACAACTATCACATGGGCACCACCGCTGAGAATATCAACGACATCTGGGGTATCACCCGCGAGGAGCAGGACGCTTTCGCCGCCGCCTCCCAGCAGAAGACCGAGGCCGCTCAGGCTGCCGGCAAGTTCGACGACGAGATCGTGGCCGTGCCCATCAAGGTCAAGAAGGAGATCGTGGAGTTCAAGAAGGACGAGTATCCCAAGGCCGGTGTCACCAAGGAAGGCATCGCCAAGCTGAAGGGCGCTTTCCCCGTGGGTCCCGAGTCCCCCAATCCCCAGGTGGTACATACCTTCGAGGTCACCGGCGCTCAGGATGCCGCTGACAAGGGCCAGCAGCGCGTGACCGCCGCCAACGCCTCCGGTATCAATGACGGCGCTGCCGCCATCGTGCTGGCTTCCGGCGAGGCTGTGGCCAAGTACGGCCTGAAGCCCATGGCCAAGCTGATCGGCTGGGGCCAGGGCGGCGTGGATCCCAAGATCATGGGCGTGGGCCCCGTGCCCGCTTCCCGTCAGGCTATGGCCAAGGCCGGCGTCACCATCGACGACATCGACCTGATCGAGGCCAACGAGGCGTTCGCTGCCCAGTCCATCGCTGTGGCCCGCGAGCTGCACTTCGATATCAACAAGGTCAACGTCAACGGCGGCGCCATCTCCCTGGGTCACCCCGTGGGCGCTTCCGGTGCCCGTATCATCGTCACCCTGCTGCACGAGATGCAGAAGCGCGACGACGCCAAGAAGGGTCTGGCTACCCTGTGCATCGGCGGCGGCATGGGCGTTGCCACCATCTTCGAGAAGTGCTGAACGCATAGAAGAAAACCTGCTATTGAGGAGAGGGCCGGAGGGCCCTCTCCTTTCCTGTCGAAAGAAATTTGCAAATACCAGAAAGAAATTTTGAAAAAGGGTTGACGGAATGGGCAAAGTGTGGTATTCTAATCCTTGCCAGTATCCGCCGGTGTGGTGGAATGGTAGACACAGGAGACTTAAAATCTCCCGGTAGCAATACCGTACCGGTTCGAGTCCGGTCACCGGCACCAATTCCGGTAAAATCAATATCGCGGGATAGAGCAGTTGGTAGCTCGTCGGGCTCATAACCCGGAGGTCGGGGGTTCAAGTCCCTCTCCCGCAACCAACAAAACCACCGTTTTCACTACGAAAACGGTGGTTTTTCTCACTTTTTCAGGAAGTTCAGGATGATGAGTGGGAGAATCATTCAACTTTTATTCCACTTGGTGCAGCGTTTACGCCTGCTCCCGTTCGTGCTTCAGGTTCCTGCGCTTTACATGGTCAGCCTTCCAGATCAGCCATGATCTCCTTGCGCTCTGCCTCTATCATTGCTTCGACCTTTGCAAGCGGCAGTTTCAGCAGGGAGATATTTCTGAAATTGATGATGGCTTCGGCTCCACCGCTCTCTTCAAAGGTCACCACTTCCTCTTCAAGCAGCGATCCTGTTTCATAGATGTATTTTACTGCGGTCATCAAATCATCCGCACCCATATCATACAGGTCGTGGGTTTTGACTCTTCCGCCGGCAAACAGGATCGTGGCGGTGCGCAGGCCGGCCGCAAATTCTTCAGGGTCGATCCCGTGCTCGGAGACAAAATCGTCTATGGCTGCTGCCAGCTTTTCGGAGAGACCGTGCTGGTAGGGGTATCCGTCCGACGCCTTATAGTCCCTATAGTCATCGAATGCCTCGTACACAACAGCGGGCATCGCACCGCAGTCCACATTGGGATCCCAGTCCATATCGGCAGGCTCGTCACAGGCGTCATCGAGGAGGACGAGCTCCTCAAGATGATCACAATTCAGGAGCAAAAGCGTGTTGTCCATACAGGGGATCGCCATATAAGCTTTTGTGCGGTTCTGATAAATCATATGTCTGATATACGCCGTAATGGGAAACCACATGTACCGGGGGTAGCCCTTGACCAGCACCCCCAGATGTCCCCAGAACCCGCCGGGCAAGTGAATCGTTGTGGGATCACCTTGGACATAATCGTCCAGATGGCCAAGCTGGGTCTGGAAATAGCCCTCGCCCAGTACGCCGCGCACCCCGGTACCAAGGCAGCAGGCAACGTCTCTGAGCTCCGTCAGCGGAACATTTCGCCGGCTTCGATCCTCTGCAGCTCGTGGACCGGGACCCCGCTCATCTGGCTCAGGCGCGGGAGATCAATGCCCAGCGCTTTGCACAGCTGCTTCATATCCGTGTACCGATTGTCAATACCGCCCCTTCCGCTTTTGCAGGAAGGGGCGGAGTGCTTGTTGGTCACTTCTTCTTGACGCGCTGTTTGGCGAAGGCGGCTTTTTTCTTGGGGGACATTTTGCCCTTCTGGCCGTCGGAGCGGCGGCTGCGGTGGGGGGTGTTTTCCGGCTTGGGGGGACGGCCGTCCTTTTTCTTCTTGGGGGGCTGCTGACGCTCCTCGGGCTTCAGGGCGAAGTACTTCTCCCCTTTCACCGGGCGGATGAGGCACTGGGGCGTAAAGCCGATGAGATCGGTGCGCTCCGCCTTCTCCAGGGCCTCGATCACCAGGGCGCGCTTGTCGCTGCGGCCCCACTGCAGCAGCGCCCGCTGGAGCGCCTTGTCGTGGGGATCCCGGGCCACGTACACCGGCTTCATGGTACGGGGGTCGATGCCGGTGTAGTACATGCAGGTGGACATGGTGCCAGGGGTGGGATAGAAATCCTGCACCTGCTCCGGCTGGTGGCCGGTGCGCTTGAGGAACACCGCCAGGTCTACCGCGTCGTTCAGGGTGCAGCCGGGGTGGGAGGACATGAGGTAGGGCACCAGGTACTGCTCCCGTCCGTCGGACTCGTTGAGCTTCTGGTACTGCCGCCAAAACTTCAGAAATACATCGAAATGGGGCTTGCCCATGTAGTCCAGCACAGTGCTGACGCAGTGCTCCGGCGCCACCTTCAGCTGGCCGGAGACGTGGTAGTCCACCAGCTCCTTGAAAAAGTCCTTGTTCTTATCCTGCAGCATGTAGTCATAGCGCACGCCGCTGCGGACGAACACCTTCTTGATGCCGGGGATCCTCCGCATGCGCTGCAAAAGCTCCGTGTACTCGCTGTGGTCGGCGTCCAGGTTCTTGCAGGGCTCCGGCGCCAGGCAGGACTTGCCCTTGCACATGCCATGCTCCTTCTGCTGGCGGCAGGAGGTGTGACGGAAATTGGCGCTGGGGCCGCCCACATCGTGGATATAGCCCTTGAACTGGGGATCATGGGTCAGCAGCTCCGCCTCGGAGAGCACCGACTCGATACTGCGGGAGGTGACCATGCGGCCCTGGTGGAAGGCCAAGGCGCAGAAGTTGCAGCCGCCGAAGCAGCCCCGGTTGTGGCAGATGGAGAAGCGCACCTCCTCGATGGCGGGGATGCCCTCGTTGTACATGGGGTGCACCTCGCGGGTAAAGGGCAGGTCATAGAGCCTGTCCAGCGACTGCCGGTTCAGGGGGCGCTGGGGGGGATTCACCAGCAGCCAGCGGCCCTGACACTGCTGCAGGATGGCCTTGCCCCGGATGGGATCGTGCTCGTCATACTGCACCTTGGTGGCCTGGGCGTAGGCGGTCTTATCGTCCCGCACCTCCTCAAAGGAGGGACACGTCACTTCGTGATACCGGCACAGCGCCGGGTCGGTGACGATGCAGGCGGTGCCCCGGACGTCGGCGATGTCGCCCACCGGGGTTTTGGCCGCCAGACGGCGGGCGATCTCCACCGTGGCGCTCTCGCCCATGCCGTAGACCAGCAGGTCGGCGGGGGCGTCGAAGAGGATGGGGCGGCGCACCTTGTCGTCCCAGTAGTCATAGTGGGCGAAGCGGCGCAGCGAGGCCTCCAGGCCGCCGATGACGATGGGGGTATCGGGGAAGGCCTCCCTGGCCCGGTTGGCGTAGACGATGGTGGGGCGGTCGGGGCGGAAGCCCAGCTTGCCGCCGGGGCTGTAGAGGTCCTGGGTGCGGCGGCGCTTGGCCACGGTGTAGTGGGCCACCATGGAGTCCAGATTGCCGCCGCCGATCAGCACGCCGTAGCGGGGCTTGCCCATGGCGCGGAAGGCCTCGGCGTCGTGCCAGTCCGGCTGGGCCAGGACGGCCACACGGTAGCCCTCGCCCTCCAGCAGGCGGGCGATGATGGCGCTGCCGAAGCTGGGGTGGTCGATGTAGCCGTCCGCCGTCACCACCAGAAAGTCATAGTAGTACCAGCCCCGGTGGATCATCTCGTCCCGGCTCACCGGCAAAAATTCCGTTCCCTTTACCATACGATCTCCTGCGGCTCATAGCCGATATACTTCTCCATCACGTCGCCCTCCAGGGGGTAGAAGCCGTAATGGGCGAAAAAGCCTCTTGTCTGTTCATCTACGCACCGCAGCCGCAGGCGGTCGACGCCCCGGGCGCGGTAGAACTGCACCGCCTGCCCCAGGGGCGGGATGCCGTAGTTGCGGCCCCGCATGGTGGGCTCCAGGTAGTAAAAGCCGATCCAGCCGGCGTCCTTTCCCCGGTCCAGCAGCAGCGTAAGGGCGCCGACGGGCTGATCCTCGAACCACACGGCGATGCCCTTGCCCTCCGCCGGGACGCCGAAGCGCGCCGCCGTGGCGGCGTCCATATCCCGGTAGTACTGGCCGCCGCTCATCATCCGCTTGTCCCGCCACCAGGTCTGCTTGGCGAAGGTGGAAAGACCCGCTTCTACCTGATGGCTGTTGTCGTTCATGTACACCACCCGGATGTCGTCGCCGTCGACCTCCAGCAGGGAGACGGCGGTGTTGTCGCCGTGGGGCGTCTCGCCCACCGCAGAGAGAGGTAGGCCCTGCAGCGTCCCCAGCACCATGCGCAGGGCCGCGCCGTGGCTGAATATGGCGATGGTCTTGCCGTCGTTCTCCGCCGCCGCACGCTTCAGGGCGGGGATGTAGCGATCCAGCACCTGCTGGGCCGTCTCGCTGCCCTCTACGTGGAATTTGTCCAGTTGGCGGTTGAAGTAAAACATCTGCTCCTCGTAGGCGGTGTTCAGCTCCTGCCAGGGACGGCCCTCCCAGCAGCCCATGTGGATCTCCCGGAAGGCGGGCTCCAGGTGGAGCGCCAGGCCCTTGGGCTCGTAGACAGCCCGAGCGGTGGTGCGGGCCCGGAACAGATCGCTGCTGTACACCGCGTCGACGGGGACGTCGTCAAAGCGCTTTTTCAGCACGTGGAGCTGCTGGTAGCCCCGGTCGGTGATCAGGCCGTTATACTGGCCGTGGGCGATACGGTAGAGGTTGCCCTCCGCCTCGGCATGGCGCACAAGATAAACCGTCGTCACAGTACGCTCACCCACGCTTTCATGTCCTTGATGGCGGCATCCACGTCGCCGCCGTATTGCAAGGAGTAGTCCACCACCATAGCGCCGCGGCCCAGGTCGTCAAAGGCGGGCAGGGCGTTCTGGCCATCGCAGCCGGGCAGCAGCAGGAAGGCGCTGCCGGCGCGCTTACGGACCTCCTTCACGTCCAGGCTATAGCCGGTCTCCACCACCAGGCCGGCGCCCTGGCGGGCCATCTGCTGGGCCAGGGCGGCATAGAGGGGACGGTCGCCGGCGATGAGATTCTGCACCTCGCCGGAGCGGGCGTTGTTGGTGCGGACCACGGCGAAGATGCCCTTGTCGGTGTTCTGGGGCACACAGTCGGCTCCCACGTAGGGCATGACGGTGAAGCCGGCGCCTGCCATGGGGCTGTCCAGCCACAGCTCGGGGCGGGTGGTGCGGCAGTCCACGATGGCGTACAGGCCCCGGGCCGCCGCCGCACCGGTGAGGTTGCTCAGCACATCGGCGCCCATCATGCCGTAACGCAGATAGTGCTCGGCGCTGATGACCACGGCGGGCAGCTTGCCCTGGGCGGCATCCATGGTCTGGCAGGCGTGGAACCGCAGGGCCTCGGCGCTGGCCATCATGCCGGGGCCGAACATCTCTTCAAAATTTTTCACGATCCTGGGGGATATCTTCCCGATCTCGGGGGCAAGGCCCAGGGCCACGGGGGTCTTCCGCTCCCGGATGGCGGCCTGCAGCTTCTCAATGGACATGGCAGGGTGCTCCTTTTTTACAATTTTTATATATCAAGTTATTGTACCATTCCGCGCCTGTTTTGGCAAGTAATGCCCCGTGTTTTTCGGTCTGTTTCCGGGCAAACTGGAGGCAGACGACAAAAAAGGAGTGGATCAAACATGAAAATCGCCGCATTTGTCAGCGGACTGTGCATCGGCATGGTGGCCGGCGCCACGGTGGACCGCATGTCCTCGGACCGGAAGGCCCGCCGCACCGTCAGCAAGACCATGGAGCGGATGGGCAAGGCCATGGACAGCGCCCTGGAGGACGTGAAAAGCTGTCTGCACTGAAAAAAATGACCGGCCAGATGGCCGGTCGTTTTTCAGTTTGCCCTATGTATATCCTCGTATTCCGGGGCTTTGCCCTGGTAGATGTTCTGCATCTCCCGGTCCACCTCGTAGATGGCGTCGCTGCACAGGCGAAGGCGGTTGCTCTCCTCCGGGCCCCAGTGACGGTCGGATTTATACCGCAGCTCGTGCTCCAGGCTGGCCCACATATCCATGGCGATGGTGCGCAGCTGGATCTCCACCGGCAGCTTCAGCGTCCCCTCAGAGATGACAATGGGCACCTCCACGATCAGGTGCAGGCTGCGGTAGCCGGTTTCCTTGGGGGCCTTGATATAGTCCGTTTCGCGGATCACGCGGAAGGACTCGGTCCGGGTCAGCAGGCCGCGGAGATAGTAGATATCGTCCAGGTAGTTGCAGATGACCCGCACGCCCGCCATGTCCTGGATGTGGGCGTAGATATTGTCGATGGTCAGGTCATAGCCCCGGCGCCTGAGTTTTTTGGCGGCGCTCTCCAGGGTTTTGATGCGGTGCTCGATGTGGTGGATGGGAGAGTGGTCGTACAGGCTGGCGAACTCCTCGTCCAGGATCTCCATCTGGGTCACGGCGATCTTCAGCGCGCTGCGGTACAGGTGCTTTACCCGTACCATTCCGGCGGCCATCTCTTTGATCTCCGGCACCATCTCCTTTACCTCCGGGGCCAGCTCCTCAATGGAGATGTCCCGCAGCTCGATGCTGCCGCTCTTCTCGATCATCATAGGCGCGCTCCTTCCTTCCTCATTGTTAAATATTATACTATGTGGCAGCCGGGAAAGCAAGTCAAGAAAATTTGCCGCTTTTTTCTGTTTTGCACTATTGACAAATGTTATTTTTTTGGTATAATTATTGTCGTTGTGTTTCACAGCGCAATTGCATATGCAGTGGTATCGAAGAGGTCATAACGAGCACGACTGGAAATCGTGTTGTCGTCAAAAGCGGCACGAGGGTTCGAATCCCTCCCACTGCGCCAGACCCGGAAATCGTTTGTTCCCAACGGTTTCCGGGTTTTTTCTGTCCCAACATTTTCCAGAAAAATCCCAGCAGTTTCCAAAAATGTTGGTGGGTAATCGTGTTGTATCGTAGGCTGTCCTATAAGTCCATATCGTGTTGTTACAACATATTCCTTTACTTTCAACTAGATTTGAGTTAAAATCTTTTTTAGGAGTTGATAGTATGGGTAACATTCGCAAGAGCAAAACCAGAAGCAGAGCAGAGAAACAGGAGATTCTAAATAAGCGTTATAGCGAGTTCGACCCCAATGAAATCACCGTAGACCACGCCTTTAGTCATTTCATCGTGGAACGTATGAGTAGGGGCAATAGCAAAGTTACCATTGATGATTACAAACGGATGTATAAAAAACTCCACTTCTTCCCCAATGTTGAAAACCTTCCTTGCTCCGGTATAGCCCACGACGGTTTTAGAGCGGCTTTCATACAGTCATTAGGCCAAGTAAGCCAGCAGACAGTAAATCACTACCTGCGTTCTTTCCGTGCTTTTGGAAACTTCTGCGAGGAACAGGGGTATATCATCGGCTTTAACTGCCCTATCAAAGAGGTAGACCCGCCCTTAAAGAACGTTTACACAGAAAAGGAGTTAGAACTACTACTAAAGGAACCGAGTATTGAGGACTTTGTTTCTTATCGCAATTACGCCGTTACCGCCTTTATCCTTACTACTGGCGCACGGGTAAGCACAGTCATTAACATTCGATTGAGTGAAGTTGACTTAGAAAGCGGTTATGTCTATTTCAACTACACGAAAACACATAAGACAATTCCAGTAGGCTTAGATTATAAGTGTATCAATATCCTTCGCAAGTATATCCACCGTTGGCGCAACTTCCCATCTACTAGAGAAGATGAATACCTGTTCTGTAACTATGAGGAAGGGCAATTAGAGAGAACCAGCCTTTACCGCTCCCTCTGCGATTACAACAAGAAATGTGGAGTTGAGAAAACCGGTATCCACCTTTTACGCCATACCTTCGCCAAGATGTGGATTCAAAGCGGCGGCGATATTTTCAGACTTGCCAAGGTGCTTACCCATAGCGAGTTAGAAATGGTGAAGCGCTACTACAACATCTATAGAACCGACCTTAAAGACGCTGTTGAAAGTCATAGCGCACTATCCCAAGTCAACACCAAAGGCAGAAAGACAATCAACAACGCACACAAATAAAGAAAAGGCTACTAATCCATTTTGCTTCTGGATTAGTAGCCTTTTTTCAATGGTCTAAGTTCTCTACTTTATTTTCAAGAACTTCTATTTCTGTTTCTAATTGATAAGTTCTTTCAATAATGTTATTGTGCTTATCTACCTTTTTCTCTAACTATTCAATTCTATACTTAATTAGTTGATTGCTAACCACGGCAGAAATAATAGTTCCCGCAATAACCGCAAGCGCACTAATTATAGCATTTAATACTTCTGGTGTCATTTTATACACCCTCAACTTTCATTAGTTTGTGGTATTTGAGATAGATATAATTACGTTATAAATGTTCACAGAATCAATATAACTTGTTTGAACCATATCAATATTATTGTATGCCTTTTGGATAGCCAGCGCCTTACCATCATTGTCATAAACATTAAGAGTAGTAAAAGAACGATTGGTAAAAGCGCTTAAATCCTACACCTGAAATCCTTCATTCATTTCACGCTCATAAGTAGCAGTAATTCTATTTTCTAGCACTTGCTCTTGAAAGTTATCTACTACAAGAACACGTTGAGTATCTAAATCTTTATCAAAAATAATAACCATTTTGTATATTCCTTTCTTTAAGCATTGTAAGCCTGAATAGCAACATTAAGCCCATTCTTAATTGAGTTAGCCCCGTTAAAGTGTCCAGCCATAAGAGCATCACCCTTACTTTTTTCAGAAGGGATACTACCACGCCCACTTAAACCTAATATTGTATTGCGAGGTTGGTTAAATAAAGTTGCTGTCATTGTATCTCCAGAAGATACCGTAGTATATGAATGAGAACCGCCCAAGGCTACAGCAATTTCATTAACTTTCCGGTTTAGCCTATTCCACATTGCGGCAGTTATATTACTAAAGGGTTTTCCTGTTGCCACTATAACAGTATCATTACTACCATCGTTTCCATCCCAATAGAAAAGAGAGATAGGAGTTTTTACCTTCGTTGCGCTTACTTCAACATATTGCCTATTGGTGGCGTATGTTATGGTAAATTCTCCTGCGCTTGTCTAAGCAGAAGCGGCGGGACTGGTTGCCGTAGAGGACGCAAAAAAACCAACGTAGTCAGGCGCTCCATATCCATCTTCGTGGGAAATGGTCTTGATTGTTACGGTCTTATCACTTTCCTTCAGGTCAACACCGCTCCAAGTGAGAGAAGAATTAAGACTAACGTAGGTGCTTCCTCGATACACTGTGAAACTCTTAACACCTGTGCCACGCCGAAAATACATCTTGTAAGTAGGTTCAACATATGTTCCCTTTAACCTCAAGTATCTTACTGCGTTTGACGTTACATACTTGTCATTATCATCAAAGTTATTTAAGACTTCGCTAAAATCACTATTGTATTCACTGAATCTAAAAGGAGCCGCATAGTTAGTAGCATAATTAACATTTGTAACCTATAGATTACTACCATTCTTAACATAGCAAACAGTAGAAGCGGCGCTATTAGAAACTGTTGCGGTCTATGTCGTTCCGTTTGCTGTTGGATAAGAAACGCTATAACTACTTACGCCTACACCAGTTCTTAGATTAATAGCATAATCAGTAGGAACATACTTAGTAGCAAATAGTTTGATATATCTAGTGCCATTACTATAAACCTTTAAGTCTCCTTCACTAAAAGTTTTCTTTACAGTTCCAAAAGTGCTATCAGTATATTCTCTAAAAAAGATAGGCTGAACATATCCAGAAGCAACACTATAAATGTTCAATTCTGCGTTTGTTCCGCTACGAACCGCAAGCACAGTAGAACTAACAGAGCTTGTAATTGAATTACTTGTATTACCTGTTGATGTGCTTCCGTCATAATCCATTTTATAACTATTAATGCCATCACCGCAACGGAAATAGATATTGTTAGTGTTATAGGTAGTTGTTCCACCGCCGCTTCCTTTTGTAGCAGGGCCAACTTTTACATACTTTGTCCCCGTGCCAGAACTAAAGGTAACGGTTCCAGACTATAAGTAATCTACCTTAGACCAAGCCGCACTAGAAGAAGTTTTTGTATAGACGTATACGGGGAATGTATAGCCATCTCTACAAGTTGTTTCACTGGCCTTTATTGTAACTGTTGCGTTATTCTTAACATTATCAAGCGTTTTACCATAAGAGCCTACAGTAGCACCACTAGGATAAGGGTCAGGCGATACACTAAATGAAACGTGAACTTTATAATTTAATACGCCAGTATCGGCACTACAAACTAAAGTTGCCATATATCACCCTCCTTATCCAAATACCGCCGTTGTGCCACTACTAGAACCTGATAATATATCAGCCCAACTTTTATAAGCCTGCTAAACACCACCACTAACGATTTTAACACCTGTCTTACCAAGACTTGTGTAATCAGTATTCCAAGTGCCGGATGAGGTAGAATTAACTAATAAGACTGTTCCTGAATAGTTACCCATAGCATATAACTTTGTAACATATAAAGACCCTAAGTGATTATTGCTATCACTAATTCTACCGGAATCAATATACCCTGATTTAAGATTACTAGCATTTAAGTTAGTTACATTGATTGTATCAGCGTCAATAGTTCCGCCTTTAATTCTATCAGCACTTATACTACCTGTTGTAATATTACTACCGTTGATAGTTGTGCTACCGCTTGTTTTCAGGTCTGTAAAGGTCACATAACCGCTTAAATTGATACCGTCTAAGTCTTGTCTTATCTGGCTTATCATATTGCCCTATGACGTAACAGTTGAGGTTATACTATCTGCGGTTTGCTCTAATTCCGTCATAGTCTGCCCGTGGTCATTTACAGTTGCGGTAATGCTATCTGTAGTTTGCTCAATCGTGCTTATCTTTGCGTTTTGGTCTTGAATTGCCTAATCCTAATCGGTAATTCTTTCATCCAATTCAGCAACAGTAGAAGTAATTCCGCTTGTAGTCTGTTCGATTTGACTTATTTTTGTTCCGTAATCGTCTAAAGTATCTCCTTGCTGTTGGACTGTAGAAGTAATTGAATTTGTAGTTTGCTCAACTTTACTTAGTCTTTCATCGTGGTCATTAACTGTTGAGGTAATACCATTCATATCAATAGATATACTTGATATTTCTTCACCTTGTTCATCTACACTTTTAACAACTAAGTCAATGCGCTTATTAGCCTTATCTACTCTACCATATGTTTCTTCTAGTGCTTTCTTTAATGATGTGGGATTTGTGGCTTTTTCATCTTCATCTTCAAATGTCCATTGTGTATCCTCTGTTAGTCCACCATCAAAAGTTAATACATCATCAATAACATATGAATAGCGCACAGTTTTATTAGGTGGCGCAATCGCTATTTTATCACCGATTTCAAGCAGAGGATTACCACGCCACTAACAACTAAATTGGTTAATGGTCATATTGCCAACAAGGGCTATAGCGCTATCCAGAAGGTCAGGTAAATCAGTCCGCATATTCCATAACCCATTATCTCTAACAAACTGTGTGGAGCCTTCTAAAGTCGTTGTGGAGTATGTGCTATCCCCTATTGAGTTAGTATTACAAATTATCTGAAGGCGGCGGTTATCTCCACATTCCACTTCAAGAATCAAATCGCCGTTAATAGTATAGTCTACTGTGTCCTTTGCGTTCAGGCGCTTAAAGGTCAGCACATTGTTATCATTGACATAGTAGATAGTTTGGGAGACTTCCGCAATCATATTTAGCACCTCTCTAAGCGTCTCATTGCCGCCTAGATTGGCTCCGGCTTCATAGGATAAAGTAAACCCTGCGCCGGTTGTTCCTGTGGCTGTAGTGCCCAATTTAGACGCTATAGCATCGGCAATCTATTTCACGGTATAAGGCGCAGATAGGTTAAGGTCACTAAAATAGATATGATTAGCATACTCAATCAAGTCATAGGCAGTAATACTAATCAATCTTCCTTTTTCGTCTCTATTGGTTTCTGTATTATGAAAACGGGGATAGGAGCGCTTATTAGTTCCATCACCAAAATAGGGAACCATATCACCCTCAATATTTAAATCACCGTTGAAATCTATCAATTTTATATTTAATCTCTAACAAATACCAAACCCAAAAAACTTACTATCTTCACCAACTCTTTCAAGTGTCAATGATTGTAGTTTATCAGAGCCTTTATAAGTGTGAAGTAGGGTAGAACCGCTATAAAATTCTACCCCACATTCAACTTCTCTAACAGGTTTGGTAAAGTATGTTAAAAGACTTGTGTTATTAATCATACTTTATACCTCTCTTTATAGTTCGGTAAATGTAAGCGTTACCGCCTAAGTCAATACGTTATCTGTTTGAATTGTATAATATGAAACAGAGTTATCAGGAATAATACAATTAGCGGTCATTAACTGTCCAGTAGTAGGAGACAAGAAAGAGACAGTCACACTAAACTTCTCTATCTCTGCCTGTAATGTTTTCATCACGCTTATATCTACTGGAATTATAGTTGCGGTAATTGTTTTCTTCTGCTTCAACTTATCAACTACCATATCACCAGACGCATTAGTTTGAGAGATATAATTAACTGAATTGTCAATCTATAACCCACTTGTGTAAGGGCTAAAATCAACATTATTTACTTTTAAATAAGCCATCTTT
Source organism: uncultured Oscillospiraceae bacterium (assembly GCA_934597585.1). Lineage (GTDB taxonomy): Bacteria > Bacillota > Clostridia > Oscillospirales > Oscillospiraceae > Vescimonas. The sequence continues at coordinate 24,487 of CAKTSA010000010.1, forward strand.
TATACCTCCTTACACTAGATTCAAAGATAACTTACCGGTCTATCTTGTTAAAGTATTAATGGTTTTAATTGAGGTTTCCGCAAATGTCTTTCCATCAACCTATAAGATAACTGGTGTAGTTCCAAAAGAGGAAGAAATACGGTCAAAGACTTCTTCAACTATTTCCTCTTTCTTAGGCGTTCTGGTTAAATCTTGCTTTTGGATACCATACTTGATAATACCCTTAACATCAATATTATCAATCTCAGGAACTTCTAATTGAGGTTTAAAAGCCTTTTCCATTTGTTTGGCAGTATCCTTCAAAGCGTCTGTTGCGTATCTGGTGCTGTCAGTAATACCTTTACCCAAGCCCATTACCAGATATTTACCATCTTCGGCCATTTTCTTAGATGGAGAATGGATACCAAATAAGCCCTTGATGAAACCTAGAACATTGCCAACCCATCCAGTAATTTTATCTTTAATCCATCCTATAGAATCTTTTAAGCCTTGCCATAAGCCTTTAACTAATTCCTTACCGGCTTTAAGCATTTCTTTAGCACCGCTCACAATGGCTTTAAAGATTGCCTTAATAATTTTAGGAATCGCCTTTACAATACCGGCAATGATAGCAGGTAAGTTAGAAACGATAGCCACCAATAACTAAACACCTGCTTCAATGATAGCATCAATATTATCAAGAAGCCCATTAATAAGACCGTCAATAATTTCAGGTAATTTTTCAATGATTTGTGGTAGTGCTTCAATTAATCCCTCGCCAAGTGCTACAATCAACTGAATACCGGCATCAATAAGCAATGGTAGGTTTTCAACAATAGCGTCAACTAAACCTAGGATACCGTCAATAAGTGCTTGTATCAAGGTTGGTAGACTGTCAGAATTTATAAAGTCAGAGATTGCGGTTATGATTGTGCTTATGAGGTCTGGAAGTGCCTAAATCAAAGATGTTACTAAACCGGCTACAGCGTCCAACAGTGGGGGTAGAATCTCCTGTATCATAACGGGTAGTTGTTCCGCTATCACTGGCGCCAATTTTCCAACCAGCGTCCCCACTCCTTTAAGCGCTTGTGTGATACGGGGTAATATATTGTCCGCAAAAGTTCCCACACTATCCACCAGATTAGAAATCAAAGTGTCAAAGTCTGCGTTTTCATCTGCTATGCCTGTGACCATATTGCCCCAAGCCGCTTTCATAGAATTTAGACTTCCTTCAATAGTGCTTGACGCTTCTTTAGCAGTTGTTCCAGTTATACCCATTTCAGTTTGAACAACGTGGATAGCATCAATGATATCTGAATAACTACTAATATCATACTTAATACCACTCAGTTTTTCAGCATCAGCAAGCAATCTTTCCATTTCTGCTTTTGTGCCGCCATAACCTAACTTTAAGTTATCTAACATTGTGTAATTCTATTTAGCAAAGCCCTTATAGGCATTTTCAACGCTTTCCATAGAACTACCCATTTTGTTAGCATTATCAGCCATATCAGTTATTGCTAAATCTGCTTTCTTTGCGGCGGCTTCTGTATCACCACCTAAACTTTGGAGTAGTGAAGCAGAGAATGAGGTAACAGTTTCCATATACTAGTTAGCGCTCATTCCAGCAGTCTTATAAGCGTTATTTGCGTATTGTTCTACTACACCGGCGCTATCTTTAAATAGGGTTTCAACACCGCCTATTAATTGTTCATAACTAGCATAACTTTCTACAGCGCTCTTTACTAAGGCAACAGTAGCAGTAGCGGCGGCGGCACTAGCAACAGCCAGCCCCTTACCAACTGTCTTACCAATAGAGCCAGCAATAGAACTAGCCTTAGAAGCGCTTTTCTCAAGTCCAGAAGTATCACCAGTTATCTTCACTACTAATTCTTGTAGTGTCATTTATTGCCCTCCCTTCATCGTCTTTATTTTCAAATCGTTTATTAGCCTTTTCCGCAAACTTAAATAGCTTGTTCATATCAATTTCCACCCTATGTCCTCTTTCTTCTGGAACGGGTTCAAATAGTGAAGGGTAGGCATCGGAAATAGGGGGATACTTGTTTTTACTATCCAATAGGCGAGAGACAGAAAGCCCTATAAGATTTGCTAGTGAATAGTCAAACGTGGCCTTTTCTCTCATTTGCGCTTCTCTCACTCTGTTATAACTGGAAACTTTGCGGTATATCTCTGCTATAGTCATATCCCAAAATTCCCACTCACTCAAGCCAATGTCAAGCGCAAGGGGTAGTAATTCATAGATTAGTTCTGTTGGAGTTTGCGGAGTTATGCGTTTGGGTTTGCGCCCTCACTCTTACTATCAATACTTTCAATAGCATCGTCTTTAATAATTCCGCTCACCTTGAATAAATCAAAGATAACTTCATAGAAATCAGGTAGGGAATTACCATCGGCTAAATAAGCATCATAGATATCATAAACATTATCAAGAGTAATGCCGTGTTGATACTGCTACATTGACGCTTGTAATAGCACCATCAAATCATTGGTTAAGGGTAGTTGGTTAGTTGCTAAAGAAGTAAAGATATTTAACATATTCTTATTTAACTTCTTTTCTACCTCAACAATGGCACGAGTAGAAAGGCGTAATTTATAATCCTTACCACCAGCAGAAAAAGTTGTATATAACATAATTATAATCTCCTTTAAAAAAATATTGGGGTAAATGCTTTATACACCTACCCCATAAAGTTATTAGGTTAAATTACCAATATTGTGGATAACCCATTTCATCAGTAGTATCATAAACACTATCAAAGTCAATACCACTCTTTAAACTGACACTCATTGTGAAAGTCATAGGGCTATTAACGGCAACACTATCCATAGATAAACTTATTTCACCAGCGAACTTAGCGCAAATGTCACCGTTAGCAATCGCTTTTCCGGATTGAGTATTATGAGAAGGGAAAGTAATACGGAAATATACCTTCTTCTCCGCTAAAGATAAAGCATTGCCGGAATCGTTGTAATAAGTAGAAATTTCCTTTAGAAAATTAAATAGTTTGGGGTCATATAAAAATTTGAATGTAAGAGCGTCCCCACCCTCACTTGAATCTTCTAACCCGTCAATATAGGCTTTCTTCTTATCCATTAAAGTTGTAACATCAAGTTTTTCACGCTCAGAAGAAGCAGTATTCCCAATCTCAGGAATTTCCTATAAATTATAAATTCCAATAGCCATATCATATACATTATTAGTATCCTGTGCGCCAGTGCTTTGAGCCTTACCAACCCAATAACAATCAAAATAATCTTTAAAATAGGCGCTAGTATTGCTCTTATCAAAGTTTGAATTAGTAATTGAACTCTTATATTTAAAACCAATATCTAATTGTGCGCCCTGACTTAAAATACCGTGAGTAATATCCATAATTAATATCTCCTTTAATTGTATTTTTCAACACCAGTAGCAGAGAATAACATAATCATACAAATCTATTGATTATACCATAGTTCATTATAACTTCCCCTAGTAAAGCCCAATGAACGCATTTTCTCACTAATGGCTTGAGCATATGGGGCTAACACGCTTAAATCATTACCCCACAATTTAATGTAATAGGAAAGGTTGCTGTAACCTACTGTATCGCCAGTAATATAATCAGCGTTTTCACTTTCCTAATAAGTTATACAAGGGGTTTCAGTATCGCTATCACACATCAATTCATAATAAACAGGTAAGCCGATTTTTTCTAACTCTGCTATCAATGTTGGTTTATAGTCAATCATTACTTAACCCCTTTCTATACTGAATTTTCTATCTCCTTTTGGAATATAGAAACGATTTCTTTCTTTTTCTTCTTCAACGCCGATTCAAGGAAAGGTTGCGGTTTCTGGCCTGTCGTAGTATACCATTTACCTTCATCGTCCTAATAACTCCACGGCGTTTTTCGTCCATTTCCTTCTTTAGAAAATAGACCTGTGCCGAACTCAACATAAGGCGCATACTCTAAGTTAGTCCCAACATAACCGTCATTGTTATCAATTTCGTGGGTTATGCTGTTTCTTAGTTGCCCCTTATCTACTGGACATTGTTCTTTTGCTTCATTCTCTACGACTAAGCAAGCCTTATTTAGAGCCTATTCAATATCCAGATTTTCAAGTTTCTTTAGTTTAGCATTTAACTTATCTAAATTAATTATTTCAGCCACTATTACACCTTCTTCATCAATACTTGTGTATAGCGTCCAGAAGGAATAACATAAGAAATCTAATATCTTACACTATCAATCTCTATCTATTGGGTATCATCAATGGCGGTTTTGGTCAAGCCTATCAACTCAATATCATTATAACGTATGTCGCTCACATTAGTTTGACTGTAAACCTTGACCGCCATATCAATTAAATCTTTCTTTTCGCCGTTCTTGCGCTTCTGTCCATATTTGTCAATTCCAGAAGTGAAAGAGACAAGATAAACAGATTTCATTTCACGGTTAATCATATCATTACCGCTTTTCTTTGCGCTCTCAGCAACCGCATTATATTATCAGGGTAGTCAGAGGAATAAGCGAAAGATACCCCACTATATCCCTCTGTGTCTACACCTTCCGTTCCAATGCGATTATAATTATATACAACCATTCTAACAATGGCAGTAAGCAGATTATCAATAGAATTTTGATGTGTGTAAGTTAATGCTTCTTCTGTAGCCTATTCAATTAACAGAGATAAAATATTGTCTTTACTATCATCGGTAATACCTAGTAGTGTCTTTACTTGTTCTAGCATATTTTATCTCTCCTTGTGTTAGTTTAAATTAGGAATTGCCAGACGCAGCGGCTTCACTAATCTTACAAATCTTAGTAGCGTCAGCAAGAGCGCAGATATAGTAAGCGGTCAGAACAACAGTATTTTTCTTTGCTTCAATATCACGGTCTTGTTCAACATCAACGTCTTTCTTCAAGAACAGTTTTACGGCTTCCTTAGTCATAACGAAAGCGCAATCAGTTAAAGCCTTAGTAGCAATAACGGGGATACCGCAAATAGTGCCAACCTATCCATTATAGATTACCTCGCCCATCATAGCAGACTTATAATCAGCATCCTTGCGCAGACTTGCTTTCCAAGTATTAGGAATCAGGATAAAGATACCGCTTTCATCCTCAACATTTAACTTGCTGATAGCGTCCACGATAGTATCATAAGAAATAGCCTTACCATTAGCGAAAGTTTCAGATAAGGTAGCCTTTTTTGCTTCGGTAATAAAGTCGGCGGTCATTTTATTAACCATAACCTGATTAGCGCCCTTTAACAGAGCATCAACAACATTACTATCTTTCATAAAGTCTTGGTCTAAATAATCAAAGACCTGTTGGGCACGCTTCACAGTGTAGTCAGTGCCAGTATAAGAAACGGAACCACGGCTAGTGTTTTTAGCGCCATCGGTCAGAATTTCAACAGCACCGGTATATGTATAGACGTTAATGGTCTTGGTCATTCCATCACTTTCACTCAGGTCATTGTCAATAGTCATTAGAGAACGAGCATTAACAGCGGTATTCAGTAAATCTTTTACCTTTGCTTCAATAACTTTGTTAGCATAAACAGTATTAGCCATAATAATATAGCCCTCCTTAATTAGTTAAATAGTTTGTTAAATATATCAGGGTTATCATTTGCTAATTGATTCAGTTCAGCCACCGACATTTTTCTTGCTTTATCAATGGTCAATCCTTCATCTACTGGAAGGTTTTTCTTCGGTGTGGAACTGCCCAAACGCTTTTCAACCTCTGCCTTTACACTGGCCTTAAATGCCTTGTCCAGAAGTGAAATGTTAGTATTCATAGTCTCAGCATCTTCCGCAACTACAAAATCAACTAGGCTTAATGATAAACCTTTTTCAGCGAGAATTTTACTTGCTTCATTTTTGTTTTCAGCCAGAGCAAGCGCCTTTTCTTTCTCAATGATTGCCTTTTCACGCTGTTCTAGTTCATACTAAAACTTATCGGCTTCATTCATCTTTGCGAGTTTTTCGGCTTCTCTTACTCTTTCTTCGTTTTTCTTTGCTTGTTTCTTTAAAGCGCCGTCGATACGTCTGTCAACTTCTGCTTGTAACATTCTATCGACTTCTTCTTGTGTGTAGGTCTTTACACTTTCAGATTCAGTATTAGTATCTACTGCCCCTGTGTTTAATACTTCATTATCCATTTTAATCACCAGATTCTAGGCTTAATAACCTAGCCCCTTCTATAAAAATATTTAGTTAGTTCTTTAATGTCTGCTCCCTAAAAGACCTTCTAAGGATTATAAAAAGTGAGACAGAGTAATTTTAAAACTCTGCCCCACTTTTCTTATTTTACAAAAATTTTTTTTTTAGCGCAAATTACTTAATAACCACTCTAATAACGTTATCGCTTACACGCTCTATCACTCTCATAGTTCCAGAAGTAGAAGCGGTAGCAACACCATTAACAGGTTTAGCATATCCATTAACTTGACAAGTGCCATCATCACGAACATATAATTTTCCCATCATACCTACTGCGTCCCATTCCTTACGATCGGCGCGTCTGGTATAACTTTGGTCTGGGTCATATTCTGGATTGACAACGGGGGTTTTAACTACTTCGTCCCAAGCGGGAATAGTCTCGCCGTTTCTATCTTCTGCTTCGTGGTGGACAACTACATCTTCATATTGGATTCTGCCGAAATCATCAGTTACCCAACGTTTCGCCCAATTCCATTCAGGGTTATCACCTAAGACCGTAGCAGTTCCAGACACAACACCAAGGATATAATCACCCTCATTAGCAAGGGTCAGTTTGTCACCGTCCAGAGTAACAATATAACCCACTCTATCTTGTGCTGTTGGGTTTCCATCTTTCCATTCAAAAAATTCAGCATAGTCAGCGCCAGCACTTGACATTGTTCCCGCTATGGCTAAGTTGCCTGTCATATCGACACTTAAAGCATTAGAGCGTTTACTATCACTTGTTCCATTACCTATAACAAATTCGCGTTGTAAGGGTTCATTGGCTGTTGCTAAATTAAACTAACCAAAATAATGGCCTATATGAGCGTCATTTATCAGATTATAACCTATCATAGAACAACTTTTAAAGTTGGCAGTGCTAGAAGCACCAATAAATAAATTATTTCGCCCAGCAACCAAGCAATTATAAACGCCCCATCTAATTGTATTCTAATATCCAATACATAAAGAATCATTCATTTGACCGTCATTCTCGCTTCCAATAAAAGCGCTACTACTAAGATTATAGTAATTAAGAAAGTGTCCATCACCAACTATTAAAATGGAACGCATTACATTATCATTTTTAGTAGATACAGTATTTTTATAACCAAGGCATATTGTCCCCGGTGAATGAATGAAGTTATTCTTATCGCCAATCTTAAAATCATTTGTAATGGTAATCACTTTTTCAGCACTAGCATTTGATGAATTATTATATACAAATGTATCATTATAAGAACTACCACCGCCACCAGTAGAGGAAATAACACCATCCGCAATAGTAATAGTTTCCCCATCTACTTTCACACCACCAAGAGTATCAGTAGAAGCAACAGGAAGGGTATAGGCTTCTGGTATAGTAGGTTTGTTAGTCAAGTCCTCATAAGAACCAGAAGAAGCAACAGTAGATAAGTCAGCGGTTTTAGCATACTCTCCTAAATCTGGTGCTTCTGGAATCGTGGGCTTGTTGGTTAGGTCATTGTAATCACCGCTAAATAGTTCAGGTTTGTTAGTCAGGTCATTATAACTCCCGCTAAATAACTCCGGCTTATTCGTCAAACTGTTATAGTCTCCGTTGAATGTGGGCTTGTCCTTCAGGTCGGTATAACTTCCAGAAGTGGCAACAGTAGCAAGGTCTTTTTTCTTTGGATACTCGCTCAAGTCTGCCCCTTCGATACCTTTCTTGATTTCCGCTATATCTTCCTCTGTGAAGTAATCAACGCCCTTAATAGGTGTATAACCGTCCTTACCTTTGTAGTAATCAACGCCTACACCCATAGTTCCCTTGATACTGTCCTTTTCGGTAATCGTGGCTTGTAATGCTGTATTTAACTCTCTCATTTTGTTACCTCCACACCGATTTCAAAACAAGCATCAGGGATAATAGTATATATCTTACCTCCAAATGTTGTTAGTTGAATATCATAACGATACTATCCAGTAGCAAGGGACTTAGTATCATCAGGAACAAAAGCAATAACGCCATCTGTAGCGGTTTTGGTTAAGGCTACTGCGCTTGTGTCTGCGGTCTTGCGCACGGTAATAACTACTGTATCATCATCATAAATACCTCTTTCATTACCATCAGCATCATAAATATTAACCTGTAATTCTGCGTTATCGCCCTTTGTTAAAGTAATCTTATTTGTTTTCTTATCTATCTTAAACATTCTAAACCCTCCTTACTCTATTACTGCTAGAACTGTAGAACGGCAATTAGGATGGACAGGGGGATAGTTTTCACCAACTCTAGCGTCACGCAGATAGAAAATCTTTCCGTCCAACTCTCCGCACACATCACAAGTTCTTTCATCGTGGGCAGACAGGAACTTATAGCGCTTAACCCCTGCTTCAAGATACTTGTCTTTCGTGGCCTGATTCTACACATAACTTAATTCTGTTCTGGCTATGCGGTCGGCGTTATAATAACTGCTGTTCATCTACTGGCGCAACTCTGCTATCAAATCCCGCTTGCTTGCTCCACGGCTCACACAGTCAATCAAACCCTTTTCGATAACCTCTTGTAGTTTGGTCTTGTTGTCCCATATGCGGTCACTCCAATGTTTACCATCAGAACACCACACAGCATCTAAACATTTCTTTGCTAAGTTCATATCATATCCAACAGACATAGAAAATGTATTGGCTACTAAGTCAGTTGTTGCCATATACATTTTCATCAATTCATCTTCTGTTATCTTGATTTCAGCATAACCCAACTTTTTAAGGTTGCTGTTCAGAGTATTAATCAACTCATAATAACGATTGTATCTATATAAATCACTGACAAGTAAAGTTCCATTCTTGCTATCAACTAATATATCATCATATAAATCTACTAGTTGCTCCTTTACCTTGCGCAAACAGTTTCTATACTCAACCGCCAACCGCTTTTCATAATCTCTAGTATGTTTGTCTAATAAATTTATCTGCTGTTCTGCTTGACGTTCAGCCCAATACTTTTCATTCATTCTTCATCATCCTAACTATTAGAAGTAAAACCATACATTTCAATATTGGCTTGCTTCTGCGCCTGTATCTTCTTAACTTCGTCCTGTGCGTTTGGAATGAAAGAAATCTGTGATAGTAAGGTTTCATCACTAACTAAACCTCTTAACTGATTTACCATCTGTGCGGTTTCAAGAGTGTTTTCAGGTAGGTTAGTAGTAAAGATAATGTTGATATCTCTCCAAAGAGCAGTATCACCGGTCAGATTGATAATCTCACAAATTAACTCTATTCTCTTTTGGAGCGCCTTTGTCATATTAGCAATAATAGAAGAACTCACATTGTTAAAGCCGATTAGTTTATACTTCATAGCAATACCAGATTGAGCCATTAACTTTTCATCATTGAAGTCAGGGCAATTAGACATTTTGTGAATCTGGTCATTGATATTTGTAAGCATATTCTCAATCTGTGTGTCACTGATATTTTTAGTTAAGTAAGAAATTTCACAATCACTATCAACACAAAAAGCACGTTTCTACTTTGCTTCTACTAAATCATCAGCGTCAGCAACAACGCCCTTCATAATTAAGTAAGCATCAGCGAAAGTATCAAAATCGTCAATTTCAGAAGATAACAGATTATTGTAAGCGTCCTGTAATGTCATAACACTATCAAAACAGGCTTTATTATCACGATTCAGATTAAAGACTGTGATAGGAACTTGATTATAAAAATGCGGGGTTTCTTCCAGTAGGTTAAAGGAAGAAAAGCCAAGGTTGCTACGATAGCGCTTAATAGAATCAGCACTATAGACCTCAACAATATAACTCTCGCTGTTCTTGTCTATGGTTTCCTCAATGTAATATCTAATCACATATAGCAATTCTTCATCTAGGGTATTGCCGTAAATGGGTATGATTTCCCGTGGGTCAAGGCGCTTGAATCTCTGCTGTCCATCCCCATCAATCCATAGAATTTCATAACCAACGCCAAAAATTAAAGCGTCCTTTAGTAATTCAGTATCTTCATTTTTTACATCGTTATAGTTCAATACATCAAAGATACCGTCTATAGATTTATCACTTGTGTAAGAGATAGGTAGACCGGTAATATAGCCTTGAAAAGTATTTGCGATGTTCTGACAATAATTAGTAACCACTTTATTACAAGGTCTACCATCGTCTCTTGCTACCTTGCGCAAAATCTCTTGATTACCTTCATAGTAATTGAAATACTTCTGTAGTTTATGTTTATCCTTAAATTCAAACTAATTAATTACCTTACTGATATATTGTGTTGTAATAGAAGTATCTTTATCAATCAAATACAATTTATTAACCTCCTTTATTATAAGCCCAATACGCCTTTATCTAACGTTTTTAGTTTACTCTTAGTGTAAATATCACTGTAAGCATACCTCATAGCGTCTATGGCGTGGCTGTATTCGTGAGTATAACAGTCCTCCTAGTAGTCACCCATCTTATCTTTTTTATATGAAAAGTTTTCTAATTCCCTTATCAGATTTTGACAAGAAGGAAGAACCACGATTTTATGATTCTGTAGGAAAGAAATACCAGCCTTTACGCTATCCTTACCCTTAATTGAAGGAACAACATTAAATCCAGCAGAACGAAAGTAAGAAATAGAGCGAGGTTCAGCGCAGTCCATATATATCTTCACCTTGCCCAAGTTCATTTTTCTAATTCCTTCGGCAACAGCATCTAACTACTAACCGCTCTTGTAGAACTCATTGAAAACATAGATTGTGTGATTCTCTCTATTATATAAGGTATCAATGACTGTCGTGGGGTCAATAAATCCTAAGTCAGCGCCGGCTCTGTGTTCCAGTCCAGAAGCAGAAAGAGAAAGAGGGTCAAAATCTGCGGTTGTCCAGTTCGTGAACACTAGCCCATCTACATCAACGCCCCATAGCCCTTCTGTGTAGATTCTGGCCTTTGCGGGATTGCGCTTCAGCATTTCTTCCAGCGTGGCTATATAGTCTGCGTTCAAAAATGGATTGTCTTTATATGTGGTCTTAGTCATTATGAAACTTTGCGGCGGGTTCACTTCACAGTAATCATATAACCAGTGTGATTGACTGATTGGGTTAAAAGCAAACAGGATTTGTTGATTAGGGGTAGTTCCACGCAAACGCAAATCAATTTGTTCTACTATTGGTTTAGGAACTTCAAAAACTTCTTCAATAAATATCATTCCTATATTAGACAGAGATAACAACTTAGTTTCTTCATCAAGCCCTAAGAATATGACTTCACTACCGTTTGGAAATCTAATATTGAAGTCAGTTTCTCTAATCTTCACATATGGTAATAACTGCCACTTCTCTAATACTTCCTTGAACAGCGCAAAGCAAGTATTTCTAATCGTGGTTCCATATCTTCTACAAACCATAACACGGATTCTTTCCCTACAGCACCGCACAATGATTTTCTAAGTAATGAAATAAGATTTTCCCGACCCAGCGCCGCCTAGATAAACTTCGTGTCTGTGTGAGTAGTCCAATAGCAAAGGGAATAAGGTAGGAGAGAACTAGGAGCGGTTAATCTTCAAATTAATATCCATTTCATTCTCCAATTTCAATATTAATATTTGTGCTTACATCTGCCTGAATCTTCTATGACTATAAGCCTAATTGTTTTTGTAAGAGTTCCATTGCTTTCATTTTATCTTTTGCGCTTATTGTATCATCTTGAAATGCTATCTTTGCTAGTTCTGTTGCTATGTGTTCTGCGTTAATGCGGAGTTCCTTAAATTTCTCTTGCTCAAGTTGGTCTAAAAATTCGTGCGCTTCTGGCTTCTTTAAGATACGGCAGGAGATAGCATTAGCGGTATCATAAGAAACATCAGGGCAAGCACGCATATAAGCCCTTGTTGCGTTATAGTCCTTGATATACTCAACTAGAAACGCCTTTTGTTTGTTAGTTAATGTGCCTGGCTTCTATGGCATACGCTCACCTCCTTACTGCTTGTTTGGTATACAGATATGCTCTATGGTGTAAGAATCCAATAGAGAAAGTAAATTGTCAGTGGTAATATATTTGCTCAATCCATCATTATAAGTGTATTCAGGTTTAACACCATTTTCATACAAATAATCCTACATTCTGCTATTTCTAATATAAATCATAATATCATTCCCCTTTATTCTCAATGATACTATTTTTTTCAATTAAAGACAAATACGCGCTTGTCATACAGTCAGACAAACCCAATTCCTACCAATATTTATAATCTGCTAGAATCTCTTTACGCTTTACCCAATCACACAAGGTTTTTAGTTCATCTACACTATAGTTTTTCATAACGGTTAATTCTCCTTCATAATAATATAATTTTGTTTGCTGTTGGTCTTTAGTAGTTAGTCCAAAAGTAAGAAAGATTAAAGGGAGTTTTTTAATTTTCCCTCATATAAGATACTGTCAAGGGTTATATACTTTGCCCGCTTGTTATAGGTATACTTTCTATAATCTTCTTCTTTTGGAATCTGGACATTAAGAAAGGGCAAGTATTTTCTAATATACTTACCCTCTGTAAAACCTATATCATCTATCATTTGATTTCCAAAAGTAAAGGGACAATAGTATATTACATCAAAGTTAATACTATGTCCCATTCTCTGCGCTTGCGCCATTACTTTATATTTATTTGAACTATGATAATCTATATTCTATATCTCTGCTATGTGCTCTGATATTCTTTCTAATAAGTCCTATGATTTACCTATATACACTAAGATATCATCAATCTTTATTGTATATATTCCCGCTCCACGATATTTTTCTTTTATATCTGGATTTGTTTCTAATTCTAATTTTATTTCATCCTTTTGCTATTTTGAATAGGACATATTATCACTCCTTTGCTTTAGTGGTGGCAAAAATGACACCAGAATTGATGTTGAAGTTATTATAACGTCAATTCTGGTGTTGAGTTTTATATTAAAAATGTAAAGTGGAAATTTCACTCTATTACATTCGGAAATTTCACTCTATTACATTCGGAAATTTCACTCTAAATATCTTATTAGTATCTTAGATTAGTTTTAACTTATTAGGTTGTGCGCTTACGCTTACAACGGTTGGTTATTCCACGGGTTTTAAATCATTCAATCCAGAAGCAACAAATAAAAGACGCTTCTTAGGAACAGGTTTATTATTGATAGTCTCAGTATAACTAACCCATTTAATAACACCTTCACGCATAAAACTATCAAGTATAAACTAAATCATTGTATTAGCGTTATTATCATAATTATCAGCATATCCAATAGCATTAAGAAGTTCTTTGTTAGTAAAACTATAAAACTCATTAGTCTTTGCTTTCCAATCATACTTATTTTTCAAATATAAATATACCTTAATACTGTTTGAGTTTCTAGTAGAAATAAGATAATATAGCATTTCATCATAAATAATCTAATATCTACCTATAGTCTCTTGAGGGATAATATAACATAATTTATTAGTTCCATTTAATTTTATCTATCCCTATTTGAGTAATTCCGCATTTAATAACTTCTCTATCCTATTGGAAACTGTTCTAGGTGTTTTATTAATTATTTTTGCGATATTCTTCTTTTCACTACTCACCTTATCTACTGGAATATAAAGTGTCTTTAATTCTGGCGCATAAGTTGCCATATGCTGAATATAGCCATAAACCATATCATCAATAGACAGGTTCATAAAATCATTCTCTAAACTAAATTTTCTAGTCATTATTCTTTCTCCTTCTGGTTCTTTAATTTTTCTAAACACTCTCTAACTACATCACTAAGAGTAGTTCTATTTTGATAAGCGTATTCCTTTAACCACGCCTTAATATCTTCATCAATTCTAATTGTAATCTTATCCATTTCAATTACCTCCATCTATATCTAAGTTTTATTTTTAATTGATTAACTTTGTTTGTCCGATGGTCTTACAAACCGGTAAAAAATATAGAAGGTGCTATTAAAACACCCTCTATATCAAAAGAAATAAATAAAAGAAAAAGGAGTTAAATAATTTTATGTCTGTCTAATTACATAATATAATAATTTTTCTTTTAAGTCAAATTTTCACGTTTGCCCAAAAGAAGGACGAAAGACGCAAGCAGGAGCCAAACCACTTACGCCTTTCTATAAATAAAAAATAATAAGGAGAAAGGAGCACTTTTACTGTGTCCATATATACTTGAAAAATAGATGTATATGATTTTCCCTGTGTGCCCATTCCCGCTAAAAAATCTTTTGACCGGCCTTAAACCTATTGACATTTTCGCCAGTTTGTATTAACGTAAAGACAGCGCTATACCACACTATAACCAAAAAGGAGAGATTACAATGACTGATAAGCCTATCAAGAACTGGGGTTATCCTGAAATCGCTGAATGGTGTGTTGCTAACAAACAAGTCAAATGGTTAAAAGCAGAGGAAGCCAAGAAGGTTAAGGTTAAGGTCTATCCCAAGGTTGAAAGCGTTTCTAGGAATGGTAAGAAGTCGTGGCAGTATGATAAGACCAAACCCTATATGATTGAAGAAAAGGATATTAGTTTCATTGAGTTGAAGCAGAATTTCCTTGAGAAGTTCGGTTTTAAGGAGCCTAAGAAAGAGAAGAAGCCCACTTTCCACGACCTCATTAAAGCCCTGCCCGATGATGATGAATAAGTGATTTTCTGACTTCGTTCCTTTTACTTTCCTACTGTTGGACTAAGTTAGGACTAATCCAGAAGCCCAAGAAATAGACTTTCCGGTTAGTCGTTCATTGTTATCAAAAAATCTTGACAAATTGGAATAGCCCCATTTCGCATTTTAAGGCACCTTCACGGCGTTTGAATTTTGGGGCTATAACCATACTAGCAAGGGCTTAAAGCCGTTTCTGCCCCTGTTAGAAGGACGCGCAGACACTTTTCCTCTCTCTGTCTGTGCGTCCTTCCATTTTTTTACCTCTTTTGGAAAAACTTTACCAGTCCGCACAAAAAGAAAAACCACCCTTTACGGATGGCCTTTCTATGAGAACTTCTTTTTATAACCTATTAATATAAATGAACAACAATCACTAAATATAGCGGACAAATAAACTATATTTTCACCTATTGGTTAAAAACAGTTTCATATCTTCGCACAGTCTAATCATTATTTGATTAGGATACCAAGGCAAGAGGCGTATAAGCCTTAATATCCTTGCCACGCTCCACTACTTCTTATCTTTAACCTATAATTATATTCTAACAAAAATTTTTTCTAAAGTCAAAAACCGGTCGGATAGGGGTAGTTATGTTGCTATTTTTTACCTAAAATTTGTATCAAAACCCTTGACAAAAAGGGGTAGATTATGTTAGAATCCGAATACCAAATCGTGTTGAATCGCAAGGAATCTAAAATCGAAAAAATCTTGAAACCGTTGATATTAAAGGGCTGGTGGATTTGAAGCAACTCATCCTGACTGGAAATCGTGTTGTCGTCAAAAGCGGCACGAGGGTTCGAATCCCTCCCACTGCGCCAGTGAAAAACCCTGTAACCATGCCGGTTACAGGGTTTTCTTCTGCGTCAAAATGGGGATTTGACCATGATTTTGACCACAAACGTGGTTACTGACCCTGTTTTTCCTCGCCTTTGGCGAGTCCTCTAAACCGTTCCTGTATACCGCCCACCACCTCGCGTTGCCGCTTGTCCGAAGGATGGGCGTACACGTCAAGCGTCATCGCTGCCGTGGTGTGGCCCAGCATGTCCTGCAGGGATTTCACATCCGAGCCGCTGGCGATCGCAACGGTGGCCAAGGTGTGCCGCAGGTCGTGGGGGCGCAAATCCGGACGGCCAATTTTTTCGGCAATTCTTTTGAAGTGCTTGTAAAATGTCATCGGGACTATATACCGGCCAAGGTCGTTTGTGAAAACCAAGTTCCACTCGTTGTCCCACAATTCGCCAGCCAGCTTCTCGTTTTCTTCCTGCCGTTTTTTCTCATTTTCCAAGCAGGTTACCGCATCTTCTGTCAAGTAAACGGTGCGTGTCTTCTTCGTTTTTGTCGCATTTTTGATGAAGTATGTACCGCTCTTCTGGCGGTCTTTCTGGAGCTGCTGCTCAATGGAAATGCACCCGCCTTTGAGGTCCACCTTGTCCCATGTGAGTCCAAGACATTCGCCCTCGCGTAAACCGGTGTAAAGGCAAAACGCGTAAGCGTTTTTGAACTCTGAGTCCGCTTCAATGGCCTTCAGAAATGCCGGGATTTCACCGTCAAGCAGCGGAGTAATTTTATGCTTTTTGCACTTTTCAATGTCTAAATTTTCGCAGGGATTTTTGACAATGATACCCTTCTTAATGGCATAAGCTAAAGCTGTATGGAGCACCGTGATGACATTCTTGACGGTCTTCGGGGAGAGCTTTTTCTTTGACAGTGTTTCTGCCATGTCTTCGATGTCGCCCGGCTGTAAGTCCTGCACACGAATCCCGCCCAAATTAGGGTTGATATGATTTTTGATAATCCCGATATAACTCGCAACGGTCAGCGGTTCCCGCTTCGTTTTGATTCTTTTCTCGAACCACTCATTTACGCACTCCGCAACCGTTGTTGTGCTATTAGAAAAAAGCCTGTCCGTGGAGTATCATAAAGGTGAGTATGGAAATCGTTGCAAACGATTTGATTTACTGTTAGGAGGACGGCTATGAAGGTCAAGCTGGATGATTATGAGGTGCGGGTGCTGATAAACGGCTTGGTACAGCAGCACAGGAGCTATGACGCAGAAACGAACGGTCAGATTGACGCCCTCGCCCTTCGCCTGTGTGACATTGCGGAAGCGATGAAGCCGGGGCGAAAGAAGAAAATCCCCTTTGAGCCGGTAGAAATCAGAGTAATTTGTCAGTGCCTTATGGAGTGGCGAAATCGAGAGATACAGGCTGAAAGGCACGGTGCCGTGGATGCCTTAAACGAATTGCTGATACGGTTTACCCGCTAAAGAGAAAAGTCGCTGTCACAGACGGCGGCTTTTCCTTTTCGGGTAGTATTCAAGAAGTCATAAAGTTCCGTGAGTAATGGAAGAAGGCAATGATTTGAGAAAAAGAGAAGTGTACTATTCTGAAAACTACTTGAGATTTCGGGAAAAATCTGCTATAATACCGCTGTTTATTTATGGGGTGGGGATTTATGTCCTTTTTGCCTTAGAAATTATGGAAGGAGGACTTGACTATGGCAAACGGAAATACGACAATTATTGTCGGCTCGGCTCGGCTCGGCTCGGCAGGAGCATAGCGCCGTTTTTTCAGCGTGTCAAGTCTTATTTCATACAATTTATAACGAACCAGTTGCCGGAGACAGGGCGCATTATGCCTTGGCTTCGGCTTTTTGCGTTTGCCGGAAGGATGGTGGTTTGATATTGAAGTCCTAACCACGACCGGCAAATCGATCTTTTCCGGTTAAACCTTCTATCTTCTCCGGCGTGTCCGCTGTCGGAGGAAGTAAATAGCGGATAGAATTATTTTGGAGGAATGAAAATGAAGAAGAAACTTCTAAGCCTTCTGCTTGCGTTGTGCCTTGTGATGGCACTTGTTCCGATGACAGCGTTTGCAGAAGAAAATGAACAAAGTGGCAAAATTACGATTGCCACCGTCGATGACCTCTTTGCATTTGCAAGTGCAGTAAACAAAGGCGAATACAACAAAAAAACGGATGCTGTCATTTCCCTTGAGGCGGATTTGGATTTGGCCGGCTTGGCATGGGAGCCCATTGGATATCCCGGCGAAAGCGAGGACGAGTATTATTTCAGCGGAAAATTTTATGGTAATGGACACACGATTTCAAACATTGATTTTTCCGCTATATATGAAAAAGATATCATCGGAGGATTCTTTGGCGATCTTGAAGGGGCTGAGGTTTCCGGCCTAACGATTACGGGAAAAGTTGATGTTACCACCGGTGGAAACCGTATATTTTTTGGCGCAGTTGCAGGATGGGCTTCTGATTCAAAAATTTCAAACTGTACATCAGAAGTATTATTCAGTAATAATGGAGCCTATATTTACGGGCCTGTCGGTCTATGCGGTTGGGCAGATAACACTGTGATTGAGTATTGCCAGAACAAAGGTAATATTAACATTACCGGCGATATGTCCAGCCTTTATGTTGGCGGAATTGTTGGATATGCAGGCGGAACAAGTGAAGTACGCTATTGCGCAAACACTGGAGATATTACGGTTAATGCTCCTCATGCAGGAGGCATTGCTGGTCAGATCAGCGAGAATGCTAAAATCACGAACTGCTATTCCATCGGTAAATTGACTCCATTGGGCAAAGGAAACGGTGACATTGGAGGAATTGCCGGCACTGTCGGAAGCGATACCACAATCAGTCACTGCTATTTTGGTGGCGAGATTGATTTGTCACAATACACTGCCACGCTTCCTTATGGGCGCTTTGGCGGCATTGTAGGAAAAGGTTCGGCGACATTTGAGAACAATTTCTTTACCGAGATAGAAAATGTCTTTGCTTGCGGAAATAACAGTGCAGCAGGAACAGCTAAGTCTATCGAATATATGGAAACTGAGGATTTCTTTAATGAGATTACTGCTGCTGGCGGCAATTATAGATTTAATTCTAATGGAACGCCCCTTTTGCCCGCACCTAAGTATACAGTTTCTTTTGTCGTAACACCTGCTGAGTTGGCGAATGTAGTCATTAAAGTGAATGGTCAGGAAGTAGCAAACCCTGTTGATTTGGAAGCGGGTACTTATACTGTCGAAGTCAATGCAGATAATTGCGAGGTTTTCAATCTCAATATTACGATTACGGCTGATACAGCAACTCATACGCAGAACATTGCAATGACTTACTTACCTGCCGACTACACCAAGGTCGACGAAGCCATTGCCAAAGCAAATGCCCTGAACAAGAATGACTACAAGGATTTCTCCGGAGTGGAAGCTGCTGTCAAGGCTGTTGTCCGTGGTAAAAACATTACGGAGCAATCTGAAGTAGATAAGATGGCAAAGGCTATCGAAGATGCGATTGCTGCTCTTGAGAAAAAGCCTGCCAGTATCAAACCGGGAACATCCGTTAAGAGTCCGCAGACCGGCGATACAAGCAACCTTGCTTTGTGGATTGCCCTGTTGTTCATCAGCGGCGGTGCAGCCATTGGCACAACGGTTGTAAGCAGGAAGAAAAAGTACAACAGATAATTGAATAGCGTTCCCTTGCTCCATCTTCCGAGCAAGACAAAAGCGTCGTAGTAATACGGCGCTTTTTTGTTACCCGGAAGCGACAAACAGCGGCTTTTGAATGGTGGACGGTAGAGAATAGCGGCACCAAAGCAAGGCCGCTTATATCGAAAGAAAACGCCCAAAATCGCCCCGAAACCATACAGCGGGAAACGGTTTTGGGCGTTTCTGCGTTTCGGGAGCAAATCGGCAATTAGGCAGCGATAACCTTTGAATTGGAAAGCAACATCAGGGAACAACTGGCGGCCATCTGCGACCGATATAATCTGTCGCTTGAGGAGGCATTTACTTCTTTTGCAGAGGTCGTCGTCCAAGCGGGAAGATTTCCTTACGACATGGAGGTGCCTAACGCGGTGACTCAGGCGGCGATGGCTGCCGCCGAGAAGGGCGAGGACCTGTCCGGCTCGTTTGACTCCGTACCTGAGCTGATGGCCGCCTTGGGCTATACACGGGGCGATTCGAAGCGCCACACGCTCGAAGAACTGGACAACGAAGAAGATGACGCTGAGATGGACCGCCGCATTTCGTCCGTGGCCTTCGAATCCTATCAGCGGGCCAAGATGAAGGGCATCCCCGTGGCTCGCTACGACGCAGAGAAAGAGGCAACCTATTTGCTATATCCCGATGGGCACAGGGAGTATGTTGGAGACAACAAATAAGCGCAACTTTGGAAAACAAGCCGGCGATCTGCGCGACTGCGCGGATCACCGGCTTGTGCTGTGTTCGCAGAAGACTCCCATAAAAAGCAACTGCTCCCTCTCTGCAGCTATCTACTAATGTCGGTTTTTGTGCAGATACCAGCAAAACTCGCTCATGAAATGTGGTAAAGCTCAGAAAACTCGCTCATTTTTTGTGATTTCGATTGATTTCGCGGCTTGCACCCGCCATAATAGGGGCCATGTAGCGATGCCCGTGTCCTTCTTTGTCAGAACGGCAAGGCGGCTCTCGTAAAAGCATCTGCGGCGGAGTCCTCCCCGCCGCAGTTATAGCTATTATATTCCCTTTGCTGCGTATCTGCCGCCGCCTCGCGCCTGCGTGTGCTGTGTAGCCGATTGCTCTTGCAATAATCGCAGGTGCCATGGTTACGGCAGTTGAAGCACACCGCCTTCGCGCCGTGGTACGGCCTGCGGTGCTCTTGGCCGGATGCAATGGCTTTTTCCAAGCCCATGTTATCACTTCTCTCCAATGTTCCTAATGATGATTTTCGAGTCTATTATAGCATATTCGGCACACGACGGTCGTGAATTTTTTGTGACCGGCATAGTACTTCAGGCGTGGAACGCCTTGCGCTGGTCTCGGCACTGCCGTCGGAGCAACGGGGGCGTGGTTCTGCGCGAAGCTCGTGCGGATGGAAGTGCTGTCCGCGCCTGAGCTGCGTAGGAGTCGTTGTGTTCACATCAATTGGAGCGGATATGAAAGCAATGGCGATTGGGCTTTGCATGGATGTTTCTATGCTGGGTTTAGTTCTTTTACTGGAGCTCAACTGAGGTCTGGGATGGTTGACGTGTAATACGTTTTTGGGTATAATTGAGATGTGGCACTGAGAGGAGGTGTCTCCCATGGTAGAGCAGTTTAGGCAGTTCATAAGCAAAGATGTTCTCGATTTGCTTTCTTATCGGTCTACGCTGGGTCAAAGCCTAAAGCAGATACACTTGTCCAGAACACCAATAGAGGCTATTCTGGAGGATATAGCTAAGTACAGAGAGTCTTATATCGAAACCTTTGTGCAGGAAAACTTGATAGGTTCCCGCTTCAAGAGCGATGACTCTATTCTTAGGAAATATGAGAAGGTCCTCCGAACCGGTGGCGGGTTCAAACAGTGCTTCAACGATGTTCTTGGGTTCCGGTTGAAGTTCGACGAGTATCCTACGGAATTTCCTGATTATTTTCGAGTCGTAGATTTGAGACAAGGAAAACAAGTTGACGACGGATACCGTGCGATTCATCTGTACTATCAGCGGGATAGCTGGTCTTACCCGATAGAGGTTCAGCTTTGGTGTGGACGAGACTTTTTCTTTAACATTTGGAGCCATCAATACGCATATAAATAT
Organism: uncultured Oscillospiraceae bacterium; assembly: GCA_934597585.1. Taxonomy (GTDB): domain Bacteria; phylum Bacillota; class Clostridia; order Oscillospirales; family Oscillospiraceae; genus Vescimonas. Next base: position 45,896 of record CAKTSA010000010.1, read on the forward strand.
AGCTCTGAAACGATTGGACTGCACTTGCGAGAATTATTTGATGCAGGCGATATCCAAACGGAGCAGGCGTTTAAGAATAAACTGAAGGAGTTGACAAGCACAGATGGGCGATAAGACTATTTTTGTTGTAGCCAAAATTTTTGATAAGCAGGGTTGTATTGCCTATCGCTGCAAAACCCTGCGCGAAGCGAGGTGTTTACCGGGAACACTGGAGTCTGTAAGAGCAGACGGAGTGCAAATCGTTGTACTCGACAGCCCCGACATCTACGCGGAGTATGCGCCTTATCAGTATGTCGATGATATGAAGACATTTATTGATATGGTATGTGAAATGAACCGCGTTGCTTAACTTACCCAGCGAAAATGACGAAGAAGGCCGCCCTGTTGGGGTGGCCTTCTTGTTGTGCGAATCATAGGGGATTCTCAAGCACACAGAGGCATGCGGCTCTGCGTGAAGTTCATGCGGATGGAAGTTTTGACCGTGCCTGAGCTGTATGGAAGTCGCTGTATTTGCGTCGATTAGTGTAAATATGAATGGGCTATTGATTGAATTTTGCACGAATATTTGCTATGCTGCGGTCTGTATCTGAGAGGTTATTTGCGAAAGGGGTTTCGACATGAAAACAATAGGTCTACTTGGTGGAATGAGCTGGGAGAGTACCGCTCATTACTACCAAATCATCAACGAGGAAGTGCAGAACAAGCTGGGCGGATTACATTCGGCCAAAATTGTTCTGTATAGTGTGGAGTTTTCTGAAATCGAGCAATATCAATCCAGCGGCCAATGGGAGAAGTGCGGCGAGATATTGGGAAAAGCTGCCAAGAGCCTTGAGGCTGCCGGAGCGGATTTCATCCTGATTTGCACGAATACAATTCACAAGGTCGCCCCACAGATTGCTTCCGCAATTCAGATACCAATTATGCACATCGCGGATGCAACTGCCGATGAACTTGAAAAATGCGACATCAGGCGCGTGGGACTTCTGGGGACGAAGTACACGATGACGCAGGATTTTTATAAAGACCGCTTAGCCGGCAGGGGAATCGGGGTGCTGATTCCGGACGCTGCCGATGTGGACGTGATAAATACGGTTATATTTGAAGAACTGTGTGTCGGTAAAATCAACGAGGAGTCCCGAAAGGAATTCCAGCGGATTATTGGGGAACTGAGAGAGAAGGGAGCAGAGGGCATCATCTTGGGCTGCACCGAGCTGGGTCTGCTGATTCGGCAGTCTGATGTTTCTGTCTCCCTATTTGATACGACTGTCATTCACGCAAAAAGGGCAGTTCAAATTGCACTGGAGGATTGACTGGCATTCCCCTCAGGCGCGGAAGCGCTGCTGCATAGGAAAAGCGCTCCTGCGAGGTCGATCCTCGCAGGAGCGCTTTTTTGTTTCAGGCGTCGAGAGAGCTGTGCTTATCCGCCGAGGCCCTCCAAAGTCAGTACCTGCTCGTATGAGTCCGCACCGGCGATAGAGCCGATGGGCAGCACCACATGGAGCTTTCCAGCGCCGTCGGCGTATGTTCGAGCGTCCATATTGATGTTCTCGTCGGACAGCGTCCAATCACGACGTTCCGTCAGGAACTCATCCATATCACCGCCCGCAATAGCTCCCCACTGTGTATCGAACGTTGCAGCGGCAGCGCGGCGCACCACCTCCAAGAAGGCTGTCTCGTCCACATTCAGCGCCTTCAGCAAATCCGCTGTTGTGAGCTGCTGGCCACTGGCGATGTCATACAGGTAGACGTTATAGCTGTTTATATCGGCATCCCAGCCGCAGGAGACCACCAGCGACAGGATGTTTTCATACTGATATTTCTCCCACGCTACGTAGAAGCAGGACAGGCTGACCTTATCCGCAACGGTTTCCAGTACGCTGTCCACAATAGGACTGTACTCATCGGAGATAGCCTTGTTGATGGCTTCCGCGCCCTGTGTGTCCGCCTCGATTTGAGGCACACGGTAGGTATAGTGGCCGCTGTTGCCCACGCCGTCGGTGTAGTCGAAGTCCTCGTTATACAGTTCCGTGATTTGGGGAGCTTCATAAGACGTGTCGGGCGTTTCGGCCTGATGGTCGTTCTGTTCGTTGTTGTTATTGTTGTCTGCCTCGTTGGGTGTCGTGCCGCAAGCGGCCAGCGTAAAAAGCATTGCTGCGGTCAGCAGCATGGTCAAAATCTTTTTCATTCGAATATCCTCCTTACTTCCACGAGAACCGCCCCACAACGGCCTCCGTGTACTGGTCGTCCGTGATAGCCGTATACCGCTCCCCGTCATACCAATCGGTAAAGCCGTTGTCCGTCTGATAAATCTTGCCGGTCTCCGTGTCCATCACCCGCTCAAAGCCCATGGTGGCATCGCTCTGCTTTTGGCTGATGATGTCCTGACTGGTGTTCCGGCTTTCCCACGAGGACATGATGGCATCCTGCATCTCGTTGGCAGACTGGCTCAGCTGCTGGGACTGCTGCATGGCCGCGTCGCTCTGCGCCATAGCGGAGGAGGTGTAGCTGCCGGAATAGTCCAGGCTGCCCAAGCTCCGCGTCAGGATGTCCTCCCAATTCTGGAACATTCCCTTCTCAGCGGAAACGATGGTAGTGCTGTACGCCATATAGTACCCGCCAAGGCCGGGGATGGGGAAGGGCACAAGCTCCACCGAGCACATACCCTCCGCTTCGATGCTACCCTGCGTAAACTCCGCACGCAGCACGCCGGCTGTCCCACCCAAAGAGCCGGTGGCGTCAAAGGCCTCCGTCACCGTGAAATTTTCATACTGTGGGAAGTGAAGACTGCTGTAAAACGGTTCTGCAGCCACCGCCGACAGATACTGCGGCAGCACATCAAAGTAGCCCTTCACGGACTCCTCGGCCATCACAGGGAACGCTGCGTAGGCAGCATTCCAGTACGTATAGTTCTGCTTCAGGAAATCGTCCACAAACAGCGGCTCTGCCTTCAGGATATACAAGATCTGATTTACGCTGCACGCGGGGTCATAAGCCCGCAAAGCGTGGTACATCCCCGCATTGGACGTAGCGGCTTCCACCGACCAGCCCTGCGGAATGCTCATGGAAAAATCAGCACAGCTATATGGTTCCAGCTCCAGCCCGGACGCCATAGGCGTGACGACAAATTCTTCCTGCTGCGTGTTTCCGTAGTCCTGTACGTTGTCACCGCTGTCTCCGCTGCCGCAGCCGCACAGCAGCGTCAGAGTCAAGGCCAAGATAAGACAAGTAATTTTTCTCATAAGTCTCCTCCCCGCACCAAGTATGCCTTGAGTATATCATAAGTTTCACCCCACCGCAACGTGCTTGAAAAGCGATTGACGCTCTTTGGGGAAAAGCATATAATACGCATTGGAGCAGTAATGCGTCCCAGTGTGAGAGCACTGTAAAAAGTTGTGCTGGATATGGGACAGGATAAACACCCATAACTGTTGGCATTTTAACTGGGTGTCGTGGCTGGCAACGAGCAGTAACTGTTGTAGTCCACGCAGGGGACTTAAATTACCTGCGCCAACAGATGTTCTGATGAGGAATGTCACGGCTGACAACCAGCAGAAAACTCTCAACCGAAAAGTGAGGGAGGAGTGAGACCCACTCCTCCCTCACTTTTTCAAGCGAACGCCGAGCAGAGAGGCTTATGGCAGACACCGTGCGTAAAGGAGTGTGTCTGTTAAATTATGCGGGCATCCGCTGCTCTCCCGCCCCATACGAGGCGTTCCGGCTATGCCGCTGATCAGCAGCGTGCGGCGGCGTACCCGCTAAGGGCCTCGGACGGGGCGCGGCAAGCGTGGAACTGTCCGCGTGCCTGAAACTATACCCAGCTCTGCGGCGTGGCACAGCGAGGTTCTGAGGGGGTGTCTCGTTGTTTCGGATTCCTAAGCGTCTACGAGAGCACCAAAGCATAATGACTTTCGTGGTGAAGCGGAAATTACGGCAATCCGCGATTGACCGCAGATTGTCCTAAAAACACAGGAGCGTGTTAAGTCATATAACACGATAGCCTGAGTGAAAATTCTAAAAGCCCGCCGAATAGTTTTACTTCACTCCACGCAACGCAGGCCGCATGATCTGTGTCTCCGCACAGATCATGCGGCCCGTCTTTCTTGACTGCTGCAAAGGCAGGCGTTAAACCTGCCGTTTCGTGCAGTAGTAAAAACTGCATAGCTGCCGTTTCGTGCAAATATCGACATTTTTAACTTGCCTTTTCGTGCATCCCTGTGTTAAACTAAGGAAAACAACACGACTCTGAAAGTCAGGAGGAATCGGTATGCTGAGGCGGAAAATTTATAATGACCTCGTCGCGTGGAAGCAGCGAAGCGGCGGGACGACAGCTCTGCTGATTGACGGAGCAAGGCGCGTTGGCAAGAGTTTCATTGCCAAGGAGTTCGCAGCGAACGAGTATAAAAGCCATATCATTATTGATTTCGGAAATGTCCCGAAGGATGTGCTGGACATCTTTGAAAATGACAGCACCGACCTCGATATGTTTTTTGCCAAGCTGTCCGTCTTCTTCGGAACACAGCTTTACAACAGAGAGTCCCTCATCGTGTTTGACGAGGTGCAGCAGTTCCCCCGCGCACGGCAGCTTATCAAGTACCTTGTGGCGGATGGGCGCTACGATTATTTGGAAACCGGTTCTCTCATCCGGCTCAAGAAGAACGTCAAGGACATTATCATCCCATCGGAGGAGGAACATCTGGAGATGTTCCCCTTGGACTTTGAGGAATTTCTATGGGCGCTGGGTGATGAGGTCACCGTTCCGTTTATCCGGCAGGCATTCGAGGCGCGAAAACCCTTGGGTCAGGCGGTGCATCGAAAGGTCATGAACAGCTTCCGGCAGTACCTGCTGGTGGGCGGGATGCCACAATCCGTCCTCGCCTACCTGAACGGGAAGGACTTTGCCGCCTCCGATGCGGTCAAGCGGAACATCCTGCGGCTCTACCGCGACGACGTAGCCAAGTTTGCCGAGGGATACGAGGATAAGGTTTATGCGGTTTTCGACGGTATCCCCGGTCAGCTATCCAAAAAAGAAAAGAAATATCGCCTGAGTTCGCTGGGCGAAAATGCGCGTTTTCGTTCCTATGAGGATTCCTTTATCTGGCTGAACGAGGCGATGGTGGTCAACACCTGCTTCAACGCCACCGACCCCAATGTAGGGCTTGCCCTCAGCGCCGACCACACCACACAGAAATGCTACATGGCAGACACGGGACTGCTGGTAACACAGACGTTCATGGACAAGGGCTATACAGACAACGAGTTATATAAAGCCATTCTCTTTGACAAGCTGGATGTAAATGAGGGCATGATTTTGGAGAACATGGTGGCACAGATGCTCCGGTGCCGTGGGCATAAGCTCTACTTCTACTCCCGCTGCGATAAGGAGCATCGGGAAAACCACATGGAGGTTGATTTCCTGATTGCCGAGGGTAAAAAAGTAGCCCCCATCGAAGTAAAGTCCGGCAACTACCGCAGCCACGCATCGTTGGACAAATTCCGCGCAAAGTTTTCCTCGAAAATAGGTGAGTCCTATATTCTCTACACAAAGGATGTCATGCGCTCCGATAACATCCTCCATCTGCCCATCTACATGGCAATGTTTCTGTGACCAATATGCAGCCAGCCGGCTGCCATCTAAGCGAGAGGCGATCCGCAATGCGGATCGCCTCTCGCCTCAGTCTGTCAAAAAACTACCCAAACGCCCCTGTTTCTGCTATAATAGAAGAAAGGGGGGTGTTTACATGGAAGGCTGGAGAAAAGACGCACGGCATGAGCCAATCATCGTAGATTTGGAGGCGCTGGTGCC
>CAKTSA010000011.1 GCA_934597585.1 uncultured Oscillospiraceae bacterium
ATGCTCAGCAGCTTGATGAGGATGTTGATGGCGGGGCCGGAGGTATCCTTGAAGGGATCGCCCACGGTGTCGCCCACAACGCCGGCCTTGTGGCAGTCGCTGCCTTTGCCGCCGAAGTTACCGGCCTCGATGTACTTCTTGGCGTTGTCCCAGGCGCCGCCGGCGTTGGCCATGTAGATGGCCATCAGGAAGCCGGTGACGGTGGCGCCGGCCAGCAGGCCCACGACACCCTTATAGCCCAGGATGATACCCACCACAATGGGGGTGACCACGGCGATAACGGTGGGCAGGACCATTTCCTTCAGGCTGGCCTTGGTGCACAGATCCACGCAGCGGGCGTAGTCGGGATCGGCCTTGCCCTCCATCAGGCCCGCGATCTCCTTGAACTGGCGGCGGACCTCCATAACCACGCTCTGGGCGGCGCGGCCCACGGAGTTCATGGTGAGAGCGGCAAACACGAAGGGCAGGCAGGCGCCGATGAACAGGCCCACCAGCACCACGGGATTCATCAGGGAGAAGCTGTCGAAGGTGGCGTCAGCGCCCACTTCCTTGACCTTTTCGATATAGGAGGCCATCAGGGCCAGGGCGGTCAGAGCGGCAGAGCCGATGGCGAAGCCCTTACCGGTGGCGGCGGTGGTATTGCCCAGGGAATCCAGGGCGTCGGTACGCTTGCGGACCTCGGGGTCCAGGCCGGCCATCTCGGCGATGCCGCCGGCGTTATCGGCCACGGGACCGTAGGCGTCGGTGGCCAGGGTGATGCCCAGGGTGGACAGCATGCCAACAGCCGCCAGAGCGATGCCGTACAGGCCCATGCTGGCGTTGGCGCCGCCGCCGGACAGGAAGAAGGCCAGCAGGATGCAGACGGCCACGATGATGATGGGCATAGCGGTGGACAGCATACCCAGGCCAAGGCCGCCGATGATGATGGTGGCGGAGCCGGTCTGGCTCTTGCTGCTGAGCTCCTGGGTGGGCTTATAAGTGTCGGAGGTGTAGTACTCGGTGGCCTTGCCGATCAGCACGCCGGCCACCAGGCCGGACAGAATGGCCACGTACAGGCCCCAGTGCTCGATGCCCAGCAGCTTCCACACCAGGAAGAAGGAGACGATGGCGATGAGGACGGCGGCCAGGTTGGTGCCGCGGGACAGGGCCTTCAGCAGGGTGCGCTGGTCGGCGTTCTCCTCGGTCTTGACGAAGAAGGAGCCGATGATGGAGCACAGGATGCCCACGGCCGCCATGACCATGGGAATGGCCATAGCCTTGAACTCCTGGCCGGAGAAGGCGGCCACGCCCAGGGCGGAGGCGGAGATGATGGAACCCACGTAGGACTCGTACAGGTCGGCGCCCATGCCGGCCACGTCGCCCACGTTGTCGCCCACGTTGTCGGCGATGACGGCGGGGTTGCGGGGGTCATCCTCGGGGATGCCGGCTTCCACCTTGCCCACCAGGTCGGCGCCCACGTCGGCGGCCTTGGTGAAGATGCCGCCGCCCACACGGGCGAACAGGGCCATGGAACTGGCGCCCATGCCGAAGGTCAGCATGGCGCTGGTGATGTCGGCGGCCTCCAGCTTAAAGACGAAGCGCAGCAGCATGAACCACACGCTGATATCCAGCAGGCCCAGGCCCACCACGGTGAAGCCCATGACGGAGCCGGCGGAGAAGGCCACCCGCAGGCCCTTATTCAGGCCGTCGCGGCAGGCGTTGGCGGTGCGGCAGTTGGCCTTGGTGGCGATGCGCATGCCCACAAAGCCGCTGAGGCCGGAGAAGAAACCGCCGGTCAGGAACGCGAAGGGCACGAACCACGTCAGCAGCCTGCAGGCCGCCATGATGCACAGCACCACGATCATGCAGACGAAGAACACGCCCACCACGGTGTACTGCCGCTTCAGATAGGCGTTGGCGCCCTCGCGGATGGAGCGGGAGATCTTGCTCATCAGAGGGGTGCCCTCGTCAAAGCTCAGGACGCGCTTGCCCGTGAAAAACGCGAACAGCAGCGCGATGATCGAGCCAATCAATGTGGCCAGGACCAGATATTTTTCCATAATGTGTTTTCCTCTTTCTTCCCCTTCCGGGGAAACTTTCTTTTTTGTTCCGCCCTATATTATAATAAAAACGCACTTTTTTCGTCAAATTTTCAAACTAATTTTTTGTATCAAATAAATTTTATGTGATTTTTCCGTCGTTTTAGACAAAAACATTTTTTCGCTTAACATGCCGTGAAATCACAGTTTTTTACCATTTTTCGCAATAGTCTCGTAATTTTTTGCCAGAATTGTGTTGTTCTTGGTACATAAGCGGAGTTAAACGCTGGCATAAGAATATTTTTTCATGATGTTTGCCGCGAAAACAAAAACAAAAATTCCCGTTTTTTCCTCTTTTTCTCCCAATACTCCCGTTTTCCTCCCAGTTACTCCTGTCAGTCATTCTTTTCCAGTCTTTGGCGTTTTGCACAATCAGTTTGTGGCACTTTTCCACAGGGTGTGTCTGCCGCTTTCCTGTGCCGGAACGCAAAATGCCCGCCGTCGGTGGACGGCAGGCATTCTGCATAGAAAGGAGATCATTCGATAGCGACTTTGGCGCGCTTGGCAGAGAAGTACTGCACCGCCACAACGACGCCCACCAGCGCCAGACCCGCCACGTCGGTAAGGGTGCCGGGGATCATCATGCCCAGGCCGCCCACCACCAGCAGGAGGCGGAAGTACCAGGGCACCTTCTTGTACAGGTGGCCGTTGAGGGCCGCGGCGATACCGAAGATACCCAGCAGAGCGCTGATGCAGATCTGGGTCACCTCCCACCAGCCGGAGACATTCTCAAACAGCAGGGCGGGGGAATAGGCGAAGATATAGGGGACGATGAAGGCGGCGATGGCCAGTTTGGTGGCGTTGATGCCGGTCTTCATGGGGTCGGACTTGGCGATGGCGGAGCCGGCATAGGCGGCCAGGGCCACAGGGGGCGTGATATCTGCCACGATGCCGAAGTAGAACACGAAGAAGTGGGCGGCCACCACAGGGAAGTTCAGCTGGATCAGGATGGGGGCGCAGGTGGAGGCCATGATGCAGTAGTTGGCGGTGGTGGGCACACCCATGCCCAGCACGATGCAGCACAGCATGGTCAGCACCAGGCCGATGATGGTGACGTTGCCCGCCAGCTGGACGATGGCGTTGATGAGGATGGAGGCCAGGCCGGTGACGGTGATGCAGCCGGCGATGATGCCCGCCATGCCGCAGGCCACGGCCACGGTGATGGCGCCGCGGGAACCGGCTTCCAGAGAATCCACCGCAGAGAAGAAGGAGCGCTTGCCGGCGGTGCCCAGGGCCTTGCCGGTGGTCTGGGGGGCGTTGTCCTCGTCGCCCCGCTTGCTCTGCAGGAAGAAGTTCACAAAGCCCACAGCGATGGCCGCCAGGATGGAATAGGCGGCGGAGTGGGACATGGTCTTGCTGCCGGAGGACACCAGCCACACCAGCAGGATCAGGGGGATGATCAGATAACAGTCGCGCAGCAGCAGCTTCCATTTGGGCAGCTGATCACGGGAGATGCCCTTCAGGCCCAACTTCTTGGCCTCCAGGTGGACGGCGATGAAGATGCCGGTGAAGTACAGGATAGCGGGCAGAATGGCCTTGACGGCCACCTGAGCGTAGGGGATCTTCATGTACTCCGCCATCAGGAAGGCGGCGGCGCCCATGATGGGGGGCATGATCTGGCCGCCGGTGGAGGCGGCCGCCTCGACGGCGCCGGCGAACTCCGGCTTATAGCCGGTCTTCTTCATCATGGGGATGGTGAAGGAGCCGGTGGTGACAGTGTTGCCCACAGAGGAACCGGACACCATGCCGCACAGGGCGGAAGAGATGACCGCCACCTTGGCAGGACCGCCGCTGGACCAGCCGGCGATGCGGTTGGCGAAGCTGATGAAGAAGTTGGCGATGCCGGTGCGCTCCAGGAACGCGCCAAAGATGATGAACAAAACGATGTAGGTATAGCAGACGTTGATGGGGGTGCCGATGACGCCGGAGGTGGTGTAGAACAGCTTGTAGATGATGGTCTTCAGGGCATCATACAGCGTGGCGGCGTTCACCGCGCCGGCATAGCTGAGCTGGTTGATGAAGGCGTAGATGATCAGCGCGCCGGCCACGCACAGGATGGGCACGCCCACGCAGCGGCGGCACAGCTCCATCAGGATCAGCACGCCCACCACGCCGATGATCACATGCACCGGCTCGATGCGGGTGGACAGGCGCACCAGCGTCATGGCGTTGGCGGCAAAATAGAAGAAGCAGCCGGCGCCGATGACCATCAGCACGATGTCATACCACGGCAGGGAATTCACATGGACGCTGCCCTTCTTGGCCGGATAGGTCAGGAAGCCGATGACGATGATGCAGCCCATGAAAATAGTCAGGCGGATCTCCGGCATAGCGCGGGAGAACAGGGTCATGGCGATGCAGAATACGGCAAACACTGCCATGATGATGCGGACGATCAGTTTGGGAGTTCCCTCCCAGATGCGGGTGGCGGACTCGCGGTCGTATTTGCGCATCACCGCGTCCAGATCGGTGGCGTCGTTGGCGCCGCCGGTCTCCGCCGCGGGAGCGGTGTCCACCTTTTTCTTATGCAGACTCATGCTTGGTTCTCTCCTACTGTTTTTTTGAATAATGTAGCGAGGACTACGGCGGGTCGCCCCGCCGTAGTCTCGTAACGTGTCAAATCTCTGTTAAGGTTTTGCGCTTAGCCGAAGTACACATCCTTGGCGATGACCGTCTTGGTGTAGTAGTCGGAGGTCTCCAGCAGGGTGGCGATGTGCTCGTCATCCAGGCTGACCAGGTAGGTGTCCTTGGTGGTGGCCAGGTCGGTCACAGCGGTGGTGGGGGCGCCGGCCACGATGAAGGCGGCGTCGATCTGGCCGTTCTTCAGGGCGTCGGCGCTGTCGCCGAAGGACTGATAGGTGGGCTTGATGTCATTCTCGGTCAGGCCATAGGCACCCAGCACGTCGATGGCGTTGAAGTACACGCCGGAGCCGGGAGCGCCGATGGACACGGCCTTACCGGCCAGGTCTTCCACGGTCTTGATGTCGGGGTTGGTGGTGACGATCTGGACCTGCTCCATGTACAGGGCAGCCACGGTGGAGAAGCCCTCGACCTTGGCGTCAAACAGGTTGGTGCCGTTGTAGGCGTAGGCCATAACGTCGGACTGGCAGAAGGCCAGGTCGGCGGTGCCGTCAGCCAGCTCCTGGATGTTGGCCTGGGAGCCGTTGCCCACCAGACCCACGACGTTGACGCCGGCGTTGTTGGTGGCGTGCTGGGCGATGACAGAGCCGAAGGCATAGTAGGTGCCGGACTCGCCGCCGGTGACGAAGCGCAGGTTGCGGGAATCGCCGGTGCCGGCGCCTTCCTTCACGGAAGCGACCTCAACGCCCTTCTCGCTGAAATACTTGGCAGCGCCGGGGTGATAAGGCACGGAGGTGATGGAAGCGCCGTACTCCAGGCTCAGCTCCGCGTACTTGGCGTGGCTGCTGACCAGGGACTCGGCATTGTCAAAGATGTCGGCCACGAAGTTGTAGACGTCCTGCTCGGCCACGTCGTCGCGGGCCAGGATCACAGCGCCCACAGCCACGGTGGTGGTGTCGGTATGCTCGACAGTGGCGTCGCCGCTGCCGTTATCGCTGCTGCCGCCGCCGCAGGCCACCAGGCTGAGCGCCATGGCCAGCGCCAGGATCAATGCAAAAAACTTTTTCATGATGTACTTCTCCTCATTTTTCTACTGCCGCCCGGGGCGGTAAAATTTGCTCGACAGGCGTATTATACGCCTATCTCCCCTGTTTTGCAAGTCCCAACATGAAAAAATTCATTTTTGTCTTGGCAGTTTTTTTACATCAGCTCTTCATATGCATCATATTCCCCGATTTACACCGCTCTTTCCGGCGTTTTATTCACTTTTTGCGGTGCATATTCACGTTTTTCCTCTGGTGAACTTTTTCACATTTGCCATGATTCCTGCATAATTTGCAGCAAAAAGGCGGCAAAGCTGCAAAACGTCGTTGTTCTGCAGCCTTGCCGCCTTTACGATGGGGGAAAGCTTACTTGCTGCGCTTCAGTGCCTCGCACAGCAGGGTATACATCCGCTCGGTGGAGGGGACGTTGAGCCGCTCACGGACGGAGTGAACGTCATGGAGCTCGGGGCCCATGGAGATGGCATCCAGGCCAGGGATCTTTTCGATCAGCAGACCGCACTCCAGGCCGCCGTGGGTGGCCTCCACCACGCCCTCCTTGCCGGTCAGGTCGTGATAGGCCTCCAGCACCATGTCGCGGAACTTGGAGTCACGCTCGTACTGCCAGCCGGGGTACTTGCCCCGCTCAGTGACGGTGCCGCCGGCGAACTCCACGATGGCGTGGACCCGCTGGGCCACCATCTCCTTCTGGGAGGCGATGCTGGATCGGATGGAGAAGGTGATGTGCAGGCCGTCGTCCGCCAGCTTCAGCACGCCCATGTTCAGGGAGGTCTGGGGCAGGCCGGGGAAGTCCACACTCATGGCCTGCACGCCCTGGGGCAGGGCCAGCAGGGTGTGCAGCATGATGTTGGTGGTGACCTCACTGATGGCGGCGGTCACGTCGGTCTTGCCGCAGGTGAGGGTGATGCCGTCATCGCAGCCGGTGTACTCGTTCTTCAGGATGGCGTCAAACTCGGCGATGAAGGCCTCGAATTCCGATTCCTTGCCGGCGGGAATGGCCACGGCAGCGTCGCAGCGGGAACAGATGACGTTGTCGAACTGGCCACCGGATACCGCCGCCAGGCGCAGGCCATGGAAGCGCTCCATGGCGCTGTACAGCACCCGGCCCATCACCTGATTGGCGCTGGCACGGCCCAGATGGATATCCGCGCCGGAGTGGCCGCCCTGCAGGCCGGAGATGGTGACGGTATAACCGGTCATGCCGGTCACCGGCTCCATGGCGCCGGGCAGGTGGCAGTCGGCCCGCATGCCGCCGGCGCAGGAGACGGTGAACACGCCCTCGATCTCAGAGTCCAGGTTCAGCAGCTTCTTGCCCTTCAGGTCGGAGCAGTCCAGGGCGAAGGCGCCGTCCATGCCCACCTCCTCGTCCACGGTGAACACCGCCTCGATGGGCGGATGGGCCAGGGTGTCGTCCGCCAGGATGGCCAGGATCATGGCCACGGCGATGCCGTTGTCGCCGCCCAGGGAGGTCTTGTCGGCCCAGACCCATTCACCGTCGGTGACCAGGTCCAGACCCTCGCGGGTCATGTCCTTGGTGCAGTCGTCGGTCTTGGCGCAGACCATGTCGATGTGGCCCTGCAGGATGATGGGGGCGGCATTCTCATAGCCCGCCGAGGCGTCCTTCCAGATGACGACGTTGTTGCAGGGCTCCTGGCGATACCGCAGGCCCAGCTCCTTGGCAAAGCCCACGCACATGTCGCTGATGATCTTGGTGTTGCCGCTGCCGTGAGGGACGGAGCAGAGCTTTTCAAAATATGCGAATACCTTTTCAGGCTTCAGTCCGGATAAAACTGCCATAACATTCTACCTCCGTTTTGCTGTTTTTCCGCAATGGCCGATACAGCCCATGCGGCAGCATGGGCTGTATCGGTACCGTATTACATGTCGGGGAGCGTGGTGTCGTCGCCGGGGATCAGATCATCGCCGGTGGAGGGCTCTTCATCCACGGGTTCCTCGGTCACGACCGGGACGAACTCGGTGAGATAGGCCTCCTGGGGCAAGCCGGCCAGATAGCCGGGGATGTTGACGATCACGCCGTCCATGTTCTTGGGGATGGGGATCTTGTAGGTCTGGGTCTCCTCGGTGCCGTTCTTCTTTTCCATGATGGTCAGGGTGACGGTGAAGGTCTGGCCCAGGCAGGTGGTGGAGCCGCGCTCCTTGTCGTACAGCTTGGTCAGATCCTCGCCGCCCACAGTGATGGTCACCTTATAGGGTGCCTTGTAGGTCTGGCCGTCGTACTCCAGGGTCTTGTTGTCCAGATAGATGGTGTGGCCGCGGCCGATGATGCTCATAATGACGCCAATGACGATCAGCACCACAATGGCGGCGATCCGGATGATCCATTTACGTGCTTTCATTCCGCTTTGCCCTCCTCTTCCAGCTGGGCCTGGGCCAGCATCTGGCCCATCAGGCTCTGGGACTTGCGCTTCTTGGTCTCATACATGACCAGGGCAACGGTGATGACGGCGTAGGAGATGAACACGCGGAAGTACTCGCCGATCATGGAGTCGCCGGTGATCTTGGTACCGGCGGAGGGCGCCACGATAAACATGGTGTGGAACAGGATCACGCCCAGGAACACATTGCCGATGGACGCCTTTTCCACGGAGGCGCCGCCCACCAGCAGCGCCGCGATACAGAACATACCCACGTTGGTGTGGGCGCTGTAGGTGGGGAAGTTGCCCAGGTTCTGCAGGTAGATGATCATGCCGAAGCCGGCAAACACGGTGGAGATCACCATGGAGATGATGCGGGTGCGCTCCACATTGATACCGGCGTCACGGGCCACCTCCATATCCTGGCCCACGGCGCGCATATCCTGGCCCAGCTTGGTCTTGCGGAACCACAGGATGAACAGGCAGGCCAGCGCGATGATGATCAGGGTCAGCACAGGGATCTTGACGCCGCCCACATAGATGGCCAGGGCGTTATCCACCGTCTGGCGCATGGGCAGCAGGCTGACGGTGTTGCGGATACCGTAGCCGCGGGGCAGCTTCAGGGTGTTGTGGGCGATGGGGATAATGGGGCCCATCATGTACAGCACCACCAGCTGGTACAGACCGTTGACGAAGAAGGAGATGATGTAGCTGGTGATCATCTCGCGGCCCTTGGCCCGGTTCAGCAGCACGCCGCACATCCAGCCCAGCAGCACGGAGATGGGGATGGAGATGATGGCGGCCAGCACCAGGCCGGGGATGCCCCAGATCTGCCAGTCAGCCACCAGGATCAGGCCGATCTCGCCGGCCATGGCGCCCAGGGTCATACCGAAGTTCAGACCCATACCGGCCATGATGGGAATCAGCAGGCTGAGGATCAGGAAAGCGTTGCGGCCCAGGCGGGTCATGATCTCGTTGAGCAGATAGCTGCCGGAGAAGCCGGACAGGGGGATGAAGATGGCGCAGATCAGGACGAACATCAGCGGCACGGAGTTGCCGCGGATCAGGTCCACTACGCTGAATTTCTTTTTCTGCAGGTTATTCATGCTCAGCGCCCTCCTTCCGTCTTTCTGGTCAGTGCGTACAGGATCATACCGTTGGACACCACGATACGGATGACCTCGGACATATCCATGTGGAACGCGGAGTTCATGACGGTGGGCGTCATGGTGACGATGCCCTGGAACAGGAACGTACCGATGATGACATTGGGGATGGACGCCTTGTTCACGGATGCGCCGCCGATGAGAATGGCGGACACGGCGGGCAGGGCCATCCAGAAGGGGCCCATGTACAGCTGGACAAAGCCGAAGCCCTGCTCATACATCAGGATACCCACGGCGCCCAGCCAGGTGGACATGACCACGGAGATGAGGCGCATCTTGTCCACGTTGATGCCGGCGGCCTTGGCAAAAGCGGGGTTGGAGCCCACGGCGGTCATGGCGGTGCCGGTCTTGGTGTGCAGGAAGGCCCACATGCCCAGGGCCAGCAGTGCAAACACCAGCAGGCTGCCGGTGGGGATCACCAAGTTGATGCCGATGCCGTTCAGGTCGATGGCCAGGAAGTTGGCCAGCAGCTGGTCATAGAAGCCCTCCAGGGAGATAACGGTACGCAGGCCGGTGCCGGCAAAGCCCCACACCATGGTGGGATGATGGTACGGCAGCAGCAGCCACATCATACACATGAAGGACACGGCGGAGAAGCCCACGTAGGTGGCGATCATCATCTCGCCGCCCTTGATCTTGTTCAGCAGCCAGCCGTAGCCGCCGCCGAACAGCAGGGCGAAGGGCGTGGCGATGAGAATGGCCATCACAAAGCTCATGGCGCCGGTGAAACCGAACTCGATGGACAGCGTGGCGCCCAGCAGGCCGGACACGATGCCCAGGGGCAGACCGAAGTTCAATCCGCAGCCGGAGTGGATCATGGGGACCATGGCCAGCACCAGAACGGCGTTCCAGCTGAAGCGGTTGATGGTATTGGTGATCTGGGTGGCCAGATCGGCGCCCACGATGGGGGCGGAGATAAACAGCAGCAGCAAAAAGCCCGTAATGATCACGCGGGGCAGGCCGAAGTTGTCGATCAGCTGCCGGAATTTCGTCTTGCTGCCAAGACTTGTCGTTACATTTTTGCCCATCTTGTCCTCCTTACTTCACCTGACTGACCATCAGCATGCCGAATTCCTCGGAGCTATGGTCAGCCGGCAGGATACCGGCGATCTTGCCGCCGGAGACGATGGCGATCCGGTCACAGGTCATGCGCAGTTCTTCCAGCTCAGAGGAGATCATCACCACGGTGATGCCGCTCTCGCGGTTGAACTTTTTCAGCGCCTCCAGCACCAGCGCCTTTGCGCCCACGTCGATACCGCGGGTGGGCTCGGAGACAAAGAGGAAGCGGGGTTCCAGGGCGAAGGCCTTGGCCAGGCAGATCTTCTGCTGGTTGCCGCCGGACAGCTCTCTCGCCTTCTGCAGGGAGCTGGTGCACTTGATCTGCAGCTCGTCGATGTACTTCTGGGTGACCGCGTGAATGGCCTTTTCGTCACGCCACGTGAAGAACAGGTGCTTCTTCAGGAACTTGTCGTGGATCTGCATGGCGGGGAAGGCCACGTTCCACTCCAAGGATTCGTCCAGCAGCAGGCCCACGCCGCGGCGGTCCTCCGACACGAAAGCCAGGGACGCGTCCAGACACTTGCGGGGGCTGTTGAGGGCGATGGGCTTGCCGTCAAACTCCACGGTGCCGCCGGCCTCGTACAGGCCCATGATACCGTTGGGGATGCCCAGCTTGCCCTGGCCGGCCAGACCGCCGATGCCCAGGATCTCGCCCTCCTTGATGTCCAGGTTCACGTTGCGGACGATCTCGCCGGGCATATCCACCCACAGCTTGCGGATGGACATGATGGTCTTTGCGTCGGGGTCGATCTTGATGTCCTGGGCCGTGGCGGTGTTCTCCACATTGCGGCCCACCATCCACTTGGTGATGTCGGACACGTCCGTCTCCTTGGCGGGGGTGTCCTTGACCACGTAGCCGTCGCGCATGATGACCACCTTGTCGCAGACGGACAGGATCTCGTGGAGACGGTGGGTGATAAAGATCACCGCGATGCCCTGGGCAGACATGTTGCGGATGGAGTCCAGCAGCGCCTCGGCCTCCTTCTCCGTCAGAACGGCGGTGGGCTCGTCCAGGATCAGCAGCTTCAGGTTTTCCTTGCTGAGCTCGCGGGCGATCTCGGTAAACTGCTTGTGACCCACGGGCATGCTGCTGATGATCATCTTCTGATCGATCTCCACGCCCATTTTTTCGATGGCGCGCTTGGCGCGCTCATCCATTTCCTTATAGTCGAGAGTGTCCATTCTTTCGCCGAACACTTCTGAGATGACGTTTTTCTTTTTCGGCTCACGGTTGAGCAGAATGTTTTCCGTGGCGGAAAAGCCAGGGATCAGAGAAAACTCCTGATGCACCATGCCGATGCCGGCCTTCAGTGCATCGAACGGCGTGTTGAAGGTCACCTTCTCGCCGTTGATCAGGACGTCGCCTTTATAACCGCCGGTCTCGCGGATCACATCCATGCCGAACAGGATCTTCATCAGGGTACTCTTGCCGGCGCCGTTTTCGCCGACCAGGCCCAGCACCTCGCCCTCTTTCAGCGTGAAGTTGATGTCCGTCAACACCTGGTTTCCGAAGAAGTCCTTCTGGATGTTGCGCATCTCCAACAGGGGAGCATTGTTATTTTCCATATTATACCCTACCTATAAGTAAACAGGGGGGAGGATCCCCTCCCCCCTGTTCGATACATTGTGCTCTACAAAAGCTATGTCAGCTGATGGTGAAGTACTTCTCGGGGATCTCCACAGAGGCGTTGCCCATGAACTTGCCGGGATCGCCCATGATGTAGGTATCCTGATAGATCAGGAACACGTTGTCGGACTTGACACCGGTGGTGGCGTTGGTGTAGCCGGCGCCGTTCCACTCAGCCTTGGGAGAGTACTTCTGCAGGGCGGAAGCAACATCGTCCATATCGCAGATGTCAGCATTGCCGTCGATGACGTTCTTGGCATGCTGGGCAAGACCGGCGGACAGGGTGTAGCCATAGGAGTAGGCCCAGGTGCCGAAGTGGCCGGCGCCGCCCTTCTCATTGATGGCGGACTCGACCTTGGCCAGGATCTTCTCGAAATCGCCGGCTTCCTCGGTCAGGTCCAGACCCAGAGCGCCGGGATAGCCCATCAGGGGAGAGGGCAGGTCAGCCTCGATGAAGTAACCGCCGTACTCCAGCAGCTGCTTCAGCAGGGGCTCGGTGTGAGCGTCGTTGGTGCAGAAGTAGGCAGCGTTCTTGCCGTACTTGCCGACCCACTCAGGCACCTTCTCCAGGATGTAGGCCTGGGCGCCGGACACGCCAACGTCAGAGGTGGGGTCGGGAGCGGTCTCCAGGACGAACTTCATGCCGAACTCCTCGCAGGCGGCCTGCATGATGGCCACACGGCGGCTCATGGTCTCATAGGCCATGTGACGGGGGAAGGAGATGTGCACGAAGGTATCGCAGCCCAGCTCGTGAGCGGTGCGGATGATCAGGTAGCCGCGGGACACGAAGTCGTTGTTGCAGACCAGGTCAGCAGCGGAGCCGATCTCGGGCAGGTCCTCATGGGACTCACCGGCGATGCACAGGATGTCGGGGCGGGTTTCCTTGATCTTGCGGAAAGCCTCAGTGGTGCCGGGCACAGCCTGGTTCACGATGATGGCCTTCATCAGAGGGTCAGAGGACAGGTTCACGATGTTCTGGATGGTGGTCTCCAGCTCCTCGGTGAAGTTGTCGGGATAGATGGCCAGCGTGACCATATCCTCGCCATACTCCGCCTGGAAAGCCTCGGCGCCGCGGCGGTCGTCCTCGGACTGAGAAACGGAACCGGTCACGATACCGATCTTGTATGCGGCGGCAGCATCACCGTTGTTGCTGTCGTCACCATTGCTGTTGTCTGCGGGGGTGTTGTTGCCGCCGCATGCCGCCAGGGTGAACACCATGGCCAGCGCCAGCAGCAGGCTCAAAAACTTCTTCATACTTACCTCCTGATTTTCATTTTTTTGCAAAAGGGTTGCTATGGGGTATAGTAATTTTACCAGATGGGTTCACATTTTGTCAATACAATACCGGCCACGCTCTGCGGTCAATCTGCCGACACCTGTCTTTATGTTGCGTACATTTTCCGCTTTTTATTGTAAATTTGCACAAAATTTCGCAGCCTTCCTCAACTTTTTCTCCCCATTTTTGGCTTTCTCTCCAAACGCCGTTTTTCCTGTCAGGAAAATTTTTTCTTTTTTGTACCCTGTACAGGCGCCCTTTCTCCGCCGCGGGCCGTCGGGCGGCGAAAAAAAGCGGCGCCGGAAGCGGGAAAAACAGTGCGCCGTCCGGCCTTCTGCCGGGCGGCGCACTGTATGATTATGCGAAAAAGTGTATTTTTATCGGAGCTCAGTCGTGGCTCTTGCTGTCCACGATCTCGTGGAGCTTGGCGGAGAAATCGGCCAGGGTCATGGCGCCCAGATCCTCGCCCTTGCGGGTGCGGACGGAGACGGTGCCGTTCTCCATATCCCGGTCGCCCACCACCAGCATAAAGGGGATCTTCTCCAGGGTGGCCTCGCGGATCTTCTTGCCCACCTTCTCGTTGCGGCTGTCCACCTCCACGCGGAAGCCCTGCTTACGCAGCTCCTTGGCGGCCTCGGCGCAGTAGTCGGCGGCACGGTCGGTGATGGGCAGGAAGCGTACCTGCTCGGGCATCATCCAGGTGGGCAGCGCGCCGGCGTACTCCTCGATCAGATAGGCCAGGGTGCGCTCGTAGCAGCCCAGAGAGGTGCGGTGGATGATATAGGGCAGGGCTTTGTTGCCGTTCTCGTCGATATAGTACATGCCGAAGCGCTCGGCCAGCAGCATATCGATCTGGATGGTGACAAGGGTGTCCTCCTTGCCGTACACGTTCTTATACTGGATATCCAGCTTGGGGCCGTAGAAGGCGGCCTCGTCGATGCCGATGGTGTAGTCCACATCCAGATCCTTCAGAATCTGCGCCATGGTGGACTGGGCATGCTCCCACTGCTCGGCGGTACCCTCATACTTGTTGTTGGGGTTGGCGGGATCCCACTGGGAGAAGCGGAACGTGCACTTATCCAGCATACCCACGGTGCCCAGGAAATACTTGGCCAGTGCCAGGCAGCCCTTGAACTCCTCCTCCAGCTGGTCGGGGCACAGCACCAGATGGCCTTCGGAGATGGTGAACTGGCGGACGCGGATCAGGCCGTGCATCTCGCCGGAATCCTCGTTGCGGAACAGGGTAGAGGTCTCGCCCAGACGCATGGGTAGGTCACGGTAGCTGCGGCCACGGTTCAGATAGACCTGATACTGGAAGGGGCAGGTCATGGGGCGCAGGGCGAAGCACTCCTTGGTGTAGTCATCCGGATCGCCCATAACGAACATGCCGTCCAGATAGTGATCCCAGTGGCCAGAGATCTTATACAGCTCGCGCTTGGCCATCAGGGGAGTCTTGGTCAGCAGGTAACCGGCCTCCTGCTCGGTGTCCTCCACCCAGCGCTGCAGCAGCTGGATGACGCGGGCACCCTTGGGCAGCAGGATGGGCAGGCCCTGGCCGATGCAGTCCACAGTGGTGAAATACTCCAGCTCGCGGCCCAGCTTGTTGTGGTCGCGCTTCACAGCCTCCTCCCGCTCCTTCAGATAGGCCTCCAGCTGGTCCTTGTTGGGGAAGGCCACGCCGTAGATGCGCTGCAGCTGCTTGCGGCTGGAATCGCCCCGCCAGTAGGCGGCGTTGCAGGCGGTCAGCTTGATGCCGTTGCCCTTGATGCGGCCGGTAGAATCCACGTGAGGACCGGCGCACAGATCGACAAATTCGCCCTGACGGTAGAAGGAGATGACGGCGTCCTCCGGCAGGTCGTTGATCAGCTCCACCTTATAGGGCTCTTCCTTCTCCTCCATGAATTTGATAGCCTCCTCGCGGGGCAGCTCGAAGCGCTCCAGCTTCAGCTTTTCCTTGCAGATCTTCCGCATCTCGGCCTCGATCTCCGTCAGATTCTCGGGGGTAAAGGCAAAGGGGGCGTCCAGATCGTAATAGAAGCCGTTGTCGATGCTGGGGCCGATGGCCAGCTTCACCTCGGGGTGCAGGCGCTTGACGGCCTGGGCCAGCACGTGGGAGCAGGTGTGCCAGTAGGTCTTGCGGTACTGCTCGTTTTCAAAGGTATAGATGTTTTCTTCGCTCATGGTGATGATCCTCCTTGTGATTGGGGCGGGATAAAAAAATCCCCACCCCTGATGTGTTCAGGGGT
Organism: uncultured Oscillospiraceae bacterium; assembly: GCA_934597585.1. Lineage (GTDB taxonomy): Bacteria > Bacillota > Clostridia > Oscillospirales > Oscillospiraceae > Vescimonas. The sequence goes on from CAKTSA010000011.1 coordinate 15,469, forward strand.
GAGGTAATACAGTCATTACTCCACGGTTCCACCCTGCTTACGGCTTACCACACGCTTCCGCTGGTCATCGCGGATGGCGAAGTATCTTTCGTCGAGACAAGGCGCAGAAGCGCAGGAATACCGTGTGTATTTCAAGCTTCTGCAACGCAGTATCGGCGGAAGAGACTCGGCATACGCCGTCGCTCGTGATCTCTGTAACGGGAGATCCCCGTCCTGCTCCTCACAGGCGGCTCGGGAGTGGTACAGGCTGCGCCGTGGGCGGGATGCTTTCAGCCGGGGCATCCCTCTCTTTGGCCGTTGGGAAACAGCTTCTTCTCCGTCATCGCTTTTGATTACCGTATTATAGCGCCGTTTTTTGCCCTTGTCAACGGGAAAACGCAGGGTTTTTACACAATTTCCTCCGCTGTATCCACAATCACCGCCGCGCCGGCCTCCGCCAGTGCCGCATGGCCCCGGAAGCCCCAGCTGACGGCGATGAGGGGCAGGCCCGCGTTCCGGGCGGTCTGCACGTCCACCTCGCTGTCGCCCACGTAGACGGCGGTCTCTTTCTCCGCGCCCAGGGCAGCCAGGGCGTGGAACACCATATCCGGGGCGGGCTTGCGGGGCGTGGCGGGACTTTCGCCGAAGGTGGGGATGCCGGGGAAGAACTGTTCCGCCAGGGCGCAGGCCGCGCCGTGGGGCTTGTTGGACACGATGGCCACCTTACACCCCGCCTGCCGCAGCCGCTCCAGCAGCTCCGGCACGCCGGGATAGGGCCGGGTCAGCACGCAGGTGTGGGCCTGGTACCAGGCCTTATAGTCCCCCATGATGGCGGCAAACTCCGGTGTGTCCTCCCCCTGGGGCAGCATGGACGCCATCAGCTTCACCGCGCCGTTGCCCAGGCCCCGGCGAACTTCCTCGCGGCTGCGCCGGGGATAGCCGTACTGCTCCAGCGTGTGGTTGACGGCGGCGGCCAGATCGTCCAGGGTATCCAGCAGCGTGCCGTCCATATCAAACAGATAGGTCTTATATGTCATGGGTAGGTCCTCCCTCCTATTTTATCGCCCGATGATATCACAGCTGCGCTGAAATTGCAACAGGCAAAAGGCGCTTTTCCTGCGAAAAAGCGCCTTCTGGCCGGTCATTCCATATGCTTTCTGGCAGCCGACAGCATCAGCTTGATGCGGTTCAGCTGGTTCACCTCGCTGGCGCCGGGGTCGTAGTCCACGGCGGCGATGTTGGCCTGAGGATAGGCCGCCTTCAGGGCCTTGATGACGCCCTTGCCCACCACGTGGTTGGGCAGACATGCAAAGGGCTGGATGCACACGATGTTGGGCACCCCCTCCGTCAGCAGCTCCGCCATCTCGCCGCAGAGGAACCATCCCTCGCCGTACTGATTGCCCAGGGACAGGAAGGGCTTGGCCAGGTCGGCGATGTGGGCCATGGGCGTAGGCGGATCAAAGCGGCGGCTGGCCTTCAGGGCCTCCACCGCAGGACGGCGGACGGCCTCGATGCCGTCGGTGCCCACCTTGGCCAGCAGACTGGAGGTCCAGCCGGTGCCTAAGTACTCGTGCTTGTAGCTCTGCTGATAGATGCACTCGATCAGGAAGTCGGTGAGGTCGGGCACCACCGCCTCGGCCCCTTCCTGCTCCAGCAGATCCACCAGGTAGTTGTTGGCCAGGGGCATGTACTTCACCAGGATCTCCCCCACGATGCCCACACGGGGCTTGCGGAGGGTTTCGTTCAGGGGCAGGGCGTCGAAATCCGCCACGATGCCCCGGCAAATGCCGCTGTAGGTATAGCCGGTCTTCTCCCCCATGGCGTAGGCAATGGCGATGTCCCGCCACTTGGCGTGGAGGGCGTTGGCGGAGCCGGGCACGGCCTCGTAGGGCCGGGTGCGGTACAGGCACCGCATGAGAAGGTCGCCGAAGGTCAGCTGCCGCAGGGCGGCCAGCAGCATGGCGGGTGAGACACGGAAGCCCTCGTTCTTCTCCATGCCGTTGGCGTTGAGAGAGATGACGGGGATGTGGCTCAGTCCCGCCTTGTCCAAGGCGCGGCGGATAAAGGCCACGTAGTTGCTGGCCCGGCAGCAGCCGCCGGTCTGGGTCATGATGAGCGCCAGCTTGTCGGTGTCGTACCGGCCCGACAGCACCGCCTCCATCAGCTGGCCCACCGACAGGATGGAGGGATAGCAGGCGTCGTTGTTGACGTACTGCAGGCCCACATCCACCGCTTTCCGGGTGGCGTTGTTGAGGATCTCCACATGGTAGCCGTGGCGACGGAACACCGGCTCGATCACGTCAAAGTGGATGGGAGACATCTGGGGCGCCAGGATGGTATAGCCCTGGTCGAACATCTCCTTGGTGAACTCGGTGCGGTGATAGTCCAGCGGCATCGGCTTGGCGCAGATGTGCTGCTCACGCCGCATGTTCATGGCGGCCAGCAGACTGCGGACCCGGATACGGGCCGCGCCCAGATTGTTCACCTCGTCGATCTTCAGCACGGTGTAGAGCTTGTTGCACTTCTCCAGGATCTCGCATACCTGGTCGGTGGTGACGGCGTCCAGTCCGCAGCCGAAGGAAAACAGCTGCACCAGCTCCAGATCGTCCCGCCGGCCCACGAACTCCGCCGCCGCGTACAGCCGGGAGTGGAACACCCACTGATCCACCACCCGCAGGGGCCGCTGGGGCGGCGTGTCCAGGGGCAGACTGTCCTCGGTGAATACGTACAGACCGTAGGAGGCAATCAGCTCCGGGATGCCGTGGTTGATCTCCGGGTCGATGTGGTAGGGCCGTCCCGCCAGCACCACGCCCCGCTTGCCGCTGCGCTCCATCTCCGCAAGGCAGCGGCGGCCCTCAACCCGGATGTCGTCCTTGGCCCGGCGCTGCTCCGCCCACGCGGCACGGGCGGCGGCGCGGACTTCGGCGGCGGGGATGCTCCACACGTCCCGGCACAGCTTCACCAAGCGATCCTCCGCCGTCTTCTCGCTGGTAAAGGCGATGAAGGGCCGGATGTACCGCACCTGTCCGGTGGTGATGGCCTCCACGTTGTTTTTCAGGTTCTCCGGATAGGACACCACCATGGGACAGTTGTAGTGGTTCTGGGCGTCCTTCGTCTCCTGATACTCATAGAACACGCAGGGGTGGAAAATCGTGGTGATCCCCTGCTGCGCCAGCCACTCCACGTGGCCGTGGGCCAGCTTGGCGGGGTAGCACTCCGACTCTGAGGGGATGGACTCCATGCCCATCTCGTAGATGGCCCGGGTGGAGAAAGGCGACACCACCACCCGGAAGCCCAGCTGCCGGAAAAAGGTGGCCCAATAGGGATAGTTTTCATACAGGTTCAGCACCCGGGGAATGCCGATGACGCCCCGCCTGGCTTCCGTCTCCGAAAGCGCCGGATAGTCGAACAGCCGCTGCCGTTTATAGGCCATCATGTTGGCCCCCGGCTGGGCGGCGTTGGGGTTCTTCACCCGCTTTTCGCAGCGGTTGCCGGAGATGTACCGGCCGCCGTCGGAAAAGGTGTTCACCGTCAGCAGGCAGTTATTCTCGCACCCGCCGCAGCGGGCGGTTTTCGCCGTATAGGTCAGGGCGGCGATGCGGGCGAAGTCCAGCGTCTCCGTGGGCTGGCCGTGATAGCGCTCCCGGGCGATCAGCGCCGCGCCGAAGGCGCCCATCAGACCAGAGATATCGGGACACACCGCCTCCGTTCCTGCGATGCGCTCGAAGGCCCGCAGCACAGCCTTATTATAGAAGGTGCCGCCCTGCACCACGATGTGCGCGCCCAGCTCCCGGGCGTCGGCCAGCTTGATGACCTTGAACAGGGCGTTCTTGATGACGGAGTAGGCCAGGCCCGCGGAGATATCCGACACCGCCGCCCCCTCCTTCTGGGCCTGCTTCACGTTGGAGTTCATGAACACGGTGCAGCGGGTGCCCAGATCCACCGGATGTTGGGCAAACAGCGCCTCGTCGGCGAACTGGGCCGCCGTAAAGCCCAGGGAGTTGGCAAAATTTTCCAAAAACGAGCCGCAGCCGGAGGAACAGGCCTCGTTCAGCATCACGCTGTCCACGGTGCCGTTTTTCAGGCGGATGCACTTCATATCCTGGCCGCCGATGTCCAGCACGCAGTCCACCTGGGGGTCGAAGAAGGCCGCCGCCGTGGTGTGGGCGATGGTCTCCACCTCCCCCTCGTCCAGGTGGAAGGCGGCCTTCAGCAGCGCTTCGCCGTAACCGGTGGAGCAGGAGCGGGCGATGCGGGCTGTGGGCGGCAGCAACGCTGCCAGCTGGGCCATGGCGGCCATGGCGGTCCGGATGGGGCTGCCGCTGTTGTTGGCGTAATAGGACCACAGCAGTTCCCCCTCCGCGCCGGTCAGCGCCAGCTTGGTGGTGGTGGAACCTGCGTCGATGCCCAGGAAGCAGTCGCCCCGGTATGTACCGATATCGGCCTTTTCCACCACTGCGTGGGCGTGGCGGGCGCAGAAACCGTCATACTCCGCCCTGTCGGCGAACAGCGGCGGCAGCCGCTTGATCTCAAAGGCCATGGCAACGCCCTGGGCCAGCCGGTCGATCAGCTCGCCGACAGGCCGGGCCGCCGCGTCCGCTTCCGTCTCCAGCGCAGCGCCCATGGCGGCGAACAGATGGGAGTCGTCGGGGTCTACGATGTTCTCCGGTGTCAGTTTCAATGTGCGGATAAAGGCCTTTTTCAGCTCCGGCAGGAAGTGCAGCGGCCCGCCCAGAAAGGCCACGCAGCCCCGGATGGGCTTGCCGCAGGCAAGGCCGGAGATGGTCTGGTTCACCACCGCCTGAAAGATAGAGGCCGCCAGGTCGGCGGTGGTGGCGCCCTCGTTGATGAGGGGCTGGATGTCGGTCTTGGCGAACACGCCGCACCGGGCGGCGATGGTATACAGCTCCTGATAATCCGCCGCCGCGTCGTTAAGGCCCTTGGCGTCGGTCTGCAGCAGGGCGGCCATCTGGTCGATAAAGGAGCCGGTGCCGCCGGCGCACACGCCGTTCATCCGCTCCTCCAGGCCGCCGGTGAAATAGATGATCTTGGCGTCCTCGCCCCCCAGCTCGATGGCCACGTCCGTCTGGGGATAGCGCTTTTCCAGCGCCGTGGCCACCGCCACCACCTCCTGCACAAAGGGGATGTCCAGCGCCCGGCCCAGGTTGATGGCGCCGGAGCCGGTGATGGCAGGCCGCAGGGCGCAGTCGCCCAGAGCCTGGCGGGCCTCGCTCAGCAGGGCGGCCAGCGTCCGCTGGGTGTGGGCCTGATGGCGGCGGTAGTCGCCGTAGATGATGTTGTCGTTTTCGTCCAGAACCACCAGCTTCACGGTGGTGGAGCCAATGTCGATGCCGGCACGATAGGTCTTCATAGGTACGATATCCCTCCATCGGGTGATGTGAAAATTTTATTAGAACATACCATATCACATTTTTCGGCGTTTTTGCGTTAATATTCTGTTAAGAAAAATCAAATTCCCATCTCCCTTCCGGCCGGCAAAATGCCCGCCCGGCAGGGAAATTCTCCAAAAATACTTGAGCCCCGGTACGGCATCTGGTATAATGGCATGTCAGAATACCATGCACTGGAATAAGGAGATGTGGATATATGAAATTAGGTATCGTGGGCATTTCCGCCTGCCAAGTATCTTTATAAATGTCCATATATCTCCATATTTTGAGAAATTCAAAACTTTTTGGCTCACATAAGTCCATGTAAATCAATGTATCTCCCCAGCAAAAAGGTGAGTAAAAGGTGAGTGCCAAGGACGAGCCATGTAACACATATAAAAAGCAGGAAGCCCTCAGCAAAAGCTGAGAGCTTCCTCTTTTCATGCGGCATAATATACGTAAATCTCATGGTATTCAGCAGAGGCATTCCAACGAACCACACAGTTGACGGCGGAAGCGCAACCCTCAGGAACTTCATCAACAGGACTCCAACGTCCAAGGCGGATGGCAGTTTCCTTAACATAATCCACCTTCTGCTTTATTGCAGACTCGACCCATTCCTGATTCCAGCAGGACTCAGGGCAATCACGTTCGAGATAAATAGGAGGGAAATAGCTGCGACAACCGTCCCAAATCTCGAAGCCAAGGCTTTCGGCATAAGCGTTGCCTGCAGCGATAGCAGCCGCACAGTCGATATCAGCTTTGGTGGGCTTCGCAGGTTCGGTAGTCTGCGTGGGAGGCGTGGTCGTGCCGCCTGCGGAGCTATCGTCGGGCTTATCCGCAGGCTTTGTTGTCTCCTCCGGCGTGGTATCTTTCTTGTTCTGCTGGTAGTACGCCCATGCTTCATCGGCGGTGCGCCCACCGGCAGCCTTGGCAGAGCCTGCACCCCACTGACCATCTGCGCTGACACCATACCACCGCTGCATTTCCTTGACTTGGCTGGTGGTCAAACTGCCATTGCCATAGCTGGGCGTTTCGGTTTTGCTCTCAGGCGTGGTGTCCTTGGTAGTATCGGCGGGCTTTTGCTCATCCTGCTTTACATCGTCTTTCTTGGCGGTGTCGGCTTTCTGCTCGTCCTTCTTGGTATCATCGGTCTTGGTTTCTTCCTGCTTGTCACCGTTCGCAGCAGCGTCCGGCGTAGTCGTTTTGTCCTCCGGCTTTTGCAGATCAGCGGCGGGCTGGTTTTCGTTCGCTGCCGTACCTGAGGCAGTCTGTTCCGCACCCTGCTTCTCCTCGGCGTTGGTGGTCTGCGTATCTTTCACCCCACAGGCAGCGAGGGAAAACAGCATCGCCAGTGTCAGCAAGAGCACACCTATTCTTTTCATGGAAGTTCCTCCCTTTCTGTTGTATTGATGTGCTTAGTGTATCACCATTCTATGCGCTATGCAAGTCACAACTATGATATTTTTATACCACCATGCTTGAGGATATAATATATCCAACAAGTGAGGTGCGGTATGGACGTTTTGCAGAAATTAAGGCAGCTTCAGCAGGAGCGCGGTTGGTCGGACTATCGAATTGCAAAAGAGGCGAAGTTATCGCCCAATACGGTTTCTAATATTTTCCGCCGTGGTACACTTCCAAGCGTGTCCACATTGGAGGCTTTATGCGGCGCGTTCGGTATCACCGTGGCGCAGTTCTTCGCGCAAGACGAAATGGTGGAGGTATCGCCGGAGGTACGGGAACTGCTGAAGGAATGGAAAGTGCTGACCGACACACAAAAGGCCGCCGTTCTGCAAGTCATGCGGTCGTATAGGGCGTGAAATACAGTATGCAGCGTTTTTGTTCTTGACAGTTCCACAATATATGGTATAATGGAACTATAATTACGAAGCTATTTTAATATGAGGCGCAAAAGCGCCGTTTTTAAGTCACCACATTAATTTAGACAGTTATCCCTTTCGGGGATAGCTGTCTTTTTTTGCTTTTTAGTACTTTGCAAGGAGAAACATATTTAATTGCACGAATTTTGCTTGTTTATGGCAATTCTCACAATTTTCCGTTGTTGCTCTATTTGTCACACCGACCTCATCCCGAAAGCAGAAGCCCCTTACATTTTCTTTCAGTTTTTTGCCCTTGCACTTTCTCAAATATGTAAAGGCGTAAAGCCTTGTAAAAGTCGGGTATAAAAAGAAATTGAAAGTAAATTTTAGCAGTTATAAAAAACAATCACTCCCCCAAAGGAGGTGCTGGTTATGATTTTTGAAACTATCGGCACAACCGTCGGAGTGACAGTAGTTTTTAGTTGATTGAGGAAGTCTTGAGCATAAATCGCAAGGCCGACCTGATCGACGTGTTTTCTGAGGAGGAATTCAAAAAGATTCCGTCTATTGGCGATTTAATTCGTCGTCGCCAGAGCGACTTGGATATGACCAATGCCGAATTGGCGGCAGAGATGAACATTTCCGAATCGTCTGTTAGCCGGATAATTTCTACAGGGAGGCGACTCAGCAGCAGGAGTTTTGAAGCGCTACTTATCGCACTGAAAGTTTCACAGGAGGACGAAGACCTGTGGCGTTTGGCTTTTGAGCCGTGGAGATATATTACGCGTAACGCGCGAGCTCGCGGGCTTAGTGTAGAGGAAACGAACGACCTGCTCTATAAATATGGGGTTGCGCCTCTTACGCACTATCTCGGATTGTAACGATAAATGTCTTGCCTCATAGGCAAGGCAATTTCAAAAGATTTGAGTTAGAATGAGGACACGATCGATCGACGCGACAACTAAAATGATGACTGAAAGTTAGGAGTTTTAAAATGAAGATCAAAGATCTTGTAATTGATGAATTTGGTACGTTGGGAGAGACTTTTGTATTAACCGAAGTGTCGCTCAAATACGCGTACGTGAACGGAGAACGAACTGAGAGGGTAGAAGGAACATACTACTCCATCCTCTGTGCAGACAGAGGATATATGACCACAAGGGTTGCGATTTCCGGCGGAATTAAGATTCCTCCGGAGGACGTTGCGAAAAACCCTAAGATTACATTTGATGGCTTGAATATACGCCTCTATTACATCAACAAGAAAATGGTAGTTTCTATCACGGCAGAGGATATTCATGTCATAAAACCGTGATTCGACCGCCCACTTTTGGGGGCTGTGGGGGCCTCTCAAGGACACCGCAGACCCGTGCATTCGGGGCGGTCAAGAAAGGAGAACTTATAATGAAAACCAGCCAAGAGAGCAATGCTTTCTTGGCTGGGAAAGGAGAAGAACGGTGAAAGATACCGTCACAAAATCGTGGTTTGCAGTTCTAAACAATCCTGCCGAACACGGATACATGGGCACGCCTGAGGAAGTATGTTGCCGCCTGCGTGATGAATGGTTAGCCGGTGGCACAGAACGGACGGGAGCATGGGCATTCTGCGTTTCGGCGGATGGCCTGCCCCATATTCACATGGTGCTGGAAGACGCCAAAGCCATGAGATTCTCTGCGGTTAAATCAAGCTATGCCGCAGGGATGCACTTTGAAGCTACTAAGGGCAGTAAGGCTCAGGCAGAGGCTTATATTGAGAAACGGCCTCCTTTTGACGAGAAGGGCGAGCAGGTTATTTGTGTCGTCCGCCACGGTGAGATCAAGGCGGCGCAGGGCAAGCGGAGTGACTTAGACGAGATTGCAGTTTTGTTGGATGCTGGGCTGACACCTGAGGAAATATTTCAGCAGGATTTCCGTTTCCGTAGATATGAGAAGATAGTCACGGCAGAGTACATGGAACGAAGACGTAGAGAAACACCAATAGCGAGGGATATTAAGACTCATTACTTAGTTGGGGCTGCTGGAACAGGAAAATCTTATAGATACGTGGAGTTGTGTGAGGAGTACGGTGAAAACAAAATCTACCACGTCACTGACTATCTGAACGGTGGGTTTGACCTTTATCGTGGCCAGCCCATTCTGTTCTTGGATGAATTCAAAGGCGGTATGCCATATGGCGTATTGCTGTCAATCCTCGATAAATATAAATCCCAAATCCATGCCCGCTACGCCAATATTTTCGCCCTCTGGGATGAGGTTTATATCGCATCCATCTTTCCACCGGAAACATTGTATACCATTATGGTTCCCTCCAATTTACAAAAAACTGACCCAATTGAGCAATTTTTCCGCCGCTTAACGGACATTACTTATTGCTTCCGCGATGGTGACCATTTCTATAGGTATACGCAATCTATGGTGGGATACGCAGGCTACGACGAACTTCGGGCAGAGGCATTGGAGAAACTGCCATTATCGGAATGACAAAATTCGGACAGTGCAGAGGGTGAGGTTAGTATTACCCTCACCCTCTTCGTTACCGTTACAAGCACAAATATAAACAGGAGAATTTTATGACAACGGATTTCAAAATCAAGGTGCTGTGGCACTTCATCAAAAGAGGAATGAGAAGAATTCGCTCAGACCGTCAGACGCGGACACGGGCAATCGTTGTTGCGGTCGTTTTCGTACTGCTGTTCCTGCTGACGATGCTGAGTGTCCCTGATGGCGCACTGGCCGCGTTTGAGCGTGGCTTGTACGGGATGGCATTTGCCATCTTTGGTGCGCTGTTGGTGACCTTGGGAACGGCTGCGGCGGGATTGCCGCACGGCTTTCTACCCATCACACAGGACATTCAGCGTATTGGGCTCAAAAACGCAGCAGGAGAGCATCCCATCCTTATCGATCGACACAAGGAAGATGGAACAGTGGAGGTGCTGACTTTTCTCAATCACGGCGTACATCTCACGCAATTTGAGGATTACCGCGAAAAACTGGAAAGTGCGTTGGATATTAACATTGTATCTATTGAGCAGGGGACAAATAACCGCACCGTACGCCTGAGAGTTGTGCCTGCCAGTGGCGCGCTGCCTGCTATGCTCCCATGGGCAAACCGTTACCTGAACAACGAGGATTTTGTGCTGGTGCTGGGACGCGGCCTTGCCGGACTTGTAACAGTGAACTTGGCAACAACTCCACACATCCTTCTTGGGGGCTCTACCGGCAGTGGGAAAAGCGTTTTGCTCAAGCTGCTCGTGATGGAGTCCATCAAAAAGGGCGCGGTGGTTTGCGTGGCAGACTTCAAGGGCGGCGTGGATTACCCCTTCGTTTGGCACGAGCATTGCCGCTTTTGTCTTACCTTGGAGGAACTGGTGCCTCTGCTGGACGAACTTCTTGCTATCTTGGAGGAACGCAAGCGGCTTTTCAAAAATGTTGGCTGCGCCAATTTGGGTGAGTACAACGTCGCCATGAATGAAGACCTGCCCCGCTATATCTTCGCCTGCGATGAGGTGGCAGAGGTGCTGGATAAAACCGGCTTGAGCAAAGAGCAGAAAGAGCAGGTCGCGCAGGTGGAGAGCAGGCTGGCTACTATCGCGCGGCAGGGGCGCGCTTTTGGTATTCACTTAATTTTGGCTACGCAGCGGCCTGACGCCAACATCCTTGCGGGGCAGATCAAAAATAACATCGACTGCCGCATCTGCGGACGAGCAGATAACGTCCTTTCTCAAATCATCCTTGACAGTACGGATGCATCTGACCGTATCCCTAAAACGTCGCGTGGGCGCTTTTTGCTCCATGACGGGACGGTATTTCAGGCGTTTCTTTTTGACGACAAGACACTCTAAAGGTGAACGCCATGGATTCAGACTCACGTATTCCTATTGACAAAAAGCTATTACTTACCATCAAGGAAGCCGCTGCATACTCCAACATCGGTATCAACCGCATTGATGCCATGCTGCGGGAGGAAGGCTGTCCCTTCGTACTGTATGTGGGCAGTCGGAAACTGGTTAAGCGAAAAGAATTTGAGGAATATCTTTCCAGCCGCTTCGTCATTTGATGGGCACGGGATGCCCTGTCGCCGCTGTGTGGCAGGGCATTTTTGCACCTTGCAGTTAAGAAAAATACCGTTTATCTATTGAGAAAGTGAAGCTACCGTGGTACAATTATCGCGTTACATGGCTCATTTCTCTGTGGCAGAGAGGAGCTAAATATGGGAAAAAGTTTGAAAGGAAAAGAGCTTGGAAAAGGTATAGGTCAAAGAAAAGATGGCCTGTACTACGCACGATGCACAGACAAAGCAGGAAAGCGTTTGGAAAAGTGCTTTCAGAATTTGAGGGATGCCCAAAACTGGCAGAAAGAGCAGCAGTATCATCAACTGTACCCGTCAGTAAAGCCGGAGCCTGTCCCTATGACGGTAAACGCATGGGAGACATTTTGGCGGGAAAATCTGCTTACCGGCTTGGCTGCGAACACCATACGGAACTATCGGGAACGTTATGAAAAGAATGTAAAGCCCATATTGGGCGATATGCTGCTGACGGACGTGAAGCCCATGCACTGCAAAATTGTACTTAACAGCATGACCGCCTCGTATGCCGGTTCTACCATCCGGCAGACCTATATCACGATGGGGACGATGTTCAAGGCTGCCAAGGAAAACGGACTCATCGACACACACCCGCTGGACGGGGTGCGGTTTGAAGCCTCTGTAAAAGCGCCGGATGAAATCCACTTTCTGACGGTCACGGAGCAGGCGAAGTTCATGGAGGCGGCAAAGCACTCCCACAACTACGCACAGTACGCCTTGATTTTGGAGACAGGCTTGCGTACCGGCGAAATGATTGGCCTGACATGGGACACTATTGACTGGGAACGGCACACACTGACGGTCAATAAGACGCTGGAGTTCCGCTATAAGCAGCAGGAGTGGCGGGCAGGGCCTCCGAAAACCAAGAAAAGCTACCGCACGATACCGTTAACGGATACTGCCTATCAAATCCTGTGGGACTTGTATCAAGTTCGGGAATACCGCAAAGAAGCCCCCGAACTGGATAAAGTGCTGACCTACGTTGACCGGCGGACAGCGGAAAAGACAAAGATGAATATGCGCGACCTTGTCTTTATCAACTTCCGTACCGGAATGCCCGCAAAGAACAGCAGCTATGATACGCATTTATATAAGCTGTGTGACACGGCAGGTATAGAGCATTTTTGTATGCACGCTCTGCGCCACACCTATGCTACACGGGCAATCGAGCGCGGGATGCAGCCCAAGGTATTGCAAAAGCTGTTGGGTCACGCCAGTATCAAGACCACGATGGACAAATACGTCCATGTGACTGATGACTCCCTGTTTCAAGCTGTGCGTCAATTTGAAGAAGCTAAAAGCGCGTAAAAAGGTGAGTAAAAGGTGAGTAAATCACCCGCCAGAAAGCTTATAATTGAAGAAAGTTCCGAAAATTACAAGATTAAACCATTATTCTGCAACTTTCTTCCTCGAAAATAAAGGAGAAAATGAAGATATGAAATTAGGAATCGTCGGTCTGCCCAACGTGGGCAAGAGTACGCTGTTCAACGCCATCACCAACGCCGGGGCGGAGAGCGCCAACTACCCCTTCTGCACCATCGAGCCCAACGTGGGCGTGGTGGCGGTGCCCGATCCGCGGCTGGACAAGCTGGCGGAGATGTACGAGCCCGACAAGAAGACCCCCGCCGTCATCGAATTTGTGGACATCGCCGGTCTGGTGAAGGGCGCCAGCCAGGGCGCTGGTCTGGGCAATAAGTTCCTGGAGAATATCCGCCGCACCGACGCTATCGTTCACGTGGTGCGTTGCTTTGACGACGAGAACATCATGCACGTGGTGGCCGACGCCAGCCAGAACGTCCCCGTGGACCCCCTGGGCGATATCGAGACCATCGACCTGGAGCTGATCATGGCGGACCTGGAGATGGTAAACCGCCGGGTGGAGAAGGCCGCCAAGGCCGCCAAGGGCGACAAGAAGTTCCTCCACGAGGCGGAGGTGTTCAAGGCCCTGGCCGAGCATCTGGACGCGGGAAAGTCCGCCCGCACCTTCGACTGCGGCGACGACCGGGCCATCATCGAGACCGCCGACCTTTTAAGCCTGAAGCCCATTATCTACGCCGCCAACATGGACGAGGACGGCTTCGCCCACTACGAGGACAACAAATATTTCGGCCTGGTCCGGGATCTGGCCGCCAAGGAGGGCGCCCAGGTGCTGCCCATCTGCGCCAAGCTGGAGCAGGACATCGCCGAGCTGGACGATCCCGAGGAGCGGGCCATGTTCCTGGCCGATCTGGGCATCGAGAAATCCGGCCTGGACCGGCTGATCCAGTGCAGCTACGACCTGCTGGGCCTGATCTCCTTCCTGACCTACGGCAAGGACGAGTGCCGGGCCTGGACCATCCGCAAGGGCACCAAGGCCCCCCAGGCCGCCGGCAAGATCCACAGCGATATCGAGCGCGGCTTCATCCGGGCCGAGACCATCAACTTTGATGAGATGATGGCCTGCGGCGGCAGCGTGGCCGCCGCCAAGGAGAAAGGCCTGCTGCGCTCCGAGGGCAAGGAGTACGTGGTCAAGGACGGCGACATGATCTACTTCCGCTTCAATGTGTAAGAAACAGGGCGGCACGCTGCCCTACGCCCTGCTGATCCTGCTGCAGAGCGTGCTGTACGGCTTCGGCACCCCCTGTCCAAGATCGGGTTTGAGAGCATCACGGTGCTGTGGTGCCTGGGCATCCGGTTCTCCGGTGCGGCGGCGCTGATGCTGCTGCTGTTCGGCCGGCGGGCCATCCCCGCGCTGCGCAGCGCACCGTGGAAGGCGTGGCTGCCCTGCAGCCTGGCCATGGCGGTGGCCTACGCCAGCTGCAACATGGCGCTGCAGTTCACCACCGCCACCAACGTGGGCTTTCTCATGTCCCTGCCGGTGCTGTTCACCCCGGCGCTGGCCTGGCTGGTGCTGAAACGGCCCTATCCCAGACGGGTCATCCCCATCCAGCTGGCGGTGATCGTGGGCCTCTACCTGCTGTGCTGCGGAGGCGAAAGCGGCGGCTTCACCTTCGGCATCGGCGAGGTGCTGGGACTGGTGTGCGCGCTGTCGCTGGCGGCGGCCCTGGTGTTTTCCGAGGGGGCAATACCCGGCATCGACCCCATCTCCATGGCCACGGCCCAGGCCACCGTCACCGGCATCCTGTGTCTGACAGCGGCCCTGCTGTTCGACGACGTGGCCGTGCTGCCCCACGTCACCGCCACCGGCTGGCTGGTGGTGGCCTATCTGGCGCTGACCTGCACGTGCCTTTCCTATGTGCTGCAGAACACGGCCCTGACCAGGCTGTCCTCCTACACTGTCTCCCTGCTGCAGTGCACCCAGCCCATCCTGACGGCGGCGTGCTCCTACCTCCTCCTGCGGGAACGGCTGACGGCCATCGGCCTCACCGGTGCGGCCATCATCGTGGCCTGCGTGGTGCTGGAAAACTGGCAGAGCAGCCGCAGACCGATCCCATGATCCCCACCGGGATGCCCGCCAAACGGGCATCCCGGCGTTTTCATTTCAAGAAACTTTTCTCCGACAATTTTGACATTTTTCTAACAAACACGCCGTTTTTCCCTTTAATCTTTTCTTCTCACGAGAATTTCTGCAAAAATTTCCCGTATTTTGATATGTGGAAAGTACACAAAATCATTCGGTGAATTTCTCTCTCTCCGGCGCAAATAGTGCTTGCAACCGCCGGAAAGACATAGTATACTCACAAATGTGGATCGTTAAAAAGAAAACAAACTGTCCGCGATTTAGGAAAGTGAGAAAGGAAACAATTATGGAAAAACGGTATACTCTGCCCGTAGCCATCGCACTGGTGGTGGGCACTGTCATCGGTTCCGGCGTGTTCTTCAAGGCCGAAGCCGTTCTGACCAAGACCGGCGGCAATCTGTCTGTCGGTATCCTGGCGTTCATTATCATGGGCGTCGTCATGATCATCAGCGCCTGCACCTTCGGCGTCGTGGCCCAGAGCCACGAGGGCGTTGAGGGCCTGGTGGGCTATGCTGCCGCCTCCTGCGGCAAGAGCTACGGCTACTATGTGGGCTGGTTCATGGCCGTCATCTACTATCCCTCCCTGGTGTCCGTGCTGAGCTGGCTGCCCGCCCGCTACTTCGGCGTGCTGATGGGCTGGGACGACGCCGTGGTCGGCGGCCGCACCATGATGCTGGCCGGTGTGTTCATGATCGTCACCTACACTATGAACGCTCTGGCGCCCAAGCTGGCCGGTAAGTTCGCCATCGCCACCACCATCATCAAGCTGATCCCCCTGCTGCTGATGGCCGTCGTGGGCACCATCGTGGGCCTGTCCAACGGCATGACCGAGTTCAACTTCTCCAACGTGGTCACCGAGATGCCCTTTACCGAGGGTCTGTTCGGCGCCATCGTGTCCCTGGCCTTCGCCTTCGAGGGCTGGATCTGCGCCACCTCCATCGGCACCGAGCTGAAGGATTCCAAGAAGAACATGCCCCGCGCCCTGCTGATCGGCACCCTGATCGTCGCCATCGTCTACGTCATCTACTACGTGGGCCTAGCCGGCGCTGTGGAGTCCGAGGTCATGATGGCCGGCGGCGAAGCCGGCGCCAAGATCGCCTTCCAGAACATCTTCGGTCAGGTGGGCGGCGCTGCCATCTTCGTGTTCGTGGTCATCTCCTGCTGGGGCACCTGCAACGGCCTGACCATGGCCGTCACCCGCGGCATGTTCGACCTGGCCACCGAGAGCGACAGCCCCAAGCTGAAGCTGTTCAAGAGCGTTGACCCCACCACCAACATGGCCAACAACTCCGCCGTGTTCGGTCTGCTGGTCAGCTCCCTGTGGCTGCTGTACTTCTACGGCGGCGCCATCATGGAGGGCTTCGGTCCCTTCAAGTTCGACTCCTCCGAGCTGCCTATCATCACCCTGTACGCCCTGTACATCCCCATCTACATCGCCCTGCTGAAGCGCAAGGATCTGCCCGGCTTCCAAGGTAAGGTGATGCCCATCCTGGCCATCCTGTGCTCCCTGTTCATGGTGTTCGCCGCCATCTACTCCCACCGGATGAACGTGGTCTATTACCTGATCGTCTTCCTGGTGATCGAGGTCATCGGCTCCTTCTTCAAAGGCGGCAAGAAAGCGTAACGGCTTTCTGACCCCATAACCAAAGCGGTCTGCGCGTTTCCGTGCAGACCGCTTTCTGCATCAAAGAGAAAGCTCCCCAAGCTGCCGAAAAAAGCTTTGCAGAATTCGCCGCCCGCTATGGCGGCGAACCTTTCGGATCATTTTTTTGCCGCGACATGCGCGTGGCAAAAAATACTTTGCGCGGAGAGAGTGTTTTTCCGCCCATATATGGGTGGAAAAATGCGGGTCGGAGCGATTCCTGCTGTTGAAAAAAGGGCATAGCCCTTTTTTGACAAATGAAAGAGCGCTCCCACGGGAGCGCTCTCTTCTCTTTCTCACTCTATATGCGGGGGATATCTTACGCCAGGAAGCCCTTCAGGATGGTGTCCTCGGCCTGTTCCTCGGTCAGGCCCAGGGTCTCCAGCTTCAGCAGCTGGTCGCCGGCGATCTTGCCGATGGCGGCCTCGTGGATCAGCTGCGCCTCGGTGGAGTTGGCGGTGATGGCGGGGATGGACTCGATCTTGGCGCTGCCCATGATGATGGAGTCACACTGGACATGGCCGAAGCATTTGGCGTTGCCCACCATGACGGGGTGGAACACCTGGTGAGAGCGGTCCTGGGCCACGGAGCGGGAGATGACCCGGCCCTTGGCGTCGTCGCCGTTGAGCTGGATGGTCATGTCGCTCTCGGCCATCTGGTCGCCGTGGGTCAGCAGACGCTCGGTGACCACCACCTCGCTGCCGGCCTCGCAGAAGAAGTCGGTCTCCCGCTTGGTGGAGTCGATGCCCCGGATCTGGATGGTGTCCATCTGCATGGTGGAATTCTCACCCAGGTATACCACGGTCTTGGGGTTCATGATGTTGCCGCCGGTCTGGCCGGCGTCCTTCTCGCCGTAGTGCTTCTCGATGTAGTGCACGCGGCTGTTTTTGCCGATGTGGAAGGTGTGGATGCCGTCGTGGCGGCTCTCGTTGCAGCCGGAGTTGTGGATACCGCAGCCCGCCACGATCTCCACATCGCAGTCGTCGGGCACGTAGAAGTCGTTGAACACCAGTTCACTGATGCCGGTCTTGCTGATGATGACGGGGATATAGCACTTCTCCCCCTTGGTGCCGGGCTTGAACTTCACGTCGATGCCGGCCTTGCCATCCTCACGGGGCAGGATGTCGATATGCTCGGTGGACTGCCGGGCTTCGCAGCCGGAGTCCTTGCGGATGTTGAAGGCGCCCACCGGCTTGCCGGTCAGGTCGGCGATCTTTTCCAACAGCTTCGCGTCGATCTCAGTGATCACAGGGACGCCTCCTTTCTCTCGATGACCGGGCAGCCGCCCAGGGTGTCCGCCAGGATCAGGGGGAACACCTCTTCGGTATTGCCCCGGTGGGCGATCTGGCCGTTTGCGATGACCACGATCTCGTCGGCCAGGCGGATGATCCGCTCCTGGTGGGAGATGATGATCATGGTGGCCTTGCCCTCCCGGTGGATCTGCTCAAAGGTCTCGGTGAGCCGGGCAAAGCTCCACAGGTCGATGCCGGCCTCCGGCTCGTCGAAGATCATCAGGTCGCTGTGGCGGGCCAGGATGGTGGCGATCTCGATGCGCTTCACCTCGCCGCCGGACAGGGACACATCCACCTCCCGGTCCAGGTAATCGTTGGCGCACAGACCCACCTTGGTGAGGTACGCGCAGCAGCGGTCCTTGCTGAGCTTCTCCTCCCCTGCCGCCAGCAGCAGCAGGTCGTGAACGGTGATGCCCTTGAACCGGGGCGGCTGCTGGAAGCCGTAGCTGATGCCCTTCTTGGCCCGCTCGGTGATGGACAATCCGGTGATATCCTCGCCGTTATACAGGATCTGGCCGCCGGTGGGCTGCACCAGACCCATGATGATCTTGGCCAGGGTGGTCTTGCCGCCGCCGTTGGGGCCGGTGAACACCACCAGCCGGTGGTCCGGGATGGTGATGGAGATATCCTTGATGATATCCATCTCCCCCTCCGGCGTGGACACGCGATAGGAAATATGCTTCAATTCCAGCATGGAATCTTCCTCCTCAAATTGGACTGTCAAAACCGGCATTTTCTGTCACAAAAAAGGCTATTTTGACAAACTTGAAATATTATACCAGATAATATAAGGAAAATCAATTTATTTTGCCATTTTTCTCCACCATCAGCTGGGCCAGCGTGGCGTTGTCCAGATAGTCCCGGATCACCTGGTCCAGCCCCAGCCACAGCGACCGGGTGCGGCACTCCCCCGCCATCTGGCAGGGCTCCGCCTCGTCCTCCACGCACTGCACCGGCACCAGCGGCCCCTCGATGGCCCGCAGCAGCGGCCCGATGCGGTACTCCTCCGGCGCCTGGACCAGCCGATAGCCGCCGCCCCGGCCGTGGGTGCCGTCCACAAATCCGGCCTTGGACAGGGTGGTCATGATGCTCTCCAGATACTTCTGGCTGATGCCCTGCCGTTGGGCCACCGTCCGCAGGGGGATATACCCCTCCTCCCGGTGCTCCGCCAAATCCACCATCACCCGCAGCGCATAGCGCCCCTTTGTCGAGATCATCATACCAACACGCCGTCCTTTCCGCTTTTTTCTCCATTATAGGCGGTTTTGCCTACCATGTCAATAGGTAGCACCTCCGGCGCATATGGCATAGTATGGCACGGGATGGGATGGCGCATACATGAAAACGTTTCGCAGCTCCGGCCGCGGGGGGTTGTTCCGCGCCCCGGCGCGGGTCACTTTTGGCCACTGTCCCAAAAGTGACCAAAAAGACAGCTTAAACCTGCGGTTTAAGAATCCGCCCGCGCTATAGTGTGTACGAATTTGCAGCCTTTTTCCACGCGGTTGCGGAACACGTCTCATTTTCGTGTCATGTGACGCATCGTCTCTGCTCCAGCGCCGCTGCCGCTGACCGTTGCGACGGTAGACACCGAAGCGTTGTTCGCGGCGGCATGTGGTCATGCCGCCCTACGAAATGATATCGCAGACGGCTGTAGGGCGGGGTGACCACACCCCGCCGCACGGGAAAACTCCTTCTCCGCACTATTCAGCGGTAGCGGCGCTGATGATGAGACGATTCGATAATAAAACGAAAAAGAAACGTTCACGCGAACGCGTGGTATGCACTTACAGTTTCGTATCATGCACAGCGCGCCCGGAAGTTTTGAAACCCTTTGGGTTTCAAATGGCGTTTTTGGGCACTTTTGCCGCCACGGGCAAAAGTACCTCGCGCCGGGGCGCGAAATACCCCCTCACAGAAAGGAGGCCCTCTATGGACAACACACCCTATGACTACCGCAAATACGACCAGATCTGGAAGCGGGTCAACCCCCAGGAGAACCCCTATCCCGACGCCCGCGGCGGCATGCTCCCGCAGCAGGGCGACGCCGCGCCCGCCGTCTGCCAGGCGCTGCTGCGGGAGGAGCTGCGGCACATGCAGGCCGTCCTGCACGCGCTGGAAAACGCTCTTGCATAATGCCGCGCTGCGTGATACAATAGGGCATCATTTCAGGCGCGGTGCGCCAGAACATACACAAAATATACACAAAAGGAGACTGCCGCAATGAAGGAAGTTATCAGTCGGGACGCCGCTCTGGCGGCATTGAAGGAGTACAACCACGAGCCGTTCCATATCCTCCACGCCCTGACGGTGGAGGGCGTCATGCGCTGGTACGCCAACGAGCTGGGCTACGGCGAGGACGCGGATTTCTGGGCCACCGCCGGACTGCTGCACGACATCGATTTCGAGATGTGGCCGGATCAGCACTGCCTGAAGGCCCCGGAGCTGCTGGAGAAGGCGGGCTGTGACGCCGACCTGATCCACGCCGTCTGCTCCCACGGCTACGGTCTGGTGTGCGACGTGGAGCCCACCCACGAGATGGAGAAGGTCCTGTTCGCCGCCGACGAGCTGACGGGCCTCATCGGTGCCGCCGCCAGGATGCGCCCCAGCAAGAGCGTCATGGACATGGAGGTCAGCAGCCTGAAGAAGAAGTTCAAGGACAAGAAGTTCGCCGCCGGCTGCTCCCGGGACGTGATCACCACCGGCGCCGAGCGCCTGGGCTGGACCCTGGAGGAGCTGATGGAGAAGACCATCCTCGCCATGCGCAGCTGCGAGGAGAGCGTCAACGCCGCCATGGCCGCCCTGTAACGATCCCGCAAAAAAATATCGCCGCCCACCCGGGCGGCGATACTTTTTTACTCAAATTCAATGGGCGTATGCACGCAGATCTCCGCGATCTTCTCCTGCAGCCGCTTCAGGTCCTCAAAGGTCTCCGGCTTTTTCCGGGGGTCCCGCAGCAGCGCCGCCGGGTGGTACAGGGCCATCATCAGCGTGCCGTTCCGGTCAAAGAACTGGCCGTGCTCCTTGGAGATCTTGAAGTCCGGCTTGATCAGCTCCATGGCGCTGATGCGCCCCAGGCACACGATGATCTTGGGCCGCATCAGCCGCACCTGCTCCCGCAGATAGCCCCGGCAGGCGTCCTTCTCCGTGTTCAGGGGGTCCCGGTTCTCCGGCGGACGGCACTTGACGGAGTTGGTGATGTAGACATTCTTCCTGTGCAAGCCGATCATGGCCAGCATGTCGTCCAGCAGTTTGCCGCCCCGGCCCACAAAGGGCTCGCCCTGGGCGTCCTCGTTGGCGCCGGGGGCCTCGCCGATAAACAGCACCTCGGCGTCGGGGTCCCCCACGCCGAACACCACCTGGGTGCAGGTCTCCCGCAGCTTGCAGGCGTGGCATTGCAGACAGGTCTCTCTCAGCTCTTCCCACGGGGTCATTTCAGCTTCGCCTCCATCCAGTTCCAGATCGTTTCACATACCTCGTCCCGGTAGGCCTTCTCATTCAGCAGCTCGTGCCGCAGCCCGGGATACAGCTTCAGCGTGCAGTCCGCCACGCCGGCGCGGCGGAACTCCTGATACGTCCGGCGCACACCGGCCCCCATGCCGCCCACCGGGTCGTCCTCGCCGGAGATCAGCAGCACCGGCGTGTCCCGGTCCATCCGCTGCAGGTTGGCGCTCCGCTGGTTGAAGCGGATGCCCCGCAGCATCTCCCGGAACAGGCCCACCGTGGCGTCGTGGCCGCACAGAGGATCGGCGATATACGCGTCCACGTTCTCCTCGTCTGCCGACAGCCAGTCGTACTCCGTACGGTTGGGCTTGAAGGTCTTGTTGTACGCGCCGAAGGCCAGGGCCGTCACGGCGGCGTTGGTGGCCGCCGGATCACGCCGGGCCAGGGTGTCCGCTATGGCAAGACCGCCCGCCAGCGTGGCGGCGCTCTGCCAGCCGGTGCCCATAAGGATGGCGGCTTTCACCGTGCCGGGATAGCGGATGAGATACGTGCGGCTGAGGAAGGAGCCCATGGAGTGGCCCATCAGCAGCAGTGGCAGGTCCGGATACCGCTCCTTCAGCTTGGTGTGCAGCACGTAGATGTCGTCCACCGGGGTGTTCCAGGTGTTGCCGTCGCCGAAATACACCGGCGTGCCGCCCTCCGGCAGGGACAGGCCGTGGCCCAGATGGTCGTGGCCCACCACGATGATGCCATGGCCGTTGAGGAACCGGGCAAAGTCGTCATAGCGGTCCACATACTCCGCCACGCCGTGGACGATCTGCAGCACCGCCACCGGCGTCATATCCTCCGGCACCCAGGCGATGCCGTGCAGCCGCGTCCGCCCGTCGCTGGAGAGAAAGGTGAAGTCCGTCTTATTTGTCATGGCAATTCCGTCCTTCCTGTGATATACTCATGTTATTATCATATCCATTTTAACACAGCAAGTTTCACTTGAAAAGGGGGATTTCTCATGGCTTCCTACATCCTGGCCCTGGACCAGGGCACCACCAGCTCCCGGGCCATCGTATTTGACAAGCAGGGCGACATCGTGGGCCGGGGCCAGTACCCCTTCGCCCAGTACTATCCCCGGGCCGGCTGGGTGGAGCACGACCCCATGGAGATCTGGCGCACCCAGTCCCAGGCGGCGGCGGACGCCATCGCCCAGCTGCCCGCCGGGTCCATCGCCGGCATCGGCGTCACCAACCAGCGGGAGACCACCATCATCTGGGACAAGACCACCGGCCAGCCGGTGTATAACGCCATCGTCTGGCAGTGCCGCCGCACGGCGGAGCTGTGCGAGGAACTGAAGCGCCGGGGCCTCAGCGAACGGATACAGTCCACCACCGGACTGCTGATCGATGCCTATTTCTCCGCCACCAAGATCCGCTGGATCCTGGACAATGTACCCGGCGCCCGGCAGCGGGCGGAGCAGGGCCAGCTCCTCTTCGGCACGGTGGAGACCTGGCTCATCTGGCAGCTGACCGGCGCTCACGTCACCGACTATTCCAACGCCAGCCGCACCATGCTCTTCAACATCCACACCCTGCAGTGGGACGCGGAGCTGTGCGGCATGCTGGGCATCCCCATGTGCATGCTGCCCCGGTGCGTGGGCAACTCGCAGGTGTACGGCACGGTGAAGGAGGGCATCCCCGGCCTGGAGGCCCTGGCGGGGGTGCCGGTATGCGGCGCGGCAGGCGACCAGCAGGCCGCCCTGTTCGGCCAGACCTGCTTCCGCGCCGGCGACGCCAAGAACACTTACGGCACCGGCTGCTTCACCCTGATGAACGTGGGCGGCAAGCCCGTCCGCAGCCGGGCGGGCCTGGTCACCTCCGTGGCCTGGAGCGTAGGCGGCACCGTCACCTACGCCCTGGAGGGCAGCGTCTTCAACGGCGGCAGCACCATCCAGTGGCTGCGGGACGAGCTGCACCTGATCGACTCCGCGCCGGAATGCGACCGGCTGGCGGAATCCGTCCCCAACAGCGGCGGCGTCCTCGTGGTGCCGGCCTTTACGGGGCTGGGCGCGCCCTATTGGGACATGTACGCCCGTGGCGCCATCCTGGGCGTCACCCGGGGCACAGGCCGTGCCCACATCGCACGGGCGGTGCTGGAGGCCATCGCCTTTCAGGTCACCGACCTGATGCTGGCCATGCGGCAGGACGCCGGCTGCGACATCACCTGCCTGCGGGCCGACGGCGGCGCCAGCGTCAGCGACATTCTGCTGCAGATGCAGGCGGACCTGCTGCGCATCCCGGTGGACCGCCCCGCCATGGTGGAGACCACCGCCTTCGGCGCAGCGGCCCTGGCGGGTCTCAACTGCGGCATGTGGCAGAGCCTGGAGGAGCTCTCCGCCCTCCGCCGCAGCGACCGGGTGTTCACCCCCCAGCGGGTCCAGGCGGAGTGCGACGACGCCTACCGCATGTGGAAGCGGGCGGTGCAGAGAGCGGGAGACTGGATCGAACACTAAAATGCCTGGCATGAAATCTTTGATTTCATTGCCAAGGGGTTTACGGCGCCCGCGCCGCGAATTCTGCGATGCTTTCTTGCCTCATTTGATTAACAATTGATGAATTTCGCCCCAAAAGTCTTGCAAAATCGCAATGCAATGGCTATAATCAGCCTTAATGAGAACCTAATTCAAAATGAGAGGAGACCTACTTATGTCATTCTTTGAAAACATTACCGAAAAAGCCAAGCAGTATGCCAATATCGCCGCCGACAAGGCCAAGGATGTGGCCGGTGCCGCCGCCGACAAGGCAAGGGACGTGAAGGAGACCGCCCAGCTGACCATGGCCATCAAGACCGAGCAGCGGGAGATGGACAAGAACTACCGCGCCCTGGGTCAGTGGTTCGCCTCCGAGTATGAGGGCGAGATCCCCGACGCCGTCAAGGACGTAGTCGCCGCCATCGAGGCCAGCAAGGCCAAGGTGGAGGAGATGGAGGCCACCCTGGCCGAAAAGCCCCACACCGAGATCGAGATCACCATTGAGCGGGAGCCCGAGCTGAAGGCCTGCCCCGTGTGCGGCACCGCCGCCAGCACCAAGTTCTGCCCCGAGTGCGGCGCGGAAATGGACCCCCAGCCTGAGACGCCCGCCGAGGAGCCCGCTGAGGCCCCTGCCGAAGCGCCCGCCGAGCCCGAGACCCCCGCTGAGCCCCAGGAGTGATATCCACCCACCCCAAACGGGCCGCCTGAACCATCAGGCGGCCCGTTTTTCTTGCCTTTTTCCCCGGTTTCGTGTATGCTGTAAGCAGGAGGAGGTGCATCCCCGTGACGCTTTTGCAGATGAGCTACATTCTGGAGATCGACCGCTGCGGCTCCATCAACCGGGCGGCCCAGAACCTGTTCGTGTCCCAGTCCGCCCTGTCCAGTGCCATCGCCGAGGTGGAGAAGGAGCTGGGCATCACCGTGTTCCACCGCTCCAACCGGGGCGTCGTCCTGACGGAGGACGGCCGGGAGCTGCTGAACCAGATCACCCCCATCGTGGAGCGCAGCCGCAAGATCACCCGCTACTACAGCGAGCGCCGGGCCGAGAACCGGGTCACCCTGTCCATCGCCGCCCAGCGCTACCCCTTTTGCGCCAAGGCCTTTGTGGAGTTCCTGCACCTGCGGGAGGAACCCCGCATCGAGGTCAGCTTCAAGGAGGTGGAGATGGCCGCCGTCATCGAGCAGGTGGCCCAGCAGCAGAGCGATTTGGGCGTGATCTTCGTCTCCGACATGACAGAGCACTTCATCCGCCGCATTCTGGAGGGCCGGAATCTGGAGTTCCACCAGCTGGCCCGGCTGCGGCCCCACGTGTTCATGCGCCGGGGCCACCCCCTGTCCGGCGAGAGCTCCGTCACCCTGGAGCAGCTCCACCAGTACCCCTACGCCGCCTTTACCCAGAGCGACACCAACCTCAACTACGCCGAGGAGGTGGTGGCCGGCACCGCCGCCGACTTCAACCAGGTGGTCTACGTCTCCGACCGGGCCACCATCTACAGCGTCATCGCCCACACCAACTGCGTCTCCACCGGCAGCGGCGTCCTGCCGGAGGGCTTTGGTGACGACCGCCTGGTGGCCGTCCCCCTGACGGGCCAGCACGACATGCGCCTGGGCTACATTAAGCTCCGCTCCGTTCCCCTCAGTGAGTCGGGCAAGGAGTTCGTAGACATTTTACAGCAGATACTGAAGGAATTGGAGTAATGCGCTTTGCGTAGGGGCAGGGTTCTACCCCGCCCACCGATCAACGGGATATTTTTTATTGAGCGGGAGGGGCAGAGCCCCTCCCCTACGCACGATGACGAAAAAAGAGAGCCTTGCGGCTCTCTTTTTTGCTGTCGTTCTGTTTTTTACAGCTGGGCCAGCGCCTGCTCCAGGTCGGCAATGATGTCCTGGGCGTTCTCCAGACCGGCGGACAGGCGGATCAGACCGCCGGGAATGCCGGAGGCCGCCAGCTCCTCCTCGGTATAGGTGGAGTGGGTCATGGAGGCGGGATGCTCGATCAGCGTCTCGGCGTCGCCCAGGGAGACGGCCACGGTGATCAGCTGCAGGGCGTTGACCAGCTTGGTGCCGGCGGCGCGGCCGCCCTTGACCTCGAAGCTCAGCATACCGCCGAAGTCCTTCATCTGCCGTGCGGCAATGTCGTGGCCCACGTGATCCTTCAGGCCGGGATAGTACACCTTCTCCACAGCGGGGTGCTTGTCGAGATACTCGGCGATGGCCCTGGCGTTGGCACAGTGGCGCTCCATGCGGATCTCCAGGGTCTTCAGGCCGCGGAGGATCAGATAGGCGGCGAAGGGATCCATCACCGCGCCGGTCATGTCCTTCAGGCCGAACATGCGGACCTCACCGATGAAGTCGGCCTTGCCCACCACGAAGCCCGCGATCACGTCGCCGTGGCCGTTCAGGTACTTGGTGGCGGAGTGCACCACCACGTCGGCGCCCAGGGCCAGGGGATTCTGCAGAGCGGGGGAGGCGAAGGTGTTGTCGCACACCACCTTGATGGCGGGGTTATAGCCGTGGGCGATCTCCGCCACAGCGGCGATGTCGGCGATCTTCAGGTTGGGGTTGGCGGGGGTCTCCAGATACACGGCGCAGGTGTTCTCCTTCAGGGCGGCCTTCACGGCGGCCAGGTCGGAGGTATCCACGAAGCTGACCTCCACGCCGTAGCGGCTCATGCCGTGGTTCAGCAGGGCGAAGGTGCAGCCGTACAGGGTGCCGTCTGCCACAATGTGCTTGCCGGCGCCGGCAATGGTCCACAGGGCGGAGGAGATGGCGCCCATACCGGAGGCCGCGGCCACGCAGGCCTCGCCGCCCTCCAGCGCCGCCACCTTGTTCTCCAGCACCGAGACGGTGGGGTTGCCCAGGCGGGTGTAGATGTAGCCGCCCTCCTGACCGGCAAAGCGGCGGCCGCCCTGCTCGCAGCTGTCGAACACAAAGGTGGAAGTCTGATAGATGGGGGTGGTCAGCGCACCGTACTGCGCGTCCTTCACATTACCGGCGTGAATGGCCTTGGTACCCAGGCCGACGTTGGGATTCATCATGATCTGCTCCTCCTGCATCATATTTTTTGTTGATTCTATCCGATTTTCTTCTTTCTCTTCTCCTTAGAATATAACACATTCACCAACAAGGTGGTAGTTCCCAAAGCCGATGTCCTGTTATCTATCCAGTTTATAGCAAACCTATGCCGTTACGCCATTCATCCTCCGCAAACCTCTTCCTGTTTTTGACAAGCAGGAAAAACAGCCGTGTTTCCACGGCTGTTTTCGACGGAATCCGTTATTCAGGCAACAGATAATTCTCAATATCCCCGCTTCCGGTCCACCAGATGGGCCAGGGGACGGCCGGCGGCAAAGTTCTCCAGATCCTCGCAGAACATGTCCACATCCTTGTCCCGGGTGTAGCCCAGGGACATGTTGCCCGCCACGTGGGGGGTGATCAGCAGGTTCTTCGTCTCCCACAGGAAATGATCCTGGGGCAGCGGCTCGGGGACAAACACGTCCAGCGCCGCGCCGGCGATGCGCCCGGCATTCAGGGCCTCGGCCAGGGCCTCCTGGTCGATGGCTGTGCCCCGGCCCACGTTGACCACCACCGCCTGGGGCGGCAGCAGGGCGATGCGCTCCCGGCTCAGCACGCCCGCCGTCTCACCGGTGGAGGGCAGCGCCATCACCAGAATGTCGGTCTCCGGCAGCACGCTGTCCAGATCCGCCAGGGTCACGATCCGGTCAAAGGCCGGGTCGGCGGCCTTCATGGTGCGGCGGACGCCGCAGATGGACTTGGCCCCCATGGCCTTGGCCCGCCGGGCAAAGCTGGTGCCGATGTCTCCGGTGCCCAGCACGGTGATATTGGCCCCGCAGATAGAGCGCACCGGCAGCGGCGGCAGCCACACCTTCTTCCCCACCGCCTCCATGGTGGGCAGCATCTGCCGCAGCAGCATCAGCGTCACCATGATAATGTGCTCCGCGATGGTGACGCCGTAGGCCCCGGCGGAGTTGCTCAGCAGCACGCCCTGGTGGGGATACAGGCTCTCGTCCACATACCGGTCCACGCCGGCAAAGCTGGCGCAGAACCACTTCAGCGCCGTCATGTCCTTCAGGTCCGTCCGCGCCGGCATGCCGTACACGATCTCATATTCCCCGGCCCGCTCCCGGGGCAGCACGCCGTCCAGATAGTAATCCACCGTATAGCCGTACTTCCCGGCCACAGCCTCGATCTGCTGCCGATGGTGGGGCTCGAAGAATTTTTCCACTACCGCGATCTTTTTCATGGTCATATCTCCTTTATCATTTGTTCCGCGCAGCGCATGCCGTCGGCGGCGGCGGACAGGATGCCTCCGGCATACCCGGCCCCCTCGCCGCAGGGATACAGTCCGCGGATATTGCACTGATACGTCTCATCCCGCCCGATCCGCACCGGGGACGAGGACCGGCTCTCCACCGCCGTCAGCAGCGCGTCCGGGGCGGCGTAGCCCCGAATCTTCCGCTCCAGCAGCGGCAGCGCCTGGGCAATGCTGTCCGCCACAAAGGGCGGCAGGCAGCGGCGCAGGTCCGTATACGTCACGCCGGGGCGATAGCTGGGCGTCACCCGCCCTGCTTCCGCCGTGGGGCGACCCAGCAGGAAGTCCTCCACCCGCTGGCAGGGGGCCCGATAGTCCCCGCCGCCCAAGGCATAGGCCGCCGCCTCCATCTCCCGCTGGAACCGGATGCCCGCCAGGGGATCGTCCCCGCCGCCGTAGTCCTCCGGCGTCACGTTGATCAGCAGCGCGCCGTTGATGTTCTCTTTATCTCTGGCGTACTCGCTCATGCCGTTGGTGACCACCCGGCCCGCCTCCGAGGCTGCAGCCACCACCTGCCCGCCGGGGCAGACGCAGAAGGAAAACGCGCTGCGGCCATTGTCCAGATGGCAGGATAATTTATAGGTGGACGGCGGCAGACAGGGGTGGCCCGCGTACTGCTTATACTGGGCCGCGTCCATGTCCGCCTGCCGGTGCTCGATGCGCACCCCCACGGCAAAGGGCTTGGCGGTCATGGCCACCCCCGCGTGGTGGAGCATCTCCACCGTGTCACGGGCGCTGTGGCCCAGGGCCAGCAGCGCCTGGCGGCAGGGCAGCGTGTACGCGCCCTCCGGGCCCTCCACTGTCAGCGCTGTCAGCACGCCGCCCTCCACGGTGACGCCCGTCAGCTTATGGCCGAACCGGATGTCCGCCCCCAGGGCGGTCAGCTCCTTCCGCAGGTTCTGCAGGGCGATGTGCAGCATGTCGGTGCCCACGTGGGGCTTGGCGTCCCACAGGATGTCCTCCGGCGCGCCGCACGCCACCAGCTGCTCCATAATATAGCGGTGCCGCACGTCCTTTGTGCCGGTGTTCAGCTTGCCGTCGGAGAAGGCACCTGCGCCCCCCTCGCCAAACTGGACGTTGGACTCCGTGTCCAGCACGCCGCTTTGCCAGAAGCGCTCCACATCCTGCTGGCGGCGCTCCACGCACTGGCCCCGCTCCAGCAGGATGGGCCTTACGCCGCACCGGGCCAGCACCAGCGCCGCGAACAGCCCCGCAGGCCCCATGCCCACCACCACCGGCGGCACAGTCCCGCCGGAGACGGCAGGCGGCAGCGCATAGATCTCCGGCGCATAGCGGGACACATGCCTGTCCCGGCAGCGCTTCAGGAGCCGCCCCTCATCCTTCACCGTGACGGCCACGGTGTACACGAACCGCAGCCCCTCCCGGGCATCGATGGCCCAGCGCAGCACCTGCACGCCGGTGATGTCCTCCTGCTGGCAGCGCAGCATGGCGGCGGCCTTCGTCTTCAGTTGTTCCGCTCCCGCCTCAAGGGGAAGCTTCAATCCCTCCAGCCGCAGCATACCGTCTCCTCCGTCACAAAAAGTTCAAAGTTTTCCCACCGATCTTAAAGGTTGAATTAAGAAAACTGTATATGATAATAATCAAGATGAATGATATCACATCCCTACCTGAAAATAAAGTAAAAGAAACAGAAAACACCCCGAAAATAAAGGAGGAATCCCTATGTATAACGATGATTTTGATCGCTTCCACGAAAGTCAATACCACTACGGCCGCAACAGCAACCTGCCGGCCGACGACTACCAGCCTGCCGGCAGCGCACCCTCTCCCGAGGAGTCCAAGCCCGCCAGGAAGCCGGGCTTCTTCCAGACCGCGGCAGCAAAGATCGTGGCCGTGGTCCTGACCTGCGCCATCATCGGCACCGGCTGCGGCTTCGGCGGCGCGGCGCTGTACCGCAGCACCAACCGCCAGACCGCCACGCTCCAGCAATCCAGCCGCGAGCCTGTCTCCGTGAAGGTGAATCAGGTGGACGGCCAGACCAAGATGGAGCCCAACGAGGTCTACGCCTCCGTGGTCAACTCCACCGTGTCCATCAACTGCTCCTCTACCACCACCAACGTCTTCGGCCAGACCACCCAGTCCGCCTCCAGCGGCAGCGGCTTCATCATCACCCAGGACGGCTACGTGGTCACCAACCACCATGTGGTGGACGGCGCCAGCTCCATCCAGGTGACCCTCTACAACGGCGAAACCTATGACGCCACCCTTATCGGCAGCGACAGCGACTACGATGTGGCCGTCCTGAAGATCCAGGCCGAGGGCCTGCAGGCCGTCACCCTGGGCAACAGCGCCGATGTGAACGTGGGCGACACCGTTCTGGCCATCGGCAACCCCCTGGGCGAGCTGACCTTCTCCATGAGCCAGGGCATCGTCTCCAGCTGCAACCGTGCCATCAACGTGGACGGCACCCCCTTCAACATGATCCAGGTGGACGCCTCCATCAACCCCGGTAACTCCGGCGGCCCGCTGGTGAACCTGTATGGCGAGGTGGTGGGCATCGTCTCCGCCAAGTACTCCAGCTATTCCAACACCAGTGTCGAGGGCCTGGGCTTCGCCATCCCCATCAGCGACGTGCAGTCCATCATCACCGACATCATGGAAAACGGCCAGGTCACCGGCAAGGCCTACATGGCCATCAAGGCCGGCACCATGACCGAACAGATGGCCGCCCAGTATAACATCGACATCACCACAGGCGTCTTCGTCTACTCCACCGAGAGCGGCGGCGCCGGCGAAAAGGCCGGTCTGCAGCTGGGCGACGTGATCACCAAGATGGGCGACACCACGCTGACCGACCGTCAGGACCTCTCTGCGGCCCTGAAAAACTACCGGGCCGGCGACACCGTCACCCTGACCGTCTACCGCAGCGGCGAGTATATCACCCTGGACCTGACCTTTGACGAGCGTCCCCAGACCACCGGCGACGACACTACCGATAATCAGCAGGGCAACCAGCAGCAGGGCGGCCAGGACTACTCCGACATGTTCCGTGACTTCTACGACTACTACTTCGGCCAGAACGGCCGTTGACCCCGGCATCTCTCCCCAAAAGCAGAGGGCTTAACGCCCTCTGCTTTTTCAGCCTGTCAAAGAACGCCAGTTCTCGTTATGCGAGAGCTGGCGTTTTAATCGTATCAAAGAAGAAATAGGGCAG
>CAKTSA010000012.1 GCA_934597585.1 uncultured Oscillospiraceae bacterium
TGGTGCAGGGTGATATCCGCCGGGATCTTGTCGCTGTCGTTGTGCCACTCCTCACGGAGCGTATTGGTATGCCGCCGGTACACCGCCTGATCCCAGCCGTTGATCTGCACCTCCTGCCAGTCGTCGTGGGAGGCGCGTAATTCCGCATAGTATTTCTCCGCCAGATCCTCCCTGTGGACGTCCGTGACCTTCACGGTGTAGTAGAGCGGTGTATACCCCCAGCCTGTGCCCTCCAGCCACACGGTGGGCCCGCTCTGCCGGTAGGAGGTGTCGTCCGCCAGAAGGAAGTGATTGCTGCTGACAGGGATGTCGTAATCCTCCACCACGATCTGTTCCGCCTCCTCCGGAGAGAGGGACTGCAGCAGCACCACGGGACAGGTGTCAAAGGAGGTGCTCTCTGTGGCTTCGGGGACGCCAAATATCGTGGGCAGCATGGGAAAAGCAAACATAAGGATCAGCAGCCCCAGCAGCACGAAGTGGAACCGCTTCCGTCTCCGCAGCACGCCGTCAAACCGGCAGTCCCGGCCCAGAAGACAGCGCTTCCGCTGCCGCGCCAGACGGACGAGAAAGGCGGCGGCCAGCAGCACCAGGATCAGCGCCAGCAGTACCTCAGGAATGAGGTATTCGACGAAGATATCATTCAGCAGCAGATCATAAAACCCACTGTAAGCCTTCGTGACGGCGAATTTCTTCCACAGACTGTAAACCGTCAGGGCGATCAGCGCCGCCGCCGCGATGCCGTCGAACCACATATTGGAGCGCAGCAGGCTGCGCAGGGCGTCCTCGTCGGTGTTGATCTCCACCGCGTCGGGCCGTGTGGCCCGATAGACGTCGGCCCGGTAGTTGATCCGCCCCACATATTCCCAGCCCAGCTCCCGCATGGTCTCCTTGTACTCCTCCTGCTGGGTGTAGTAGCCGTTGTGGGGCTTCACATGTACCCGGCAGCGGGCAGGCGGCTCGTCGCTGGGCTGAAAGACGCAGAGCCTTCCCTGAATGTCCGTCAGCCGCAGTCCCTGCTGTGCCTGTTCATCCAGCCAGGACTCTACCGCGTCGATCTCGTACCAGATATAGGGCAGCTCCCTGGCGGTGCCATACCTTCTGTCACTCATATCAGTCGCTCCTTTCTTTATCGTTTTACTTCCCGTAAAGCGCATTCAGCCGGGGATACATATCGGCCTCACCGGTGTAGCAGATCTCAATAACACGGCTGCCTGTGCGCAGCATCAGATCCTGCTGGGGATGCGTAAGGCTTTCGGGGATCGTGTCATACCCCAGCTCCTCGCGGAAGCTGACAGTCGACCGGCGGTACATGGCCTGATCCCAGCCGTCGATCGGTACCTCCTGCCAGTCATCGCCAGCTGTCTTTTCGGCGTAGTATTTCTCAGCCAGAAATTCGGTACGGATGTCCCTGACCCGCACCTGATAGCAGAAGGAGGGATAACTCCATTTGAAACCGTCCACCCGCATGACGGGGCCGCTCTGTTCATAGGTCAGGCAGGAGGAGAGCGGATATGTGTCGGAATAGGCGCTGGGGGATTTGCCCTTCAGCCGGGAGGCCTCTTCCGGAGCGACATATTCCAGCAGCGCCACGGGGCAGGTGGAGGGAGCCACAGACATACCGTTGCCGGCTATAAGCTTGATGTCAACAGCGGCGGCCAGTATCGCAATGCCGCACAGAATGAACAGCATGCGTTGGATCCGTTTCCGCTTCCGGGCCTCCGGATCAGGAAGAAAGCTGCGGCCCAGCAGATAGCGCCGCTGCTGCCGCACCGCGCGGAAGATGCCAAAAACAGCGATCACGGCCCAGACGGCGCTGATGAATACGGAAAACAGAAAAGGTAAAAGACCGTCGCCGATCAGAATGTCATAAAAGCCGTCATAGGATCTTCCACTTGGCGGAAAGTTCTGCCGGAAGGTGTACGGCACCATAAAGCAGAGCAGCAGGATGCCGCCGATGACCTCACCAAGGATCGTGGAACGCAGCGCGCCGCGCAGCGTCTCCTCATCGGTGTTGATCTCCACTGCGTCGGGCCGCGTGGCCCGATAGATATCCACCCGATAGTTCAGCCGATCCACATATTCCCAGCCCAGCTCCCGCATGGTCTCCTTGTACTCCTCACGCCGGGTGTAGTAGCCGTTTTTGGGTTTGATGTGAACACGGTAACGGGTGGGGGCATCATGGCTCTTTTCAAAGACCCATTTTTTAGTGCCGAAGCCCTTGATAGCAACCAGCCGCAGCCCCTGCTGCACCTGTTCATCCAGCCATGCCTCCAGCGCGTCCACCTCATACCAAGCAAAGGGCGGCTTTTTTACGATGCGCTTGTTGTTACTCATAGCGGCGTTCTCCTTTCCTCACTCATCGTGCGAATACGTCCAACGCGTTCAACAGGCTTTCCTCCCGGTCGCAGCCGATCTCCCACACCTCCTTGCCATTTTGCAGCAGCAGCGTCTGGCCGTCCCATACGGCGTTGTCCGCGCTGTACCAGGCGTGTGCCCAGCCGGGAACGGTGATCTCCCGCAGCCCGTAGGCCCGCGCATGCTCCTGCGCGTAGCCATTGGCGACCCATTGCCATGCAAGGTGGTATATATCCACATTGTAATACCAGCTTTCTACCTGATCACCCGTCTCCGGACCGGTGACGTCAGGGCCGTCCTGCCGCAGATAACTATGGCCGCACAGCAGTTCGGGGGAATCCGACGCCCACTGGGTTTCGATGGAAGCGCCAGGGAACACCTCTGACACGGTGGGTGCGGGAAATTCCTCCACCAGAATGCGCTTGTCAGGCTGCTTCATGCCCACAGCGGTGGAGAGAAATATTACCAGTGCGAGCGCAGGCAGAACAAAGGATGACAGCTGCACAGTGCGCCAGCGGCGCATTTCGGCAGGGGAGTGGTACGTCCGCTTCAGCAGTCTGCGCCGTCGTGTGGCAGCGGCACCTGCAATATAGGTGATCAGAGTGATAAGGCATGACAGCGTCATCAACCCCACAAAGACATACAGCCAGAGAAAGCCTGACAGCAGCTGATCATATACCCCGGTGGAATATCCATATGAATAGCGGCGCAAGATAAGTAGGAGCCACAGCGGCAGCAGACACAGCGACACGGCGCGCCACAGGTATCGGCTTTTCAGCTTTTTGTCCAGCACCTCGTGGAGAGTCTCCTCGTCGGTGTTCAGCTCCGGCGCGGCGGGATCGTCACAGCGGTAGACATCCAGATCAGCGGCCAGCTCGCAGACATATTCCCAGCCGAATTCCTGGTAATCGGCAATGCGTTCTTTTTCACCATAGGTGCCGATGTCCCGTTTTACGTCGATCCGGTAGCGTACCGTCCTCGGCGTACCTTTTTCAAAGCGCATGACGCACGGACTGGCGAACTCCGTCAAAAACAGTCCCTTTTTCGCCTGATCGTCCAGCCAGCTCTCAATAGCGTCGATCTGATACAGATAGTAGGGCAGCAGCTTCGTCATGTGGTCTCCTCCTCTCTGTCCGCGTCGCGGATACAGCGGCGCAGACGGTCACATTCGGCGTCATACAGGGCGCGTCCCGCGTCGGTCAGTGCATAGGTGCGCTTGCGGCCCTCCACGCTGACCTCCCGGATCATCTGCTCGTCTGTCAGCTTGGAGAGAATGGTGTACAGCGTCCCCGGTCCCAAACTCATGCGCCCGCCGGTGGTCCCGCTGATCCACTGGACGATCTCCACGCCGCACAGCGTCCGCCGGCGCAGGGCCATCAGCACATAGAACATGGGCTCCGATAAAGTCTCCAATGACCGTTTCGGCATGGCGTTCCGCTCCTTTCTGATAAATATCGTTTTACGATATCACTATAACATCGTATTACGATATTGTCAACAGGTGAAAAAATATTTCTAAATTGTGAAGAAAATGCTTGCAATCGCGCAAAAGCTGTGCTATACTCCCTTCATCAATTGAACAGCACCCGATGAGCCTTTCAGAATTCTTGCAGAAAACTGAAAGGGGAGGGGACTCTGGAGAATCCCATTGAATTGGGTGCCGAAGGTGTAAGGCGCGAAAGCGCTGAATCTCTCAGGCAAAAGGACAGAGAAGACATTTGTGTGTCTACCTTGTTTCTCCGGAGTCGCTGCATAGCAGCGGCTCTATTTTTCTGTTGAAAAGGAGAGAATCAACATGCAAGCCATCGAATCCGTACTGTTTCCCATCGTAAGTAAAATCAACGAGTACCTGAGCAACTACATCCTGGTGTTCCTGCTGATCGGAGTGGGCCTGTGGTACACCGTCAAGACCCGCTTCGTGCAGGTGCGCTGCTTCGGCGAGGGTATGCGTAAGGTGTTCGGCAACCTGAAGCTGAAGGGCGACAGACACGACTCCGGTATGAGCTCCTTCCAGGCACTGGCTACCGCCATTGCCGCTCAGGTGGGTACCGGCAACATCGTGGGCGCCTCCGGCGCTATCCTGACCGGCGGCCCCGGCGCCATCTTCTGGATGTGGGTCATCGCCTTCTTCGGCATGGCGACGATCTACGCCGAGGCCACGCTGGCGCTGAAGACTCGTATCGTCGACCCCGACGGCACCGTTCGCGGCGGCCCCGTGTACTACATCACCACCGCTTTCAAGGGCGGCTTCGGTAAGTTCCTGGCAGGCTTCTTCGCCGTGGCCATCGTGCTGGCCCTGGGCTTCATGGGCTGCATGGTGCAGTCCAACTCCATCGGCTCCACCATGAATACCGCCTTTGGCATCCCCACCTGGGTGTCCGGCGTGATCCTGGTGGCCATCTGCGCCGTCATCTTCCTGGGCGGCGTGCAACGTCTGGCTGCCGTTACCGAGAAGATCGTCCCCATCATGGCGGCTATCTTCCTGCTGGGCGGTCTGGTAGTGCTGGCGGCCCGCATCACCTACATCCCCGCCACCTTTGCCATGATCTTCAAGTATGCCTTCCAGCCCCAGGCCATCATCGGCGGCGGCTTCGGCTACGCCATTAAGACCGCCATCAGCCAGGGCGCCAAGCGCGGCCTGTTCTCCAATGAGGCCGGTATGGGCTCCACCCCCCACGCACACGCCCAGGCCAACGTGGCCCATCCCCACGATCAGGGCGTGGTGGCCATGATCGGTGTGTTCATCGACACCTTCGTGGTGCTGACCCTCAACGCCCTGGTCATCATCTCTACCCTGTATACCGCCGACGGCCCTCTGGCCGACTGCAGCGCGGCTGCCGCCAGCACCACGCTGACCAAGGCCAACCTGGCCCAGACCGCTTTTGGCACCGTGTTCGGCGAGAAGTTCGGCGCCATGTTCGTGGCGGTATGCCTGTTCTTCTTCGCCTTCTCCACCGTGCTGAGCTGGAACCTGTTCGGTAAGATCAACGCCAACTACCTGTTCGGCAAGAAGAATCCCCACCGCTGCACCGTGGTGTACAGTATCATCGCCCTGGTGTTCGTGTTCATCGGCACCCTGGCCAGCAACGACCTGGTGTGGGAGCTGACTGACATGTTCAACAACCTGATGGTTATCCCCAACGCCATCGCCCTGTTCGCCCTGACGGGCATGGTGGTCGCCATGTGCAAGGAGGGCAAGCTGGCCAAAAAGTGAGCCTGCCCCTTTCATACCTACTTTCTTTTTGAAAACGCCCGATCCTTTCGGATCGGGCGTTTTCGTTGACAAACGTTCCGGGCTGCTGTATAAATATAGGTAAGAAACTACGGAAAAGAGGTGCAGTCATGTACGAATTGAATCACATTATCGGCAATAGCTACTATATCCAGAGCCCCTCCAAGATGGGCCTGGTGAAGCTCAGCGACACGGACGTCTGTCTCATCGACAGCGGCAACGACAAGGACGCGGGCCGCAAGGTGCGGCAGCTGCTGGACGCCAACGGCTGGCATCTGACCGCCATCTACAACACCCATTCCAACGCCGACCACATCGGCGGCAACCGCTATCTGCAGGGCCAGACCAAGTGCAGGATCTACGCCCAGGGCATCGAGTGCGACATCACCCGTCACCCGGTGCTGGAGCCGGCATTTCTGTACGGCGGCTTCCCGCCCAAGGATCTGCGCCACAAGTTCCTGATGGCCCAGGAGAGCGACGCCCAGGAGCTGACGCCCACCGCACTGCCGGAGGGCTTTGAACTGCTGCAGCTTCCGGGCCATTTCTTCCACATGGTGGGCTTCCGCAGCCCGGACGACGTGGTGTATCTGGCGGACTGCCTGTCCAGCCGCGAGACGCTGGACAAGTATCAGATCGGCTTTCTCTACGACGTGGCCGCCTATCTGGACACGCTGGAGAAGGTCAAGACCATGCAGGCCGCCGTCTTTGTCCCTGCCCACGCCGAGGTCACAGAGGATATCGCGCCCTTGGCCCAGTACAACATCGATAAGG
This sequence comes from uncultured Oscillospiraceae bacterium, assembly GCA_934597585.1. Taxonomy (GTDB): domain Bacteria; phylum Bacillota; class Clostridia; order Oscillospirales; family Oscillospiraceae; genus Vescimonas. Next base: position 6,359 of record CAKTSA010000012.1, read on the forward strand.
TGCTGGAGATCGCCGACCACATGGTGGAACTCTGTGCCGAGCCTGTTATCTTCGAGGAGCTGCTGAAGAAGCTCTTCGACGACTACGGCCTGACTATGACCTTCGAGCAATACGTGCTGGTGGGCAGTACCGTGAAGTCGTACCTGGCGTGGCTGAAGGACACCGGGCGCCTGACGGTACTCTTCGAGGACAACCGCCTGCTGTGGAGGCGCGCATGAAGATATCTATCGCCGGATGATCCGGGATCACGACAGCTTCTGCTGCTTCATCCACACATCCATCACCACGCTGTGGGGCAGGATTTTCGTCAGAGCGGCCTGTCCCCGTGCCACAAAGCCGTATTTGCACACATCCTTGCCCCGCCTGGCGTCCCGCCACGTGCGGCGCACGATGTCGTCGGGATCGTACATGGCGGCGTACTTCTTCACCACACCCTCGCCGCCGGAGGCTGTAGCCCGGTCAAAGAACGCGGTCTTGGTCCAGAAGGGGCACACCGCCATGACCCCCACGCCCTGACGGCGCAGCTCACGGTTCAGCGCCCGGCTGAAGCTGAGGACAAAGGCCTTGGTCGCACCATAAACGTCGATGTAGGGGATGGGCTGGAAGGCCGCCACCGACGCGATGTTGATGATCTGGCTGCCCCGGGGCATATAGGGCGCTGTCAGCTGACACATGGCCACCACCGCCTGACAGTTCAGGTCGGTCATGCTCAGATTCACCTCCAGCGGCGTGCCCAGCACCGCGCCGAACTTGCCGTAGCCGCTGCAATTCATCAGCAGGCCCACCTGCACCGGCTCCTCTGCCAGTGCGGCTTTATAGACGTCAAAGCTGGCCCGGTCGGTCAGATCCATAGCCAGCACCCGGACAGGGAAGGGCACCGTGTCGCGCAGAGCCTCCAGCTTATCCCGCTGGCGGGCGATGACCCACACCTCGTCAAAGGTACCGTATTGGTCCACAGTCTCGGCAAAGCGCTTTCCCATACCGCTGGAAGCACCAGTGATCACGGCAATTTTCTTCATAGGGGACATCCTCCTTTTCTTTGCCTCCATTATGCCATGAAAGGGGCGGCTTTGCAAGGGTGAAGCCCTTGACATGCGGCGCGCCTTTGCCTATAATACGAAAAAACGACCAGGAGGGCTTCCCATGTTCCGAAAAGGCACCGAACAGGATATCCCGCATATCGCGGCCATCTATGAGCACATCCACGACAACGAGAAGAGCGGCAGGTCTACCGTAGGCTGGATCCGTGGCGTATATCCCACGGCGGACACGGCCCGCGCGGCACTGGAGGCCGATGACCTGTTCGTCATGGAGGAAAACGGCGCGGTGGTGGCAGCGGCCCGCATCAATAAGATCCAGGTGCCGGTGTACGCCGATGTACCCTGGCGCTATCCGGACGTGCCGGATGAGCAGGTGATGGTGCTGCACACGCTGGTGGTGGAGCCCGCCTGCTCCGGAAAGGGCTACGGCACGGCGTTCGTGAAGTTCTATGAGGACTACGCCCGGGAAAACGGCTGCCCCTATCTGCGAATGGACACCAACGCCCGCAATAAGACAGCCCGGAAAATGTACGCCGGCCTCGGCTATTGGGAGGCGGGCATCATGCCCTGTGTGTTCAACGGCATCCCCGGCGTGCAGTTGGTCTGCCTGGAAAAGAAGCTATAAAATCCCCCAACCGGGGCCGTGAAAGCGGCCCCGGTCTTTTCTTGCAAAAAATGTCAGTTTCTGCCATATCCTTAACGTTCCATTAACGGCATCCGGGCGTATAATATGCCATCAAAAAAGAATATGCCAAATGCAGAAGGGCGGTATGATCATGGATATTTGGAAAGAGCTTCAGGACGAGGGTATCGACAAGGCGCTGCTGGACGAGATACGGCAGTTCCGCGCGGCGCATCCCGCCACGCCGGAGGCGGCGGCACGGATCCCGGTACCGCGCTTTTTGTACTACGGCAAGGAGATCTGGGAGAGTGCGGCGGCGGCGCTGCTGTGCGGCGAGCATCTGCTGCTGGCAGGCCCCAAGGCCACCGGCAAAAACGTGCTGGCGGAGAACCTTGCCGCCGTGTTCGGCCGCCCCAGCTGGGATGTGTCCATGTATGTGAACGTGGACGCCGCCTCCCTCATTGGCGCGGATACCCTGAAGGACGGCAAGGTGGTGTTCCGTGAGGGCCCCATCTGCCAGTGCGCCCGCATGGGCGGCTTCGGCGTGCTGGACGAGGTGAATATGGCGAAGAACGAAGCCCTGGCGGTGCTGCACGCCACGCTGGACTTCCGCCGCGTCATCGATGTCCCCGGCTACGAGCGCATCGAGCTGGATCCCGCCACCCGCTTCATCGGCACCATGAACTACGGCTACGCCGGTACCCGCGAGCTGAACGAGGCCCTGGTGTCCCGCTTCGTGGTGCTGGACATGCCCGTGATCTCCGAGGAAAATCTGCAGAAGCTGCTGCGCCGCGGCTTCCCCGGTCTGAGTGACAAGTGGATCCAGCAGTTCTCCGCCCTGTTCCGCGACCTGCGGCAGAAGTGCGACAACGGCGAGATCTCCACCAAGGCCCTGGACCTCCGCGGCCTCCTGTCGTCCCTGCACCTGATCGAAAAGGGCATCACCTCTGGCGAGGCGCTGAAGCTGGGCATCATCAACAAGGCCTTCGATCCCTTCGAGCGGCAGCTGGTGGCGGACGCGGTGTGGAGCCGCATCCCCAAGGATGCCGACCAGTCGAAGCTGTTTGGCAACTGATATGGACAGAGAAGATATCCAGAGCCGCCGCGCGGCCAACCAGGTATGGAACGGCGCGGAGAACTACGACGTCCGCCCGGAGTTCCAGGCCTATGCCCCAGACGGCGCGGCCCAGCTCTATATGAACACCATCATCGGCCTTGTGTACCGCTGCTATCAATTTGATCAGTTCAAGCCGCTGTTCCACACCTTCCAGCACCAGCCCAAGGGCGAGTTGTACAGCGACCTGTTCTGGCTGGGCCTGGAGGGCGTGGCCTATCAGAAGTCGCTGCGGGGCCGCCCTGTGCTGGAGGAACTGCGGCGGGAGTACGCCCGCCAGCTGCTGGCCCAGTCCCACGCCGCCGATCCGCGGAGCATGGAGGGCCTGCGGACGGCCTGGTTCCGCCGGGCGCTGCATGCACCTCAGGAGGATGCCTGGCAGAAGGAAGTGCTGGACGCCCTGACCTTTGATCCCACGTGGGACGAGCAGCAGATCATGGAGCATATGGAAGCGCTGCTGTTCCGCTATTTCCAGCGGGTCCGCCGCAGCGTCACTGACCGGCAGTGGAGCATGTGGGCGGGGCGCTCCATCGGCGGCCGTGGCAGAAAGACCAGCCGCTTCGTGCGGCCCAATGCCCTGCGCCGCCTGGAGCAGTCCGGCGGCGGCCCCGACGAGGAGGAGACCGGGAAAAAGCGCCCTCACCCCCTGTCCTTCTTACAGGGCAGAACGCCGGAGCCCATCCTGCGGCGCTATGTGGAGGACTGCTTTGGCGTCTCCATGCTGACGCCGCCGGAGCTGGCCCAGGTGGAGCGTGAGCTGTGCACCGGCGTGCATAAAAACTGCCGTCTCCACTTCACCAAGGGCGTCCCCGTCCAGCATGAGCTGAGCCGGGAAACCGCCTGGGATGTGGGCACCTTCCGCCAACAGCGTGAGAAAAACCGCGCCTACTACCAGTCCCACCTGGTGGAAAACAAGCTCATCATCGCCCAGTTGACTCAGAAGCTGCAGAACACCATTCTGCTGCAAAGCGACGTGTCCGCCAACCTGGCCCGTGCGGGACAACTGTACGCCCCTGTGGTGTGGCGCAGCGCTGTGCTGGACGAGGAAAAGGTGTTCGTCCAGCGGCAGCAGAGCGAGCTGGGCGACCTGACGGTGGACATCCTGCTGGATGGCTCCGCCTCCCAGAACCAGCAGCAGGAGAAGCTGTCCACCCAGGCGTACCTCATTGCGGAAAGCCTGGAGCGCTGCCGCATCCCTGTGCGGGTGACGGCATTCTGCTCCGTCAGCGGCTGCACGGTGCTGCGGATCCTGCGGGACTATGACCAGACCGGGAAGAACGACGCCATCTTCGATTATGTGGCCGCCGGGTGGAACCGGGACGGCCTGGCCCTGCGGGCCATGGGCTGGCTGATGCGGCGGGGAAGAGCCGACCACCGGCTGCTGATCATCCTGTCCGATGCCAGCCCCAACGATGACCAGCGTATCCCCATCGGTGCGCTGCCCCTGGGCGGCTATGTCTACAGCGGCAAGCGCGGCGTAGAGGACACCGCCGCCGAGGCGGGCATCCTGCGCCATCAGGGCATCACACCGGTGTGCGTCTTTACCGGCAGTGACCTGGAGCTGGAGAGCGGCCGCAAGATCTACGGCAAGGCCCTGACCCGCATTCCCACCATCGGCTGGTTTGCCGATGCCGTCAGCAAGCTGATCCAGGGGCAAATACGACAGTTATAGGAAACAAACGTGGAAAACGCTTGCGTTTTCCACGTTTGCCTATTATAATCTAGACTCAAATATCAGATGGGAGGAGACGTTATGTACCAGAATAAAAAACGCTACGCCCTGACCAACTGCGTGCTGCTGGACGGCACGGAGCATATGACGCCCCAGACGGGGAAGACCGTCTACATCAGCGGCGATACCATTGTGGATATCGGCGGCGACGGCCAGATTGCCGCAGGCTATGAGCCGGTAGACCTGGGCGGCAAATACCTGCTGCCGGGCCTCATCAACCTGCATGTGCATCTCCCGGCCTCCGGCAAGCCCCGGAAAAAGCCATCCGACCCGAAGAAGCTGGTGCAGCTGATCACCTCCAACGGCGTCATGCGCAGTATTGGCCTGAAACTGTGCGAGAGCTATGCCAGAACGGAGCTCCTCAGCGGCGTCACCACCATCCGCACCGTGGGCGGCGTGGCGGATTTCGATACCATCATCCGGGATCAGGCGGCGGAGGGGAAGCTCCTGTCGCCCCGTGTGGTGGCCTCCAATATGGCGGTGTCCGTCCCCGGCGGCCACATGGCCGGCTCCCTGGCCTATGAGGCAAGAACACCGGAGGAGGCCGCCGCTTATGTGACCACCATCGCGGCGGAGAAGCCCGACCTCATCAAGCTGATGATCACCGGCGGCGTCATGGACGCCGAGGTGGTGGGCGAGCCAGGCGTGCTGCGGATGCAGCCGGAACTGGTAAAGGCCGCCTGTGACCGGGCCCACGCCCTGGGCATGAAGGTGGCCGCCCATGTGGAGAGCCCTGAGGGCGTCCGTGTGGCGCTGGAAAACGGCGTGGACTCCATCGAGCACGGCGCAAAGCCCGACGGGGAGATCATGCGGCTCTTCCGGGAGCGGGGCGCCTTCCAGGTGTCCACCATCTCGCCCGCCGTGCCCTACGCCCTCTTCGACCGCAGCATCTCCCACGCCACCTATGAGCAGCAGGAGAACGGCAAGGTGGTGTTCGACGGCATCGTGGCCCTGGCGAAGGCATGTCTGGAAAACGGCATCCCCGTAGGCCTGGGCACCGACACCGGCTGCCCCTTCATCACCCACTACGACATGTGGCGGGAGCTGTGCTACTTCGTGAAATTCTGCGGTGTGACCCCTGCCTTTGCTCTCTACAGCGCCACGCTGCTGAACGCCCGCCTGGCGGGTATCGACCACCTGACCGGCTCCGTCGAGAAGGGCAAGGCCGCCGACCTGATCGTCTGTGCCAGGAATCCTCTGGAAGATCTGACAGCCCTGCGGAAGCTGGACATGGTCATCAAGTCCGGCTGGCGCATCGACTGCCCGGCGGTGAAGAAGCTGCCCCAGGTGGAGCGGGAGCTGGACAAATTCCTGTGACATCATTTTTCTCAATTTCAGTGTTGAAAAATGCGGACTTTTGGGGTATACTATCCTCAAATACACTTGGAGGTCAAAATCATGATCGAAATTACCAAAGATACCATCATCGGCGACATTCTGGACATCGCACCCCAGACCGCGCCCATCTTCTTCTCCATCGGCATGCACTGCCTGGGTTGCCCCTCTTCCCGCGGCGAGACCGTGGAGGAGGCCTGCGCCGTCCACGGCGTCGATGTTGACAAGCTGCTGGCTGTGGTCAACGAGACTGCCAACAAGGCCGCTGAGTAACTGACATGAACCGATAAAACGCATACGGCATGCCGTATGCGTTTTATCCTGCCTGTATGAAAATGAGAGAGCTACAACTACAGCCCCGCCTGCAGCTGCTGGCAGATATGGTGCCGGCGGGCAGCCGCCTGGCCGACGTGGGGACGGACCATGGCTATCTGCCGGTATACCTGCTGCAGAGGGAACGCATCTCCTGCGCCATCGCCTCTGACATTGTGCCGGGCCCGCTGCAGCACGCCCGGCAGACGGCGGCGGAGTATGAGGTGGACGGCATCGACTTCCGCCTCTGCCCCGGCCTGGATACCATCGCACCCCACGAGGCGGATACCATCGTCATCGCCGGTATGGGGGGCGAGACCATCCAGGCGATCCTGACCGCCGCGCCCTGGACGGCGGACGGCAGCCATCTCCTGCTGCTCCAGCCCATGACAAAGGTGGAATACCTCCGAAAATGGCTGGTTGACAACGAATATACCTTTACAGAAGAATGGCTGGCCCGGGACAAGGATCACCTCTATCCCGTCTTTGCCGTCCATGGTGGACACCAGCCGCCCCTGACAGCGGCACAGCAATACGGCGGTGTACTACTGGACGGCGATCCCTTGTACGCCGACTATCTGGACGAACGGATCGCCAAGCTGCAGAAAGCTATCTCAGGTTTGCAGAAATCCACTGCTGCAGACAGCACTGTAAAGGTAAAAGAGTTGACGGAGCTCTGCCGTATTTTGAGAGAAAAGAGGGATGCACTGTGACCCGTGTCTGCGATATCGAGAGCTTCCTGTACGACTGGGCGCCCCGTGACCTGGCCATGACCTGGGACAACGTGGGCCTGCTGGTGGGCGACGGCGCAGCCGAAGTACACAAGGTGCTGGTGGCGCTGGACGTAACAGAAGCGGTGGCGGCGGAGGCCGTGGCGATAGGGGCCGACTTGATCGTGGCCCACCATCCCCTGATGAACTGCGCCTGGCACAAGGTGCAGCATGTGACCACCGGTGATGCCCAGGGCCGCACCATCACCACGCTGCTGAAAAACAGCGTATCCGCCATCTGTATGCACACCAATCTGGACGCGGCCCAGGGCGGCGTCAACGACGTTCTGGCGGAAAAACTGGGCCTTCATGACACAAATCCCCTGACGGACGAAAAAATTGGCCGTTTTGGAACGCTAAATTGTGAAAAACCCCTTGTGGAGTTCCTACAAGATGTGATAAAATGTTTAAGTTGTAACGGCCTGCGATATGTGGACGGCGGCAAAGCGGTGCACCGCGTGGCGGTGGGCGGCGGTGCCTGCGGCGACTATATCGGCCAGGCCATCGCGCTGGGCTGCGACACCTTTGTGACCTCGGATCTCAGCTATCACGAGTTCCTGGATACCAAGGGGCTGAACCTGATCGACGCGGGGCACTTCCCCACAGAGAATGTGGTCTGTCCCGTGGTCGCAGCGCGTCTGCAGGCGGCCTTTCCGCACCTGACGGTGGCCCTGTCCGCCGCCCATGACCGAGAGATCATACAATATTGCATAAAGAAGGAGAAGTAAACTATGTCCGGACATTCCAAATGGCACAATATTCAAAAGACCAAGGGCGCGGCTGACGCCAAGCGCAGCGCCGCGTTTACCAAGATCGCCAAGGAGATCATCGTGGCCGTCAAGCAGGGCGGCAGCGGCGACCCCAACAATAACTCCCGTCTGGCCACTGTGGTGGCCAAGGCCAAGGCGGCCAACATGCCCAACGACAACATCAAGCGCACCATCGACAAGGCGCTGGGCGCGGGAAACACCGACAACTACGAGTCCGTCACCTACGAGGGCTACGGCCCCTGCGGCGTGGCCGTTATCGTGGAGGCACTGACCGACAACCGCCAGCGTACCGCTCCCGAAATCCGCCACTATTTTGATAAGTTCGGCAAGGGCATGGGCGCTCAGGGCTGCGTCAGCTGGTCCTTCGACCGCAAGGGTGTCATCGTCATCAACAACGAGGACGAGGAGCTGGACGAGGAAGCCGTCATGATGGACGCGCTGGAGGCCGGCGCCGAGGACGTGGAGGCCGATGGCCCCGTCTTCGAGGTCACCACCGATCCCGACAGCTTCAACGACGTGGTCAAGGTCCTGGAGGAGAAGGGCTATTCCTTCGAGAGCGCCGAGATCGAAATGGTTCCCCAGAACTACATCACCATGACCAGCGAGGACGACGTCCGCAGCATGACCAAGCTCCTGGACATGCTGGATGATAACGAAGACGTCCAAAATGTCTGGCACAACTGGCAGCAGGACTGATCAAAATTGTATAGAAAAGGTACCCGAAACCGCAGGTTTCGGGTACCTTTTTTATCAGTATTGGCCCAACTCCGGAAACGGTACAAACGCCGCGGGCGGCACGGCGTGGTCGCCGATGGTCTTTTCCATCCACGTCATATTGTACCACGTGCTGAACTTATAGCCGCAGTGGGGGAAGCGGCCCAACATGGTATAGCCCAGATGGGTGTGGAATGCCACGCTGTTGTCGGTCAGATAGGCGTCGTCATGATCGGGATAGGCGATGCAGGCATAGAGACTCTGCACATGCTGTGCGCGGGAGACATCCACCAGCGCCTGATACAGCCGCTTGCCCAGGCCCTTGCCCCGGATGTCCTGCTGCAGATAGATGCTGGTCTCCACGGCCCAGCTGTAGGCGGCCCGCTCGCCGAAGGGGCCAGTGTAGGCGTAGCCCAGGATCTCGCCGTTTTCCTCCGCCACAAGATAGGGATAGCGCCGCAGCGTATGGGTGATGCGGCCCCGGAACTCCTCCAGCGAGGGCACCTCGTACTCAAAGGTGATGGCCGTCTGCTCCACATAAGGGGCGTAGATGGCCAGCAGCGCCGCCGCGTCATCCACAGTAGCGGTACGAATGGTGATAGTATCCATGATTTATGCCTTCTTTCGTTTCTTGGGAACGGGTGTGATGGGTTCCAGAACGGCGATGACCTGTGCGGTCAAGTCCGTGTCGTCGATATCCAGGATGTAGTGTTCCTTTGCCCCCTCATAGGGGCAGCCGCCACCGGCGCCCGCCAAAAGCTCTGCCAGCTCCGGCGCCTTCTTGACGAATACCGTGTTGTCGCATACCGTCAGCAGGGGCTTGTCGTTGACGTAGACCATATACTCGCCGAACATTTTTCGGTATCGCATATCGCCGCACTCCGGCAGACGCTCGCAGACGTATGCGATATAATCCTGTGTGGTAGCCATAAGTTTGCTCCTTATAGGTCGTATTGCATGAAGATGGTGGTCTCCACCGGGCTTTCGTTGTAGCAGCCGATCTCGTAAAAGCCGATCTTCCGGTAAAGCCGGATGGCGGCGTGGAGGAAGGGCAGCGTGTCCAGCAGCACATGCCGATAGCCGATCTCGCGGGCGTCGTCAAGGATGCGCTGGATCAGCGCCTCACCCATGTGATGCCCCCGGAAGTCCGGCCGGACGTACAGCCGCTTCAGCTCACCCCGGTCCTCGTCCAGCCTCCGCAGCCCGATGCAGCCCGCCAGCCGGCCGTCCCAATAGGCCAGATACAGTCGTCCCTCCGGTATGCCGTATTTGCTCTCCGGGTGCTCCAGCTCCTTCTGATAGTTCTGCAGAATCAGGTACTGCCGCACCACGGCGTCCATTTCCATCAGCATTTCGGTGTACTCCGTGAACAGCGCCACGATTTCCTCCTGGTGCCCATAGGCGGGGATCAGCTCCAGCCCCATACAGCGCCTCCTCTGTGTTGATACTGCCATTGTACTCTAGCGTCTCCCACGGCGCAAGCCTTTTTTCGTCTTTGACACACTGACAGAGAAAGCCCGGTCAGAAAGCCGCAAAACTTGTGTAAAACATAGATTGACAAATGTCCGCAAGGTATATATAATAGCGTCCATCGAAGGCAAAGGCGTCTTGGAGAGTGTTCTCCTTGACGCCTTTTTTGCGTCCGATATCCTCCATATAAACCTGAAAAGGCGTTTGAGCCGGGAAAAGTACCGTGAAAAACGCGCCCCCAGCGAGCATGGGACGGTGGAAGCCATGCGGGCAGCGTTCACGGGAAGAACACCCGGTGAGCCGCGATCCCAACAGGGGAGACCCTCAGTAGGTGTGCCGGAGCTGCCGTCCGTTATCCTGGCAAGGCTTTGTTGGAAGCCGTAAGAGACCAAAGATAGGTGGCACCGCGGGTCACAGCAGCCCGCCCTATCGTGGATGCTGCGATATCACATATACGGAGGGTAACAAAATGTGTTCTATCATGGGTTATTGTGACGTCTGTACCGACATCGCCGCCTTTACCGACGGTTTCATGGAAACCGTCTCCCGCGGCCCGGACGACAGCAAGATCGTGGATACCGGCCACGGTCTGCTGGGCTTCCACCGTCTGTCCATCATGGGTCTGACGCCGGAGGGCATGCAGCCCTTCCGCATGGGCAACAGCCGCGTGGTGTGCAACGGCGAGATCTACGGCTACGAGAAGTGCAAGGCCAAGCTGCAGGAGAAGGGCTACACCTTCAAAAGCGGATCCGACTGTGAGATCCTCCTGCCGATGTACCAGGAGTACGGCGTGGAGATGTTTAAGATGCTGGACGCGGAGTTCGCCCTGATCCTCTACGACGGCGAGACACAGCAGTTCATCGCCGCCCGCGATCCCATCGGCATCCGCCCGCTGTACTACGGCTACGACAAGAAGGGCGTCATCGTCTTTGCCAGCGAGCCCAAAAACCTGGTGGGCATGTGCGATAAGGTGATGCCGTTTCCTCCCGGACACTACTACAAGGACGGCCAGTTCGTCTGCTATGACGACATCACCAGGGTGAAGCAGTTCTGCTATGACGATCTGGAGACCGTCTGCGCCAACATCCACGACAAGCTGGTGGCCGGCGTGCAGAAGCGGCTGGTGGCCGACGCCAAGGTGGGCTTCCTGCTGTCCGGCGGCCTGGATTCCTCTCTGGTGTGCGCCATCGCCGCCCGGGAGAGCAAGACCCCCATCCGCACCTTCGCCATCGGCATGCGGGAGGACGCCATTGACCTGAAATACGCCCGCATCGTGGCCGACTACATCGGCAGCGACCACACCGAGGTCATCATGACCAAGGAGCAGGTGCTGGATGCCCTGGACTTCGTCATCAAAATGCTGGGCACCTTCGATATCACCACCATCCGGGCCAGCATGGGCATGTATCTGATGTGCAAGTGGATCCACGAGAACACCGACATCCGCGTGCTGCTGACCGGCGAGATCTCCGACGAGCTGTTCGGCTATAAGTACACCGACTTCGCCCCCTCTCCCGAGGAATTCCAGAAGGAGGCCGAGAAGCGCATCCGGGAGCTCCACATGTACGACGTGCTCCGTGCTGACCGCTGCATCTCCGTCAACTCCCTGGAGGCCCGCGTCCCCTTCGGCGATTTGGACTTTGTCCGCTACGTGCTGGCCATCGACCCGGCCAAGAAGATCAACATCTACAACAAGGGCAAGTATCTGCTGCGCCACGCTTTCGAGGGCGACTACCTGCCCCACGACATCCTCTACCGGGAAAAGGCCGCCTTCTCCGACGCGGTGGGCCACTCCATGGTGGATCACCTGAAGGCCTTCGCCGAGGATTGCTATACCGACGCGCAGTTTGAAGAGCGCCGCCAGCGCTTCTCTCACGCCCAGCCCTTTACCAAGGAATCCCTGCTGTACCGCGAGATCTTCGAGAAGTACTATCCCGGCCAGTCGGAGATGATTGTGGACTTCTGGATGCCCAACAAGTCCTGGGAGGGCTGTGACGTCAACGACCCCTCCGCCCGCGTGCTGTCCAACTACGGCGCCAGCGGACAATAACATCATTGGCACCGCCAGTCATGGCCCTATCCGTGGCTGACGCGTAGATAAAATTGCCATGCTCTCTCCTCAAATACAGTGAAACGCCGCATATCCGGACGGATATGCGGCGTTTCGCCCTGTAAAGCGGAAGCGGACCGCTGCGGCGTTTCGCTTTTCGCCTGTATTTATGCTTCGATCCCCTGCAGGGAGAATTCAAACCGCATGGCCAGGGCGCGGAACAGCTCGTGCATGACCTGCTCAGCCATGGCGCGGATATCCAGCGTTTCCAGAAAAGCCAGCACCTGCTGCAGCTCCTCCTCCGGCACCTTATAGGCCCGCAGACTCATGGAGAGGAACAGTGCCAGCTTCTTCTCCAGCGGCAGTACCTCATCGCAGGGGTGGGCCATATACGCCCGCATGATGCCGGCCGAGCCGATCTCCAGTGCAAAGAAATCCTCTGCCTCCAGCTGGGGCTGATAGGAGCCGAAGATCTGATACAGCTCCTTGGCGGTCTCCCGGAAGATATACTCCGACGCCTCCTGCTGGGTATAGGCCTCGATATAGATCTCCCGCAGATTTTCATTCAGCTCTGTCAGCGTCATCTGGATGGCGGTCTCCACCGCGTAGACATACACCGGCGGCAGCTTGCTGCCGGTATGGCGGCGGGCGATGCCGAACTGGTTGGAGAACATGAACCGCACCAACTCCGTCAATACACCGTCCTTGGCGCGAAAAATATTCTGGAAGCTGCTGTTGGAGACGTCTGCCTTCTGGACGATCTCCGCCACAGTCGTTTTCTTGTAGCCCTGCTCCAGAAACAGCCTGACACAGACGGTCAGAATACGCTTTTTTGCCGGCAGGCTGGCATTGGTCAGTGCGATGGCGACCACATCCTCTCTGCATAGTTGACTGATATTTGCACCAGTACTATACCAAACTCAGTCCCAAAAGACAAGAGGAATGCGTTGTTTTTTCAGAAAACGACACCACCCCGGCTCATCCGGCCGGGGTGGCGTGCCTCTCTCTCCTGTGGAAAATGACCGTCCTGAGTGTGGTGGGGCCGGCGCGCTGTATGCAGCTTCACCGGCGTTCATCCCCAATAGATGCGTCGCTCAGTTCAGACGCTCGTAATACTCGAATGCCCCCACAACGCCCCAATAGAAGCCGTTTTCACCGGCCGTCACAAGGTTATAGGAGACGTCGGCAAGCTGCTCGGAATCGGCGATGTAATGACCTCTCTCCACGTCGTCCTCGCGGATCGTGCCGCTGTCCAGGGCGGTCAGAGTGTCGCCCGTCTGGTCATACAGGATCCAGTCGCCGTCCGCGCCGATGGTGATGACGCTCTCCAGCGTTTCGTCGCCGTCCAGATACCAAGTACCCTCGAATCCCGCGTAGCCGGCGCTCTGGTCAGCAGCGACCTCTACCTGGGATTCCTCCGGCTGGAACACATAGCTCTCGGTGTCCGCATCCCAGAACCATACCATCAGCACCTGCTGGCCGTCCAGCTCAAACAGCATGGCCACATCGCTGTCGCCGTCGCCGTTCCGGTCGGCAAAGTCAATGCTCTGGAACGCCTCCCAGGGGTCGCTTTCCAGGGTGATGGGATAGTCCACATAGTCGTACAGGGTCTGGGTCTCCTCATCCAGATAGAAGTCGGCGCTGTCATTGTTGATGCACACCAGCACGCTGGTGTCCTCGCCGCTGCGGGTAATGCTGCCGTAGTCCCGGACGATGCCGCTCACGCGCCAGTCGTCGCCCACCACATCGTTGGGATCCACGCTCTGGCCGCCGCAGGCGGCCAAGCTCAGACACAGCACCAGGGCTAGTATCAGCGCAAATAGCTTTTTCATCGTTTTCTCCCTTCCTCTGCCGGTCACGCCATCTTCTGGTAGTAGTCGTTCTCGCCGCCCCAGTACATCACATCGTCGCCGATGACGGTCATGTCATAGACCACACCGTCGAACATGGTGGACACGGCGGCATACTGATCCTCGCCGTCGGGGTTCATCTCGATGGTGCCGCAGTCCACCTCGGTGGGATCGCCGTCGCCGCCGGGCCGCTCAGACAGCGACCAGTTGCCGTACTCGTCGATCTCGATGATGCTCTCGGCACCGGCCTCAGCATCCAGGAACCACACGCCCGCCAGGAAGGCATAGTCACCGGTGGCATTATGATCGCCGTCCTCGCCTTTGTCCACGGCGCTGACATAGACAAAGGTGCCGAAGGAATCCACATTAAGGGTGCCGTCCTCGTCCATCCAGCTGTGGTGGGCCACGCCGTCGTGCTCGTTATAGAAATAGTCGGCGCTGTACTCCGGCGCCAACTGGATATAGCCGCTGGCTGTCACTTCCTCGTTGACGTCGTACAGGGCAAAGCGCATCTCGTCGCCGCTGTCGTTCATGGCGACTACCAGCTGGCTGCCGTCCTCGCCGGACCAGATACCCTTGTACATGTCGTAGTCCACCAGCAGCTGATCATCCTTCACCATCCCCTCAAAGGATTCCGGGGGAGTGATGTCCTCGTCGTCGCTGCTGCCGCTGCCGCCGCAAGCGGCCAGGCTCAGGCACATGACCAGCGCCATCACCAGGGCAAAAAACCTCTTCCACTTTTTCATCATGTTATCTCCTTTACGCAATTTGTGTTCAATGGGATTGCTCCGCCATGGAGAAAAGCTCGTCGTGGCTCAGCTCCACGTTGCCGAAGCGGATAAAGATGCCGTTGGTCACGGCGCTGTTCCACACCTGTGGATCGTTCAGGGGCTGGAAACGAAGCTTATCCAGAAAGGGCTTCATATCCAGAAGCAAGCGGCTGCCGGATACAAAATCAACCTGCAGGATATGATCCTTCAGCGCCGCCACGGCTGATATATATTTCCGGTTCAGATGCACCTCCTCCTTTCCTGCGATAAAAGGTCCACTGTACTTCTATTGTACAGTGGACCTCTGCCGTTTCCTATTAACCTTTGGTTAGGACTTTGTCAGCGCCGCCAGACGCTTCCGCTTGGTGCGCGTGTCGCCGTCGATGCCCAGCTTGGCGTAGATCTGGTTGACATACTGCTTCACGCTGCCCTCGGAGAGATACAGCTTTTCCGCGATCTCCCGGTTGCTGAGCCGCTGGGCGATCAGGGCGGTGATCTCCTGCTCCCGGGCGGTCAGTCCGGCAAAGGCGGCGGGTGCGGCCGCCTGGCCGCGCCGTGCTTCCCAGGCCTCGCCCAGCGCAATGATCTCGTCCCGCAGTCCCCCCGCCGGGCACTCCGCCAGCAGATTTTTCAGATAGCGGTAGTTCTCCGCAAAGGGCATGACCAGACCGTCCGGCCCAGCGTCAGCGAGCGCCCGGGCCAGAAGCGCCCGCGCATCCTGCTCCTTGCCCAGCATCCCATAGGCCGCCGCCGTCTGCAGGCGGATGTGCAGCGCCACCAGCGCGTAATGCATGGCCTCGCATGCTGCCAGCAGCCCCTCGCTGCGGCCGATCACCCTGGCATACGCCCCCTGGGCCAGATAGACCTGATTTTCGATCAGCTCCATCATGGGCTTGCCCGGCGCCAGAAAGTGGATGGTGTGCAGCGCGTGCTCCCGGAAAACCGCGGGGATATTCTCCACCTCGCCCCGCAGCGCGTGATAGTAGGCACTGGTGGCGTTCCTGATGTTCAGCCAAGATGCGTTGTGGTGTCGCAGCAGCTCCGTGCGGCGCTCTTCCAAGGTACAGCGCTGCTTCATCTCGCAGCACAGCGCCAGCCGCCACGCCAGAAAATCGCAGCACAGCGCCATATTCTCCTGCCCGTTGCCCCTGATCTGAGCATAGGCGCGCTCCAGCGCAATGTGTGCGTCGGTGAAGTGCCCCTGCATGAACAGTGCCTCGGCCCGCATGATGGTCTCCGCACCCTGGCCATGGTTGCCGGTGATCTGATAGTAATGGGGCATGCACTCGTTCATGTCGGCCAGCTCGCTCTGCAGCTCTCCCGGCCCGCGGTAGAACATCATCAGCACAGACGGCGAGCCGAAGGTCCACCCGCCGCTGTTCTGGATGCTGATGGCAGGTCGGGACATCTGTGCGCTGGCACTGCGGTGCAGGCGGCTCATGGCGCTGATATCGTTGTAGCACAGAAAGCTCATGATCAGGTCGCACTCGCCCAGCAGGTCGCCCCGCTCCCGGGGCGGCATGTCCGACTGCTCCGCAATGGCCTCCAGCAGCAGTGCCTTCAGTTCCATCATTTTGGGGATATTCCGCCAGTTGAACATGCTGCGCATCAGCACAAGAATCGCCAAGGGATGCTTTTTCAGCGTGGATACGGGACACTCGTCCAGCGCCTTCAGCACCGCCGTCGGGCTCAGGGTGGACAGCAGGATGCCTGCGTCGTTTTGAATCACCCGCAGCAGCGCGTCATAGCTGCCGCTCTCGTGATAGGCGGCCAGGGCGTGAAGATACAGCCGCTGCTGCTCGTACCACGCGCCGTAGCGCTCCCGATACAGCCGCTGCTTCTCCGGCTTCAGGCCGACAAACGCCCGCTCGGCGCAGTCCTTCATCATGTGGTGGAACCGGAAGGTCACGCCGTCCGGCAGCCGCTTGACGAAGGCATTCTGCTCCGTCAGCCTGGTCAGCAGCGAAGCGGTGCCCTTGTTCCCTGTAATATACTGTGCCATCTCCGCGGTGAATTCGTCGGCAAGACCCATCACCGCCAGAAACTCCCGCTGCCTGGGCGGCAGCGGATCGATCATCGCCGCGGAAAACATCGTGTAGATATCCGACGTCCGGTCCGGCAGCGCCCCCTGCTCCGCCAGAGTCCGCAGATTCAGATAGACTGCCGAAAACCACCCCTCGCTGGAATAGAGCAGCATCTCGATCTCCTGATCAGACAGCTCCGTGCCGCACCGGTGCGCGTAGACGGACAACTCCGTGTGATTCAGCCGCAGCTGCTCAATGCCGATCTGATAGACCTGTTTCCCCAGCCGCAGCCGCTCCTCGCCGGGCAGAAAGCGGTCCCGGCTGGCGATGATCAGATGGACATTTTCCGGCAGCCGGTTGGCCAGCGTGCAGATGAACCCTACAATGCGCTCGTCCGTCAGCAGATGAAAGTCGTCGATGAAGATATAGCAGCTCTCCGGCCCGGCCAGCGCATGGCACAGGTCGTCGGCCAGCAGACTGGCCCCGGCGGCGTCAGCGGGACAGGCATAATCCCGCAGCAGGGAAAATCCTCCGTGGGCAAAGGCGTCCTGCACGCTCTTCCAGAAGATGGCCAGATTGTCGGAGTAAACGCTGATGCGAATGATCTGTACCCTTTCCGCGTCGGCCCGCTCGCCCAGATACCAGTTCACCGCGGTGGTCTTGCCATAGCCCATGGGCGCCACCACGGTGGTCAGCGCGCAGTGGGCGATCGGCCGCAGACACTCCTGCAGCCGCTCCGATATGTAGATGGTGTTCAGATCCCACTTTCGTTTTGTCATGCTCTCGCTCCTGATGTCGGTAGGTTTACATCTATTGTATCGGCACAGACTGGAAAAATCAAGGTGGCAAGGAAAATTCACCGCAGAAAGAGAACAGAGGAGACGCAGCGCGTCTCCCCTGAAAGCTAGAATGCCCGGATCCCGCTGACGGCCTCATACAGCCGCTGCAGGTCATAGACGTCAACCGCGTTGTCGCCGTTGACATCGGCGACCTGCAGCAGATACGGATCGGTGATCGTGACCGTACCGATGAGATAGCCGTACATCTGCTGCATATCGACTGCGTCCGCCGCGTCTCCGCCCTCACCGTTGATGTTGCCGGGCTGGAGCAGTCGGAAGGAGAGCAGCGCCCCCTTGCCCTCGTAAATGATTTCCTGCTGATAGGGTACATACCCCTCCTTCTCCACCCGCAGCGTGTAGGTGCCAAGCGGCAGATTATCCAGGGTATACCAGCCGCCGGACATGCCGAGGGTATAGGTGGTATCCTCACCGACCAATGCAACCGTGGCATCCTTTTCTTTGATATCCAGCAGCAGCCTGGTGTCTTCATAGTGGACCCTGGCCCGGCCAAGCGCTTCATTGTGGGAAGCGATGCTGATTTGCTTCCACTGATCCTCGTTGCCGCCGTAATAGATGTCAGCCAGGCTGTCACAGCCGGAAAAGGCGTATTCGCCGATCGCGGTAACGCCATAGGGAATGCGGATACACGTCAGATCACTGCGGCCCTGAAACGCGCCGCCGCCGATCTTCGTTACGAAAAAGCTGCCGATTTTCTCCGGGATCTTGATGTCCGTTCTGTAAATTCCCTCATATCCAGTGACCGAAATGTTGCGGCCTTCCAGCTTGCTATTAGTGAATGCCGAACGTGTGTCGGTGGCGTTGCATGCAGTGCAGGTACGCGTGATGCGATCATTTTCGTCGGCCACATCCTCACCATAGCTGTGATCCAGCATCGGAATAGTTCCTGTGCCCAGATACCGGCACGTTTCACAGATCTGGGAATAGGTGCCTTTCTTCGTGCAGGTAGATGCTGAAAGGATCGTTCGCTCTCCAAAGCTGTGTGCCCCTGTAATCTGGTCACCACAACGGCAGGAAAGCACGTGCAGGTCTGGGGTGCTGGCTTCAATATTGTGATAATGCAGATCATAGTCCAGGTGTGAGGGTTCTTCGCAATCGTATGTGACCAGTTCTTCAATGCCAAATGTAGAGTCTACCGCATAACCTAAAGCCTCCATTCTTGCGGCGCTTATGTTGAAGTATTCATGGCTGATATAGGGAAGACCATCTACATATTTATCATCCCAATAGGGATCCACAAAGTACCAGCTGCCATCTATCTGCACCATGTTCCAGGCGTGGAACGGCGTGTCCTCCGCTGCATTCGTCACCACAAAGCTGCTGATACCCTCCTTCTGCAGCAGGTATTGAAAAGCGGCGGCATACCCGGCGGAGTTGCCTGCGCCGCTGACCAGCGCTGAATACGCCCCCTGATCGGTGCTGCCGTCGGCGTGGGAGAGACGCTCCAGCAGCGTGTTGTGCAGATGAAACTCCTTTTCATAGTCCGTGAGTTCACCCCTGTCTTTGAAGCTGTCTTCCAGAACCGCAGCGGCCGCAGTCTCAAACTCCTCTTTTGCCGTGTCCAGACCTTTTTCATATTCATAAAAACAGAGCGCAAAGGCGTCAGCAGATTCGCCGTCAGAGGACTCGATCCGGCAGGTATCCCGCAGCCAGAACAGCTCCGGATGGTCACTGCGCATGGTGCGGAAGACCAGATCGACCAGGTCGATCGGCATACCCGCCAGTTCAATTTCTGCACTGTCAGATTTTTTGGCGGCAGCATACATCTGGCCATACATAGTAACTATGCCTGGGATTTCATATTCCAATTCAAAATTCGCAAGGGCGTTGCGGCCATAGTACGTGATCGCTCCGCCCGATGCAGGGGATTCCGTCGCCAGTGTCTGCACCGGCAGCAGCGCTGCCAGCAGTAGAGCCAGCAATAGACAAATAGTGCGTTTTTTCATGCGTTTTCCTCCTGTTTTCTCCTTTTTGTTCCGTGTTCCGGTAAATTTTGCGCCACTATTATTCTACCATCTGAACTTCTTGTACCGCAAGAAAACAGGATGCGTCGATATAAACGAAATTTTAACGGTCAATTTGTTATATTCGACAATCTTCGACAGTTATAGAACTATAAAACAAAAAATGCGTGAAAAACCGCCCCGTAAAGCAATGATCGGCAAGGGCTGCCTGACCCTTGCCGATCAATATATGTCCGTGATGATTGCTGTGTTTTGGTTACCGCCGCCGGTGCCTCTTGATGGAAAAGCCGAAGACCAGTCCACACAGGCCGCCGACGATGTGTGTCAGCTGAGACACATTGTCCGCGGTGGTCAGACCGTCCAGCAGCTCGCCGCCCAAGTAGAAGATCACCACCAGGATCAGCGTGATGGGGATGCCCTCCTTGCCCATCTCCGTGAAGGAGGACAGCACGATCATCATGAATACCACGCCACTGGCCCCCAGCAGCACCGTATCGGGGAAGAAGATGAACTGCACCAGTCCCGTCACCAGTGCCGTCACAGCGATGCACAGGGCGGTGGTTTTGTGGCCGTATTTCTCCTCAACGCCGGGCCCCACCAGCAAAAGCAGCAGCATATTGCCCATATAGTGGTCGTAGCCCGCATGTCCCAGCACATGGCCGAAGAAGCGCACATAGGTCAGCGGATCCGACAGGGAGGACCGGTATACGCTGAAATAGCGGTAGGTGGTGGCGCCGTCCGTCCAGCCGCCCAGCAGCAGCGCCAGCAGCGACAGCAGCGCAAATCCCAGGATCACCGGCGCGTTGAGCCGGATCACAATACGTCGTTTCAATGGAGATTCCTCTTTTCAAATCGTAATGCATCCATTATAATAGATGCATCGAAATTTGTAAACGGGAGGTTTGCCCGATGAGAAAAATGAGACGTTGGGTAAAGATTCTGCTGTGCATCGTCCTGGCCCTGGTGCTGCTGGTGGGCGCCTATGTGGCCTATGTGTTCATTGACTACCACCGCATCGGCGACATGTCCCTGACGCCGGAGGGCACCCCCTCTGCCGCGGCGCTGACGGCAGGGGAGACCTATACCGTCCTTTCCTACAACATCGGCTTCGGCGCCTATGAGGACGACTACGGCTTCTTCATGGACGGCGGCACCCAGTCCTGGGCCTGGAGCGAGGAGCGCCTGACGGCCAATGTGGACAGCATCGCCGCCTTTCTGGCCCAGCGCCAGGCGGATTTCTACCTGATCCAGGAGGTGGATATCGACTCCACCCGCAGCTACCATGTGGATGAGCGCCAGCCCATTGAACAGGCCCTGACAGGGAAGAGCCATGTGTTTGCCCAGAACTATGACTCGCCCTTTCTGCTGTATCCTCTGACCCAGCCTCACGGCGCCTCAAGGTCCGGCCTGCTGACCTTCTCACCTGCGGCCATCGCCGCCGCTGATCGGGTGGAGCTGCCGGTGGAGAACAGCGTCATGAAGCTCCTGGACCTGGACCGCTGCTATTCCGTCAGCCGGATCCCGGCGGATAGCGGTAAAGAGCTTATCCTTTATAACCTGCATCTCTCCGCCTATACCTCCGATGGTACCATCGCCACGCAGCAGCTGAAGCTGCTGCTGTCCGACATGCAGGCGGAATATGAAAAGGGCAACTGGTGTGTGGCCGGCGGCGACTTCAACAAGGACCTTCTGGGAGACTCGGCGCTTTACTTCGGCGAGGCGGATCAGGCATATACCTGGGCCCAGCCCATCCCCAAGGGGACCTTTGACGGTTTTGATATCGCCCTGGTGGCGCCCCTGGACGAGGCCGCCCCCGTCCCCAGCTGCCGCAACGCCGACAGCGCCTATCACCAGGGCCAGTACGTCCTGACGGTGGACGGCTTCTTGGTCTCCGCCAACGTCACAGTGGAGCGTGCCGAGGTGATCGACACCGCCTTCCGCTGGTCGGACCACAACCCAGTCAGCATGACATTTTTACTCCGGACGGCGGAAAAGTGAGCCGTTTTGTGTACCGATAACGGCCGTTTATGTACCATTTTGGTACCAATAAACGCCCTTTATGTACCAATAATTCTCCAAAAATCGGCGATTTTCGGAGAATTAAATTTTATATTAACTACATTTCGCGCTTGATGCAGGCGATGGCCCCCTTCTCCAGACGGCTCACCTGGGCCTGGGAAATGCCGATCTCCGACGAGACCTCCATCTGGGTTTTTCCCTGGCAGAACCGCAGGGCAAGGATATTCCGCTGCCGCTCATCCAGCCGGGCAATGGCGTCCTTCAGGCTGATCTGCTCCAGCCAGTGCTCGTCGCTGTTGCTGTTGTCCCGCACCTGATCCATGACGCACACATTGTCCCCGGCGTCGGAATACACCGGCTCATACAGGCTGACCGGGTCCACGATGGCGTCCATGGCCATCACCACATCCTCCCGGGGGATGCCCAGATGGGCGGCGATCTGCTCTACGCTGGGCTCCCGCTGCTGCTGAGCCATCAGCTGTTCCCGGGCCTGCAGCACCCGATAGGCGGTGTCCCGCATGGAGCGGGACACGCGGATGGCGGAGTTGTCCCGCAGATAGCGCCGGATCTCACCGATGATCATCGGCACGCCATAGGTGCTGAAGCGCACCGGCTGATTCAGGTCAAAGTTGTCGATGGCCTTGATAAGGCCGATGCATCCCACCTGAAACAGGTCGTCCACATTCTCGCCCCGGCCCAGGAAGCGCTGGATCACCGACAGCACCAGCCGCAGATTGCCGCAGATCAGCTGCTCCCGGGCGCTTTTGTCCCCCGCGCGGCAGCGCCGCAGCAGCGCCATCATCTCGTCATTTTTCAGTACCTTCAGATCCGCCGTATTGATGCCGCAGATCTCCACTTTCCCCCGCATGCGTGCGCCTCCGTCCCGTTGTTTGCTTCCAGTATTTCCGGCAGAGATAGCGGTTATTCTCCGCCGCGAAAAGAGTGCGGAATCGACGGAATAGGACAGCCTGGGGCGCGCATATACTGCCTGCGAGGTGGGAACTATGCTTGTAAGATTTTGCCAGCTGCGGCGCAAGGAGGTCATCAATCTCTGCGACGGCTGCCGCCTGGGCTATGTGGGGGATCTGGAGATCTGCCTGCCGGAGGGAACGGTGAAGGCCATCATCGTATTCGGCCCCTGCCGCTTCTTCGGCCTGTTCGGCAGGGGAGAGGACTACTACATCCCGTGGGACTGCGTGCAGAAATTCGGGGATGACATTGTGCTGATCGACAAGCCCTTCCAGCGGCGGGAGGGGCCGCCCAACCAGAAAAAGCGGCGCAAATTCTGAATTTTCCTGTGAAATCGGGCAAAACAAGAGAAAAAATGAGAAAAAATCCCTTGCAATCGGGATATTCTTGTGGTATCATATATCGGTCGGAATCCGCACAGCTTTTGATCGCCGGCCGGTGCTCTTTGCGGAGGGTTAGCCGGTGAGATGACGGAGCTGGAGGTAGAAAACTAAACATAAAAGGAGAAACACAAAAATGGCAAACGTCGTATCCATGAAGTCCCTGCTGGAAGCAGGCGTCCACTTCGGTCACCAGACCCGTCGCTGGAACCCCAAGATGGCTCCCTACATCTACACGGAGCGCAACGGCATCTATATCATCGACCTGCAGAAGACCGTGAAGAAGCTGGAAGAGGCCTATAACTTCGTCCGCCAGCTCAGCGAGAACGGCCAATCCCTGCTGTTCGTGGGCACCAAGAAGCAGGCCCAGGAGGCCATCAAGGACGAGGCTGCCCGCTGCGGTCAGTACTACGTCAACGCCCGTTGGCTGGGCGGCATGATGACCAACTTCAAGACCATGCGTACCCGTATCGACCGTCTGAACCAGCTGAAGACCATGCAGGCTGACGGCACCTTCGATATGCTGCCCAAGAAGGAAGTTATCAAGCACCTGGGCGAGATCGAGAAGCTGGAGAAGTATCTGGGCGGCGTGAAGGAAATGAAGAAGCTGCCCGGCGCCCTGTTCATCGTTGACACCCGCAAGGAGCGCAACGCCATCGCCGAGGCACACCGCCTGGGTATCCCCGTTGTGGCCATCGCCGATACCAACTGCGATCCCGATGAGATCGATTACCCCATCCCCGGCAACGATGATGCCATCCGCGCCATCCGCCTGATCGCTTCCATCATGGCCAACGCCATGATCGAGGGCCGCCAGGGCGAGCAGATGGAAGAGGCTGCCGCCGAGGAAGCCAAGGCTGAGTAAGTAATTTCAGAATAACACCGCGTAAACTGACGGGGCAGGGAAGTGTCCCTGCCCCGTTTTCACTACACTATATTTATGGAGGATACTATCATGGCTTTTACTGCTGCTGATGTGAAGACCCTGCGCGAGATGACCAGCGTGGGTATGATGGACTGCAAGAAGGCGCTGGTCGAGTGCGACGGCGATATGGACAAGGCTGTTGAGTGGCTGCGCGAGAAGGGCCTGGCCAAGGCTGCCAAGAAGGCCGGCCGCATCGCCGCCGAGGGTATGTCCTATGCCCTGACCGAGAACGGCGTGGGCGCTCTGGTGGAAGTCAACTGCGAGACCGACTTCTGCGCCAAGTCCGACCTGTTCGTGGCCTTCGTCAAGGATATTGCCAAGGCTGTTGCCGAGAACGATCCCGCCGACGTGGATGCCCTGATGAACAGCAAGTATCCCGGCTCCGAGCTGACCGTTTCCGAGATCATGCCCGAGAAGGTCATGTCCATCGGTGAGAACCTGCAGGTCCGCCGTTTCGTCCGCTTCGCCGAGAACACCAGCGTGGGTTATGTCCATGCCGGCGGCAAGATCGGCGTGCTGGTGAATCTGGCTGTCGAGGGCGGCATTGACGCCACCGAGATCGGCAAGAACATCGCCATGCAGATCGCGGCTCTGAATCCTCGTTTCTGGGACAAGTCCCAGGTCACCGAGGATGTGCTGGCCGAGGAGAAGAAGATCGCTCTGGCTCTGATGGACACCGATCCCAAGATGGCTTCCAAGCCCGCCCAGGTGAAGGAAAAGATCGTCATGGGCAAGATGAACAAGTTCTATGAGGAGAACTGCCTGATGCAGATGGAGTTCGTCCGCGGCGACATCTTCCAGGGCACTGTGGAGAAGTACGTGGCCGACGCCGCCAAGAAGCTGGGCGGCAGCGTTAAGTTCGTGGACGCCGTTCGCTATCAGACCGGTGAGGGCATCGAGAAGAAGCAGGAGGACTTCGCCGCTGAGGTCGCTGCTCAGATGAACATGGGCAAGTAATTGCAGAACAACAATAAAAATATCCGTGAGCTTTCGCTCACGGATATTTTTTGTTGCTGCGTTACTGCACCGCTGCCTCGTCCATATAATCCGCTGCATTTTCATCGGCGCGCAGGGACTGGAACCGCTCCTTTTTCTCGTGGAGCCAGTCCAACAGGCGCTGGTCCAGGTTCCAATAATACACCGCCGCCACCACGCCGGCGATGGCCGCCAGAATGGCGAATACCTTCAGGATGAT
The DNA here is from genome assembly GCA_934597585.1 of uncultured Oscillospiraceae bacterium. Taxonomy (GTDB): domain Bacteria; phylum Bacillota; class Clostridia; order Oscillospirales; family Oscillospiraceae; genus Vescimonas. The sequence continues at coordinate 31,241 of CAKTSA010000012.1, forward strand.
CTTACCGGTTTTGCACATGTGTTTTCCTCCTGTTCGTTGTATAATGCGATCGTTTCGATGGGAGTATTGTATCACATTCTCCAGGGCATTGCAATGGGGAGTATTTTTCGTCTGCCGGGTGACTTCCGGATGTGCGTCACCGTTGATGAGAAGGGGTCATAAGATGAAGTAGAACCTGAGCGGGGAGGAGGGAACCACATGAGAGGGCACGGAGAGCACTGTCTCGGCATCTGCGCACTGGCATTGGGACTGGGCATTTTCATCGCTGCCGTGTTTCCGGTGGGATGCTTGATGTTTCTGGTGGCCTTCCTGCTGATCGCTTGCGGTATCGCATGTCTGAGAAGGAGGTGACGGGATGAAGATCGTGGTCTGGAAAGCGCCGAAGTTCCTGCAGGGGCTGCTGCGGAGCATTTTCGGAATGAAGGAATAAACAAAGGAGCGCCCTCATACAGTGGACTAACAATACGGATAGAGAGGGCTGGACATATGGAATTGGGCTTGCAATTTGAAGATATTTTCTGTTATGAGGCGACGGCGGGGATCACCACCGCCCATGAGGAAGCGCTGGAGACTGCCATCCCGGAGTACTGTCCCGACATCGCGCGGATCGTGGACACGACCGGGCGGCTGACCATCCGGGAAAAGCAGCTGGGCGACGACCGCTGCACCATTTCGGGCAGCGTGAAGGTCACGGTGCTCTATACCTCGGAGGAGGCCACAGGGCTGCGGAGCATGACGATGTCGGTACCGTTTTCCTGCGTGCTGGACGACAGGGCGCTGACGCAGTGCGCCTCGGTGTGCGCCAGGGGACGGGTACTGCTGACGGAGGCGCGGGCCATCACGTCGCGGAAGCTGTATATCAAGGTTTTGCCAGAGGTGACGGCGACAGGCTATCGGGCGGTCAAGCGGAGACTGTGCAGCGGTGCGCAGGAGGAGCCGACGGTCCGGACACAGTGCCGGGAAGCGCAGCTGAACCTGTTGACAGCAATTGCTGAAAAGGGATTTTCCTTCACAGATGATGTGCTACTGGAGGAGGGGGAAAAGCCGGAGGATCTGCTGCTGTATCGGCTGTGCCCCAGTGTTGCATCCGCCCAGCGGCTGGGCAACAAACTGATGGTGAAGGGAGATATGTGGGTCTACGCCATCTACCGGGGCGAGGATCAGGCGCTGCGGCAGTATTGCGGCACGCGGCCGTTTTCGCAGATTCTGGATGTGGCGGAGCTGCCTGAGGAGGCGGAATACGTCCTTTATCCCCAGATCAGCGAGTGTGACGCCAGGATCCTGCGGACGGAGAGCGGCTGCAGCTTTGGCGTGACGGCCCATGTGGAGGTCTGCGTGAAGGCCTATCAGCAGCGGAAGGTGAACTATGTTTCGGACCTCTACAGCGTCCGGTACGACACGGCGGTGGAGCGGCAGGAGGTCACGGTGCCGTTGGCTGCGCCGGATCGGGTGCTGCGGCAGGAGGCACAGCTGCGGTTGGAATTCGAGGGCAGTCAGCCCTTTATCAGCGTGACGGCGGTGGACCATACGCCGGTGGAGGTGCTGCCGGAGGAGGATCGGGCTGCGCTGCGCACCACGCTGCATGTGCATCTGCTCTATCTGGATGAGTCCGGCGCGCCGGTCAGCACAGAGCGTACGGTGGAGGTGGAGGCCTCTGCCGGTGAGGTCAATGGGCCGGTGTCGGTGTGCTGCTGTGCGGCGGAGCTGCAGTTTTCCGGTGGGGTATGCCTGGTGCGGATACCTGTCGCATTTTTACTGGGGTGTGCAGGGGAGAAGACGCTCAGCGGCGTCACGGCGGTGACACTGACCGATACGGCGGCTGCGGCCGGGCCCAGTCTGATCCTGTGTCGCCTGGGGCGGGAGGAGTCGCTGTGGGACATCGCCAAGCGGTATCATACCGACGAGCAGGCGATCCGCAGCGCCAACCAGTTGGAAAAGGATGAGGATGCGGCAAACCGTATGCTGCTGATCCCGCGGATCAGGGGATAGGAGAAAAAAAGAGCGTCAGGTGACGCTCTTTTTTCATGCATCCACGACGCCGGCCATGGCGTCGCGGGAGATGGGGTGTCGCTGGAGCTGCGCGGGGTCGCATGCGGGCAGCGCGATCCGGGTCCAGGCGGTGGAATCGAAGGGCTGCAGGTACATGATTTGCCGGGTGGGATCGTACATCACCTTGTACTGGGTGTAGCCGTCACGGGTCTCGGCGGGCAGGCCACTGCTGTTGAGGTGGCGGTAGTGGTAGGCACCCTGGTTCCGGGGCTCGAATACGCAGCTCAGCAGGCCGCTGCCCAGGGGGAGCATCTGGGCTTCCTCCATCCAGCGGCCGTCGTGATTCAGGGCCTTCAGCACTGCCAGACGCACGAAGCGATCATAGGGGGCAAAGGAGGCGGGCAGCACGCCACTCTGGGTCAGGTGAGGCGCGGTGGGGTCCGCTGTCAGGCGGACGCCCTCCCAGGCAGGCTGACAGATGGGACAGTCGTCGCCGCCTCTGTGCAGCTCCGGCGATTGGGAGAGGAACCACCGTAGATTATCCAGCTGACAGGGATAGGGCGGAGAATTGGTCATGACGCCGATGCTGTCCGCCTGATAGCAGGTCAGGCGTCCGGGGTGCCGAGGGTCGGCGGCCTCCAGTACCGCCGTATTGCCAGCGGCATCCAGGAAAAAGTAGTGCATGGTGGCACTCAGCCGTTCCGGCCCGGCGGGGATATCTGTGAGCTGCAGGGTCCCGGCTGTACGGCAGACGTCGGTCACATCCCGGCAGAAGGCCAGCAGCCACGTGACCAGTTCCATGCCCATGACGCCGGAGCGATCTGCCTCTGCCGTGGGAACGCTGGTGCCCTCCTCCAGAAACAGGAGGCCGCCCACCAGGCCCTGACTGTTGACGCCGTCCAGCAGCCAGGTGTCCTGGGCACAGTAGGACATTCCCAGCAGGGCATAGCGGGCGTGCAGGGCGCCGTGGGTCAGGGGGAGCGCCATGCCGGCAGGGAAGGACAACGCATGGGCGCCGGCGTCCCATACGCTGGTGTGCAGGTCACAGGTGCGGAACCAGTAGGGAAGACCCTGCTTTGACGTCAGCTTCATGCAGGAGCAGCTGGCGGGAAATTCGGTTTTATCGATCATTGTGTTTTCTCCTTTTACATATAGAATCAGTATGCCCGATATATAACGGGCTATGAAAACGGGAGGGTGGAACGATGGCGGCAATGTAAAAAGGTTTTTGCATAGCGGATGGGACACGCGCATAGAAATGAAATAAAAACAGCAGCGGAGGGCGGTACTATGAATCAATCCACTTGTATGTATCAGGATATGGCGGCGCGAACCCAGAACAGCATTTACATCGGCGTGGTGGGACCGGTCAGAACGGGAAAATCCACATTCATCAAGCGATTTATGGAGACTCAGGTGATCCCACACATCGACAACGCGTACCGCCGGGACCGGGCTGTCGACGAGCTGCCGCAGAGCGGCTCCGGGCGTACCATCATGACGGCGGAGCCGAAGTTCGTCCCGGAGGAGGCGGTGGAGGTCCGGCTGGAGGAGGGCGTCAGCTTCTCGGTGCGGATGATCGACTGTGTGGGGTACATGGTCCCCGGCGCGGTGGGGCAGTTTGAGGATCTGGCGCCCCGGATGGTGATGACACCGTGGTACGACTATGAGATCCCCATGACGGAGGCGGCGGAGATCGGCACCAGGAAGGTCATCACGGATCACTCTACCGTGGGCATCGTGATCACCACGGACGGCACGGTGACGGATATCCCACGGCAGGATTATGAGGAGGCGGAGGAGCGGGTGATCCGGGAGCTGCAGGAGATCGGCAAGCCCTTCGTTGTGCTGCTGAACTCCAGCGACCCGGCCGGGGAACGGGCCGGCACCATCGCCGATGAGATTGGCGGCAAATATCACGTGAAGTGCATCCCGGTCAACTGCCTGACGCTGGATGAGGCGGCCATCACGGCGCTGATGCGCAGCTTGCTGTTCGAATTCCCGCTGCAGGAGCTGGATCTGTATCTTCCCAGCTGGGTAGAGGCGCTGCCGCTGGAGCATCCCATCAAGAGCAGCATCTATCAGACGGTGCGGGAGGAGGCCCGCCAGCTGAACTGTATCCGCGAGCTGGAGGGAGCGCTGACGGGTATGTGCAGCTGCGAGGCGATCCAGGGAACGGCGGTGCGGCGCATTGATCTGGGGACCGGGACGGCGGAGGCGGAGCTGCAGCTGCCCAGAGGGCTGTTCTATGACACGCTGAGTCAGCGCTCGGGGCTGACGGTCACGGACGACGGCGACCTGATGGAGCTGCTGACAGAACTGGGCAAGGCCCGGCAGGAGTATGACAAGGTGGCAGAGGCGGTGAAGTCCGCACGGGAGAACGGCTACGGCATCGTGATGCCCAGCGTGGAGGAACTGGATCTGGAGGATCCGGAGATCGTGAAACAGGGCGGGCGCTACGGCGTACGGATGAAGGCCAGCGCGCCGTCCATCCACATGATCCGGGCAGACATCGAGACCACGGTGTCGCCTATCGTGGGCAACGAAAAGCAGTCGGAGGACATGGTGAATTATCTGCTGCAGGAGTTCGAGGGGGATACCAGCAAGATCTGGAACTCCAACATCTTTGGCCGCAGCTTCCACGAGATCGTAGGGGAGGACCTGCAGGCAAAGCTGAAGCGGATGCCGGCGGACGCCCAGGTGAAGCTGCGGCAGGCGCTGGAGCGCATCATCAACGAGGGCGGCGGCGGACTGATCTGCATTATATTGTAAAGGGTGAGTAAAAGGCGGGTAAAGCCCGCCTTTTGCCTTGCCATCAACGGCAAGACGTGCTATGATAGAGAAAAGAAGAAATCCGGGGAGGGGTACACCATGCTGCTGGCCATTGATATCGGCAATTCCAATATTTCCGTCGGGCTTTTCAGCCGGGAGAAGACGCTGCATTTTCTGGCGTCCATCGACACGGACAGCCGGAAAACGGCGGATCAGATCAGTATCGATCTGATGAATATCTTTTCCCTGTACGGCTATGACCTGAAGGATGTGTCCGGCGCGATTTTCTCCAGCGTGGTGCCGCCCATGAACTTCATGCTGGAGAAGGCGCTGACCCGGCTGCTGGGCAAGCCGCCCATGATCGTGGGGCCCGGCGTCAAGACCGGGCTGAATATCCGCATGGAGATCCACAATCAACTGGGCGCCGACCTGGTGGCGGACGCGGTGGCGGCGCTGGAGAAGTATCCGGCCCCCATCATCGTCATCGACATGGGGACGGCCACCACCATCTCCTATATCTCCGCCAAGCACACCTATGAGGGCGGGTTGATGTTCCCGGGGGTGCGGCTGTCGCTGGATGCGCTGTCGGACCACGCGGCGCAGCTGTCGGATATCTCACTGCAGTATCCCAAGAACCTGATCGGCAAGAACACAGAGGACTGCATGCGCAATGGCATCGTCTACGGCACTGCCGGGATGCTGGATGGGATCATCGACCGTATCCGGGATACCATTCCCGGTGAGACGCCTACCATCGTGGCCACCGGCAGCAACGCTCCGGTGATCGTCCGGTACTGCCGCAACAGGGTGGTGTACGACAAGTACCTGCTGATGGAGGGGCTGTGGGCCATCTATCACAAGAACCGGTCATAAAAAAGTCTCAGGCTGCATGCCTGAGACTTTTTTTGTGCAGACTTACTTGGCGATGATCTTCTTCAGACGGGCGAAGCGGGGGAGAGAATTCTCCTTGGGCAGGTCCGGCTCACCCTGGATCAGGGGCAGGGCGTATTCGATGAACTGGTGGTTGACATAATTGCCGGCCTCGTTGATCCATTCGCGGGGGATCTTTTTCTCGACGTTGGCTACCTCCATCAGGGGGATCAGCTTGGTGCGGCAGGCGTATTTGCCGTCCTTGATGCCGCGTTCGAAGCCAATCATGCGGCCGTTGATGCCGTTGACGGCGTTCTCCACGGCCACCTTACCGGCCATGTAGCTTTCTTCGATATCAGTCTCAGAGGCCAGGTGGGCGCCGCAGCGCTGCAGCAGGTTCAGCTCGATACCGCGGACCTTGGCGCCGGTCTCCTCCTTCAGCACCTGGGCCAGAATGGAGGCCAGGCCGCCCAGCTGGGCGTGGCCGAAGCCGTCGTTGGCGGCCACCTTCGCCTCGGAGACGAAGTCGCCGTCGGCGTAGTGGATGCCCTCGGACACGGCGACGATGCAGCTGCCCTTTTCGGCGTAGACGCGCTTGACGTCGTTGATGAAGTCCTGCATGTTGAAGTTCAGCTCCGGCAGGTAGATCAGGTCGGGGCCGGCGCCGTGGATGCCGGCCAGGGCGGCGGCGGCGGTCAGCCAGCCGGCGTGGCGGCCCATGATCTCCATGACCACGATCATGCCGGTGTCGTAGACGTGGGCGTCCTGATAGACCTCCATCATAGAGGTGGCGATATACTTGGCGGCAGAGGCGTAGCCGGGGCAGTGGTCGGTGCCGAACAGGTCGTTGTCGATGGTCTTGGGCACGCCCATGACGCGGCAGTCGTAGCCCACGGACTGCATATAGTTGTTGATCTTGTTGCAGGTGTCCATGGAGTCGTTGCCGCCGTTATAGAAGAAGTAGCGGACGTTGTGCTTCTTGAACACCTCCAGGATGCGCTTGTAGTCGGTGTCGTCCACCTCGGGATCGGCGATCTTGTAGCGGCAGGAGCCCAGGGCGGAGGAGGGGGTATACTTCAGAAGACGCAGCTCCTCGGGATCCTCCAGACCCATGTCGAAGAGACGGTCGTTCAGAACGCCCTTGATGCCGTGCTCCGCACCCAGCACCTGGGTGATGGCGCCGGATTTCAGCGCTGTGTCGATCACGCCGTAAGCGCTGGCGTTGATGACGGACGTAGGGCCGCCGGACTGGCCGATGATGCAGGCGCCTCGCAGTTCATTCATATCAATTACCTCCCAAGAAAATGGAATTTGGTGTTTACAATCGGTATTCTACCATGTAAAATTGCGGTTGTAAACACTTTGTGCTTGCAAAAACAAAAAAATATGATACAATAGGAATGTTCCATACAACAGGTGCAAAGTTTACGGAAATTTTATTGAGAAGGAGATATATTTATGCCGCTGGTAACTTCTAAGGAAATGTTTGCGAAGGCCTATGATGGCGGGTACGCCATCGGCGCATTCAATGTCAACAACATGGAGATCGTGCAGGGCATCACCGAGGCCTGCCAGGAGGAGCACGCTCCCGTGATCCTCCAGGTCAGCAAGGGCGCCCGTGCCTATGCCAACCACACCTATCTGCTGAAGCTGGTGGAAGCGGCTGTTGCCTGCTGCCCCGACATTCCCATCGTGCTGCATCTGGACCATGGCCCCGACTTTGAGACCTGCAAGAGCTGCATCGACGGCGGCTTTACCTCCGTGATGATCGACGCGTCCTCCAAGCCCTTTGCGGAGAATATCGAGATCACCAAGAAGGTGGTGGAGTACGCCCACGACCACGGCGTTGTGGTAGAGGCCGAGCTGGGCACCCTGGCCGGCATCGAGGATGAGGTGAAGGTGGCCGCTCACGAGGCATCCTATACCCGTCCCGAGGAGGTGGAGGAGTTCGTGTCCAAGACCGGCTGCGACTCTCTGGCCATCGCCATCGGCACCAGCCACGGCGCGTATAAGTTCAAGCCCGAGCAGTGCACCGTCAACGAGAAGGGCATTCTGGTGCCGCCTCCCCTGCGCTTCGACGTGCTGGAGGAGGTCAGCAAGCGCCTGCCCGGCTTCCCCATCGTGCTGCACGGCTCCTCCTCCGTCCCGCAGGACTATGTGAAGATGATCAACGAGCACGGCGGCAAGATGCCCAACGCCATCGGCGTGCCCGAGGAGCAGCTGCGTCAGGCCGCCCGTCTGTCCGTGTGCAAGATCAACATCGACTCCGACCTGCGTCTGGCCATGACCGGCACCATCCGCCAGTTCATGGACGAGCATCCCGACAAGTTCGATCCCCGCGAGTATCTGAAGCCCGCCCGCGCCAACATCAAGGAGCTGGTACGCCACAAGCTGGTGGACGTGCTGGGCTGCGCCGGCAAGGCATAAATAGCCACATAAAAAACTCCCGGCTCTGCGGAGCCGGGAGTTTCCTCAGTCTGTCAAAAAACTACCCAAACGCCCCTGTTTCTGCTATAATAGAAGAAACGGGGGTGTTTACATGGAAGGT
>CAKTSA010000013.1 GCA_934597585.1 uncultured Oscillospiraceae bacterium
TTCACAAGCAGTAGTTATCATACCAGAAGTTGAAACAAAATGCAAGCATTATTTGACAAAAAACTGAAAAAATTTTCAAGGGGGAAAGTTGCGTAATGCTGCCGGATACGGTATAATACTTCTAATATACTTTATGATAGGAAAACCATAAGGAGCGCACCATGGAAAAAGTGAGACGTACCCCCGCCAGCGTGAAGAAGCTGGCCGAATACTTCCACATGGAGATCCTCTGCAAGGGCAGCGATTATGACAGCTGTGTCATTACGGTGTCGGACGTGTTCCGCCCGTCGCTGCAGCTGGTGGGGTTTTATGATTATTTTGACACCAAGCGGCTGCTGATCCTGGGAAAGAGCGAGATGCGTTTTCTATCCCGCATGACCACCGAGGAGCGGTCCCGGGTATTCAACCGGCTGATGAGCTACAGCTTTCCCGCCATGATCATCTCCCGCAATCTGGAGGTGTTCGACGAGCTGCTGGAGATGGCGAAGAAGCATGGCCGCACCCTGCTGCGCACCGGCAGTGATACGGTGGACGCCACCAGTCATATCATTGACTATCTCAATAACGCCCTGGCCCCTCAGATCACCCGCCACGGCGTACTGATGAATATCTACGGCCAGGGCGTGCTGATCCTGGGCGACAGCGGCATCGGCAAGAGCGAGACGGCCATCGAGCTTCTGAAGCGCGGCCACCAGCTGGTGGCCGACGACGCGGTGGAGATCAAGCGGATCTCCGATACCCTCCACGGCACGGCGCCGGAGCTGATCCGCCACTATATCGAGATCCGCGGCGTGGGCGTCATCGACGTGAAGCAGCTATTCGGTATGGGCGCGGTGCAGTTCGAGACGGAGATCGACCTGGTGATCCAGCTGGAGCAGTGGCAGGACGGCAAGTTCTATGACCGTCTGGGCCTGGGCGAGGAGCAGTATACGCTACTGGATGTGTCGCTGCCCATTGTGACCATCCCGGTGCGGCCCGGCCGAAACCTGGCCGGTATTGTGGAGATCGCCACCATGAAGAACCGCCAGACCAAGTACGGCTACAACGCGGGGCGGGATTTCGTGTCCCAATTTGACAGCAAGCTGGACGCCATGAGCCGGCAGAACGGAAGCGACCTCTTATGAAATACATTGGCATTGATATCGGCGGCACCAACCTGAAGGCCGGGCTGGTGGACGAGGCGGGGCGGCTGCTGGCCACCCGCAAGATGAAGGTGGCGGGCATCGCCGACCCGGCGGCCCTGGCCTGGACCATCCACGCCCTGGTGACGGAGCTGTGCCGCGACACCGGCTGCGACAGCGGCGATATCTTCTCTGTGGGCGTGGGTTGTCCCGGCGCGGTGGAGATCCGGGGCGGCTCCATCCTGTATACCTGCAATCTGCCCCTGCGGAATGTGCCGCTGCGGCGGCTGTTCCACCAACTCAGTGACCTGCCCCTGTACATAGAGAACGACGCCAACTGCGCGGCACTGGCGGAGTACTATGTGGGCGGCGGACGGGGCAGCAAGCGCTTTATCACCGTCACCCTGGGCACCGGTGTGGGCGGCGGCATCGTCCACAACGGCAAGATCTTCCACGGCTCCAACGGTATGGCGGGCGAGGTGGGCCACATGTCCATCCAGATGGACGGCGAGGAGTGTCCCTGCGGCCGCCGGGGCTGCTGGGAGCGGTACGCCTCCGCCAGCGCGCTGAAGCGCCAGACCACCCAGGCCTGGGAGGCGCACCCCGACAGCATCCTGGCCCAGGTCATCGCCGAGAATGACGACCACGTGTCCGGACAGTCGGCCTTTATCGCCGCCCGTCGGGGCTGCCCTGTGGGGCAGGCGGTCTGCGACCAGTACATCCGGTATCTTGCCGCCGGCATTGTGAACATCATCAACATTTTCCAGCCGGATACCCTGGCCATCGGCGGCGGCGTCAGCAACGAATCTGACGAGCAGCTGCTGCTGCCCCTGCGCCGCCAGGTGGAGGCCCACAGCCTGCCCTGCAACTATGACAAGATGACGAAGATCGTCAAGGCCCAGCTGGGCAACGACGCCGGGATCATCGGCGCGGCGCTGCTGGGCAAGAAGAAGCGGGTCATCTGAAACATCCATGATCACAAGGAGGCGCTGTATGCGTTGGTATGAGCTTTTGGACAAAAAACTGCGGGACTATCTGCCGGACCTTCCTATGTCGGCGGAGGAGCCGCTGGCGAAATACACCTCCTTCCGGGTGGGCGGCCCGGCCCGGCGGATGGCTTTCCCTCAGAATGCCGAGCAGCTGGTGCTGCTGCTGAGCTTTGCCCAGGAATGCGGCGCACGGCCCTTTGTGCTGGGCAACGGCACCAATGTGCTGTTTCCCGACGGCGGCGTGGATCGCCTGATCGTCAACACCCGGGATATGGCGGAGATCCGGCTGACGGAGACGGGGCATATCAAGGCCATGGCCGGGGCGTCTCTGGCCCGGGTGGCCAATTTTGCCTGCCAGCAGGGGCTGGCGGGGCTGGAATTTGCCCACGGCATCCCCGGCAGCGTGGGCGGCGGCGTGTGCATGAACGCCGGGGCCTACGGCGGCGAGCTGAGCCAGGTCATCGAAAGCGTTACCGTGCTGTTCCCCGACGAGGGTGTCAAAACCCTCACCTGTGCTGACATGGCATTCGGCTACCGCCACAGTCTGCTGATGGAGCACCCCGACGCGGTGGTGCTGTACGCGGAATTTGCGCTGGAAAAAGGCGACAGCGCCGGCATCCGCGGCCGTATGGACGACCTGATGGCCCGCCGCAGGGCGTCCCAGCCCCTGGAGTATCCCAGCGCCGGCAGCACCTTCAAGCGGCCGGAGGGCCACTTTGCGGGTAAGCTCATCGAGGAGGCGGGCTGCAAGGGACTGACCATCGGCGGGGCCCAGGTGTCGGAAAAGCACGCGGGCTTTGTCATCAACGTGGGCGGCGCCACCTGCGCCGACGTGCTGGCGCTGATGGAAGAGGTGCAGCGCCGGGTGAAGGAGCGCTCCGGCGTGATGCTGGAGCCGGAAGTGCGCATCGTCAGGTAACACAGGGAGAGTCTATGGAAATTCTGATCATTACCGGTATGAGCGGCAGCGGCAAGAGCCGCGCCGCCTCCATTCTGGAGGATATCGGCTACTATATCGTGGATAATCTGCCGGCGGAGATGATGGTGAAATTCGCCGATTTCTGCGCCGCGTCGCGGGGTCACTATGACCGGGTGGCGCTGGTGTACGATGTGCGGGCGGGGGAGCCCTTTGACCTGCTGATCGCCACGCTGGAGCGGCTGAAGCGCACGGACGTGGCCTGCCGGCTGCTGTTTCTGGACGCGGACACCGCCGCCATCATCAACCGCTACAAGGAGACCCGCCGGGCCCACCCCCTGTCGGCGGAGGGCCGCAGCATCGAACAGGCGGTGATGCTGGAGCGGCAGATGCTTCAGCCGGTGCGGGACCACGCGGACTACGTGCTGGATACCTCTGCCTTCTCGGTGGGGAAGCTCCGCAGTGAGCTTCTGAATCTCTTCGGCCGGGAGCGGGACCGCCAGGGGCTGCATGTGGACGTGATGAGCTTCGGCTTCAAGCACGGTCTGCCGCTGGAGTCGGACCTGGTGTTCGACGTGCGGTTTCTGCCCAATCCCTACTACGTGCCGGAGCTGAAAAAGGGCACAGGATTGGACGCGGCGGTGCGGGATTACGTATTTTCCTTTCCCCAGACGGGGGAGTTCATGGCGCAGCTGGAGAAACTGCTGCTGTTCCTGCTGCCCCAGTATAACGCCGAGGGCAAGACGGTGCTGGTGATCTCGGTGGGCTGCACCGGCGGACATCACCGCAGCGTGGCGGTGGCCCGCGCCCTGGCCCAGTCCCTGTCCGCTGCGGGCTTCGCCGTGACGGAGAGTCACCGGGATATCTCACGCTGACGGGCAAAAATCAGAAAGAAAGTGATGCTTTATGCAGCATAGCTTCTATCATATCCCGCCGGAGCACGGCCCCAAGGTGGTGGGCATCGGCGGCGGAACGGGTCTGAGCACCCTGCTGCGGGGCCTGAAGCTCTATACTCGGAATATCACCGCCATCGTTACGGTGGCGGACGACGGCGGCAGCACCGGCATGCTGCGGCAGGACTTGGGTATGGCCGCTCCCGGCGATATTCGCAGTTGTCTGCAGTCTCTGGCCAACTGCGAGCCGCTGATGGCCCAGCTGATGGCCTATCGCTTTGCCGACGGCTCCCTGGCGGGCCAGAGCTTGGGAAACCTGCTGCTGGCGGCGCTGAACGACATCATGCCCAGCTTTGACAAGGCGGTGGCGGGTCTCAGCAAGGTGCTGGCCATCACGGGCCGGGTGCTGCCGGTGACCAACGAGAACGTCCAGCTGGAGGCTACCTTTGAAAATGGCGCCACCGTGCTGGGGGAGTCCCATATTTTCTACTGCAAAAAGGAGCAGGACTGCCGCATCCAGTCGGTGCGCCTGCTGCCGGAGCGCCCCAAGGCGCTGGGTGCGGCGGTGGAGGCCATCCGGAACGCCGACATGATCGTGCTGGCCCCCGGCAGTCTCTATACCAGCATCATTCCCAACCTGCTGGTGGACGGTATTGCCGATGCCATCAGGGATAGTAAAGCATTAAAGCTTTACGTCTGCAATGTGATGACCCAGGAGGGGGAGACGGAGGGCTATACCGTGGCCGACCACATCCAAGCGCTGTTTCACCACAGCTATCCGGGACTCTTTCACCTGTGCCTGACCAATTCCACGCCCATCCCAGCGTCTATCGCCCTGCGGTATGCCCAGGAGGGGGCGGAGCCCATCCGCCACGACGCGGAGAGGTGCCGCGCCCTGGGTGTGGAGCTGATCGACCGGCCGGTGGCGGCGCTGGAGAACGGCCTGGTGCGCCACAATCCCGGCCACCTGGCCCACGAGCTGATGACCATTTACGAGGAATATACACAAAAGGACCCTGCCCACGGATAAGGAGGGGAGACATGCAATCTTTTTCCTATAAGGCCAAGGCGGAGATGTGCCGCGCGGCGGTGCAGCGGCAGTGCTGCGCCCGGGCGGAGTGCTACGGCGCACTGCTGTACGGCAACACCTTCACCACCCGGGAGGTGCGGATCATCACGGAGAATCCGGAGTTTGCCGCAAGGCTCCCGCGCCTGTTCCAGCGGGCCTTCAATGTGAAATTTGACCGCCTGCCATCGGATGAGCTGTCCGGCGGCAAGCTGATCTTCCAGATCACCGACCCCGAGAAGCTGCGGCGCATTCTGGATACCCTGGGCTACGATCCCCGGCAGTCGTTGGTGATGCATGTGAACTTCGCCCTGATGGAGGAGGACTGCTGCCGCACCGCGTTTCTGCGGGGGGCCTTCCTGGCGGGCGGCAGTGTCACCGACCCGGAGAAGCGGTACCATCTGGAGCTGTCCACCTCTCATGTCCAGGCCAGCCGCGAGGTGTCGGCCCTGCTGCAGGACATGGGCTTTCTGCCCCGCAGCGTCATGCGCAGCGGCAGCGCCGTCATCTACTTCAAGCAGTCCGAGCATATCGAGGATCTGCTGACCACCCTGGGGGCGCCGGCGGCGGCCACGGAGATCATGACCGCCAAGGTGGACAAGGAGATCCGCAACGGCGCCAACCGGGCCATGAACTGCGACATGGCCAACGTGAACAAGACCCTGGACGCGGTGGCCGCCCAGCAGGAGGCCATCGAAAAGCTGACGGAGGCCGGCGCGCTGGACAAGCTGCCGGAGAAGATACAGGAGACGGCCCGGCTGCGGCTGCAGAATCCGGAGCTGCCCCTGGCCCAGCTGGCGGCGCTGTTCGATCCGCCCATCAGCAAATCCTGTTTGAATCACAGAATACGAAAGATCATGGAGGAGGCACGAAAGCTATGACGAAACTGGAACGATGCCAGAGAGCGAAGGAATTTCATGAGAAGGGCCTCAACTGCGGACAGGCGGTGCTGCTGGCCTTTACGGACGTCACCGGTCTGACGGAGCAGCAGAGCATGGCCATCGCCAGCGGCTTTGGCGGCGGTCTGCGCTGCGGCGGCGTGTGCGGCGTGGTCAACGCCGCGGCGGTGGTGCTGGGCACGGCCTATCCCGCCACGCTGGAAAACGGCCCCGAGGGCAAAAAGCGCTCTACCCAGCTGACCCAGGAATTCCAGCGCCGGTTTACAGAGCGCTTCCGCAAGCTGAATTGCCATGAGCTGCTGGCGGAGAAGGACATCGAGGGAACCCCCGCCGCCCAGGAACTGGGGGTGACCCAGCATTGCCGCCTGCTGGTGGTGTCCGGCGTGGAGCTGCTCGGTGACATGCTGGACGAGCTGGAGGCGCAGTAATGGCCTTTGCCCATCTCCACGTCCATACGGAGTATAGCCTTTTGGACGGCGCCTGCCGCATCCGTGACCTGCCGAAGCTGGTCAAGGAGATGGGGCAGACCGCCTGCGCCATCACGGATCATGGCGCCATGTACGGCGCCATCGACTTCTACCGCGCCTGCAAGGCGGAGGGTATCCACCCCGTCATCGGCTGCGAGGTGTATGTGGCCCGCCGCACCCGCTTCGACAAGCAGCACGAGTTTGACACCGAGTCCCGGCACCTGGTGCTGCTGTGCAAGGACGAGACCGGCTACCGGAATCTGTCCTACATGGTGTCTCAGGCGTATATCGAGGGCTTTTACATCAAGCCCCGCATCGATCTGGACCTGCTGCGGGCCCACAGCGAGGGGCTCATCGGCCTCAGTGCCTGCCTGGCCGGCGAGATCCCCCGCCGCATCATCAACGGCGACTACGACGGGGCCAAGGCCTATGCCCTGGAGATGCAGTCTATTCTGGGGGAGGGCAACTTCTACCTGGAGCTGCAGGACCACGGCATCGCCGACCAGACCACCGTCAACCGCGCCCTGTTGCGCCTGCACAACGAGACGGGCATCCCGTTGGTCTGTACCAACGACGCCCACTATCTGCGGAAGGAGGACGCTGAGAGCCATGATGTTCTCCTGTGCATCCAGACCGGCAAGACCGTAGACGACGAGAACCGCATGCGCTATGAACCCCAGAATTTCTATCTCCGCTCCACGGAGGAGATGGAGGCTCTGTTCTCCGGCTATCCCGACGCGGTGGAGAACACCCAGCGCATTGCCGACCGCTGCCAGCTGGAATTCACCTTCGGCAAGTACCACCTGCCGGAATTCAAGCTGCCCCCCGGCTACGATTCCCCCACGTACCTGCGCAAGCTGTGCAACGAGGGCTTTGTGCGCTGCTATGGCGACCGAAAGCCGGAGTACCGCCAGCAATTGGAATATGAGCTGGATATGATCGAGAAAATGGGTTTTACCGACTATTTCCTCATCGTGTCCGACTTTGTCAACTATGCCCGCAAGGCCGGTATCCCTGTAGGCCCCGGCCGCGGCAGCGCCGCCGGCTCTATGGTGGCCTACTGTCTGCATATCACGGACATCGACCCCATGCAGTATCAGCTGTATTTTGAGCGGTTCCTGAACCCGGAGCGCGTGTCCATGCCGGATATCGACATGGACTTCGGCGATACCCGACGGGGCGAGGTGGTGGACTACGTCCGCCGGAAGTATGGCGACGACCACGTGGCCCAGATCGTCACCTTCGGTACCATGGCCGCCCGGGGCGCCATCCGGGACGTGGGCCGCGCCCTGAACATGACCTATGCCGAGGTGGACGTGGTGGCCAAGCTGGTGCCCTCCGGCCCCGGTGCGCTGCACATCACCCTGGACGACGCCCTGAAGCTCAGCAAGCAGCTTTCGGACCTGTACGACGGCGATGCGCGGGTGCGAAAGCTTATCGACACCGCCAAGGCGCTGGAGGGTATGCCCCGCCATGCCTCCACCCACGCAGCCGGCGTGGTCATCACCCGACTGCCGGTGTATGAATACGTGCCTCTGGCCCGGAACGATGAATCCATCGTCTGCCAGTACAACATGATCACGCTGGAGGAGCTGGGCCTGCTGAAGATGGACTTCCTGGGCCTGCGGAACCTGACGGTGCTGGACGACGCGGTGAAGATGGTCCACCAATACCAGCCGGACTTCGACCTGGAGAGGATCCCCATGGACGACCCGGCGGTGTTCCAGATGCTGACGGAGGGACGCACCTCCGGCGTGTTCCAGATGGAATCCACCGGCATGACCGGCGTGTGCCTGGGCCTGAAGCCCCAGTCCATCGAGGATATCACCGCCATCATAGCCCTGTACCGCCCCGGTCCCATGGAATCTATTCCCCGGTTCGTGGCCTGCAAGCACGATCCCAAGCTGGTCAGCTACAAGCACCCGTCCCTGGAGCCCATCCTGCGGGGCACCTATGGCTGCATCGTCTACCAGGAGCAGGTCATCAAGATCTTCCAGGAGCTGGCGGGCTATTCCCTGGGCCAGGCGGATATGGTGCGCCGCGCCATGTCCAAAAAGAAGGCCAAGGACGTGGAGCGGGAGCGGGAGGCTTTCCTCCACGGCGACGCGAGCCGGAATATCAAAGGCTGCGTGGCCAACGGCATCCCGGAGGAGACCGCCCAGGCCATTTACGACGAGATCTACGACTTCGCCAACTACGCCTTTAACAAGGCCCACGCCGTTTCCTACGCGGTGGTGGCCTATCAGACGGCGTACTTCAAGTGCCACTATACCAAGGAGTACATGGCGGCGCTGCTGACCTCGGTGCTGGACAACTCCGACAAGGTGTCGGAGTACATTGCCGAGTGCCGCAACTGCGACATCAAGCTGCTGCCGCCGGATGTGAACCGCTCCCGCGATGGGTTCACCGTGGAGGAGGGCGGCATCCGCTTTGGCCTGGTGGCCATCAAGAACATCGGCCGGGGTTTTATCCGCACCCTGGTGCGGGAGCGGGAGAGCAATGGAGCGTTCCGCTCCTTCCAGGATTTCTGCGAGCGGATGTTCGACTGCGGCGATATGAACAAGCGGGCGGTGGAGAACCTCATCAAGGCCGGCGCCTTCGACGGGCTGGGGGCCTTCCGCTCCCAGCTGATCCAGGTCTATGAAAAGGTGCTGGACGCCATTGCCGGCAGCCGCAAGGTGAACGTGGAGGGCCAGCTGGACATGTTCGGCATGGCCGGCGACAGCGGCGGCGCACTGGACATACCGCTGCCCAACATCCCGGAGTACTCCGCCACCGAGCGCATGTTTATGGAGAAGGAGACCACCGGCCTCTATCTGAGCGGACACCCCATGAGCGACTACCGCATCGTGGCACAGGGCCTGGGCGCCACACCCATCCACGATATCATGGCGGATTTCGCCGATGAGGACGGCCCCACCCGCTTTGCTGACGGGCAGAGCGTGGTGGTGGCGGGCATCGTGACCGCCAGCCGCACCCGCACCACCAAGACGAACAATCTGATGGCCTATGTGGTGGTGGAGGACGAGGCCGCCTCCATCGAGCTGCTGTGCTTCAGCCGCACCATTGACCAGTGCGGCAGCTATATGGCTGTCAACACCCCGGTGGTGGTGAAGGGCCGCCTGTCGGTGCGGGATGAAAAGCCGCCCCAGATCATGTGCGACACCATCTATCCCCTGAACACCGGAAGCGTCCCCCTGATGACGGCGGACAGGGCCACGGAGCAGAAGAGCGCGGTGATCTATCTGCGCTTCCCCGGTATAGACAGCCGGGAGTTCCGCCATATCCGCCTGGTGATGACCATGTTTGAGGGGGAGACCCCGGTGAAGATCCGCATGGCCGACTCGGGCAAGCTGCTGGCGGGCAAATGCCTGAACCATCCCGCGCTGCTGGCCGAATGCCGCCAGTGGCTGGGTGAGGCCAACGTGGTGGTGCGGGAAACAGAGAAATGACACAGGTGCGATAAGGAAGGAAGTGTGAGAGCGTGAGCGTTGGTTTTATCCGTGACAAGCTGGAGATCAAATTTCTCATCCTGTATGTGGCCGCCGGCGTGGCGGAGCCTATGCCGCTGAGCGATATACAGGCTCTGACCATGATCGACGACGGCATCGACTATTTCGATTTCTCCCAGTGTCTCAATGAACTGGTCAAGACGGAGCATCTGCGGATCAACGGGGAGCAGAAGTATGTCATCACGCCCAAGGGGCTGAAGAACAGCGGGATCTGTCAGTCCAGCCTGCCCCTGTCCGTCCGGCTGAAGGCGGATAAGCTGATCGCCGCCCACCGCCAGGAGCTGATCCGCCGCGCCCAGGTGCGCTCCCGCGTGGAGCGACGGGAAAACGGCACCTACACCGTGGAGCTGGGCCTCAACGACGATGTGGACAACATCATGCAGCTGCAGCTGATGGTGGCCACCAAAGAGATGGCGGAGGATCTGGCCCAGCGCTTCCAAAAGAACCCCGACCAGGTCTATTTCCAGCTGGTCACCGCTTTGTACGGGGGGTAAGGATGCGTTTACCGTTTCGGGGCGATGTGGGCATCGCCCCCTACGGACGGCTATTGAAAACACTGCGTAGGGGCCGATGCCTACATCGGCCCGTCCAATAGCAAATGTACCCCTTTGAATCACCACA
Organism: uncultured Oscillospiraceae bacterium; assembly: GCA_934597585.1. Taxonomy (GTDB): domain Bacteria; phylum Bacillota; class Clostridia; order Oscillospirales; family Oscillospiraceae; genus Vescimonas. The sequence goes on from CAKTSA010000013.1 coordinate 10,485, forward strand.
CAACGAACTAGGAGGATACTATGACGAAACGTACCATCATCACCCTGCTGATCGCCGCCATGGTGGCGCTGCTGCTGCCGTGGCTTGCCGTCACGCTGGTCCCCGGAGACAGCGGCATGGCCGTCATCTTTCTGCTGTTCTTCGCGGTGAACCCCATCACGGCGATCCTGCTGGGGGTTTTCTCCGGCGGCAATGTCCGTGGAGCGTGGTTCCAGCCGCTGCTGTTCGCCACGCTGTTTCTGCTGGGCGCGTGGGTGCTCTTCACCATGGCTGAAACGGCGTTTGTGCTCTACGCCGTGATCTACCTGCTACTGGGTTACGCCGCCATGCTGGCGGCAGTCCTGTACCGGCGGAGGCGGACAGGAACCGGACAATAAAAGATGGAAAAATCCCTGCTTCCTTTGGAAACAGGGATTTTTTTATCCAACGATATGCTTCAGCGGTTCCTTCAGGTCCTGCTGGATCTGCTTTTGGTAGCGATCCTCCTCGCTGAACACGCAGCCGCAGTATTTCTGCATGTAAAAGCCCAGCTCCCGGGCCTCCTGCTGTCCGGCGCGGAAGCCGGGGCGGAAATCCCGGTACAGGAATTTCACGCCGTAGCGCTTACCCATTTCCCGGGCAATTTCCGCCATCCGCTCATGCTGTTGGTAGGGGCTGACGAACAGGGTGGAGGTAAAGCTGTCAAAGCCGTGCTCGGCGGCGAAGCGGGCGGTCTGTTCCAACCGCACGGTGTAGCAGTGGCTGCAGCGGTGATCGATATCCGCCGCCACTGCGCGGCAGAAGTCCCGCAGGCCGTAATCCTCCTGCACGATCAGCTCCATGTTGATGGTGGGGGCGTAGGCCATCAGGGTGTCCCGCCGGGCCTTATATTCCTGATAGGGGTGGATATTGGGGTTGAACCAGTAGGACACCGGCTCGATCCCCTCGCTGCGCAGCTGGTGGATGCAGGCCACCGAACAGGGGGCGCAGCAGGTATGCATCAGTGTTTTTTCCATAGCTTCTCCTTCAGCGCCGCCAGTCCGCCGCCGTCTTTCCTGGCCTGATAGGGCCGGACGGAGAAAAACCGGTCGCACACCTTGCGGAAAGGCAGACGGTCCAGATCCTCGAAGAATCGCTGCCGGTCCGGCGGCTGCACGGCGGCGCACCGCAGGGCGGCGTTGTCCGCCACAGCTTCCTCCAGTGTGCGCAGCTCCCGCTTCAGGGGCAGCTGGTCGAAGATGTGGGCGCCCTTCACTGTGTTGATCAGCAGCAGCGACATGCCTGCCTTCTGCTGCTGGGGATAGAAATCCTTGGGGGCGCTGCGGAACGGGGCCATGGTCAGGTCGCCGGGGCGGTTGGTGTTGGCGTAATCGCAATGGTAGCAGGCGGGACGCAGAAACAGGCGCCGCAGGATGCCGCGCCCCGGCTGGCACTTGCCCAGAGGTGCGTCAAAGGTGCCGCCCCCCTCGAACCACACCCGGAAGCGGCGGTCCTTTTCCCCCTTCAGCTTATCGCAGAAGTGGACGTCCACCGCCTGATGGCGCTTGATGTAGGTCATGGACTCCACGAACCGCGCCCACACGCCGGGGGAGGCTACGCCGCCGCAGGCAAAGTCGCAGGTCAGCAGATTTTCCGGGTGTTCGCCCAGGAAACGGTACAGGCCGTCCACCTGACAGGGGGTGCCGGAGAACAACACGGACCGGCCCTGGTCCAGGTACATCTGCACCTGCTGGTATGTCTCGCCCAGCTCGCTCTGGATGGGCTTGGCACCCCGCAGCAGCCGCAGGTCCTCCTTATTCTTCACGGCCATGTGGCGCACGTGGAGCTTTTCGTCCAGCGCCGCGCCGAACACCACGCCGCCGCCCTCCAGCGTGAATTCCGCCAGGGCGGAGAATACGCCGCCGGCGGTGGAATGGGCGCGGACCGCCTCGTCCTCGTTCCAGACGGCGAATACCGCCGGGGCACCGCGGACCTCCCGCTGCTTCAGTGCCGGGCACACGTGGGTGCAGTGGCCGCAGCTGACGCAGCCCTCGCTGATCTGGGGATAGAGGAAGCCCTCCTTGTCCCGCACCATATGGATGGCGCCCTTGGGACAGCCGCTGGCGCAGGCGCCGCAGCCGGTGCAGCGCTCGTGGGACGCCAATTGGGGTCTTGTGTTCTCCGTCATGGCACAGTCTCCTTGCAAAGCGATGATCTTTCTGGCCTATTGTAGCACAGGCGGGCGGAAATGGCAAGTGGGGCGGGGAGGGGCAGAATTTTCTCTCCGGCGGAAAATATTTCAAAATAACTCTTGACACACAATACTATGCGTTGTATAGTATAACGCGAAAGGGGGCATGAAACATGCTTGACCCACAGATGAAGCGGGGACTGCTGGAGGCCTGCGTCCTCTCGGCGCTGGCACGGGGGGATTCCTACGGCTATAAGATCGTCAAGGATCTGTCGGTGTGCGTGCAGGTGTCGGAATCTACGCTGTATCCCATCCTGCGGCGGCTGGAGGGCGCCGGGGCGCTGACAGTGTACAGCGTGGAGCACAACAGCCGGCTGCGGAAATTTTACCATTTGACGGAGCAGGGACAGCGGCAGCTGTCCGCCGCCGTGGAGGATTGGAAGGAATTGGAATCTATGTACGAATTTATCAGAGGAGGGCTGCGGAATGACCAAGGCTGATTTTTTGCAATTGCTGGAGCGTGCGCTGGCGCAGCTTCCGGAGGAGGAACGCCGGCAGAACCTGGAGTATTACAGTGAGCTGCTGGACGATATGCTGGAGGAGGGGATGACTGAGGCGGAGGCCACCGCCAAGCTGGGCAGCCCCGGCCAGATCGCCCAGAGCATCCTGCAGGAGATGCCGCTGTCCAAGCTGGTCAGCACCCGCATGAAGCCACAGAGCGGCTGGACACCTCTGGCCATTATCCTGACGGTGGTGGGCAGTCCCGTGTGGGTGCCGCTGCTGCTGGCGGCGGCAGCGGTGGTGCTGGGCCTGTTCGTGTCCATCTGGGCGCTGGGCCTGGCGGCGGTGGCGGTGGTGCTGGGCCTGACGGTGATCGTGGTGGCCGCGCCCATTGTCGCCATCCGTGCCGCTGTGCTGACGCTGCCCCTGGGGCTTATCCTGTTGGGTGCGGGACTGGTGCTGCTGGGACTGTGCGTGCTGGGCGGCCTGATGGCGGTGGAGCTGTGTAAGCTGCTGTGGCAGCTGACGGTGTGGCTGGGCCATAAGATTAAGGGCCTGTTCATCCGGAAGGAGGAGAACGTATGAAAAAATCAATGAAAGTGACGCTGATCGTGGCGGCGGCCCTGGTGGGGCTGGGATTGTGCCTTGCCACGGTGGGCTTCTGCCTGGGCGGACGGCTCAGCGACCTGCGGGATCTGCGCTTTGACCCGGCCTCGGGACAGTGGGAGCAGACAGAGGAGACAAGGGACCAGACGGGCGATTATAGCGGAAGCGACTACTATTTGCCTGCGGGGACGAGCATCACCGCGCTGGACATCGACTGGATCTCCGGTGAAGCGGAGATATTGGTGACCAATGACAGCGATATTCTTGTGAGAGAGCAGTCGGATCGCGGAATATCCGCCTCTTACGCCATGGTGGTGACGGACGAGGACGGCGTGCTGAAGGTGTGGTACGCCGAGGATGAATTCCTGACGCTGCCGAATTTGCCTCCCAAGAAGTTGGAGGTGCATCTGCCCCGCACCATAGCGGAAAGCCTGACGGAGGTGCGGCTGAGCAGCGTATCTGCCGACTTCGATGTGGGGGCCCTGACAGTGGCGGAAGCACTGATTTTTGACAGCGTTTCCGGCGACCTGAAGACCGACGCCATCGCGGCGGAGAGCGCCGACGTGTCGCTGACCACCGTGTCCGGCAGGATCGAGCTGGACGGCAGCTTCCGCCAGGTGACCGGAGAGAGCACCAGCGGCGAGATCGACCTGGCGCTACGCAGCAGACCTGAGCAGCTGGATCTGGTCACCGTCAGCGGCGATGTGGATCTGGAGCTGCCCCGGGATGCCGGCTTCACGCTGGACTACAGCACGGTCTCCGGCGACCTGGAATGCGACTTTGCCGCTAAGCGGAGTGGAGAGAAGCTCATCTGCGGCGACGGCGGGTGCGCGATATCCATCGCCACCACCAGCGGCGACCTGGATGTTGAGATGCTCGGATAACGAAAAACACCCTGCAGCAGCGCCGCAGGGTGTTTTCATATGTAGCAGATTGTTTATTTGGTGTTCTTGCACTCGTCCTTGACCTTGTCAAAGGTGGCCACGGTGTCGGCGTCAGGAGCCTTGGTCAGCAGGGAGACCACCACGATGAACACCAGCGCCACGATGAAGGCGGGCAGCAGCTCGTAGATGCCCCACGCGCCGCCCATGGGTTTTACCAGGTATTTCCAGATAAACACCATGGTGCCGCCGGAGATCATGCCGACCAGCACGCCCCACTTGGTGGTGCGCTTCCAGAACAGCGCCGTCAGCATGGCGGGGGCGAAAGTGGCGCCGAAGCCGGCCCAGGCGAAGGACACGATGGTGAACACGGAGCTGTTGGGGTCACGGGCCAGGAACACGGCGATGATGGAGATGGCGATGACCGTCACGCGGGCTACCCACATGGTGGCCTTGCTGGACATCTTCACGCCGAAGACTTCCTTCACCAGATCCTCGGAAACGCTGGAGGAAGCGGCCAGCAGCTGGCTGTCCGCCGTGGACATGGTGGAGGCCAGAATACCGGCGATGATCAGACCAGCGGCCAATGCGGCCAGTACGCCGTGGGTGCTCAGCAGGTCGGCGATCTTGACGATAACGGCCTCGGCGGCGCTGGAGGAGCCGAAGGTCTCGATCTCGCCCGCACGGGACATGGCAAGGCCCACGATACCGATGGTGACGGCCACGGTCATGGAGATGACTACCCAGATGCTGCCGATGCGGCGGGAGATTTTGATTTTCTTGGCGTCATTGATGCCCATGAAGCGCAGCAGAATGTGGGGCATGCCGAAGTAGCCCAGACCCCAGGCCAGCATGGACAGGGACTTGATGAAGCCGTAATCCGTGACTTCGCCGGTGGAGATATTGGTCATCTGCACCAGGCTCAGATAGCCGGGGATGGAACGGGCGTTATCGGTGACAGCGGTCCAGCCGCCGGCCACCTCAATGCCAAAGCCCAGCACCACGATCAGGGCGATGGTCATGACGATACTCTGGATCAGGTCGGTGGTGGACACGGCCAGGAAGCCGCCCATGATGGTGTACAGAATGACCACCGCCGCGCCGATCAGCATGGAGACCATGTAATCGAAGCCGAACAGGCTGTTGAACAGCTTGCCGATGGCGGCAAAGCCGGAGGCGGTGTAGGGGATGAAGAAGATGAGGATGATCAGGGCGGAGATGCCCAGCAGCACCTTCTTGTCGTCCTTGAAGCGCTTGGAGAAGAACTCCGGCACGGTGATGGCATTGATCTCGGCGGAGTAGATGCGCAGCCGCTTTGCCACCAGCAGGAAGTTCAGGTAGGTACCCAGCGCCAAACCGATGGCGGTCCAGGCTGCGTCGGCAATACCGGTGAAGTACGCCACGCCGGGCAGACCCATCAGCAGCCAGGAGCTCATGTCGCTGGCCTCGGCGCTCATGGCCGTGACCACGGGGCCCAGCTGGCGGCCGCCCAGATAGAAGCTGTCCGCGCCGCCCTTGCTGGCGCGGGAGTAGGCCACGCCTACGAACACCATGGCGATGAGATACACCGCAATGGCGATGATGATACAGATTTGTGCAGATGTCATGTTTGGAACCTCTCTTTCGTCTAACGAGAGCTAATATAGCATACTTTTAACTAGACGTAAATACAGAATCAGGTATAGAACGAGTTCTATACCTGATTCTGCTAAATATGTGTAAAGATGTTGTAACTACAGGAAAAATAAATAGACGATTTGTGAATCTGATAGGAGACGGAAAAATAAATTTTATTTTTTACCCCGGTAATTGGCCAGAAACATGGGCATCAGCCGGTCGGCGTTGCGGGCCAGGGCGTAGCCGCCGTCCGCCAGACACCAGTCGTACATCAGCGCCCGCTCGAACATGGCGTAGTCGTTGATGATCTCGTTGGCGGTCATGTCCGTCCGCAGCTCACGGCGGTCCATACCCTGCCGCACCACCTGGTGCAGCAGCTTGAAGTACATGCGGTCCCGGTTTAGCAGGTGCTTTTCACCCTTGGTGGTCAGCTGGGTGGAGAACAGCCGGGCCAGCAGCTCCACGGATACTGTGTTGTCGATCATGGTGAACAGCTCGTGGTTCATATACAGCAGCTTGTCCACCGCGTGCATGTCCGGGTCCATCTCCTGCCGCAGGGCCTCGTACTTTTCATCGAAGATCATAGACAGGGAGCCCAGCAGGGCGTCTTTGCCCTCGAAATAGTGGTAGAAGCTGCCCTTGGAGGTCTCGGACTCGAAGATGATGTCCTCCACGGTGGTGTTGTCATAGCCCTGCTCGTAGAAGAGCTTCCAGGCCGCGGCAACGATGCGGCCCTTGGTGTTGCGTCCGGATTTACGGGGCACGGCGGCCACCTCCTCTCTTTTTCCATCGGGTCAGCCGCCGCAGCGGCCCGGTGATGAGACTGCGCTCATAGCGGTTCAGGCCGAACAGCCAGACGGAGAGCCCGTATACCGCCACAAAGGCGCAGCCGGGGGGGATCAGCTCCCAATAGGTGGTGGGGTGGGTGAAGACAGCCAGTCCCACCGCCACCGCCGCCGGCAGCAGCATGGAGGGCATCAGGTGGAAGATATGCCGCCAGAAGGCGGGGATATCCAGCCCGATGCGTCGGTAATAGTACCAGTTCATCAGAAATACGTTGCCCACTAGGGTGGCAATAGCGGTGCCGATGGCGGCGCCCAGACCCTGCCACTTCATGCACAGGGGGATGGAGATGAGGATGTTGCCCACCAGCACGCCCAGATAGGTCAGGGAGCGGAATTTATGCATGTTCTTGGCCCGCTGGATCTCGATGCCCACGGTCTGGACATTGGTCCACAGGCAGGCGAAAAACAGCAGCAGCGCCGTCCAGTAGTCCACCCGGAACTGCTCGCCGCCGCCCCACAGCACCACAAAGGGCTGGCCGATGGCCACAAAGCCCAGAAAGATGCAGGCCAGCAAAATGAACTGCAGCCGTCCTACGCGGGTGAACAATGTGTCCAGTTTCCGCATGGGGGCGCCCTCCGCCACCAGCCGGTGGACCCGGGGGGTCATCACGTTGGAGATGGCGTTGCCGAACAGCAGGAAGTAGTTGTTCAGCTGGGCGGCGATGGTGTACACCGTGACGGCGGCGGAGCCGTGGAGCCACGTCAGCAGCTGCCGGTCAATGGACCAGTTGACATTGTCCACCACGATGCCGATGAACACATATACCGTAAAGCCGAACATCTCCCGCATCAGCCGGAAGTCGTAGCGCCGGAAGGAGAAGCGCATCCGCAGCTTCGTCAGGCAGTAGCCGATGTTCAGAAAGCCGCTGAGGATGGTGAAGATCAGGGATACGATAGTCAGCGTCACGCTGCGGTAGCCGATGATCAGCAGGGGGATCATGATCAGGGGGTTCAGCACCTGCTTGCCCATGGCCACAAGCTTCTGGAAGAGATAGCGCTCGTTGATGGTGACGTGGGATTCGAACACGCTGATGGGGAAGGTCAGCGCTGCGTTGACGGTCATGATCCGCAGCAGCTTTTCCGCCAGGGCGATCTCGTCGGGGGTCAGCTTTTTGCCGAAGATCACATCGCAGTAGGACAGGCCGAAGCCGATGGCCAGCACTGCCGCGCCCAGGAAGAGATATGTGATCAGGAACATGCCGTTCAGCTTGGCGCAGCCACGCTTGTCCCCGGCGGCCCGGAAGCGGGAGTAGTACCGTACATAGGCACTGCCCAGCCCGAAGCTGAGAAGATTCAGGTAGGAGATGATGGGCAGCACCGCCTGGTAAACGCCGAATTCGCTCTCCCCCAGCCGCTGCAGCATGATGGGCGTATAGACAAGCGAGATAATGGTGCTCAGCCCCATGGAGACATAGGACAGCACTGCACCCGCTTTGATCTGGTTGATCTTCATGTAGATGCTCCTTTTGCACGATTCAACACATTATTATACCCGCTTTTTGCCGGCGTGTAAAGGAGGAACTTCCCGGGAGAGGGGGCAATAAGGGCGTTTATAGGGGTATTTATGCCCCCATAAAGGGCGTTAATGGGGGCATAAAGGGGCGGGATTTGACATTTCGGGGATGCGGGCGTATACTGATTTACAGTAGTTTTTACGACAGAACGGCAGGAGACGGAGGAGAGAAAATGGACGGGGAATTCATCCAGCTGACGCCGGAAAATCTGGCGGAGGAGCATCTTTGCTGCATCATCCGCAGCAAAACGGCCCATCCTGGCGTGGAGGCCAAGCGGGCTTGGCTGGCACAGCGGCTGCAGGAGGGCCATGTGTTCCGGAAGCTGGACGGGAAAGGCTGTGCGTTCATCGAGTACGCCCCGCTGGAGACGGCTTGGGTGCCGGTGGTGGGGGAGAACTTCTACTATATCTACTGCCTGTGGGTTCAGGGAGAGCCCAAGGGCCATGGCTATGGCCGGCAGCTGATGGAGTACTGCATCGCCGACGCCAGAGCCCGCGGAAGGTCCGGCGTGTGTATGCTGGGGGCGGCGAAGCAGAAGGCGTGGCTGTCGGACCAGAGCTTTGCCAGAAAATTCGGCTTTGAGACGGTGGACGCCACCGGGGACGGCTATGAGCTGCTGGCCCTCAGTTTTGACGGCAGTGCGCCGCAGTTTGCCGACGGCGCCAGGAAGCAGGCCATCCCGGAGAAGGAACTGACCATCTACTACGATGACCAGTGCCCTTACAGTTACCAACGGGTGGAGAAGCTGCGGGAATACTGCGAGGGAAAGGGTCTGCCCGCCCGGTTTATCCATGTGGAGACGCTGGAACAGGCCAAGGCGCTGCCCTGTGTGTTCAATAACTGGGCGGTGTTCTATGGCGGCAGGTTCGTCACGGTCAACCAGATGGACGGCGCGGCGGTGGAAAAGCTGCTGAAAAAAGGATGAAGAAAAGAGAGACGCCGCGGCTTCTCCCTATTTTTATCCTTCGATGGTAAGGTCACAGCGCGCTTGTATCTTATAAGCCTGGAAATACATCTCCTCGAAGGGGATCCAGCGCTGGGCGAAGGCAGCAGCCTTTTCCGGGCCGCTGCGCCGCAGGATGCGGCGGGATTGTTTGTCGGGATCGACGGTCAGAAAGACCCGCAGGTCGTAATAGGGCCACAGGGCGGGGTGGCAGGAATAGGAGCCCTCTACGATGGTGAGGGGCGTGGGCGTCACCGTTACGGGCTGGCCCAGGCATTGCCGGGCACAGAGATAGGGACGGTAGGTGACCGGGGAGAGGCCCTGGTGCAGGGGCAGCAGGATCTCCGCCAGAAATCGCTCATGGTCCACGTTTTCACCGGGCTGGGACAGACGCGACTCCGTCCGCTGCTCCGGGCGGGGGAAGAAATCGTCCATGTGGAACACGGTGCAGCCCAGATCGGCCTGGAGCCGGGCGGCCAGGGTGGTCTTGCCGGAGCCGCAGCGCCCGTCGATGGCCACGATACGGCGGGCCTGGCCGGAGAGCTGCTGCAGGGCGGCCAGAAGCTGGGTATAGGACTGATCCGTCATAATGCGTCCTCGCTTTCGCGGTGGAATTTTGTCCTATCTTACCACAGATGCCGTCATGATGCAATCCTGTGCGGGGAACGCCGTCCTTTTGATGAAAAAATGGTGACAAACCGAATGGACAGTGGTATGATAGAGTCCGTTAACGGCCCCGGGAAGGGGCGCGGAGGGGGGAGAGTGGCAAGGAGCCTATGAGACGAACGAAGATCATATGTCTGACGGCACTGGTGCTTACCGTGGTGCTGGCAGGAGCGGCGTGGACGCGTGCGGTGACGTGGGAGCACCGCAGTGGGGGCGCCGCAGCGGAAGTGATGAAAAAGGCCACCGCGGAAATGACGGCGGAGGGGGCGATGACGGCGCTGCTGCAGCCTGTAGCAGAGCCGCTGCTGCCGCTGGCATCGCCTTTTCCGGAGGAAGAGCAGGCAGAGGCGCTGAAGGAGCACGTGGAGGATCCGCTGGCGGAGCTTGTGCTGCTGGCGGAACAGGAGGAGACGGCAGCGGCACCGGAGAGCGGGACAGCTGCGGTGGAGATCCCCGTCTCGACCGGTGATCCGGTGGGTCGGGTGCTGGAGCTGGTGAACTACTACCGTGCGCAGAGCGGGCTGTCTGCGCTGACGCTGGACAGCAGTCTGTGCAGCGCGGCGTCGACCCGGGCCTCGGAGATCACGCGGAATTTCAGCCACACGCGGCCGGACGGCAGCCAGTGGTACACCGTCAGCTCGCTGGCCCACGGCGAAAATCTGGTGATGGGGACCGATATGAACGCGGACGGCGCCATGACCAAGTGGATGAACTCCTCGGGCCACCGGGCCAATATCCTGGACGGCGCCTACGGCACCATGGGCGTGGGATACTACTACTCCGGCCGGGAGGTCTATTGGGTGCAGCTGTTTGGATATTGAATCAAAAAAACATGCCGATTCCGGAGAGGATCGGCATGTTTTTTTGCGGCTCAGCCCCGGTGCAGGATGGCGTCCAGGTCCTGCTGCGGCGCGGTGATGGGCTGGAGGCCATAGGTGTCCACCAGGGTCTTGATGACCGTCTCCGACAGAAAGGCCGGCAGGGTGGGGCCCAGGTAGATGTTCCTGACGCCCAGGGACAGCAGACTCAGCAGAATGCAGACGGCCTTCTGCTCGTACCAGGACAGCACCAACGTCAGTGGCAGGTCGTTGACGGTGCAGCCGAAGGCGTCGGCCAGGGCCAGGGCAATCTGTACAGCGCTGTAGGCGTCGTTGCACTGTCCCACGTCCAGGATGCGGGGGATGCCGCCAATCTCGCCCAGGTCCAGGTCGTTGAAGCGGAACTTGCCGCAGGCCAGGGTCAGCACCAGGGAGTCCATGGGGGTGCGCTTGACGAACTCGGTGTAGTAGTTGCGGCCGGGGTGGGCGCCGTCGCAGCCGCCCACCAGGAAGATATGCTTCACCGCGCCGCTTTTGATGGCGTCGATAATCTGGGGCGCCTGGCTCAGGACGGCGGCGTGGGCAAAGCCGGTGGTGGTCATGTGGCCGCCGTTGATACCGCTCATGCTGCGGTCGGTGTCATAGCCGCCCAGGGAGAGTGCCTGGGCGATGATGGGGGAGAAGTCCTTGCGGCCCTGAGCGTCGGCGGAGATGTGCTGTAGGCCCTCGTAGCCCACCACCGACGTGGTGTAAACCCGGTCGGCGTAGCTGGGGCGGGGCGGCATCAGGCAGTTGGTGGTGAACAGCACGGGGGCGGGGATATCGGCGAATTCACGCTGCTGGCTCTGCCATGCTGTGCCGAAGTTGCCCGCTAGGTGGGGGTACTTTTTCAGGCCCGGATAGCCGTGGGCCGGCAGCATTTCGCAGTGGGTGTAGATGTTGATGCCCTTTCCGGCGGTCTGCTCCAGCAGCTGGTGCAGGTCCTCCAGGTCATGGCCGGACACCACGATAAAGGGGCCACGCTTTACATCCAGGTTCACCCGTGTGGGCACGGGATCGCCGAAGGTCTCGGTGTTGGCGCGGTCCAGCAGGGCCATGCACTGGAAGTTCACCTGGCCGAACTCCATGATGAGGGCCAGCCACTCCTCCACACTGTGGTCCTGGGCCAGGGCGGCGAGACCCTTGTAGAACCAGGCGTCCACGTTTTTGTCCCGATAGCCCAGAGTCAGGGCGTGGTGGGCGTAGGCGGCCATGCCCTTCAGGCCGAACAGTAGCGTGGCGCGGAGGGAGACGGTATCTGTCTCGCCCCGCCACAGCCATGCGGTGTCGCCGCTGCTGCTGCTGCCGCCATGGCGGCGCAGGGCCTCGTCTACCCGGTCGGTAAAGGCGCGGATGGCGTCGTTGTGGAAGTTGACGTTGGTGAGGGTGGTGAACAGGCCGTCCGCCAGCAGCCGCGTGACCTCCGGCGGATATTCCTGCCGGGCCTGGCAGGTCTCTGCCAGGCGGATCAGGCGGCACACCAGGGCGTCCTGCAGGTTGGCGGTATCCGGCTGCTTGCCGCATACGCCGGTTCTGACGCAGCCGCTGCCGCCGGCGGTCTGCTGGCACTGGAAACAAAACATTTCTGACATGATACATACCTCCTGTGGTCGTTGCAGGTAGTATGTGCGGCCCGACTGGAGTTCATACGGGAAAAAATGGTTGCAACGAGGGGGAAACTATGCTACAATACCCAAAAAGAGAACGGGAGTTTGATGGATGATCTATACAGAGAAATATTCCTCTCCGCTGGGCACGATCACGTTGGCCGGAGACGGCGAGGCGCTGACGGGCCTGTGGTTCGAGGGGCAGAAGTATTTCGGCAGCACGCTGCCCTGGGAGGCTGTGCGGGGCAACTGCCCGGTATTCCTCCAGGCCAGGCGCTGGCTGAACATGTATTTTAACGGGGAGCGGCCGAATTTCACGCCGCCGCTGCGGTACGCGGCCACGCCCTTCCGCGAGGCGGTGTGGGAGATATTGCTGAGCGTCCCCTACGGAAAGACCGTGACCTATAGCCAGATCGCCAGGACGCTGGAGGAGCGTACGGGGGAACACCGGGCGGCACAGGCGGTGGGCGGCGCGGTGGGGCGCAATCCCATCTCGCTGATCATTCCCTGCCACCGCGTGGTGGGAGCGGGCGGCAACATGACCGGCTATGCCGGCGGCATAAAGCGGAAGCTCAGGCTGCTGGAGCTGGAAAGGGCCGACACCCGGGGGCTGTATATCCCCACAGATGGACCGGCGCTGTAAAACAGAAAAAGAACACCCTGCTGACCACCAGTGGATGATTTGGCGGCGTTATTGTGTTTTCCCTCTTGACAGGAGGGAAAATACTCTTTATAATGGAACGGCTACGGCGGGGTGTAGCGCAGTTGGTAGCGCGCTTGGTTCGGGACCAAGAGGCCGGGGGTTCAAGTCCCCCCACTCCGACCAGGCAGAGTGTCCTTATAGGATCTGAGTATCCTGTAATGGACACTTTGTTTTTTTTGTGCGGGGAGCTGTTTATGCTGCGGGCGGCGGTGGGCTTTTCGTCAAAATCACCAAAGTACGGCAGGAAGATTCATTCAAAGCACTGAAATACGAAAAAGAGGCAAAAAGTGGTTGCATTTTCTACACAACGTGCTACAATAGAATCATCCTTTCAGTGGTTTTGAAGGGGCCCTGGAAGGATACAGTGTGCGAAAGCGGCCATGGCCGCTTTATGGCTTTTATAAAAGCCATATGTGTCATTCAGGGGCGGTCCGTATACTGCGGCATACCCCGTTATCCTGCCATATGGGCATGACGATCGCGGGGGCCGGAAGGCCGCCGGGTCTTAATGCGTCTGACCTCCCCATAATGGGCAGACAGAGTTTTTGTTGCTTGCTCTGTCTGCCCTCATCAGACGGAGGACAGGCTGATATCGCGGGCGCTGGCCGTACTGCCGGAGGACAGCGCTTTTTTCACCGGCAAATACATTATGAAACGGGGAGAAACCGAACATGTCAAACAAGAAAGCGACGAAGCGGGCGCTGCTGACCAGCATTCTGGCCATCTGTCTGTGCTTGGTGATGCTGGTGGGTTCCACGTTCGCGTGGTTCACCGATACCGCTAGCACGGCAGTGAACCGGATCGAGTCTGGTAAGCTGGATGTGGTGCTGGAGATGAAGGCGGGAGCGGATACCGATGAAAACGGTGGATGGGTCTCTGCCGAAGGTAAGACCTTGCAGTTCTTGGTGAACGGGAAGATTCCCAAAGCAGGTACCGAAATTCTGTGGGAACCGGGTTGTACTTATGTATTGCCTGAACTGCGTATCCGGAATAACGGCAATCTGGCCCTCAAGTACAAGGTGGAGATCACCGGCATTCAGGGCGATGCCAAGCTGAATGAGGCTATTACCTGGGAGACCAATTATACGACCACTGTTGATGAGGGTACTAATGCGGCTGTGAACGTAGCAGGTGAAAAACTTCCCGGCGAATATTTCCTGCTGCCCGCGGGTACAACTACCGCACCCCTGAGCATTACAGGTAAGATGCGCACGGATGCCGGCAATGAGTATCAGGGACTGTCTATTGAAGGCGTCGGTATCACGGTTTATGCTACTCAGTATACTTATGAGTATGACAGCAACGATAATCAGTACGATGCAGATGCTACGTATGGTACTGGTGCAACCATCGTTGGTCTTGACGGAACTTATGACTCTCTGACCGCTGCTGCAAAGGCGTGGCGTGAGAACAAGGGCGTTGTAACCAGTGGCAGCACTTTTGGCATGAACTCTCTGGGCACTGTTGATTCCATTACATGGGTTGTTAGCGGTGAAGTTGCAACCGGAGATGGTGAAGGTGTTATCGGTGACAATGGTGCTGGACATTCTATCCTCGGCGGAGGCTATTTCACTCCGAGCGTTACTGTAAACAACATTGTAGTTAAGGGCGTTAATGATGCAAAAATCGCCAAGACAGATGACAGCTACCTTATTTCTGCCGCTGGCAAAAATGTGGTTTACGAAAATATTACATTCGTTGATACAGTCAGAATTGACAGCAATCCTGTAAATTTGACTTTCAAAAACTGCAAATTTGAAGCAGGATTCAGAATGCCGCACTCTGCAGCTGGTAGCAATGTAACAATTGAGAATTGCACATTTACCGGGAACGAATCCAGTGGTTACGCCATCTTTGCGCAGGGTAACATGGCAAGCTTTAAGATCGACGGTAATACAATTTCCGATTGCCAGCGTGGTATCAATGTTCAGGCAGGCAATGATGCCGTTGTTACTATCAATGGCAACACCATTAAGAATGTTACCGGTAAGACCGATGGCTTTACTTATGGTGCAGCTATCCAGCTGACCAGTGCTAAGACCTTCACTGTCACAAAGAACATCATTTCCAATGTTGCTGTTAATGCACTCCACATCTACGCTGGCTGCGCTGCTGACAGTATTGTGATCAATGATAACAATATTACTGCCGCTTATCTCTGCTGGAATGAAGCTAACTACACGAATGTTACCTCCAGCGGCAACACTGTTGCTGTTACCAACACCGGCAAGTGCGTTACCAAGACTGCTGAAGTTGACAGTAATTTTACATTGAACTAAAGATATGAAAAGGAACGCTCCCACCGGAGCGTTCCTTTCTTCTTGTCTACGCAAGCAGCCCCGCCGTTTATCACGGCGGGGCTGCTTTATGTGATCGCGGCGCTTATACAGAGCCGCCGCGTGTGACGTGACGGAGGATACCGCCAATGCACAGAAGTCCGGTGACACAGGCCAGCGACACCGTGGCATACGTCAGCGCAGAGAGCTGGGGGATCAGAAAGCCGACCACTGTGCAGACCAGGCACAGCACCACGCCGGCGACGATGGGGAACAGATTCTTCATGGCGATACTCCTTTCCAAGTGTGAACGTTGCTTCCTTTCTATCTTCTAACTATAGTATATGCCAGAATGCGGAAAACATCATTACAGCTCCATTGCGCTTTGGTTACAGCTTTGGCTACAAAATGGTTACAGGAGCGCTGGATTTTTTTCCTTGTTTTCAGATGTATTTTTTGCTATAATAAAAATGTTATTGGTAATTTGGTGTATCAGGCCTTTTTGATAGGAGTGACCCCATTTGAACTATTTGCAAAACCTGTGGAGCGCGCTGGACCTGGGCTCGCTGCGGGATACGCTGCTGCGGGTGGCGGCGGTACTGATCTGCCTGATCCTGCACGAGACGTGCCACGGCATCGCCGCCTTTTTCCTGGGCGACCCCACTGCAAAACGGAACCACCGTCTGTCCCTGAACCCCCTGCGGCACATCGACTGGATCGGTCTGGCGGCCATGGTGCTGACCGGCGTGGGCTGGGCAAAGCCTGTGCCGGTGGACCCCAGCTATTTCAAGCACCCCAAGCGGGGCATGGCCATTACGGCCCTGGCCGGGCCGCTGTCCAACCTGCTGCTGGCCCTGTGGCTGCTGCTGGGGGCGCGGCTGATGTACACCCGAGCCCTGACCACCGGCGACATCAACGAGACGCTGTTCTACTTTTTCATGAACACGGCGTTGATGTCCATCGGCCTGGGCGTTTTCAACCTGATCCCCATCCCGCCGCTGGACGGCTCCAAGGTGCTGGCGGCGCTGCTGCCGGACCGGCAGTATAACTGGCTGATGCGCTACGAGCGGTTCGGCATGCTGATCATCATGGCGCTGGTGTGCTTCGGCGCACTGTCCAACGTGCTGGACGGCGCCATTGGCTGGGTGTTTCAGCTATTCTGTCGCATTGTCGGCTTTTATTGAGGAGATCACCATTGGATAATCCCATTTTCAAACTGGAAAAGGTGGTGCAGGCCAAGGGCAGCGAGCCTATGGAGGATTTCGAGGGGCCGCTGGACCTGATCCTGTTTCTGCTGAGCAAGAATAAAATCGAGATACAGGACATCCCCATTGCGCTGATCCTGGATCAGTATCAGGAATATCTGGAGCAACGCAAGCAGATGGACCTGGAGGTAGCCAGCGAATTCGTGGCTATGGCCGCCCATCTGATGTACATCAAGACACGCATGCTGCTGAACCTGGAGGACGAGGAGGCCCAGAGCGAGATGGACGCCCTCATCAGATCCCTGGAGGAGCGGCAGCGGGGCGACGTGTACGCCCGGGTGAAGATACTGACCACCCGCCTGGCCCCCATGGGGGAGTTCGGCCGGGACATCCTGACCCGCCCGCCGGAGCCCATGGAGCGGGGGAAGATCTACGAGTACGATCAGCAGCCGGGGGATCTGATCATCGCCATGCAGGAGGTGTCGGACCGCCGGGGCCAGCTGGACGTCCAGCCGGACCTGAAGCCCTTTGACGAGATCGTGCGCCGGGAGCCCTATTCGGTGGAGACCAAGGCACGGGAGATCTTTCAGCGGCTCAGGACGGGTGGCATCACACGTTTTTTGCTGCTGTTCCGGGGCAGCCGCAGCCGCAGCGAGATCGTGGCGACCTTTATGGCGGTGCTGGAGCTGTGCCGCAGCCGTATCATCCGGTTGGCCTCCGGCGTCAACGACTGCACCGTGGAGTGCGACGGCGACATGCCGGAGGATTGGCAGGGCGAGGTTTGAGGGAGGTAAGATATGGATACGCTTGAAATGAAGGAAGTGGAGGCGGCCATCGAGGGCATCCTGTTTGCCTCCGGCGAGCCGGTGGCGGTGGACCGCATCTGCATGGCCATGGATATGGACCGGCCCACAGTGGAGCTGGTGCTGCAGAAGCTGACGGACTATTACGCCTACGAGCGTCGGGGCATGCGCCTTCTGAAGATGGAGGACAGCTATCAGCTGTGCTCCGCACCGGAATACGGCGACATCATCCGCCGGGCCTTCGAGGTGCGCAAGCCCGCCAAGCTGAGTCAGCCTGCGCTGGAGGTGCTGACCATCATCGCCTACTATCAGCCCACCACACGGGCCTATGTGGATCAGATCCGGGGCGTGGACAGTTCCTATACGGTGGGACTGCTGCTGGACCGGCATCTCATTGAGGAGTGCGGACGGCTCCAGGTGCCGGGACGGCCCCGGCTGTACCGCACTACCCAGGCGTTTTTGCGGGCCTTCCACCTGCGGTCGCTGGACGATCTGCCGGAGATGCCCGGCATGGAGGGCGACGGCCAGCTGCGTCTGGACGAGCAGGGCAATCTGCTGGAACTGCCGGAGGAGCTGACAGAAAAGAGCTGACCATCGGGAAAGGAGGCGTTTGCCTTGGTGGGATGGATCATATTGGGCGTGATCGCGGCGCTGATCGTGGTGATCCTGTGCCTGCGGGCAGGCGTGACCGTCTCCTTTGGCGAGGAGCTGCGGGTCACGGCCCGGATCGGCCCCAGGACACTGCAGATCATCCCCGCACCGGAGAAGAAGCCTAAAAAGGCAAAACCACAGGAAAAGAAGCCGCCGGCGGAAAAAAAGCCATCCAAAGAGAAGAAAAAGCTGGATCTTCACCTGACCTTTGACGACATCCGCGGCGCGCTGCGTGCCGTGTGGCAGTCTGTGCAGCGGACGCTGCGCCGCATCGGGCAGCGTATCCGCATCGATCCCATGGACGTGAGCATCGTGCTGGGGGATGAGAACCCCGCCAACACGGCGGAGTGGTACGGATGGGTCAATACCGTCGTCTGGGCGGTAATGCCCCGGCTGGAGGAGTGGGTGCATATGCCGCGCCCCCACGTCCACATGGCGATGGACTTCAACGCTATGGAGACCAAGATTTCCGGCACCGTGGGCGTCAGCTTCCGGATCGGCGACCTGCTGGCCATCGGCTTTGCGGCGGCGGGACCGCTGCTGCGGTTTGGCATTCCCTTCCTGAAAAAGCAGAAGGCCATCAAGCGGGAAGAAGCCAGAAAAGCGGCGGAGCAGGCAGCTGCCGGGAAGAAAGCGGAAGCCGCGTCGGATAAAGCGGCCTGAACAACGAAAGATGCATGATACAGAAAGGAATACGACCATGGAAATGAACGAAAAGAAGAACGCCATTACCGCTGTGATGGAGGCCTCTATGGCGAAGATCCGTGAAATGGTGGATTCCAACACCATCGTGGGCGAGCCCATCACCACGCCGGACGGCGTGACACTGATCCCTGTGTCCCGGCTCAGCTTCGGCTTTGGCTGCGGCGGCGGTGACTACGGCAAGCAGGCCGACCAGATGGGCGCCGGCGCCGGGGCAGGCGTCCGGGTGGAGCCCATGGCTTTCCTAGTGGTCAAGGACGGCGTGACCCGCATGCTGCCGGTGGCCGCTCCCGCCATCACCACTGTGGATCGGGCCATCGAGCTGGTGCCCCAGGTGCTGGACCGGGTGGAGAGCTTCATCGACCGCAAGAAGGCGGAGAAGGAATTCTCCGAATAAATCATCACATTGGAAAGCTAAGGACAGACCGTCTCCGCATAGAGTGGTATCCGGGGTGATACCATGAGAAAACGACTGTGCGGGGCGATACTGGCCCTGGTCATGCTGCTGACGCCGCTGCCCTGCCGGGCAGAGGCGGTGCAGATGTCCGCCGCGGCGGCCATCCTGATGGACGCTGAAAGCGGCGAGGTACTTTTTGAAAAGGACGTCGGGCGGCGCATGCGCATTGCCAGTACCACCAAGATCATGACGGCCCTGGTGGCGCTGGAGTGCGCTCGGTTGACGGACACCATCACTGTGACCCAGGACCACATGGTGGAGGGCTCCTCCATGTATCTCAAGCCGGGGGAGACGGTGACGGTGGAGGAGCTGCTGTATGGCCTGATGCTGTGCAGCGGCAACGACGCGGCGCTGGCCCTGGCGGACTGCTGCGGCGGTCTGGAGGTCTTTGTGCAGGCCATGAATGAAAAGGCGGCGGCGCTGGGGATGAAGGATACCTCCTTCGCCAACCCCAACGGCCTGGACGACGAGGATCACTATTCCACCGCCTATGACATGGCGCTGCTGGCCGCCTACGCAGCGGAGAATCCCACGTTCCGACGCATCTGTTCTACCCGGACAGCCACGGTGGGCGGCAGGACCATGACCAACCACAACAAGCTGCTGACCCAGGTGGAAGGCTGCATCGGCATGAAGACCGGCTATACCAAGGCCGCGGGCCGCACGCTGGTATCCTGCGCGGAGCGGCAGGGCCGCCGCCTGGTGGCGGTGACGCTGTGCGACGGCAACGACTGGGCCGACCACAAGGCGCTGTATGACCTGGGCTTTGCCGCGGTAGAAACGAAAGACACGGAGGATGCATCATGACGGAACGGCTGCAAAAACTCATCGCCCGCTCTGGCCTTTGCTCCCGCCGTGCGGCGGAGACGCTGCTGGCGGAGGGACGGGTGACGGTCAACGGAACGATCACGCAGTTGGGCGATAAGGCGGATCCGGAAACCGATGTGATCACAATAGATGGAAAGCAAATAAGCTTTACAGAAAAAGCGACATATCTGATGCTCAACAAGCCCCGCGGCTGTGTGACGACCCTCAGCGATGAGCTGGGCCGCGCCACCGCTGCGGCGCTGGTAGCGGACTGCGGCGTGCGGGTCTTCCCGGTGGGAAGGCTGGATAAGGACAGCGAGGGATTGCTGCTGTTCACCAACGACGGGGCGCTGATGCAGGCCATGACCCATCCCAGACACCAGGTGGACAAGGTATACGAGGTCACCGTCACCGGGGCTCTGGAGGGCGCGGCGGCACGGCTGGCCGCCGTGACCGACCTGGAGGGGGAGGCCATCATCCCCGCGCAGGTGGAGACACTGTGGCAAAAGGACGGACAGGCTATGCTGCGGGTGACCATCCACCAGGGGAAGAACCGGCAGATCCGCCGCATGTGCGCCCAGGTGGGCCTGCAGGTCACGCGGCTGCGCCGCGTGGCGGAGGACAGCCTGACGCTGGGCGAGCTGAAGCCGGGGAAATGGCGGTATTTGACAGAGGCGGAGATATCCGCCCTAAAAGGAAGCGAGAGAATATGAAACAGAGCGTATTACATACGATACGCGCCAATATGGACGGCTTTTCCAAGGGGCAGAAGCGGATCGCCGACTATATTCTGAACAATTATGACAAGGCGGCCTTCATGACCGCCGCTAAGCTGGGCCAGACGGCCCAGGTCAGCGAATCCACCGTGGTGCGCTTCGCTGCCGAGCTGGGCTACAGCGGCTATCCCGCCATGCAGAAGGCGCTGCAGGAGATCATCCGGGGCAAGCTGACATCGGTGCAGCGGATCCAGGCGTCCCAGGATCAGATGACCGGCGACGACATTCTGGCTACGGTGATGCAGCGGGATATGGACAGCATCCACACCGCCATCGAGCAGGTGGACCGCGGTGAGTTCCAGAAGGTGGTCGAGCTGCTGCTGAATGCCCAGCACATCTACATCCTGGGCGTGCGCTCCAGTTCCTATCTGGCGGGCTACCTGAATTTCTATTTCCACCTGCTGTTCAAGAATGTCATCTATGTGCAGAACACGGCGGCGGGTGAGATCTATGAGCAGATGATCCACATCGGTCCCGGCGACGTGATGGTGGGCATCAGCTTCCCCCGCTATTCCAATATGGGTATCCACGCCATCCAGCTGGCCCACGACCGGGGGGCGGATGTGGTAGCCATCACCGACAGCCAGCTGTCGCCCCTGTACCCCCTGGCCACGGCGGCGCTGCTGGTGCGGTGCGAGGCGTTGTCCTATGTGGACTCGCTGGCCGCCCCCATGAGTCTTATCAACGCACTGATCCTGGCCATCGGCCAGCGGAAGCGGGATGAGGCTGCCCAGGTGTTTGCGGATATGGAGCAGGTGTGGTCCAAATACAGTATTTTTGGGAAAGCGGAAGATGAATAAGGTAACAGTGATCGGCGGCGGCGCCGCCGGTTTGATGGCTGCCATCGCCGCCGCGGAAAAGGGCGCGCAGGTGAGCCTGATAGAACCCAACGAGCGGTTGGGCAAAAAAGTCAATATCACGGGAAAAGGCCGCTGCAACGTTACCAACGACACGGATCTGGAGGGCCTGATGGCCCATATTCCCCGCAATGGCCGGTTCCTTTACAGCGCCCTGTCCAGATTCAGCAGTCAGGACACCATGGCGTTTTTTGAGAGCTGCGGTGTCCCCCTGAAGGTAGAACGGGGCGACCGGGTGTTCCCGGTGTCCGACAGTGCTTTCGACATCACCGATGCCCTGAAGGGCAAGGTGAAGGCCCTGCGCATCCGTTGGATCCATGATCGGGCTGCGGCGGTGGAGACAGCGGACGGCCGTGTGACGGCGGTGACGGGGGAGAAGGGGATATACCCGTCGGATGCCGTCATCATTGCTACCGGCGGCGTCTCCTATCCCGGCACCGGCTCCACCGGCGACGGCTATCGGATCGCTGCCGACCTGGGCCATACCATCGTGGAGCCTCGCGGCTCTCTGGTGCCGCTGGTCAGCGATGACGACTGCTGCCGCCATATGCAGGGGCTGAGCCTGAAAAACGTGGAGTTGACGGCCTATAACAGCAAGAATAAGGCGGTATTCCGGGAGTTCGGAGAGATGCTCTTTACCCACTTCGGCGTGTCCGGCCCGCTGGTGCTGTCGGCCAGCGCCCATCTGCGGGATTGGGAGAAGGAGCAGTACCGTCTCAGCATCGACCTGAAGCCGGCGCTGGACGAACAGAAACTGGAAGCCCGTATCCTGCGGGATATCAGCGAGAGCCCCAACCGGGATGTGGAGAAGCTGCTGTGCGGCCTGGTGCCCCACAGTATGGCTCCGGTGATGACCCGGCGGCTGGGCCTTCCGCCGACGTTGAAGGCCAATTCCCTGACCAAGGAGCAGCGTCGGGCGCTGATCCAGCTTTTGAAGCACTTTACCATCCGCGTTACCGGTGTGCGTCCGGTGGCGGAGGCCATCGTCACCGCCGGCGGCGTGAAGGTGGGCGAGGTGAAGCCCAACACCATGGCCTCCAAGCTGGTGGAGGGGCTGTACTTTGCCGGAGAGGTCCTGGATGTGGACGCCTACACCGGCGGATTCAATTTGCAGATCGCGTGGGCCACCGGCCATCTGGCCGGTGTGTCCGCGGCAGAGCAGGAGTGAGAGAAATGGGAGACGCAGCAAAAAAGATCTATTCCATCGCGGTGGACGGGCCCAGCGGCGCGGGAAAGAGCACGCTGGCCAAGGCCATCGCGGCGGAGCTGCATATCATCTATGTGGACACCGGCGCCATCTACCGGACCATCGGCTGCTATGCCCGACGGCAGGGGGTGGATGCCGCCGATGCCCGGGCGGTCGTCGATCTGCTGCCTCGGGTGCGGATCGAGATGCGCTATGATGAGCAGGGCCTGCAGCACATGCTGCTGCAGGGAGAGGATGTAACGGAGGAGATCCGCCTGCCGGAGATGTCTCTGTACGCCTCGGCGGTGTCCGCCATTCCGGAGGTGCGGGCCTTTCTGCTGGAGATGCAGCGGGACTTTGCACGGAAGAGCAGCGTCATCATGGATGGACGGGATATCGGCACTGTGGTGCTGCCCCATGCGGATGTAAAGATTTTTCTGCAGGCGGATGTGGAGGTTCGTGCCCGTCGGCGGGAGAAGGAGCTGCAGGAGCGGGGGACGCCCCGGCCCTTCCAGCAGGTGCTGGCGGAGATGAAGGAGCGGGACTATAACGATTCCCACCGCGCCGCCGCGCCGCTGCGGGCAGCGGAGGACGCCGTGGTGGTGGATACCAGCGACCTGAACTTCCAGCAGAGCAAGGAAGCCATGCTGCAGATCATTCGAGAGAAGGTGGGTCTGTGAAAAATAAATTCTATACCCTCATGTGGAAGCTGCTGCGCCCTATCGTTTTGCTGCTGCACCCTCTGGATGTCCAGGGGAAGGAAAACCTGCCGGACGAGCCGGTGGTCATCTGCGCCAACCACTCCAGCGGGTGGGACCCGGTGCTGCTGGTGTGCGCCCTGGCCAGTGACTTTCCACTGCGGATCATGGCCAAGGAGCAGCTGTTCAGGATACCCATCATCGACGGCTTTATCCGCCGCATGGGTGCATTCCCTGTGGACCGTGGCAACAGCGACATCAACGCGGTGAAAACCTCTATCAAGAGCCTGAAGGACGGCTTCAGCCTGCTGATCTTTCCGGAGGGCACCCGTGTCAGGCAGGGGCAGCATGTGCAGCCCAAGGGCGGCGCGGCTATGATCGCCATCCGGGCCGGCGCGAAGATGCTGCCGGTGTTCATTGGCACCACCAAGCGGCTGTTCCAGAAGATCCCCTTCATCATCGGCAAGCCCTACGCTCCAGTGTACACCGAGCGGAAGGGCACCGCGGAGGAGTATCAGCAGAACGCCGACGAGGTCATGCGCCAGGTCTATGAGCTGGGCGGTGCCCCATGCGAGTGATCCAGGCGGAGAGCGCCGGGTTCTGCTACGGCGTGGAGCGGGCGGTGAAGCTGGCGGAGCAGACAGCCCGGGAAAAGGGCGGCTGCGTGATGCTGGGCAGCATCATCCACAACGCCCATGTGGTGCGTGAGCTGGAGGCGTTGGGCTGCCGCACCGTGGGAAGTGCGGCGGAGGTGCGGCCGGGAGAAACGGTCATCATCCGCTCCCACGGCGAGCGCAAACAGGTGCTGGAACAGCTGGAGGCGGCAGGCGCGGTGTGTGTCAATGCCACATGCCCCAACGTGCGGCGCATCCAGCAGCTGGTGGCCCAGGCGGACGAAGAGGGACGCGTCCCCCTCATCATTGGTGAGGAGCACCATCCCGAGGTTATCGGCGTGGCCAGCTGGTCCGGGCGCTCCATGATCTTCCAAACGCCGGAAAAACTGCAGAATTGGCTGGATTCTGCCCCGGAAAATCGCCATTTGCCCCTGACGGCGGTGGCCCAGACCACCTGTATCCGGTCACTTTGGGAAACTTCTGCAAAAATTTTGAAAAAAGAGTGTACAAACGCGAAATTATTTGATACAATATGTAATGCTACGCAAAGACGCCAATCGGAAGCGGCCGACCTGGCCGCCAGGGTCGACGTTATGGTCGTGGTCGGAGATCGTAAGAGTGCCAACACCCAACACTTGACAGAGATTTGCAGCGAGAGATGTCCCCGGGTCTATCAGATCGAAGGGGCCAGTGAACTTGAGCCAAACTTTCTTAAGGGATGTTCCGTGGCGGGGCTTACAGCCGGCGCGTCCACACCGGCGAGCATCATTAAGGAGGTAAACAAAACGATGAGCGAAGAAATCAAGAACACTGAAGCCATGGAAGAAAGCTTTGAGGAGCTGCTGGAAAAATCTTTTAAGACTTTAAATACAGGAGAGAAGGTAACCGGTATCGTAACGGCCATCGGCCCCACCGAGGTGCAGGTGGACCTGGGCTGCAAGCAGGCTGGCTATATTGCCATCGACGAGCTGTCCGCTGACCCCAACGTCAAGCCCGAGGATGTGGTCAAGGTCGGCGATGAGATCGAGACTTACATCATCCGCGTCAACGACGTGGAAGGCTATGCCATGCTGTCCAAGAAGCGTCTGGACGCCGTGAAGGTGTGGGACGACATCGCAGAGGCCTGCGAGAACAAGACCACCCTGGAAGGCAAGGTCACCGAGGAGAACAAGGGCGGCATCGTCGTCAACGTCAAGGGCGTGCGCGTGTTCGTTCCCGCTTCCCAGTCCGGCCAGCCCCGCGGCGCCGAGCTGAGCGAGATGATCGGCAAGACCGTCTCCCTGCGCATCACCGAGGTCAACCGTGCCCGCCGCCGCGTGGTGGGTTCCATCCGTGCCGTGCAGTACGAGGCCCGTCAGGCCGCCCAGGCTGAGATCTGGAACAACATCGAAGTGGGCAAGCACTACAACGGCGTTGTCAAGTCCATGACCTCCTACGGCGTGTTCGTGGACATCGGCGGTGTGGACGGCATGGTCCATATCTCCGAGCTGAGCTGGAGCCGCATCAAGAACCCCGCCGAGGTCGTTTCCGTCGGCGATCCTCTGGATGTGTATGTCATCTCCTTCGATCCTGAGAAGCGCAAGATTTCTCTGGGTGTGAAGGACCACTCCTGCAACCCCTGGGATAAGTTCATGGAGACCTACAAGGTGGGCGATGTTGCCAACGTCCGCATTGTGAAGCTGATGGCCTTCGGCGCCTTTGCCGAGGTCGTTCCCGGTGTGGATGGCCTGATCCACATCTCCCAGATCGCTGACCGCCGCATCGAGAAGCCTGGTGACGTTCTGTCCGAGGGCCAGATGGTGGACGCCAAGATCACTGCTATTGACGAAGAGAAGCAGAAGATTTCCCTGTCCATCCGCGCTCTGCTGACCCCTGCTGCCGACGAGGCTGAGGACGAGGAGTAATTTCCACATAAAGCTCAAACGGCCACCCTTTTGGGTGGCCGTTTTCTTATGTATGGCCGGTACAGCGTACCGGCCATACATATTTGCGCATATTGCGTGTCCCATGCCGCATATAGTGGAGGAAAGAACAGGGGGTGCGTTATATGGCAGCAGGAAAACGCGTGGGAAGCGGTAAACTCCCGCCTCCGCCCAGGCGCAAGGGAACGGGCGGCAGACCGCAGGGAAAGCGGCAGCAGGGGAGAAGCGGCGGTACCCGCCGCATGACGCAGCTGCTGGTCAGTGCGGCCATTCTTATTGTGGTGATAACGGTGAAGTTCACCATGCCGGACGTGGCCCAGCAGTACAGCGGTACACTGCTGCACCTGATGGGGGAGGACACCGACTTCGCGGCGGCCTTTTCCGCTGCGGGCCGGGCCATCGGCGGCGACGACCTGGCCCAGGCGGTCAACGATGCCTATGTGGCGGTGTTCGGTTCCGACGGCAATAAAGTGACCGTCAGCCAGCAGACCGACCGCAACGCCGTGGTCTATGGCGACGGCACCACGCCGGAGGTCGTGAACATGCTGCAGCAGGTGCTGGGCTTTGCCTATCAGAAGCCGGTAGAGGGCACCGTCACCTCATCCTTTGGCTTCCGGGATCATCCGGTGGCGGGCACTGAGCGGTTCCACTACGGCCTGGATATCGGCTGCGAGAAGGGAACTGTCATCCACGCCTTTGCCGACGGCACGGTGACGGCGGTGGCGGAGAGCACAGAACTGGGCAAATACCTGATCCTGACTCACGAGGATGGCTATACCACCCTGTATGCCCACTGCAGCCGGGTCAATGCCTCATCCGGCCAGTCGGTGCGGATGGGAGATCCCATCGCGGAGGTGGGGGATACCGGCGACGCCACCGGCTACCACCTGCACTTCGAACTGCACCAGAACAACATTTATCTGAACCCCATCTACTATGTCTCATAAAAGCCGGACAGCCGTCCACATATCCCCCACAGCCCCGTTGCTGCTGGCGATATTCGTAATGCTTTCCTCACCGCTGCTGCTCTCGGCGCTGCTGCTGGCGGCGGTGCTCCACGAGCTGGGCCACTACTGGATGCTGCGTAGGCTCCGCGCCCGGGTGACGGCCATCCACATTACGGCTCTGGGGGCGGAGATGCAGGTGCAGGGAAATCTCTCCTACGGCAGCGAGCTGCTGGCGGCTGCGGCGGGCCCTGCGGTGAATTTGCTGCTGGCGCTGCTGCTGGGCCTTGGCGGACGGCTGTGGGAGGTGCTGTATCTGTTCTCCGGCGCCCAGCTGGTGCTGGGGGCGTTCAATCTGCTGCCCCTTCAACCTCTGGACGGCGGCAGCATCCTGTGGAATTTCGCCGCTTGGCTGACGGATCCCTATACCGCCGATCGTGTAGCAGGCGCGGTGGGCTTCGGCATGGCGGCGCTACTGACGCTGGCGGCGGTGGCGGCGTTGTGGCTGGGCGGCAGTCCCTTCCTGCTGCTGGCGGCAGCCGGGCTGCTGTGGCATGCGCTGCGCTGCGGCAAATAGGGGTTGCCAAACCGGGGCAAAGAAGGTAAAATAAGATGATATTCTGATATACAACAGGAGAACAACTGTGGACAAAAAGCTGGAACGCATCCTGCCACGGGTGCAGAAGCCGGCCCGCTATGTGGGCGGCGAATATAATGCGGTGATCAAGGACAAGGCGGCGGTGGACACTCGCATCGCCTTCTGCTTTCCGGATACCTACGAGATCGGCATGTCCAACCTGGGCATGC
This sequence comes from uncultured Oscillospiraceae bacterium, assembly GCA_934597585.1. GTDB lineage: Bacteria > Bacillota > Clostridia > Oscillospirales > Oscillospiraceae > Vescimonas. Next base: position 38,079 of record CAKTSA010000013.1, read on the forward strand.
GGATCCTGTACGGCGTCATGAACCAGATGGACGGCGTGTGGTGTGAGCGAGTCTTTGCCCCCTGGGGTGACATGGAGGAGGAGATGCGCCGTGCGGACATGCCCCTCTTCGCGCTGGAATCCGGCGACCCCATCACGGATTTTGACATCGTGGCCTTTTCCGTGGGCTATGAGATGGCATTTACCGCCATCCTCAACATGCTGGATCTGGCGAAGATCCCCCTGCGCAGCGCCCAGCGTGACGGACTGACCCCGCTGGTGATCGCCGGCGGCACCGCCATGTACAATGCCGAGCCCATTGCCGATTTTATTGATCTGGTGAGCCTGGGCGAGGGCGAGGACATCACCGTGGAGCTGGTGGAGCTGCACCGCAAGGCCCGGCGCGAGGGCTGGAGCAAGGCGAAATTCCTCCGTGCCGCCGCCCAGCTGGACGGCATCTACGTTCCCAGCCTGTATGATATTTCCTACAACGACGACGGCACCGTGCGGGCCATCACGCCCCGCGACGGGGCGCCCGCCGTGGTGACCAAGCGCATCGTCCACGATATGGACAAGGCGTATTTCCCGGTAAATACCATCGTGCCCAGCACTGAGATCGTCCAGGACCGGGTGATGCTGGAGCTGTTCCGGGGCTGCATCCGGGGATGCCGCTTCTGCCAGGCGGGTTATGTATACCGCCCTGTCCGCAACCGCAGCCGGGATCTATGCGCACAGTACTGCCTGGATTCCTGTAATGACTCCGGCTATCAGGAGGTGACGTTGTCCTCTCTCAGCACCAGCGACTATCCGCCGCTGACGGACCTGTGCGACCAGTTGGAGCCCTTCTGCGAGAGCCGGCACGTGAACCTGTCCCTACCCAGTCTGCGGGCGGACAACTTCTCCATGGCGCTGATGCAGCGGCTGGCCAAGGGCCGCAAGACCGGCCTGACCTT
>CAKTSA010000014.1 GCA_934597585.1 uncultured Oscillospiraceae bacterium
ATATGGTATTTGTACAATAACATACAGCCGCAGTTTCCCCCTTGGGGGAAACTGCCTTTTATCCATACAAAAGGCAGCCGCCATTCACCACCGGGAAAGGAGAGACCATGCTGCAGCAGACCCCGCGTCCCCCGCGCCGCCGCGGCGCCGTCGTCGGCGTGACCATCGCCATTCTGCTGGCCGCCGCCATATTGCTGCTGAACGTGTTCACCTACGTGCTCCACATCGCCCGCTATTATGGCGACAGCATGGAGCCCGCCCTGCACAGCGGCCAGACCCTCCTGATCCTCCGCACCGGCAAGGTCACCGCCGGCGATGTGATCGCCTTCTACTACAACAACAAACTCCTGGTGCGCCGTGTGATCTGCACCGGCGGCAGCCAGATCACCGTGGAAAAGGACGGCAGCGTCCTCATCAACGAGCAGCCCCTGGACGAGCCCTACCTTGCGGACAAATCCATCGGCCAGTGTGATCTGGACTTCCCCTACTACGTGCAGCCCGGCAGCGTCTTCGTCATGGGCGACGCCCGCGCCGTGTCCATGGACAGCCGCCTGTCCCAGATCGGCGCCATCCCCACAGACAGAATCCTGGGCAAGGTACTCTTCGTCCACTGATCCATACCATACGGGAGCAAGAAAGCGTGTACAGAAACGAAAGGACAAAAAACAAGCGAATATGGCTTTTCGTCGTGCTGGGCGTTCTTTTGCTCCTGTCCGCGCTGCGTGCCTTCGGCTCCGTGACCGAGGCACTGGCCCTGGAGCAGCAGCCCCGCTGCGGCATGACCGAGCATCTCCACACGGAGTCCTGCTATATCAACGACGTGCTCGTCTGCCGCCAGAAGGCCCACACCCACTCCGACAGCTGCTATCCCCTCCTGCTGGCGGACAACGACATCAACCGCCTGCTGACCCAGATCGCCGCCACCCGTGACAGGAGCCTGGAGAGCCTCCTGCGCTCCGGCAGCGTCCGCAGCAGCGTGGTGCTCAACAAGGACCTCCGCGTGCAGACCGCGCCGGACAGTGCCGGCAGGGAAGAGGACCTCACCACCTGGACCGGTACCCTCGGCCTGCTGGCCCTTCCCGAGCAGCCCAGCACCTCCACCAACGCCATCAACTTCTACATCCGCCTGGACGGAACCATCACCTGCATCGGCCATGATACGCTGACCAGAAGCGGCAGCAACCTCATCATATCCAGAGCCAACATCTTTTCCACGTATGACAATGTGGTGGAGACATCGCTTACCTCAGCCAATCTGCAAAGCAGCTACTATCTGTACTACAACACCAACGGCAGCAGCGCTGCGTTCACCAGCGTCTCCAGCAGGTCTGGAAATAATAACATTTCATTCGGACCCCGCTATACCACTACCGCCCGCCACGCGCTGCTCTGCTCCTCCGGCGGCACCCCCATCGACTTCTACACCCTGACCCTGGACTACTCCGCCACCGTCGGCGGCGTTACCCTGAAATACGTGGAATCCGGCAATACCTACACGCTGCCCACCCAGCCCGGCTATCACTGGGAGGACACCCACGGCAATACCATCACCACCGTCGCCCTCACCGCCCCCACCACCGTGTACGCCAGGCCCGACACCTGCACTGTCCTCTACTACGTGGACGGCATGGAATACGCCCGGGACGAGGGCCTCTACCCCAACACGGCCTACGCCCTGCGGGACGTTCCCGCCGGCTGGGAGGGCTGGCGGGGCGATGACGGCGTGGTGAGGAAAAACGACACCCAGATGACCCTCACCGGCTCCATGACCTTCCACGCGGTGAAATACGTCACCGTCACCTTACGCCACCTGGACGGCACCACCTCCGCCCGGCAGGTGCTGCAGGGCGACCAGCTCACCCTGCCCAGCGGCTACTGGACCGATGCGTCGGACACCGCCTACACCGGCGGCACCGCCGTCACCATCAACGGCGACACCACCTTCCTCCAGACCTCCGGCCCGCCGCAGACGGTCACCTACGCCGTCAACTGGGCCACCCCCGCCGACCTGAACGCCCCCGCCACTGCTCCCAACGTGGTGGGCAGCGGCAGCGATACGGTGGCCGCCGGCGCCACCCACATGGTCAGCCGTGTGTCCGCCCGCACCGTCACCTGTGCCTTCACCAACGTCCCCAACCGCTACGGCAGCGTCTACTTCGCCGGCTGGCAGACAGAGACCGGCGAGACCATCCAGCCCGACGCCCGCCTGACCTGGGACGAGCTGAAGCTCTACGACGCCGATAACGACGGTGTCACCACCCTCACCGGCCTGTGGCGCTACCACCCGCTGCAGAGCGTCAACTTCTTCGTGAAGCTCAACTCCGCCCACAGCGGCGGCGAGACCGACTCCGAGTACTACACCCCCGTCATCTTCACCACCTACGTGGGCGGCATCGAAAGCGACCTGAGCGCCTCCTCCGCCGACGATGTGGATACCCTCAACCAGAAATACGCCATCGACATGACGGCCGATACCACCTACCTGGCCAACGACCGCCTTCTCCGCGCCATGTACGGCAGCGATACCGCCCCCTGGCTGGCAGAGCTGCCCCACGACGACGACATCTTCCAGGCGCTGAAGACCTACGTGAAGGACGGCGGCCAGCTCAGCGTCCCCAACGAGGCCGGCGAGTTCATCACCGTCAACGTCGACGACCTGAACGAATACGGCTACGCCATCCGCTGGTACGCCTTCAAGGCCTGCAGCGACGGCGGCGACGTCTACGACTGGCACGTGGACGGCGTGCTGGTCCGCAAGGAGGGCCGCGTCCACACCACCAAGACCTTCTCCGGCAACGAGACCCTCATCCACCAGGCAAAGGACGGCTTCTTCATCCACGCCGTCAACGAGGACGGCGACCAGCGCTGCATCATGACCCTTACCGTCCCCACCGACGACCAGCGCACGGCCATCCTTGACCGCCTGAGCCTCTCCGCCGCCCAGATCACCGACTGGCTCACCCCCATCGACGACGGCGACGGAAACGACAACACCTTCCTCTGGGAATTCCGCGACGTGGAGTATAACGAGGGCTGGACCATCACCGAATACCCGCCCCAGGTGCCGGAGTCGGCGGACTACGCCGAGTGGGTGGTGGTGGACTCCTCCGCCGTCAACCAGTCCAACGCCGGCACCGGCGGCACCGTGGAGGTCAAGGGCGTCACCCACGCCACCGACCTGGAGGACCCCGAGTGGCTCCGGGCGGAGTTCAACAACATCTATTTCCGGGGCAACTCCCTTATGCTGAAAAAGGAAGATGTCGCCACCGGCCAGGCCCTGGCCGGCGCACAGTTCCAGCTGTACCAGGGCGATACCCTCATGACCTTCGACTACAACGCGGACACCGGACTTTATGAGTTCGACAGCTTCGGCAACGGTGCCATCGACACCCTGGTCTGCGACGGCTACGCCAACCTCTCCACCAGCGGCTTTGCCTACGACATGGGCGGCATCACCGTCCGCGAGGTCGCCGCCCCGGAGGGCTACGGCGCCGTAGGCGACGTGACCATCGGCTACACCCAGGACACCGACGGCGACGGCGTTCCCGACAGCGCCATCGGCATCCTCAACAGCGCCGACAGCAGCGCCTACGCCCGCTACGACAGCGGCCTTCTGGTCATCCGCAACAGCTCCGCCCCCACCCGCGTCACCGCCGTAAAGCGCTGGAACTGCGCCGACAGCGAGCGGGAGGACGTGGTCATGCAGCTCCTGGCCAACGGCAGCGCCAACACCGCCGCCGCCATTCTCCAGAGCAGCGGCCAGAGCGCCACCGTCACCCTCACCGCCGTGGACGGCTGGGTCTGCACCTGGTACGACCTGCCCGTCTACGCCAACGGCGCGCCCGTCGTCTGGACCATCCGCGAGCTGCGGGTGGGCAGCGAGAACTGCAAGGCCGATTACACCTTCCCCAACTGGATCGTCACCTACCGCAGCCAGACCACCACCGACGGCCTGGTGCTGACGGCGGAGAACACCCCCAAGCGCCCCATGCTCTACCTGGAGAAATGGGACATGCTGGGCCGCCAGCCGCTGGAGGGCGCCGTGTTCTCCCTCATTGCCGTAGATGATGCCGGCGCACCCCTCTCCGGTGCCGTGGCCAAAACCGCTGTCACCGGCGCGGACGGCACCCTGCGTTTCGATAACCTCCGCCACAACACCCGCTACCGCCTGACGGAGCTGCAAGCCCCGGAGGGCTATATCCCCTACGATATCCCGGCCTATCTCACCCTGGGCGAGGATGGCCGCGTCACCGTGGAGTCCCACGGCTATGTGTCCGCCGCCGCCACAGCCTTCCATATCCGCGTCGTGAACCGCTCGGCCGACAGCCTGCCGGAAACCGGCGGCAGCGGCCTCAACGGGTACTACGCAGCGGGCGCGGCCCTGGCGCTCACCGCCCTCTGCGCTGCCATACGCTCCCACCGGAGACGAGGGGAGGGGTCAAACGGGTAGCCGCCGCGCTCCCGCCGAATATGTTCGCAAAAACATTGACATAAAAAGAGAAAGGACAAAATCACATGAGAAAACTCAAACAAACCCTGGTCATGCTCCTGGCCGCCATCATGCTGCTGGCCACCGTGACCACCGCCATGGCCGCCACCGCCATGACCGACAAAGGCTCGGTGAAGATCACCAACGCCGTGGCTGGCGTCACCTACAAGCTGTACCGCATCTTTGACATCAGCGGCATCAGCGGCGACAACAAGGCCGCCTTCATCACCAACGAAAAGTGGAACGATGCCGTCAGAAACTTTAATCTGGGCTTCGGCGAAATTGTCGGCACCGGCGTGGGTTCCGCCGTTACCATCAAGAACTTCAACTCCGACGCAAACGCCCAGTCGCTGGCCGAAAAGGTGGTCGAGGCTGCCGCGGCCGGTCCCATCGCCCCTGACGCCACCGCAAGCTCCGACGCCAGCGGCGAAAAGTTCATTGAGAATCTCCAGTACGGCTTCTACGTCATGGTGTCTGACCGTCAGGGCGACACCGCGGCCAGATACACCACCTTCACGGTAATGAGCGCTGCCGCCGTGGATGTCAACGAGAAGAACATCAAGGCTCCCGCCATTGACAAGAAGGTGGACAACCAGCAGGCCATCTCTGCCGACTTCAATCAGGTGCTGAACTACACCATCACCGTCACTGCCGCCGCCGGTACGGATACCTATACCATCACCGACGCCCTCCCCACACAGATCACGCTGAACACCAACTCCATCACCCTCAGCAAGAACGACGCTGCCCTCGCTATCACCACCGACTACACCCTCACCGCCACCACCACCGGCTTTACCCTGACGCTGACCCCTGCTGCCCGCGCGGCCCTGAAGGATAACGACGTCCTCGTCGTCAGCTATCAGGCCACGCTTCAGCCCAACGAAAACACGCTGAACGCCTACACCAACACCGCTACCCTTTCCTATGGCCAGGACAAGAGCCTCTCCGATACCGCCGATGTGTTCAGCGGCCACATCACGTTTGAGAAGCGGGATAACCACAGCAACATTCTGGCCGGTGCCAAGTTCGTGGTGAAGAACGACGCGGACGACAAGTATGCCAAGCTCAACGGCAGCGGCCACACCTGGGCGTTTGGAAGCTGGGTCGATAACGAGCAGCAGGCCACCGTCATCACCACGGAAAGCAACACCGCCGCCGTTATCGTCCGTGGTCTCAAGTCCGGCACCTACACGCTGGTGGAGACTGAAGCCCCCACCGGCTATGTCAAGGGCGCTGATACGGAAGTGAAGATCAACAGAGAGGTTAACGAGAACAATCTTCTTATCGGACTGTTCACCACAACGGCTACCGTCATCAACACCGTTGGTTCCACTCTGCCGGAGACCGGCGGCATCGGCACCACCATCTTCTACATCGCCGGCGCCCTGCTGGCCGTGTCCGCCGTGGCACTGCTCATCGTCAAGCGCCGCAAGCACGCGTAACCCATCCATCCGTATCGCGGGGAGGGCGCTTCCCTCCCCGCGGTACAGCCGCAAGGAGAGCCCCGTATGAAAAAATCAAAAAAAGACCGGCTGTTTACCACCGGTCTCATCCTGATGCTTCTGGCGGGACTGTCCCTGCTGCTGTACCCCTCCGTCAGCAACTACCTGAACTCCGTCCGTCAGGCCCAGTCCATCCTCACCTACGACAACGAGGTGGCCGCCCTGCGGCAGGAGGACTACCAGCGCCTGCGCCAACAGGCCCAGGACTATAACGCCACCCTCCTGGACCGCCCCAGCCCCTACGGCCTCACAGACGCCCAGCAGGCCCTCTATCCCGCCGCCCTCCTGACCGGCGGCAGCGACGTCATGGCCTATCTGGAGATCCCCTCCATCTCCGTCACCCTCCCCATCTGCCACGGCACCGAGACCGCCACCCTCCAGAAGTCCGTGGGCCATCTGGAGTGGAGCAGTCTGCCCATCGGCGGCGACAGCACCCACTGCGTCCTCTCCGGCCACCGCGGCCTGCCCTCCTCCGAGCTTCTCACCAACCTGGACCATCTGGAGTACGGAGATGTCTTCTACCTCCACGTCCTGGGCGACACCCTGCAGTACCGCGTGGACCGCATCGCCGTCGTAGAGCCCGGCGACTTCCACCTGTTGAACATCGAGCCCGGCAAGGACTACGTCACCCTCATCACCTGCACCCCTTACGGCATCAACTCCCACCGTCTGCTGGTCCGCGGCGTCCGCATCGCCGCCGGAGAGCACGGCGCCGCCGCCGTCCCCCTCACCAACGAGGTCCGCTCCCTGGACCTGAAATACGTGATCCTGGCGGTGCCGCTGACCCTGGCCGCAGCCGTCTTCCTGGTCCTGACCCTGGACAGCCGCAGCCGCAAAAAGAAAGGAGCGCCCACCGATGACGCGGATCAATAGCATACTGCGCCGTCTCGGCGTCCTGTCGGCGGCGCTGCTGCTGGCCCTGTGCTGCACCGTGACGGCCGCCGCCGAAAGGACCGGCACCCTCACCCTCCAGCTCACCGACGAGACCGGCGCTCCCGCTCCGGAGCTCCAGGTCCGCCTCTACCGCGTAGGCCAGCCCGACGGCACCCTGACCCCGGATTTCGCCGCCGCGGATATCGCCCCCGGCGACCTGCTCTCCCAGCGGCAGAGCGCCCAAAACGCCGTTACCCTGGCCACCCTGGCCAGCACCAAAAAGCTGACCGGCGCCGACCTTACCGCCGACGCCCACGGCGAGGCCCGCTTCACCGGCCTGTCCCAGGGCGTCTATCTGGTCCTCTGCCCGCCGGGCCAGCCCCTGACCTTTCCCGCCTTCCTGGTGCGCATCCCCCTCACCGTCAACGGCGCCGCCGTCTACGACGTGGTGTCCCGCCCCAAGGCTGGCCCCCCCGCCGATCCCGCCCCCACTCCGACCCCCGCGCCCGACGGCGCCCTGCCCCAGACCGGCGCCGACCCGCTGCCCCTGCTGTTTCTCCTCGCCGGCGGCTGCCTGCTGGTGATCCTGGGCACGGCGGACATCCTCCACAGCAGGAGGGAACACGATGCATAAGAGAACCCGCGGCATCCTGCTGCTGGCGGTGGGCTTTGTGATGCTCTTCGCCGCTGTGGCCCTCTACTGGACCTACGACGGCCGGGACCGCCTGGCCGGCGAGACCGCCGCCGCCCTCCTGCGGGAGCTGGAGGCGGACCCCGCGCCCTCCGCCGCGGCGGAGCCGGAGCCCACCCTCACCACCCCGGAGGGCTATCAGCTCCTGGGTTCGCTGCACATCCCGGCCCTGGACCTCTCCCTGCCGGTGCTGGCCGCCTGGGACGAGACGCTGCTGGACGCCGCTCCCTGCCGCTACTCCGGCACCCTCGCCGCCGACGACCTGGTGATCATGGGCCATAGCTACCGCACCCATTTCCGTCCCCTGTGGGACATCCAGCCCGGCGCCGCCGTCCTGTTCACCGACGCCCTGGGCCGCTCCCGCGCCTATACCGTGGCCCAGGTGGAGACTGTGCCCGGCACCCAGGGCGACGCCCTTCCCTCCGACTATCCTCTCACTCTCTTCACCTGCACCGCCGACAGCAGGCACCGTCTTCTGGTCCGCTGCCGGTGAGGGCATCTCTCCCCATAGAAGCAGGGCCGGCGCTTCCGCACCGGCCCTGCTTCATTTTTCTTTCCCCAAAACGCATCAGGGCCATCCCTCGCCGGGATGGCCCTGACCATATGCGCCCGATCTCCCCATGGGCAAATATGCTCGCTCGTTTGTTGGTTTGTTCAGTTCTCCCGCTTTCTCCCCAGCCAGGCCATGCCGGACAGGGACAGCAGCGCGCTCACGCCGTAAACGGCCACGCCCGCATCAAAGGTCTGGGCAGCGGTGATGATGTCTCCGCCGATGGTGAACTCGGCGCTGGCGCTGCCGGCGCTGGACACGGCGGTGATGGTGTGCTTGCCATCCGCCAGCGTCCGCAGGAACACGGCCTTCAGATAGATCTCCGTACCGCTGCTGTTGGCCTCGGCGATGTAGCTGTCAGCGTCGATGACCTTGCCGTCCACTTCCACCCGCTGGAAGCTGCTGTAGCTCCCGCTGAACTGGAAGGTCAGCCCATAGATGCCGCCGCTGTAGTTGCTGGCGCTCTTCACCTCGTCGGCAGTCTTCACCGGCACCAGCGTCAGCCCGGAGGAAGTATTGCCGGAGGAAGTCCCCGTCGAAGGCGTAACAGGTGTGACAGTCGTATTGTCGTCCGCGCCCACCACCGGACCAATGCTGTTGCTGACGAGATTGAGGTCGCGGTCGGGGCGGCCGCTGTCGCTGACTCTGACGTAAATATACTTGCCCAGATCAGCCGCCGTCAGCACATAGGTGCTGCCGGTAGCGCCGGAAATAAGAGTGCTGGTCGCACCATTGGAATAATACCACTGATACACCATGTTGCCGACAAGCCCATCAATAGTAGCCGTCGCGGTCAGCGTCTGACCCACCTTCGGCGTACCGCTGATGGTTACGGAGCCCTTCAGCAATTTCGAAGCGGCGGGCAGTGTAATCGTCACATTGTCCGAGGGGGTACCATAGACCCGGAGTTGTCTGCTGTTCAGCCGCTGGACCTGAATGCCATTTGCAGAAACGGAAGAAGTGTCATACTTCTCCGGGAAGTAGTATCCCTCTGCCGGATAAAAGTAGAGATTTTTGATGTCATCCCCCACGCTGACCGTCTGGGTCAGCAGGCTGACGCTGCCAGCGTCAGCCGCAACGGTGTTGTCGAATTTGACCGTCACCGTATACTCCGTCGCACCCGCCTCAGGCAGCGCAATGAAGACTTTGTTATCATCAGTCTTCTTGAAGAACTTCTGGCCGCCGTTGTCGATGTGGAAGTACTCGACATCGCTGTCCGTTATCTTGTAATTCTGACCTGCATGGATGTAGGTGTGTTTTGCATTTTCCTTGTCGATCTGATCCTGAGTATTCAGATTGTCGTCCACACTCACCTGAACATCCGCACCTTCCGTCATAGCGCCGCCGATCGTGATGAAATTCTTGGTTCCACCACTGGTGATCAGACCAACATTGTTGATCGTACCGCCGGTGATATTGCCGTTGATGTCCTTTTGACCGCCATTATAGTTGCCGGTAATTACAGGGTTGCCGCTGATTTCAAAGACTCCACTAGTGGAAGTGGCTCTGTGAGAGATACCGCCGCCGCGGTCACCACCGTAGTTCCCGGTGATGGTACCGCCGGACATGCGCAGCGTTCCGTTATAGTTGAAGACGCCGCAGCCGCCATCTTGTGCATAGTTACCGCTGATGGTGCCGCCGGTGATGGTCAGCGCACCTGTGCTTTCGTTGCGAATACCGCCGCCAGTACCCTTACCGCCGCCGGCTGTTGCCTTGTTGTCACGGATCGTGCCACCATTCAGTTCAAAGGTACCCGCGTTGTTTACGCCGCCGCCATTACCTTTGTGGACGTTGTTGCAGATCGTGCCGCCGTTCATAACGACCTTGCCGCCCTCATTCACCTGAATGGCTGCCGAGCTCGCTTCTGCGCCGCCGGCAAGAGAGCCGTCCAGCGTGACAGAACCTTCGATGGTCAGCTTCGCACCGCTGGGCACAACGATCATCGCACCCGTGCAGCCCGTGCCGCGCTTGATCGTACCCGTACCGGAGAGGGTCACATTCCCGCTGATGGTCACAGTTCCGGTCAAAACCTTATTATCACTAAGAGTGACATCTGAACTCCATGTTTCATCCGCCCACGCCGTCGCAGGCAGCAGGGCCAGCGCCATCAGCAGCGCCAGCAGAATGCCGGTGATCCGTCTTTTCATGCCGCGTTCTCCTTTTCATCTCTGCGGCGGGTCCATTCCCGCCGGCATGTATTATCACCAGCATACCATCTTTTTTCTCCTCACGGGGCAATGTGACACAAATCGCCCCAAAAACGCCCTGAACCTTCCCGCCCCCTCCGCCGCCCCCGTCTTCTGCCCGACCAGCCCTCCATTTCTCACCCGCCATACCGACCAGTGAGACACCTCGCCTCGCTCAATAGGGAATTCGGCAGATTTATTCCTTTTCCCCTCCCTTTCCGGCAAAAATTTGTCAGTTTTCTTTTCCAAAAATCTTGATTTTACCCCGCCTCTCGTGATATAGTACAGGCAAAGATCAGCGCCGCTGGTCTATACCATCGATTAACAAGGGCAAGCACGGTTTTGACGGGCAGAAATGCGCCCATACTGCGTCAAGCCCCTTGACAATACGGTAAGTATTTTCTGCGGGCCTTTTCTTGTCTGGACACATTTCTGCTCCGACAAAACTGCAAAGCACCTGCCGGCGATGGATTTTCGAGTGATTTTTGGTTTTTGAGACGCAGGCTTGCTGGCGCAAGCCAAGGCGAAAAGGGCAAAAAGCGCCGAAAAGACACGCTGTCAGGCGTGTTTGCCCTTGTCAATCGATGGTACTATGTCATACTACATATAGGAGGTCATCTGCGATGAATATGAAGAAGCTTGCAATGTTTGCCGCCGGCGTGCTGTTCGGCACCGCCGGTATCAAGGTCCTCAGCAGCAAGGACGCCAAGAAGGTCTATACCCACACCACCGCCGCCGTCCTGCGTGCCAAGGACAGCGTCATGAGCACCGTCACCACCGTCCGCGAGAATGCCGAGGATATCTACGCCGACGCCAAGAACATCAACGACCAGCGCGCCGAGGCGGCTGCCGCCGCCGTGGTAGAGGATACTTCCAAGGAAGAAGCCAGCGCCCAGTAACGCGAAACCGCCATGAAATGCAACATTCTCCATGAGTCCCCCGGCCGTCTGCGGGTGCATCTCCACTGCGGATACATGTCGCTGCACCAGGCGGACGTGCTGGAATACTACCTGCGCAATGTCCCCGGCGTCAATGAGGCAAAGGTCTACGACCGTACCCAGGACGCCGTGGTTCTCTACACCGGAAAGCGGGCCGATGTCGTCGCCGCCCTGTCCTCCTTCTCCTTCCCTGGGGCCGAGGCCCTGGACCTGGTGCCCGAGCACACCTCCCGCGCCCTGAACCGGGAGTTCGAGGATAAGCTGGTCATGACCGTCGTGCGCCGCTGCATCTCCAAGCTGTTCCTGCCGGTGCCCGTCACCACCGCCATTTCCCTCTTCCGCTCCGTCAAGTATATCCGCGAAGGCCTCAAGGCCCTCTGGCACGGCAAGCTGTCCGTAGCGGTGCTGGACGCCACCGCCGTCACCGTCTCCATGGTGCGGGGCGACTTCTCCACCGCCGGCTCCGTCATGTTCATGCTGCGCCTGGGCGAGATCCTGGAGGAGTGGACCCACAAGAAATCCGTGGCCGACCTGGCCGGCGCCATGAGCCTCAACGTGGACAAGGTCTGGCTTCAGACCGGCGATACCGAGGTGCTGACCCCCATCGCCGACATCAAGGCCGGCGACTGTGTCGTCGTCCGCACCGGCAGCCTGATCCCCCTGGACGGCAAGGTGGTCTCCGGCGAGGCCATGGTGAACCAGGCCTCCATGACCGGCGAATCCATGCCCGTCCCCAAGCGCCCCGGCAGCTACGTCTACGCCGGCACCGTGGCCGAGGAGGGCGAGTGCGTCATCTGCGTGGACAAGGCCTCCGGCGGCGGCCGCTACGACCGCATCGTCCACATGATCGAAGAGTCCGAGAAGCTGAAATCCACCGCCGAGGATAAGGCCGCCCGCCTGGCCGACCGCCTGGTGCCCTACACCCTGGGCGGCACCGCGCTGACCTATCTCCTCACCCGCAACATCACCAAGACCCTGGCGGTGCTGATGGTGGACTTCTCCTGCGCCCTGAAGCTGGCCATCCCCATCGCAGTGCTCTCCGCCATGCGCGAGAGCACCGGTCACCGCATCTCCGTCAAGGGTGGCCGCTTCCTGGAGGCCGTAGCCAAGGCCGATACCATCGCCTTCGACAAGACCGGCACCCTCACCTACGCCACCCCCAAGGTGGCCCAGATCATCACCTTCGGTGACTACAAGGAGCCGGATATGCTGCGCCTGGCCGCCTGCCTGGAGGAGCACTACCCCCACTCCATGGCCAACGCCGTGGTGGAGGAGGCCAAGCTCCGCGGCCTGTCCCACGAGGAGTATCACTCCCAGGTGCAGTACGTGGTGGCCCACGGTATCTCCAGCATGGTGGAGGGCCGCTCCGTCCTCATCGGCAGCGCCCACTTCGTCTTCGAGGACGAGGGCTGCCGCGTGCCGGAGGGCGAGCAGGAGAAATTTGACACCCTGCCCGAGGCGTACTCCCACCTCTACCTGTGCATCGCCGGTCAGCTGGCCGCCGTCATCTGCATCTTCGACCCCCTGCGGACCGAGGCCCGCGCCGCCGTTCAGGCGCTGCACGACTGCGGCATCGCCAAGGTGGTCATGATGACCGGCGACAACCGCAAGACCGCCGAGGCCGTGGCCCGTCAGGTGGGCGTGGACGCTGTGTTTGCCGAGGTGCTGCCGGAGGATAAGGCGGAGTTCATTCGCCGGGAAAAGGCCGCCGGCCACACCGTCATCATGGTGGGCGACGGCGTCAACGATTCCCCCGCCCTGTCAGAGGCCGACGCCGGCATCGCCATTTCCACCGGCGCCGCCATCGCCCGCGAGATCGCCGACATCACCATCGCCTCGGAGGATCTCTTCGAGCTGGTGACGCTGCGGAAACTGGGCGAGGCCCTCATGGCCCGCATCCACCGGAACTACCGGTTCATCGTGGGCTTCAACTTCTCGCTGATCGTCCTGGGCGTGGCGGGCATTCTGCCGCCCACCACCTCGGCCCTGCTCCACAACATGTCCACCCTGGGCATCAGTCTCAAGAGCATGACCGACCTGCTGCCCGACGAAAAAAAGCAGCAATAAAAAGATCCCTCGGCTCAGCCGAGGGATCTTTTCATATCATTTTTTCCGCCCGGAACAGCGTCCAGGGATACTCCCGGGGCGGGGGACACGTCACATCCACCGTTTCCCCGGTGACAGGGTGGGCAAAGGCCAGGTGCCAGGACCACAGCGCGGCGGAGCAGTCCGCCTTGCTGCCGTAGCGGATATCCCCCAGCAGGGGCAGCCCCCGGTGGGAGAACTGCACCCGGATCTGGTGGGTGCGCCCTGTGTGGAGCCGGACCTTCACCAGCGTCAGCTCGTCGGTCCTGTCCAGCACCGTATAGTCCAGCGTGGCCTCCCGGACGCCCTTGCGCATCCGCTGCACCACGTAGCTCTTGTTGTGGGCCGCGTCCCGGAACAGCAGGTCTGTCAGCGTGTCGCTGTCCCTTTCCGGATGTCCCCGCAGTATGGCCAGATACTCCTTGGTGATCTGGTGGGCCGCCACGGCGGCGGTCAGCTTTCCCGTGATCTCCCTCCGCCGGGAGAACACCATCACCCCGCCTGTGACCCGGTCCAGCCGGTGCACCGTGGCGATGTAGTCCTTCTCGCCCAGGCTGCGGTAGTGCTCCCGCAGCAGCCCTGGCATGCAGGCGGCCCTGGGATCGTCCTCCGACAGCACCCCCACCGGCTTCACCGCCACCACCAGGTATCTGTCCTGGTACAGTATGGTCATCGCCATCAGAACCGCCGGCCCCGATAGCTGCGGTGCTGGCGGCGCTTGCTGCGGCCGCTGCCGTACCGGCGGCGGCGCATCACCGCCTTGCCGAACACCAGCGCCAGCACCACCAGGATCACCAGCACCACCACCAGCACCTTCACAATGGTGCGGGAGAAGAACTCCTTCAGCGCGTGCTTGACGATCAAAAACCGGCTGGCGTTCACGTCTGCCACCGCCCACAGGGGCACGGTGACATAGTCCACGCCGCCATAGCTCAGCGTGATGGTGCCCAGCTCCTGCCCGGCAGCCACCGGCGCGTCCACCACGTCGGCGTGCAGCGTGACGGTCCGCTGCAGGTCCTCCGGCTCCAGATCGCTGGGCAGCACCGCCTGGGCGGTGTAGGCCGGGTGGACCGCGATGCTGTCCACCTCCTTGCTGAGGGCCACCGGCACGCTCTGGATCAGCTCATCCTCCGTCAGCACCGTCTTGGTGGTGAAGTTGTCAAAGCCCCAGTCAAACAGCCGGCTGGTCTCGGTAAAGCTGCCCACCTTGTAGCTGCCGTCGCTGGCGGTCATCAGCCGCGCACCCAGCACCACGCTGATCAGCTGCCGGTCCGCCCGCACGGCGGAGGACACCAGGCAGTAGCCCGCCGCGTCGGTGGAGCCGGTCTTGATGCCCTGGGCTCCGCTGTACAGATACCCCGTGGCCCGCCAGTTGGAGATCAGATAGTTGGTGCTGTGCAGCTCCCGCGCCTCGCTCTTGTTGGTGGCGGGCACGTCATAGGCCTTGGTGTTGACGATGGTCATGAACTCGTCGTACTTCATGGCCTCTTTCGTGAACAGATAGATGTCCCACGCGGTGGTATAGTGCTCGTTGTCCGGCAGGCCGGAGGTGTTGACGAAATGGGTGTTCTCGCACCCCAGCTCCTGGGCCCGCTGGTTCATGGCCGCCACAAAGGCGGTGACACTGCCGCTGATGGCCTCGCCCAGAATGTTGCCCACCTCGTTGGCGGACACCACCAGCAGGCAGTACAGCAGCTGCTCCACCGTCAGCGTCTCGCCGGCCACGATGTCGGCGGTGCTGGCGTCGTCCGGCAGACCCGCCACGCTGTTGGCGCTGGCGGTGATGGGGTCGCTGAGCCGCAGCTCACCCCGGTCGATGGCCTCAAACACCAGCAGCGCCGTCATCACCTTGGTGATGCTGGCGGGGTACTGCTTGGTGTGGGCGTCCTGGTCCAGCAGCACGGTGCCTGTCTCGCCGTCCACCAGCAGGGCAGCCTTGGCGTCCAGTTGGATATCCTCCACGGCGTAGGCGGTCACAGGCACAAGCTGCGTCAGCAGCAGCGCCAGCAGCAGAAAAACGGTGCAGAAACGGCGGAATTTCATAATGACTTTTTCTCCATATGTGCTATAATAAGTTGAGTAACGTATGTCTGAGCCCGGACCCCCAACGGCCCGGCGGCCTATATCTGACATACCATTATAAACGACACGCGCCCTCCCGTCAACGGGGAGGGGGATGCCAATTGTAAACATTTTTTCAGGAGGTGACGCCATGAAGATATTAGTGGTGGACGACGAGAAGCTGTTGGTGAAGGGGATCACCTTCAATCTGGAGAACGAGGGCTACCAGGTCGCCGCCGCCTACGATGGCGCTGCCGCCGTGGACCTGGCGAAAAAAGAGGACTTCGACCTGATCATCCTGGACCTGATGATGCCCGTCCTCTCCGGCACCGAGGCCTGCATGAAGATCCGCGAGTTCTCCGACGTTCCCATCATCATGCTCACTGCCCGCAGCGAGGATGCCGACAAGCTCATGGGCTTCGCCTGCGGCGCCGACGACTACGTCACCAAGCCCTTCAACATCCTGGAGCTGAAGGCCCGCATCCGGGCCCTGCTCAAGCGCAGCGCCGCCCGGCCCGACACAGTGCGCACTATGCTGACCGTGGGCGACCTGAGCCTGGACACCCAGCAGCGGGTGGCCATCCGCGACGGCAAGACCATCGACCTGACCGCCAAGGAGTACGACCTCCTGGAGCTGCTGATGAAAAACCCCCGGCGGGTCTACAGCCGGGAGAGCCTCATGGACCTGGTCTGGGGCTACTCCTACGCCGGGGACTACCGCACCGTGGACGTCCACGTCCGCCGTCTGCGGGAAAAACTGGAGCGCGTGCCGGCAGAGCCGGCCTATATCATGACCAAGTGGGGAGTGGGTTACTATTTTCAGGGGGAAAATCAGCCTGCAATTTAAGTTCGGCGTCAGTTATATCCTGGTGATCGCCGCAGTACTGGTGCTGCTGAACACCTATCCGCTGCTGCAGTCCCAGACCATGGTCTTCCAATCCAAGGAGACCTCCATGAAGAGCTCCGTCAAGCTCATCGAGGCGTCCCTCAGCGGCCTGAAGCAGCTGGACGAGGAGAACGTTTCCAAAGCCCTGACCTCCGTTCGCGAGACCGGCGTCTCCCGCATCCTGGTGACCGACACCGCCGGCCGCATCCTCTACGACACCCGTGAGGAGAACGGCGCCGTGGGCCTCTACGCCTTCTACACCGAGATCGTCCAGGCCCTGGAGGGCTACGACGCCTTCTACTGCGACTACGACACCACCGCCTTCCTCAGCCGCATGGCCTCGCCGGTGGTGTACCACAACCAGATCGTGGGCGCAGTCTATACCTATGAATACGACACCAAGCAGGCGGACATCCTCAAGAGCTTCCAGTCCAACCTGTTGAAGATCTCCGTGCTGATCGCCCTGGGGGTCGTCGGCCTGTCCATCCTGCTCAGCCGCGCCCTGACCATGCAGATCACCGACCTGCTCTCCGCCATCCGTAAGGTGCGCGAGGGCGCCTACAGCCACCGCGCCGCCGTGAAGGGCACCGACGAGATCGGCCAGATCGCGGCCGAGTTCAACAGCCTGACCGACCGTCTCCAGACCACCGAGGACGCCCGCCGCCGCTTCGTCTCCGACGCCAGCCACGAGCTGAAAACCCCCCTGGCCGGAATCCGCCTTCTGACGGATTCCATCCTCCAGACCGGTGACATGGACGCCGACACCACCCGCGAGTTTGTCGGCGACATCGGCCGCGAGGCCGAGCGCCTCACCCGCATCACCGAAAACCTCCTGCGCCTGACCCGCCTGGACAGCGGCGCCGTGCCGCCGGTAGCGCCGGTGGCGGTGGGTCCCGTGCTGGAGCGTGTGGCCCGCATGCTGGCCGTGGTGGCCCGGGAGAAAAACGTCACCCTCACCTGCGAGTCCACCCCGGACGCCGTGGCCCTGGCCACCGAGGACGACGTCCACCAGATCCTCTACAACCTCATGGACAACGGCATCAAATACTCCGGCGCCCAGGGCTTCGTCCACACCGCCGCCGCCGTAGACGGCGACTGGGTGGTCCTGACGGTGGAGGACAACGGCATCGGCATCCCCGCCGACGACCTGCCCCATATCTTCGAGCGCTTCTACCGCGTGGACAAAATGCGCTCCCGCGCCATCGGCGGCACCGGCTTGGGCCTGTCCATCGTCAAGGACACGGTGGAGAACCGCGGCGGCACCATCTCCGCCGCTGCCCGCCAGGGCGGCTGCGGCACGGTGTTCACCGTCCACCTGCCCCGCGCCGCAGAGGAAGGCGGTGAGACCGCATGAAAAGATCATTTTCGCGCCTTGCGGCCCTGCTGCTGACGTTGTGCCTCCTGTCCGGCTGCGGCGCAGCCCCCGGCGGCGAGGCGGACGGCCTGCACCTGTACTACCCCGTCTCCCTGCAGGACCACCCCGGCGGCGACGCCATCAGCAGCGTCACCGTCGGCTGGGACACCCTGCCCCAGCAGGATAAGAACGCCCAGGCCGAGGCCGTGCTGGCCCTGCTGCTGGGCGGCTGCCAGCAGGAGGGCTTCCAGAGCCCCATCCCCTCCGGCACCGCCCTCCGCTCCGTGGAGGTGGTCAACAGCACCGCCCGCGTGGACTTCACCAGCAGCTACGGCCAGCTCAGCGGCATGGCCCTCACCATCGCCGACTACTGCGTCACCCTCTCCCTCTCCCAGCTGGAGGGCGTCTACGCCGTGCGCATCACCGTCAACGGCCAGGAGCTGGCCTATCGTGACAGCAACCTCTTCTTCGCCAGCGACGTGCTCCTGACCTCCATGGACGACGTGGTCCGCATGCTGACCGCCCAGCTGTACTTCCCCGATGAGGAGGGCGCCCTCCAGCCCGAGGAGCGTCTCCTGACCCAGTACGAGGGCCAGTCGGCGGCCGACGTGGTGCTGGCCGCCCTGCTGGACGGCCCCGCCGAGGATGGCCTGCAGCCCCTGGTCCCGGCGGATATCACCGGCATCACCGCCCGGGTGGAGGACGGCGTGGGCCAGCTGAATATCCCCTCCGACAGCGTGGCGGATCTGACCCCCGACCAGCTGGACCTGCTGGAGCGCGCCGCCGCCACCTCCCTCCTCTCCCTCGAGGGCATCTCCTCCGTCCAGGTCTATATAGACGGCGTTTTCCGCGCTTCCTATGAGTAAATAAAACTTGTAGGGGAGTTTCGCGCTTCCGAGCGCGAGGTACTTTTGCCCATGGCGGCAAAAGTACCCAAAAACGCCACTTAAACCTGCGGTTTAAGAATCCGCCCACGCTGTTTTGCGTTGTAAATTTGCAGCCGTTTACCACGCGTTCGCGGGAAATGACCGTTATCGCTGCGTATGACGTATCGTCCCATCACCAGCGCCGCTGCCGCTCACGTGATCAACGGTAGACCCAACAGCGTTATTCGGCGTAGGCATCAGCGGCAGCGGCGCTGATGATGAGACGATCCTTTGACGAATCGAAAAAAGAAAATTCCCCGTAATCGTGCGGTAAAATCCAACATACTCGTACCGCGTATAGCGCGCTCGGAAGTTTTGAAACCCTCTGGGTTTCAAATGGCGTTTTTGGGGAGCGATCCGAGCGCTGCCAGTGGCAGATGAAGCGAGGTGAGCGAGTGGCAGCGGTCAAAATTTCAAGCGCCCGCCGTTAGGCAGCGCAGAAATTTTGGGCACCGCAACAGGACACTTTTGCCGCCACGGGCAAAAGTAACTCGCGCCGGAGCGCGAAACACCCCTTTTCCTTGGGGATTTTTGTACAAACCACCAAAAGACCCCCCAAAATCTCCGTTATTCCATACAAAATCCAACTTATATATCAAAAATCCCTTGCATTTTCCCGTCAGCGTGCTACAATGTAAATGAACAACCGGGCATTTTGCCCCTGAAAACAAAAACCCTATAGGGTTTTTGTGCTTTTATTTCCTTACTAAAAGCACAATCTCCCGTCTCTATAGGGCTTTGATGAACGGCATGACGATCACGGCGGTCGCCTGGCCGCCGGGTCTTATGCGTCTGACCTCCCCATAATGGGCAGACAGAGTTTTGTTGCTTGCTCTGTCTGCCCGCGCCAGACTTGGGGAAGGGGAGACAGTATACGCGGGTGCCGCCGGAGCAGCCGGGACGGCGGCGCCCTGACCCATCCGGCAAATATTTACAAGGGGAGGACATAAGAAATGTCAACCAAGAAAGCGACCAAACGCGCGCTTCTGACCAGCGTTCTGGCCATTGTCCTGTGCCTGGTGATGCTCATCGGCTCCACCTTCGCGTGGTTCACCGACACTGCATCCACCGGCGTCAACAAGATCCAGGCCGGTAACCTGGACGTCCAGCTGCTGATGCGTGGCGAGAAGGGCTATGAGAACATCGGCGACAGCAAACAGGCGATTTTCGGCAATGAAAACAGCCTGGTGGCGCAGAACGACAACCAGAATACCCTCTGGGAGCCGGGCAAGACCCAGGTGGCCTATCTGGCCATCAAGAACAACGGCAATCTGGACCTGAAGTATCAGGTGCAGCTGAAGGTCACCAATCCTGCCGATGGCAAGAACCTGTACGAGGTCATGAAGTACGCCATTGTGGCTGGTAGCGAGACTAGTACTGTGGACGGCTGGAATGCCGCTGATGGTAAGTCTGTTGTGGCAGGTGCTCAGGTTGTCAGCGGTACAGACACCACTGCTCCGACGGATCCTACCGGCGTTAAGCTGCTCCACGGTGAGACCCATTACTTTGCCCTGCTGGTACATATGGATGAAAACGCCGGCAATACTTATATGAACGGCAAGGTGGAGTTTGACCTGACCGTCCTGGCCGCACAGCTCAACAGCGAGTCCGACAGCTTCAATAACGAGTACGATAAGAATGCTCCCTATCCCACCCTGCCCACTTCCGTTGGCACACAGGATGATCTGGCAGCCGCTATTGACGAAGGTAAGACCAACCTGAAGCTGGCAGAAGGCACCTACACCCTGCCCTCTCTGGAAAATAAGGACATTACCATTTCAGGCACCAAGGACACCGTCATTGACATGAAGGACACGGTCAATAAAGCTACTTCTGTAAATTTTGATGGTGTGACGGTTAATTACGGAACAGAAAACTACAAAGGTTTCATACATACTGGCAAGGTTGTATTCAAAAACTGTGATATCAATGGTTTTATGACGACCTATTGCGATATGACCTTTGAAAATTGTACGCTTACCAGCGGCAATAATCAGTATGCGATTAATTTCTATGGCGGCGAAAACTTTGTTCTGACGAACTGCCATTTTTATGGTGTGAACAAGAATGTTTACGTGTATCAGGAAGTGGCAGATTCGAATAAGAATGTTAC
Organism: uncultured Oscillospiraceae bacterium; assembly: GCA_934597585.1. Taxonomy (GTDB): domain Bacteria; phylum Bacillota; class Clostridia; order Oscillospirales; family Oscillospiraceae; genus Vescimonas. Next base: position 20,658 of record CAKTSA010000014.1, read on the forward strand.
TTTCAATAATTGCGATTTCCATATGACTGCCGCAAATGATACTAAGAGCGCGGTTATGCTGAATTCTGCGAATAATTTTAATGGTTATTCGTACAACGTTACGTTGACTGGTTGTACACAGAACGGCTGCAATGCGACTGCTGCGGAGAATGCTGCTGGCAATACGAACTATCAGGGCTTGTATGGCTTGAAGCACATCGATGGTAATGGCAGTGCGGCCATCGTGAAAGGTACCGTTACTGTTGACGGCGCAGTGGCCTATAGCAATCCCTAACCTTTAATTCTACACAAAATCCGCTCCCCTTTTCAGGGGAGCGGGTTTCTTTGTACCAATAACTCCGTTTATGTACCAAAAGTGTACCCATAACGGCCTTTTATGTACCCATAAATCCGATAAAAACGCAATGTATTAACGGATAGAAGAATAAAACGCGGGGCGCAGCGCCCCGCGTTTGCTTGTTAAAAATGCATAATTATACAAGATTATCCAACTCCATCGTGGCGTAGCCGTTTAGCGTCATGTCGCCCCGGACGCCGGAGAGGTACTCGTAATATCCCTGCGCGCCGATCATCGCCCCGTTGTCCCCGCACCACTTCAGCGGCGGCAAAAACAACGTGATGCCGCGCTTTTTGCACAGTTTTTCCAGGTCTCCCCGGATGATGGAGTTGGCCGCCACGCCTCCCGCGGCTACCAGAATTTTCCTGCCCGTCTGCTCCAGCGCCAGCGCCGCCCGCTCCGTCAGCTCATCGCTGACCGCCTGGGTAAAGTCCCTCGCCAGCGCCCCTTCATCCAAAATTTCGCCCTTCTGTGCCGCATTGTGCGCCAAATTGACCACCGCCGTCTTCAATCCCGAAAAACTCATATCCAGCGGCGCCCCCTCCACATGCGCCCGGGGCAGGTTGTACACCCCGCCCGCCGACTGCTGGGCCAGCTGGTCCATGGGCTTGCCGCCGGGGTAGGGGAGGCCCAGCACGCGGGCGGCCTTGTCAAAGCACTCGCCCGCCGCGTCGTCCCGGGTGGCGCCCAGCACCTTCATGTCCGTATAGTCCGCCACGTCCACAATCAGCGTGTTGCCGCCGGAGATGGCCAGCGCCAGAAACGGCGGCTCCAGCTCCGGAAAGGCCAGATAGTTGGCGGCGATGTGGCCCCGCACATGGTGCACCGGGATCAGCGGCACCCCCAGGGCCCACGCGGCGGACTTGGCAAAGCTGACGCCCACCAGCACCGCGCCGATCAGCCCCGGCGCGTAGGTGACCGCCACCGCGTCGATATCCTGTTTCGTCAGCCCCGCGTCCCGCAGGGCCTGATCCGTCAGCCCGGCAATGGCCTCCACATGCTTGCGGGAGGCGATCTCCGGCACCACGCCGCCATACAGCGCGTGCATGTCCGCCTGGGAGAGAATGGCGTCGGACAGCACCCTGCGGCCATCCTGCACCACCGCCACAGCGGTCTCGTCGCAGGAGGATTCAAAAGCCAGTATATTCATGCATCCGCCTCCTCAAAATCCCGCGTCAGAATGAGGGCGTCCTCTTTCGGCAGGTCGTAGTAGTTGCGCCGCCGTCCCCGCTCTGTAAAACCGAAGGACTGATAAAGGGCGATGGCGGCGGTGTTGCTGGGCCGCACCTCCAGCGTCAGGAACGCCAGGTGCTGGCCCGCCGCGAAATCGCAGAATACCTTCAGGAGCCTGGCGGCGATGCCCTGGCGGCGGTATTCCGGGAACACCGCCACGTTGGTGATGTAGCCCTCGTCCGCCGCCACCAGCAGTCCGGCGTAGCCCACCACCTTGCCGGTGGCGGCGTCCAGCGCCGTCAGAAAGGCGGCGCACTGGTTCTCCAGCTCCTCCGAGAGCATATTCCGCGACCAGGGGCGGGAGAAGCACACCCGCTCCAGCGCCGCGATCTCGTCCAGATGATCGGCGTTCATGGGGACGATCGTTACGTGTATCTTTTCCATTGTATTTAACCTGCTTTTTCAGATTTTTGAGTGCCGCTGTGTACGAAAATCGTGTAGCGGGCGGGGTAGAACCCCGCCCCTACTCAGCCTTTTGCGTCCAGCCAGTTGCTGCCGCTGTGGGCCTCGGCGATGAGAGGGACGGCCAGGGAGGCCACCTGCTCCATCTCCTGCCGCAGCAGCGTCTCCACGGTCTCCCGCTCCGCCTCCGGGCACTCCACGATCAGCTCGTCGTGGACCTGCATGATGAGCTTTGCCTGCAGGCCCTCCCGCCGCAGACGGTCGTAGACCCGGATCATGGCCAGCTTCATGATGTCCGCCGCCGTGCCCTGGATGGGCATGTTCAGGGCCACCCGCTCGCCGAAGGAGCGCTGGATAAAGTTGGACGCCTTCAGCTCCGGCAGCATCCGCCGGCGGTGGTACAGCGTCTCCACATAGCCCTGCTCCCGGGCCTTTTCCACGATGTCGGTCATATACTGCTTCACGCCGGGGTAGGTGGCGAAGTAGCGCTCCATATAGTCCTTGGCCTCCGCCAGCGTCACGTGGATGTCCTGGCTGAGGGAGAAGGCGGACATGCCGTAGACGATGCCGAAGTTCACCGCCTTGGCCCGGGAACGCATCTGGTGGGTCACCTCCGATTCCGGCACGTGGAAGACCTTGGCGGCGGTGAGGGTGTGGAAATCCTCGCCGGAGCGGAAGGCATGGATCATGGCCTCGTCCCCGGCCATGTGGGCCAGCAGTCGCAGCTCAATCTGGGAGTAGTCGGCGTCCACCAGGACGCAGCCGGCCTCGGGGATGAACAGGCGGCGGATCTGGCTGCCCAGCTCCGTGCGGGTGGGGATGTTCTGCAGATTGGGCTCCGTGGAGCTGAGACGGCCTGTGGCCGTCACCGTCATCTGAAATCGGGTGCGCACCCGGCCGTCGGGGGACACCGCCCGCAGCAGACCGTCGGCATAGGTGCTCTTCAGCTTGGTGTATTGCCGGTATTCCAGGACACTGTTTACGATGGGGGCCTCGTACCGCAGCTTTTCCAGCACCTCGGCGTTGGTGGACCAGCCGGTCTTCGTCTTTTTGCCGTGGGGCAGCTGCAGCTTGTCAAAGAGGATGGTGCCCAGCTGCTTGGGGGAGTTGATGTTGAAGGTGCGGCCCGCCATGCCGTAGATGGACTGCTCCAGAGCGTCGATACTGGCCTGCAGGTCCTGGCCGAAGCGGGCCAGGGCGGCGCTGTCCAGGCGGAAGCCGGACAGCTCCATCTCCGCCAGCACCCGGCACAGGGGCAGCTCCATGTCCTGGAGCAGCGCCGTCATGTGCAGGTCATCCAGCTTGCCGGGCAGTATGCCGTACAGGGCGTCCACGGCGCTGGCGTAGCTGCACAGGGAGGCCTCCGCCGCGGCGTCGTTGCCCAGCAGGGAGAAGGCGTCCTTCTCCAGGTGGGCCGGCTTTGGCAGCTCCGCGCCGCAGTAGCCCACGAACAGCTGGGGCAGGTCGTAGCCCCCGGCGGTGGCGTCCAGCAGATAGGCGGCCAGGGCCGTGTCGAACACAAAGCCCTCGGCCGGCAGGCCCCGCTCCAGCAGGGTATAGGTCAGGTCCTTTACGTTGTGGGCCGCCTTGGCGATGTCGCCGCTGAAGAGGCCCGCCAGCAGGTCGTCCCAGCGGCCGTCAAAGCGGTCGGACCGCAGGACGGCCGTCAGACCGTGGTGGTCGTCCACCTGGCAGGCCGCCGCCAGTGCGCTCAGATCCTCCAGGCCATAGACCGCCACGTGGGGGGCCTTCCGCCACAGGGCCAGCAGACGCTGGGCGTCGGCGTCGGTCCGGGGGGTCTCCACGGAGACGGTGTAGTCCCCGTCGTGGGCGGCGGATGCCGGGGGCGTGCTGTCCGCGGCGGGGGAGAGGCCGTATTTCTTGATGAGCCGGGTGAATTCCAGCTTGACAAACAGGTCGTAGAGCTCCGGCTTGTAGGGCTGGCGCAGGGCGTCCTCCGGGTCGAACTCCAGGGGCGCGTCGGTGACGATGGTGGCCAGCCAGTAGCTGCGGCGGGCGGATTCCTCCCCCTCCGCTAGCTTCCGCACGGCGGCGGGGCGGGCCTCGATGTCCGGCATGGCGGCGTACAGTGCGTCGATGCTGCCGTAGCGCTGCACCAGGGCCATGGCGGTCTTCTCGCCGATGCCCGGCACGCCGGGGATGTTGTCGCTGCTGTCGCCCATCAGGGCCTTCAGGTCGATCATGTGGATGGGGTCAAAGCCGTACTGGGCGCGGAAGGTCTCCTGCGTCATGTCGGCGGCGTTTTCACCTGTGCGGGAGAGCACCAGCTTTACCCGGGTGCGGTCGGTGATCAGCTGCAGGCTGTCCCGGTCGCCGGTGACCACCACGCACTCCCAGCCCCGCTTTTCGCAGCGGCGGGAGATGGTGCCCAGCAGGTCGTCGGCCTCGTAGCCCGCCATCTCGTAGCAGGGGATGGACATGGCGCTGAGGACCTGCTTCATCACCGGCATCTGCTGGCTGAGTTCCTCCGGCATGCCCTTGCGGGTGGCCTTGTAGGCGGCGTCCGCCTGGTGGCGGAAGGTGGGCTCCCGGCGGTCAAAGGCCACGCACAGCGCCTCCGGCTGCTCCTCGTCGATGAAGCGCTGGAGCATGTTCAGAAAGCCGAAAATGGCGTTGGTATACAGCCCGTCCCGGGTGGTCAGGGGCTTTACGCCGAAGAAGGCGCGGTTGATGATGCTGTTGCCGTCAAGGACCATCAGTTTCATGGCGTTTCTCCTTGTGGGTTCAAATTTCACATAATAGCTTATTATAGTCCATTTTCCGCCAAAACACAACCTTCGCTCTTGACAGTTTTTGCTTTTGTGATAGACTGTGGTAGCATATTCACACTTATTTAATATTCCTTACCGGATGGGAGCCGCTATGGACAAGCTTTCGCGAAAAGTGAATCTCCACCACGCCGCCATGCAGGGCAGCTATTTCACCGGGTTTTCCGCCATCTGGGGCTTCGGGCCGGTGCTGCTGCTGTACCTGGGGCTGAGCAACAGCGCGCTGGGCGTGGTCACGTCGCTGGCGCTGCTGCTGCCGCTGGTGATCCAGCCGGCGCTGGCGGCGCTGTCGGACGCCGACAGGCGGTGGACCAGCCGGCGGCTGGCGCTGGTGCTGTCGCTGCTGACCATGGCGGCCGGGGTGGTCATGACGGTGTGCACCGGGCAGAAGACGGTGCTGCTGGCGGCCTACGCCGTCATCGGCGTGCTGCTGGTGTGTACGGCACCGTTCTTCAACAGCATGGTGATGGCGTACCACCTGCGGGGCGTGGACATCAACTACGGTCTGGGCCGGGGCACCGGCTCCACCACCTATGCCATCGTGGCGCTGGTGCTGGGCTTTGTGCTGGAGAAGGAGAGCCCGACGGTGATCCTGCCGGTGTTTCTGGCGGCGCTGGCGGTGCAGATCGCCGCGGTGTGGAGCTTCCGCTATCCGCTGCCCCCTGCGCCGGAGGCGCAGGAGAAGGCTCAGCCCCAGGTGCTGGGGCTGGGGGCGCTGCTGCGGCGGTATCCGGCCTTTACGGTGCTGCTGGTGGGCTGCGCGCTGCTGCAGGGCGGGCACAACGCCTGCAATACCTATATGATCCACATCGCCGCCAAAGCCGGGGCGGGGGAGAGCCTGATGGGCGCGGTGCTGGCGCTGTCGGCCTTTATGGAGCTGCCGGCCATGGCGCTGTTTCCCCGGATGCGGCGGCGGTTCGGGCTGCGGACGCTGTTTCTGGTATGCGCGGCCGCGTTTGTGGGGAAGGATCTGCTGTTTCTGCTGGCCCGGTCGCCGGTGCTGCTGTACGCGGCGGCGCTGCTGCAGTTTTTTGAGTTCGGCATCTTCCTGCCGGCCACGGTCTACTATGTGGCGGAGTATCTGGACAGTGCCAACCAGGTGAAGGGGCAGGGGCTCATCCATGTGTTTTCCAACGGGCTGGGCCCGGCGGTGATGACCGCTGTGGGCGGCCGGCTCATCGACCGGTTCGATGTGAACGCCATGCTGCTGTTCACCACCGTCGCCGGGGCGGTGGGCTTTCTGGTGGTGGCGGCGGCCACTGCGCGCAATTCTGACAAGAGGAGCAATACGATATGATCGGTTCTTTTTTGATGGTGGGTCAGCAGGTGCTGATCCTGTTCGCTTTGATGGCGGTGGGCTTTGCTATGGGCAAGGCCAAACTGATGGGGGACAAGGGCAGTCTGGCTATGACGAATCTGGTGATGTACGCGGTGTCCCCCGCCATGATGGTGGTGGCCTTTCAGCGGGAGAGGGACGCGGCGGATCTGCACAACTTCCTGATCTGCCTGCTGCTGGCGGCGGCGGTGCATATCGGCAGTATCCTGCTGGCCTATGCGGCCCTGCGGGGGAAGGATCGGACCTGCGGCGTGCTGCGCTTCGGCACGGTGTTCTCCAACTGCGGCTTTATGGGCTATCCGCTGATGACGGCGCTGCTGGGCAGCATCGGCGTGTTCTACGGCTCGGCCTACGTGGTGGTGTTCACGGTATTGACGTGGACGATGGGCATCTACATGATGACCCACGACGCCAGCAAGCTGCGGCTGAAGAACATTCTGCTGAATCCCGGCGTGCTGAGCGTGGTGGCGGCCATGGCGCTGTATCTGCTGTCGGTGCGCCTGCCGGAGATCGTCATGACGCCGCTGACGTATCTGGCCAATATGAATACGCCTCTGCCCACCATCGTGGTGGGGTATCAGCTGAGCCACGCGGACTTCCGCCAGGCCTTTGCCGACCGCCGCTCCTGGACGGCCCTGGTGCTGCGTCTGGTGGTGATCCCGCTGCTGACCGTGGGGCTGTGCTATGTCCTGCGGGTGGAGAGCGCCGTGGCGCTGGTGACCGTCATCGCCGCCAGCACGCCGCCTGCCGCGCTGCTGAGCATGTTTGCCCAGAAGTTCGAGAGCGACACCCGTCTGGCCTCCAGTGTGGTGTCGGTGTACACCGCCCTGTCCGTGGCGACCATTCCGCCGGTGGTGGGACTGGCCCAGTACCTGATGGGATAAGGACACATGGGCGTAAGGGAGAATTTTCGGATGAAGGAGAAAATTCTGTCAAAAAGAATTATGTAAACAAAACGGCATGTGCGCAATATGTGTAAACCGCGTTTGCGGGTTTTCCAAAAAGAGGGAAAAGCCTGCAAAAGCGTGGAAAACACGGGGAATACACCGTGGTGGAAAAAGGTGTGGAAAGTGTGGATAACTCCTTGTAGAAGTTATGCGGCGCAGAATTATGTAAACCAGATGTAAAGGAAAAGGCCTGTCGAAAGAACCGGGAAAAATATAGCAAAAAGGAAAAAAGAGGGGGCTTGTGCATATTTTTGGCGGTTGTTGATTTTGCCGAACGGAGGGGAAGACGGTCGAAAAAAGGGGAGTACGTGCCGGAAAACTTTCATCCGCCGGGGAAATGATTACCCTGTGTATTTCCCAGCGGAAAACCGGGGGAAATGGCGGCGCGGGCCGGGCCGGGACGAAAAATAGGAGTTGACGGGCGGCATGATCTGTGGTATGATATCATATGGTTTTCAGCGGTGCTGAACGACCGGAAGCAAAAAGAGTACGGCGAGGAGCCGATTCTCATAGAGATGCTTGTGTGGCTCAGCTGGCAGAGCAGCTCACTCGTAATGAGCAGGTCGCCGGTTCGAATCCGGCCACAAGCTCCAGACTCCTCGCGGATGACGCGAGGAGTTTTTCTATGTACAAGAGCAGCGACAAGCGATATACACTTCCTATGAAGAACGCGGAGGCCTCCGTCCGCATGGAGGGCTGTCAGGTGACGCCCCAGATGCGGGAGCAGTGCCAGCGGGTGCTGCGTGGCGAGGTGACCACGGCGGAGCTGCTGCGGCGGGTGCTGGGCGAGGCGATACGATAATGTAAGGAGCGAAAGGAAAAGGGGGGAGCGACCATGGACAAGCAGCGGGCCATCGCTGCTGCGGCGGAGACGGAGGAGGACCGGCTGCTGCTGGCCCGGATCTATGACAGGCTGACCCACGCCGAGGAGCGGAATATCTTCGCCGCCACCGGGTTCCTCTCGCCCCGGGAGCAGGCGCTGACGCAGCGGCTGCTGCCCCATATGGCTTTGACCTTCTTCGGCGGCTGCGAGGGCGCGGAGCGCTGCCTGGCCTGCTATCTGCCGGAGTATCTGACGGAGGACTGTCTCACCGACGACGACGGTCCGGTGGCCGCGGTGCGGGCCGCCTACTATGAAAAGGATACGCTGACCCATCGGGATTTTTTGGGCAGCCTCATGGGTGCCGGCGTCAAGCGGGAGACGGTGGGGGACATCTACGTCTCGCCCGGGGCCTGCGACTTTCTGGTGACCCGGGCGGTGCTGCCCTATCTGCTGGAGAACCTGACCGCGGCGGGACGGACGAAGCTGCATCTGTCGGCCATCCCCCTGGCGGAGGTGCAGCGCCCGGCGGCGGAGAAGCGGGAGATCCGGGACACGGTGCCCTCCCTGCGGCTGGATTGCCTGGTGGGGGCGGCGTTCTCCATGGCCCGGGGCCCTGCCGGACAGCTGATTGCCGCGGGAAAGGTGGCCGTCAACGACCTGGTGTGCCTGAAGGGCGACCGGCAGCTGAAGGAGGGCGACCGCATCGCCGTGCGGGGCTTCGGAAAGGCGGAACTGGCCCAGGTGGGCGGCACCACCCGGAAGGGCCGCCTGTCCGTCACGCTGGCGCGGTGGGTATGAAAATAGGACAAAAGAGGGCGGAAGCGGGGCTTCCGTCCTCTTTTTGCTGTGCATCGTGAAAAATGCACAAAGAGCGGCGGATAGAACGCGGCGGCCGGTGGGCAAGTGGATGAATTCCCTTTTCCGACAAAAAAATGTGAATTTTCTGTTGACAAATTAGCTCTCGCTAACTATAATATTGGCGTGGTTAGAAAGGGCTAACCATTTTTTGAGATGCAAGGTTAGCCCATGCTAATATAGAAAGAAGGGAAGCATATGATGCCGCTGACATTGGCCGATGTGGGAACGGAGCAGATCATCCACCGGATCGGCGGAAATGACGAGGTGCGCCGGCACCTGGAAAATCTGGGATTCGTGGCGGGCGGCGAGGTCACGCTGATCAGCTCGCTGGGCGGCAACGTCATCGTCAAGGTCAAGGAATCCCGCGTGGCCATCAGTGAAGAGATGGCGCGGAAGATCATGGTATGACGAGCTGGCGAAAAATCTGACGATTTTTCTGCCAAAAGAGCTTGCGGCTGGCTGCGCGCACCCGTTGGGTGCACTGGCAGCCGAGAAGTATTTTTCTGACGCACATGTCGTCAGAAAAATGATTTAATTTTTTCGCCGCTTGCGAGCGGCGAACTCTGCGAGGCTGCGAAGCTTTTATTGTGTCTTTATTTTTTGAATTTTATATAAATATCGTGTGATAAGGAGGAGACGTATGAAAACGTTGAAAGAGGCCAAGATCGGCCAGACCGTGAAGGTCGTCAAGCTCCACGGCGAAGGCCCCGTCAAGCGCCGCATCATGGACATGGGTATCACCCGCGGCACTGAGGTGTATGTCCGCAAGGTAGCACCCCTGGGCGATCCTATGGAGGTCACGGTGCGCGGCTATGAGCTGTCTCTGCGCAAGGCCGACACGGAAATGATTGAGGTCGAGTAATAAAAATTTTTGTGTGACGGTTAGCGTCAGCTATCCGAAAGGAGCGTATATGGAAAAGCAAATCAAAATTGCCCTTGCGGGCAACCCGAACTCCGGTAAAACCACGCTGTTCAATGCGTTGACCGGCTCCAACCAGTTCGTGGGCAACTGGCCCGGCGTTACGGTGGAGAAGAAGGAAGGCAAGCTGAAGAAGCACGATGACGTGACCATCATGGACTTGCCCGGCATTTACTCTCTGTCCCCCTACACGCTGGAGGAAGTGGTGGCCCGTAACTACCTGATCGACCAGCGTCCCGACGCCATCCTGAACATCATCGACGGCACGAACCTGGAGCGTAACCTGTACCTGACCACGCAGCTGACCGAGCTGGGCATCCCTGTGGTCATCGCCATCAACATGATGGATCTCGTGAAGAAGAACGGCGACGAGATCAACATCCCCGAGCTGTCCCGCCAGCTGGGCTGCCAGATCGTGGAGATCTCCGCCCTGAAGGGGACCGGCGTCATGGAGGCCGCCGAGGCTGCCATCAACGCCGCCAAGAGCGCCAAGACCGTTCCCATGCATACCTTCTCCGGCCCCGTGGAGCACGCCATCGCCCACATCGAGGAGGCCGCTGTTCACAGCATGCCCGAGGAGCAGCAGCGCTGGTACGCCATCAAGATCTTTGAGCGGGATGACAAGGTGCTGGCCAAGCTGAACATCCCCGCCGCGACCATGACCCACATCGAGACCGACATCAAGGCCGCCGAGAAGGAGCTGGACGACGACGCCGAGTCCATCATCACCAACGAGCGCTACGTCTACATCGCTGAGGTCATCAAGAGCTGCTATAAGAAGAAGAACAAGGGCGAGCTGTCCACCTCTGATAAGATCGACCGCATCGTCACCAACCGCTGGCTGGGCCTGCCCATCTTCGCCATCGTCATGTTCCTGGTGTACTGGATCGCCATGGTGGGCGTGGGCGCACCGGCTACCGACTGGGCCAATGACGGCCTGTTCGGTGACGGCTGGCACCTGTTCGGCATCGGCACCGCCGAGTATACCGAGGTGGCCGACGCCTATGGCGAGGCATCCCTGATCGTGGATGGCTATGACGCCTACATCGAAGAAAACGGCCAGCTGGCCGCCGACGGTACCTTCACCTATGACGTGGAGGACGAGGAGACCCTGGCCATCGAGACCGAAACCGCCACACTGGCTGACTATGAGAAGGCCAAGGCCACGCTGGACGAGATCGGCGAAGAGCCGGATCCCGCCGACTACGGCGTTTGGGTTCCCGGTATCCCTGTTCTGATCGGCAACGGTCTGGAAGCCGCCGGTACGTCCGAGTGGCTCAGCGGCCTGATCCTTGACGGTATCGTGGCCGGTGTCGGCGCGGTGCTGGGCTTCGTTCCCCAGATGCTGGTGCTGTTCCTGATGCTGGCCTTCCTGGAGGCTTGCGGCTACATGGCCCGTATTGCCTTCGTTCTGGACCGTATCTTCCGCAAGTTCGGCCTGTCCGGTAAGTCCTTCATCCCCATGCTGATCGGTACCGGCTGCGGTATCCCCGGCGTTATGGCGTCCCGTACCATCGAGAATGAACGTGACCGCCGTATGACCATCATGACCACCACCTTCATCCCCTGCGGCGCCAAGGTGCCCTTCATCGGCATGATCGCCGGCGCTCTGTTCGGCGGCAGCGCATGGGTCTCCACCTCCGCTTACTTCATCGGTATGGCGGCCATCATCGTCTCTGGTATCATCCTGAAGAAGACCAAGATGTTCGCCGGCGACCCTGCTCCCTTCGTTATGGAGCTGCCCGCTTACCACTGGCCCACTCTGGGCAACGTGCTCCGCAGCATGTGGGAGCGCGGCTGGTCCTTCATCAAGAAGGCCGGTACCATCATCCTGCTGTCCACCATCTTCGTGTGGTTCACCACCTACTTCGGCTGGGTCGACGGCCAGTTCCAGATGCTGTCTGAGGATCAGATCGACGGCTCCATCCTGGCCAAGATCGGCAACGCCATCGCTTGGATCTTCGCGCCTCTGGGCTGGGGCAACTGGCAGGCTACCGTGGCCTCCATCACCGGCCTGGTGGCAAAGGAGAACATCGTCGGTACGCTGGGCGTTCTGTACGGCGGCGGCGAGGGCACTGTCTATGACGCCATCGGTGCTGCTTTCACCGGTATCAGCGGCTACTCCTTCCTGGTGTTCAACCTGCTGTGCGCTCCCTGCTTCGCGGCCATCGGCGCTATCAAGCGTGAGATGAACAACGCCAAGTGGACCTGGTTCGCCATCGGCTATCAGTGCGGCTTCGCTTATCTGATCGCTCTGATGATTAACCAGTTCGGCGGTTGGGCTGTGGGCACCGGCAGCATCATCGGCACCATCGTGGCCGTCATCGTTCTGGCTGGCCTGCTGTACATGCTGTTCCGTCCCTACAAGGACGCCACCAAGCTGAGCGTGAAGATGTAATTCACCCCGCAATATCACCCACTACTTACTGATTCTGAGAAAGGAGCGCTTGCCATGCTGGCTGATATTCTGATTTGTCTTGTTCTGATCGCCATTGTCACTTCCATTGTCCATTCCCTCATCAAAAACAAAAAGCAGGGCAAGAGTCTCTGCTCCGGAGCCTGCACTGGCAACTGCTCCCACTGCGGAGGCCATTGCAGCCACAGATAATGAAAAACGGCCGTCGAAAGACGGCCGTTTTTCATGGATATCGATGAGATCGTTTGGGGAGGTTTCGCGCTTCCGAGCGCGAGGGGAATTCCGTGCCTTCGGGCACGGGACACTTTTGGCCACGGCCCCAAAAGTGTCCAAAAGGGCCGCTTGAAACCCAGGTTTCAAGGCTTCCTGCGCGCTATGCTCTGTGCAGTATGGCGGATCATACCGCACGTTCGCAGAACACGGTTGATTTCGTATCGTATGACGCATCGACTCTGCTCCTGCGCCGCTGCCGCTGATGCGGTGCAACGGTAGAAGGTGAATCGTTGTACGGCGGGGCGTCGGGGACGCCGCCCCCTACGGCTCTTCTATCGGCAGCCGATGCGTAGGGGCCGGCGTCCTCGACGGCCCGCACGATAGATGCAAAGACTTTTTCCCTGCACCGCATCAGCGGCAGCGGCGCTGGAGCAGAGACGATCCTTTTACGAATCGAAAAAGGAAATCCCCTGTGATCGTGCGGTATACAATCACAATTTCGTACACACTATAGCGCGCCCGGAGATGAAGGAACCGGAGGTTCCTTCCGGTGTCTTTGCCTACTTTTGTCACTGTTGACAAAAGTAGGTCGCGCCGGAGCGCGAAACCTCCTTTCGTCCCCGCGGGGACGAAATCCCCCGACTTTCGCAATGTAAACAGACAAACCCTTGACACGCTGCGTGTTTCACGATATGATACTATACAGAATTTTTCATTGAGGGGTTCACTCATTATGGCAGAAAGACTTACCCCCCGCAAGCTGCAGGCGCTGGAGATGCGCAGCCGCATTCAGAATGTGGCGCTGGATCTGTTTGACCGGGAGGGCTTTGAAAACGTCTCTGTGGAGGAGATCGCCCAGAAGGCGGGCTGCTCCGTGGGCAATATCTATCACTACTTCAAGAGCAAGGACGAGCTGGCCATCCAGGTCACCAGCCACGTGGACGCGGCGTACCTGACGCTGGAGGCGGAATATCTGACGGATACCGTCCGGACTTCACGGGAAAAGCTGCTGGACTTTGTGGGCCAGTCCCTGCGGATCAGCAGCAGCGACCCGGTGCTGTACAAGGCGTTTATCCACGCCATGAAGTACCCGGAGCAGGGGGCGCTGCAGCGCAACGAACACCGCATTTATTATCGTGTGCTGTCCGAGCTGGTGGAGCTGTGCCGCCGGGAGGGCTTTATCGACGCCCGGTATGACGGCGACTCGGTGGTGGAGTATCTGGTGACGCTGCACCGCGGCACGCTGCTGGAATGGCGCATCTACGAGGGCAGCTTTGATATCGCCCAGCGTGGCGTGGCTATGGCGGAGGTTTTGCTGCGGGGGCTTGCCAAAGCGTGAAGAACAGAAGAGGGCATTTGGTCGTTTTCACGACCAAATGCCCTCTTTTTTTGTTCACAACGCCGATATTTCCCGATGTGTCCGATACAAGGGGAAAACGCCGTTGACAAACGGGGAGGGAAGTGCCATACTGTGAATAGTTCATTAAGTGATTCGGTGAAATTTTTGACGAAGTATTCGATGAAATAACAGAAAGAGAGGGAACCCCCATATGAAGATCCTTGTCATCAACCCCGGCGCCACCAGCACGAAGATCGCCGTGTTCGACGAAGACCAGCAGCTTTTCAAGCTGGGCATCGACCACTCCGCCGAGGAGCTGGACCAGTTCGAGCGGGTCATCGACCAGGCGGACTATCGCAAGACTGCCATTCTCAACGCCGTTACCGAGGCGGGCTACAAGCTGGAGGACTTTGACGCGGTGTGCGGCCGCGGCGGTCTGTACCGTCCTATCCCCAGCGGCACCTACGCCGTCAATGACAAGGTGATGCACGATGTGGAGACCGCCCCCTACGGCGAGCACCCCTCCAATCTGGGCGCGTATCTGGCCAAGAAGCTGGGCGACATGGTGGGCATCCCCGCTTTCTTTGTTGACCCCGTGTGCGTGGACGAGATGACCGAGATCGCCCACTATACCGGCTTCGCCGGGTTCCGCCGCCTGTGCCAGTTCCACGCTCTGAACCACAAGTCCATCGGCCGCAAGGCTGCCAAGGAGCTGGGCAAAAAGTACGAGGACGTGAACCTGATCGTGTGCCATCTGGGCGGCGGCGTCAGCGTAGGCGCTCACCAGAAGGGCCGCGTGGTAGACGTGTGCAACGTAAAGGACGAGGGCTCCATGGGTATGGACCGCGCCGGCGGTCTGCCTGTCAACCAGCTCATCAGCTACTGCTTCAGCGGCAAGACCAAGGACGAGGTGAAGAAGACCTTCGGCCGCCGGGCCGGTATGCTGTCCTATCTGGGCACCACCGATTTCCGCGTGATCTGCGCCAAGGTGGTGGAGGGCGACCCCAAGTATGTGGAGGCCTATCAGGCCCTGGTCTATCAGCTTTCCAAGGACATCGGCGCCATGGCCGCCGTGCTGCACTTCGACGTGGACGCCATCGTGTTCACCGGCGGCATGGCCTATGAGCAGTTCTTCTGCGACGATATCACCGCCTATGTGGGCAAGATCGCCCAGACCATCCGTCTGCCCGGCGAGGAGGAGATGCGTTCTCTGGCCGAGGGTGCCCTGCGGGTGCTCCACGGCGAGCAGGAGGCCAGCGTGTATTGATCCCGTTTTCCATTGTTTCCAATAGTAAGTGACATATAGAGTGTAAGTAAGAGTAAGCAAAAAAGAAGAAAGGTGGAAGAAAACTATGAAACATCTGATGTCCGGTAACGAGGCCACCGCCCGTGGCGTCTACGAAGCCGGTATCAAAGTCTGCTCCGCGTATCCCGGCACCCCCAGCACCGAGATCCTGGAGAACATGCCCCAGTACGGCAAGGACGTGTACTGCGAGTGGGCTCCCAACGAGAAGGTAGCCGCTGAAGTGGCCTACGGCGCAGCCGTGGCCGGTTCCCGCGCCTTCTGCACCATGAAGATGGTGGGCCTGAACGTGGCCGCCGACCCCCTGTTCACCGCCGGTTACATGGGCGTTAACGGCGCCTATGTGGTGGTCACCGCTGACGACCCCAGCTGCCATTCCTCCCAGAATGAGCAGGACAACCGCCACTATGCCCGGGCCGCCAAGATCGCCATGGTGGAGCCCAGCGACGCCCAGGAGTGCAAGGACTTCGTGAAGCTGGCCTGCGAGATCTCCGAGGAGTTCGACACCCCTGTGCTGTACCGTACCACCACCCGTGTCTGCCATTCCAAGGGTCTGGTGGAGTTCGGCGAGCGCACCGAGCATGTGGCGCCCGAGTATAAGCGCAACACCCGCAAGTACATCTGCGCCCCCGCCAACGCTTACCTGAACCACCCCATCGTGGAGGAGCGCCTGGTGAAGCTGGCCCAGTACGGCTGCACGACCGCCCTGGAGAACGGCCTGAACAAGCTGGAGCTGGGCGACGGCAAGGTGGGCGTCATCACCGCCTCCATCGCCTATGAGTACGCCAAGGAGGTGTTCCCCGAGGGTACCTCCTTCCTGAAGCTGGGCCTGACCTATCCGCTGCCCATGGACCTGATCCGCGACTTTGCCAAGAAGGTGGAGAAGCTGTACGTCATCGAAGAGCTGGAGCCCTTCATGGAGAACGAGATCAAGGCCGCCGGTATCGAGTGCACCGGCAAGGAGCTGACCGGCGTCATGTACGAGCTGAACACCCAGCTGGTGCGTGAGCGCGTGCTGGGGATCAAGCCCAACTACAAGACCATCACCGACGTGCAGGTGGCCAAGCGTCCTCCCGCACTGTGCCCCGGCTGCCCCCACCGCGGCTTCTTCTACACCCTGTCCAAGAACAAGAACTACGTGGTCACCGGCGATATCGGCTGCTACACCCTGGGCTTCGCGCCTCCCCTGAACTGCATGGACGTGTGCATCTGCATGGGCGGCGGCTTCTCCGCCGGTATGGGTATGGCCAAGTCCTTCCAGCGGGAGGGCGTCACCGATAAGGTGGTGTTCGGCGTCATGGGCGACTCCACGTTCTTCCACAGCGGCATGACCGGCGCGGCCGAGATCATCTACAACAACGGCCGCATGATCCCCTGCGTGCTGGATAACCGCATCACCGGCATGACCGGCCATCAGGACAACCCCGGCTCCGGCTATACCCTGATGGGCGAGGAGGCTCCCATGCTCAGCGTGGAGAGCATCTTCAAGACTTACGGCTACGATCCCGTGCTGACCGTGGATCCCCAGGATCTGGCCGCCATGAAGGCCACCGTCAACACCGCCGTGGCCGCCCTGAACGAGGGCAAGCACCCCGCCATCGTCACCCGCCGTCCCTGCCTGCTGATCAAGCGCGTGAAGCATGATCTGGGCATGTGCGTGGTGAATACCGACAAGTGCGTGGGCTGCAAGAGCTGCCTGAAGGTGGGCTGCCCCGCCATCTCCATGGAGAACGGCAAGGCGGCTGTGGACCGCACCCAGTGTGTGGGCTGCACCGTCTGCGCCCAGGCCTGCCCCGTTGGTGCTATTGAAAAGGAGGAGAAGTAATCATGTCTAACGTCAAGAGCTGTCTGTTGGTCGGCGTCGGCGGTCAGGGTGCCATCCTGATCTCCAAGATCATGTCCAACGGTTTTATGAAGGCCGGTTATGATGTCAAGCAGAGCGAGGTCCATGGTATGGCCCAGCGCGGCGGCTCCGTGTCCACCCAGGTCCGCTGGGGCGACAAGGTGTACGGCCCCGTGTTCGGCAAGGGTGAGGCCGACATCATGGTGGCCCTGGAGAAGATGGAAGCCGTCCGCTACGCGGAGTTCCTGAATCCCGACGGTGTGGCCGTCATCAATGACTACGCCATCAAGTCCACCACCATCGCCTCCGGCGCCGAGGAGTATCCCGAGGGCTGCATCGAGGCCATGCAGAAGAACTTCAAGACCATCGCCGTGCCCGCCAGCGATATCGCCATCCAGCTGGGCAACGCCAAGTGCATGAACGTGGTGCTGTTCGGCGCTATGTGCGACTCCCTGGGTTGCCCGGAGATCGACTGGGAGCAGATCGTGGCCGAGACCGTGCCCGCCAAGGTCAAGGAGCTGAACCTGAAGGCCTTCCGCGCCGGCCGCGAGGCTGCCAAGGCCGGTAAGTAAATCACGACCTCTTTCTATACCATATCCCTGCGAAAGAGAGACCCGCCGCACGACGGGTCTCTTTTTTTTTTGCGGATTGGCACAATTTCGTGAGGGTTTCGTCCCTGCGGGGACGAGGGCGGCCTTCGGCGACCCACTTTTCCCAGCAGCTGGAAAAGTGGGCAAAAGAGCCGGCAGGAACCAAGGTTCCTGCACCTCCTTGCGCGCTATAGGTCGTGTGGATTTGTGAATTTTTACCACACGTTTGCGTGAGATTTCCTTTTTCGATTCGTCATAGGATTGTCTCATCACCAGCACCGCTGCCGCTGATGCCTACGCTGAACAACGCTTCGGCGTCTACCGTTGATAATGTGAGCGGCAGCGGCGCAGGTGATAGGTCGATTCGTCATACACAGCGACAACAACCATTTCCCGCAAACGCGTGGTAAAAGCTCACAAATGTACAATGCAGAATAGCGTGTGCGGATTCTTAAACCGCAGGTTTAAGCAGCGTTTTTGGGTACTTTTGCCGCTGTGGGCAAAAGTACCTCGCGCTCGGAAGCGCGAAATATCTATTCTCCAATTATTCAAAAAATAGTAATGACTTTTCCGGTCATATAGGGTACAATGTAACACAAATCCCTATCCGAATTCACAGGAGGAACCATTCTTGAAAAAGCTCTATGACGCGGTGCAGCGATTTTGTGCGCGGCACCCCCGTTTCGGCATCCCCAACCTGATGCTCTACATCGTGGCTGGCAACGTGATCGTGTATCTGCTGATGATGTTCACCCAGGCCAACGACGCCAACGCCCTGGCGTTTCTGACGCTGAATACCTCCGCCGTGCTGAAGGGCGAGCTGTGGCGCATCGTTACCTACGTGTTCGTGCCCACCGACAACGGAATCTTCTGGCTGCTGATCAGCCTGTACTTCTACTACTGGATCGGCTCCACCCTGGAGCGCCAGTGGGGCACCGCCAAGTTCAACCTCTACTACATCAGCGGCGT
>CAKTSA010000015.1 GCA_934597585.1 uncultured Oscillospiraceae bacterium
GTCTCCGCCGCCAACGCCTGGTCCGACGGCAGCCTGAAGCGCACCATCGCCAAAAACGGCCTGGACAGCCGGGATGCCGCGCTGGCCAGCCGCATTGCCTACGGCGTCATTCAGAACCGCATGTATCTGGACTACTACATCAGTCTGTGGTGTACCCAGAAAGCGGAGCGGCTGGAGCCGCTGATCCTGAACATCCTGCGGATCGGGGCCTATCAGATCCTATTCATGGATAAGATCCCTCACCGCGCCGCCGTCAACGAGGCGGTGGAGATGACCAAGCGCCATGGCCGTCCCCGCGCGGCGGGTATGGTCAACGCGGTGCTGCGGAAATTTGTCACCAACTGGCTGGATATGCCGCCGCTGCCCCACGGCAGCACGGCGGATTATCTGTCCCTGCGCTACAGCCATCCCAAATGGCTGGTGACCCGATTGATCGACATTCTGGGCGCTGAGGAGGCGGAGCAGTATCTCCGCTGCAACAACGCCATCGTCCCTACCACCATTCAGACCAACACCATGCGGACCACTCCGGAGGCCCTGGAAAAGGAACTGCGCGCCACCGGCGCTGTGGTTGAGCCTCATCCGTGGATGGAGGGCTGCTTTGAGGTCAGCGGCACCGGCGATCTGGAGCGGGTCAATGCTTTCCGACAGGGCCTTTTCACGGTGCAGGACGCCGCCGCCCGTCTGGTGGCCACTGTGGCCGCGCCGCAGGAAACCGACCGGGTGCTGGATGTCTGCGCCGCCCCAGGCGGCAAGTCCTTTGCCCTGGCCATCGATATGCAGGACAGGGGAGACATCCTCTCCTGCGACGTCCATCCCCACAAGCTGAAGCTGATCGAAAACGGCGCTGCCCGCCTGGGCCTCAAGTCCATCCGCACCGCCCTAGCCGACGGCCGTGAGCGTCACGAAGCCTGGATCGGACAGGCGGATCTGGTGGTAGCCGACGTGCCGTGCTCCGGCCTTGGTATCATCCGCAAAAAGCCGGACATCCGCTACAAAAACCCCAAGGAGCTGGCGAAGCTTCCGCAGGAGCAGCGGGCTATCTTGGAAAACGCCGCCTCCTACGTCCGTCCCGGCGGCACCCTGATCTATTCCACCTGCACCGTGCTGCCGGAGGAGAATCAGGAGGTGGTCACCTGGTTTTTGAAGGCCCACCCGGAGTTTCACCTGTCACCCTTTGTACTGCCCGCCCCCATCGGCGGCTGCGGCGGACACCTGACCCTGTGGCCCCAGCGCTGGGGCACCGACGGCTTCTATATCTGCCGCCTGGAAAAGCAAAAGTAAGGAATTGCCTATGACAGATATCAAATCCCTGGACCTCCAGGAGATCACCCAGCTGCTGCGGGAGATGGGAGAGCCCGCCTTCCGCGGCAAACAGGTATTCACCTGGCTCCATCGCGGCGTCACCTCCTTTGAGGAAATGAGCGACCTCAGCAAGCCCCTGCGGCAAAAGCTGGCGGAGCGCTGCTATATCACGGCCCCCACTGTGGAGCGCAAGCAGGTGTCAAAGCACGACGGCACCGTAAAATACCTCTGGCGCCTCATGGACGGCAACTGCATTGAAACGGTGCTGATGCGCTATCACCACGGCAATACCGTGTGCATTTCCTCTCAGGTGGGCTGCCGCATGGGCTGCGCCTTCTGTGCCAGCACCATCGCCGGCAAGGTGCGGGACCTGACGCCCTCTGAAATATTAGACCAGGTGCTCTTCACCCAGCTGGACAGCGGCCTGTCCATCTCCAACATTGTGCTGATGGGCATCGGCGAGCCGCTGGACAACAAGGAGAATGTGCTGAAATTCCTGTCCCTGGTCAACAGTCCCAACGGCATGAACATCGGTATGCGGCATATCAGCCTGTCCACCTGCGGCATCGTGCCGCAGATCGACGCCCTGGCGGAGCTGAACCTGCAGCTGACGCTGTCGGTCTCCCTCCACGCGCCGGACAGTGAGACCCGCTCCCAAATCATGCCGGTCAACAGGGCCTATGATGTAGAGGAGCTCTTTGCCGCCTGTCACCGCTATTTCCAGAAGACGGGCCGCCGCATCAGCTTCGAGTATGCCATGATCGACGGCGTCAATGATCACGACTGGCAGGCCGACCTGATCGCCCAGCGCATCAAGGGCATGCCGGGCCATGTGAATCTGATCCCGTTGAATGAGGTGACGGAGAGTCCCTTCAAGCCCAGCCGCCGCACAGCGGCATTCCAGAAGCGCCTGGAGTCCCACGGCATTACCGCCACGGTGCGGCGCAGCCTGGGCGGCGATATTGACGCGTCCTGCGGCCAGCTGCGCCGCAAGGCCATGGAGGAGGAAAAGAGAGCATGAGGATCTGGGGCATCACCGATACCGGTCTGGTCCGGCGTGAGAATCAGGATTCCTACGCCACCGCCGTACTGGCGGACTGCACCGTCGCGGTCGTGTGTGACGGTATGGGCGGCACCAACGGCGGCCATACCGCCAGCTGTGTCGCCGTGGATACGCTGCTGCAGGAGCTGGAAGCTTCCTTGAAGCCCGGCCTGGACTGGCCGCAGATCAAGGATGCGGCCCGCAGCGCCATCGCCCGGGCCAATCAGGCCATCCGCCAGCGGGCGGCCGAGGATGAGAGCCTGTCCCGCATGGGCACCACTCTGGTCTGCGCCATTTGTCGGGACGCCGAGGCGGAGGTTTTCAATGTGGGCGACAGCCGCGGCTATCTCATCACTGACGAGGGGATCCGCCAGGTGACCCGCGACCACTCTGTGGTGGAAAACATGGTGGAGCGGGGCGACATTACACCTGCTCAGGCCCGCCGTCACCCCAGCCGGAACCTGATCACCCGCGCCCTGGGCCCTGACCCCCAGGTGGAGGTGGACAGCTTCCGTGTCCCGTGGCAGCAGGGGGATTTTCTTCTGCTGTGTACCGACGGACTGGTCAATACCGTTACCGATCAGGAGATGCTGTTTGAGGTCAAGCACGAAAGCGACCTGGACAGCTGCCTGGACCGCCTGATGGCCAAGGCCAAGGAGCAGGGAGCACCGGACAACGTAACGGTGGTCCTGCTGCAAAATCTATGAAAGGAGATGACCACAGATGGATCAGTACATTGGAAAAATGCTGGATAACCGCTATGAACTGCTGGAGCTCATCGGCACCGGTGGTATGGCAAATGTGTATAAGGCCAAGTGTCATCGCCTTAACCGGCTTGTGGCCATCAAAATACTGAAGAGCGAGCTGGCGGAGAACGCCGAGTTCCGCCGCCGCTTCCGGGACGAATCCCTGGCCGTCGCTCAGCTGAGCCACGCCAATATCGTCTCAATCTACGATGTTTCCAGCTCCCAGGGCATCGACTACATCGTCATGGAGCTGATCGATGGCATCACCCTGAAGCAGTATATGGAGCGCCGCGGCCATATGGACTGGCGGGAGGCGCTGCATTTCATCACCCAGATCATGCGTGGTCTCAGCCACGCCCACAGCCGCGGCATCATCCACCGGGATATCAAGCCCCAGAACATCATGGTCCTGCGGGATGGCAGCGTCAAGGTGGCCGATTTCGGTATCGCCTGTTTGGCTGACGCCCACCAGACCCTGGCCCAGGAGGCCCTGGGCAGCGTCCACTATATCTCCCCCGAACAGGCCAAGGGCGATCGACTGGACGCCCGCAGTGATATCTACAGCGCCGGCGTAGTCCTGTACGAAATGCTCACTGGCCGCCTGCCCTTCGAGGGCAACAGCGCTGTCTCCGTGGCCATCCAGCACCTCAGCAGCGTACCCCTCAGTCCCCGCGAGATCAATCCCGATATCCCGGAGGCCCTGGAGTTGATCTGCATGAAGGCCATGAGCGCGGACCTCACCAAGCGCTACCAGAGCGCCGACGCCATGCTGGCGGATCTGGAAAAATTCCACAAGGACCCCTCTGTGGATATGGATTATATCCGCACCGAGCTGGCGGCGGACGTAGACAGCCAGCCCACAAGCCCCATTCCTGTGCAGAAGGTGGCCGCTGCTGTGCGGAAGCGCAAGGCAGAAGAGGACGATTACGACGACGATGACGACGGCACAACGCTCTTTGACGACATCCGCGGCAACAAGAAGCTGCTCATTCTGCTGGCAGCCGGTCTGGCCGCGATCATCCTGATTTTTGTGCTGATCTTCGCCGGCTTCGGCGGGGGAGGCAAGGATAAGGCCTATAAGGTCCCCAATGTTCTGGGCTATACCGTCGAGGAGGCTGGCCAGCTGGAGGGGATCAAGGATATCTTCACCATCGAGGTGGTGGGTACCCTCAATGACGAGCACTACCAGCCCGGTCAGATCGTGCAGCAGGACCCCGCCGCGGACGTGGAGCGCTACAGCAATCTGGTCATCCAGGTCTATGTCTGCGCCGAGCGGCAGGAGGTCACAATGCCCGACCTGCTGGGCAACGTGTACCAGACCGCAAAAATGAAGCTGCAGCAGTATGACCTGAACCTGAAGGTGGACTGGAACGAGGCGTTTTCCGATGAGTTCCCCGCCGGCCAGGTCATGGCC
This sequence comes from uncultured Oscillospiraceae bacterium, assembly GCA_934597585.1. Taxonomy (GTDB): domain Bacteria; phylum Bacillota; class Clostridia; order Oscillospirales; family Oscillospiraceae; genus Vescimonas. The sequence goes on from CAKTSA010000015.1 coordinate 4,508, forward strand.
ACCGATCCGGTCAGAGGTACCACCCTGAAAAAGGGTGACAGCATTATGCTGACCCTCAGCAAGGGCCCGGAGAAGATCACCGTGATCTCCTTCCTGGATATGAGCTATACCCAGGCCAAGGCCGAGGCGGAGAAGCTGGGCCTGAAGGTGGGCACACCGGAATACCGCTCCTTCTCTCCCTTTGCCAGCATTGGCGATGTGATCGGCCAGAGCATTGAAGTCGGCACTGAGGTCCAGGGCGGCACAGAGATTATTTTCACCGTCTACGGTACGGCCGGTGAGCAGTCCAAAACCGTCCGCGTTCAGTTCCTGGTACCGGATGAGGTGAGCGGTGAGGATACCATCCGCGTGGAGTTCATCATGGATGACATCGTGGTGGATACCGCCATCTACAGCGGCTCTGACGCTACAGTCTCCTATGATTTCGAGGGAAAACCAGGCACGGCGTCCACAGTCTATGCCCGCATCAACGGCATCGCGACCGCTTCGCAGGTGATCAGCTTTTGAGCCGGGGCAGAATTGAGAAAGCCCTCAGCGGCTTCTATTATGTGAATACCGGCAGCGATCTGGTGCAGTGCCGCGCCCGGGGCAAGTTCCGCAAGGAGGGCATGAATCCCCTGGTGGGCGATTGGGTAGAGATCCAGGAGCTGGGCGGGGGAGAAGGGGTCGTCCAGGCCATCGAGCCCCGCACCAGCCAGTTCCAGCGGCCCGCCGCCGCCAATGTGGATCAGCTTGTGGTCATCGCCTCCACCGCCATTCCGGTGACGGATCCCTACCTCATTGACCGTATCAGCGCCATTGCCACCCTGAAGGGCTGCCAGGTGCTGGTGGTGCTGAACAAGTGCGATCTGGATCGTGCCGACGAGCTGTACGACATCTACAGCGCCTCCGCCATCCCCGTGCTGCGGGCCAGCGCCGCTACCGGTGAGGGAATACCGGAACTGTATCAGGCCCTGCGCGGTAAGCTGAGCGTCCTCACCGGTAACTCCGGCGTGGGAAAATCCAGCCTGCTGAACGCTCTGGCTCCTCATTTTGACCTGCCGGTAGGCGAGGTCAGCAAGGCCCTGGGCCGCGGCCGCCATACCACCCGCCACGTGGAGCTGTTTCCCCTGGACGACGCCACCTATGTCATCGACACCCCCGGCTTTTCCTCCTTCGATGCTCAGTCCCTGGAGTGGGAGCTGAAGCAGCACCTGCCGGAGACCTTTCCGGAGTTCGCCCCGTACCTGGACAGCTGCCGCTTTACCGGCTGCCAGCATGTGAAGGAAAAGGGCTGCGCCGTGCTGCAGGCGGTGAAGGACGGCAAGATCCCGGCCAGCCGCCACCGAAGCTATGTACGCCTTTACGAGGAGTTGAAGCCCCTGAAGGAATGGGAGCAAACGAAATAAGCAAACAGGGAGCGCGGCCTGTCGCCGCGCTTCCTGTTGTTTTTCTTGCGCCGCCAGGAAAAAGGTGGTATACTATAAGATAATCAAAATGTAACCAAGTCCCGAAAGGAGCACGTTTCATGCGAGTTATCGACCTGGAAAACATCAACAACGCCATGCGGAACGAGACCCAGTTCGTCCTGCGCTGCGAGGAGGTCTTTCATGATAAGATCAGCGCTGCGGCCGCTGCCATCCTCTCTACCCGGCAGGAGCGCCCCGTGGTGGCGCTGACCGGTCCCTCCGGCTCCGGCAAGACCACCACTGCCCTGCGGCTGGAGGACTATCTGAAGAACCTGGGCGTCAAGGTCTGCGTGATCCATATGGACAACTTCTTTCTGCCGCTGGACCGCCGTCCCCCTGAACTGACCGACTGGGAGTCCCCCTACTGCGTGGACGTGGACAGCCTGATCGGCTGCATCAGCCAGCTGATGGACGGCAAAGAGGTGGAGATTCCCTGGTACGATTTCAAGAGCGGTACCACCGGCGGTTATACCAAGATGCAGGGCTATACCGACGCTGTCATCATTGCCGAGGGCATCCACATGCTCAATCCCCTGATCTTTGATAAGATCCGCGGCGTCGCCAACGGCGTCTACGTGGCGCCCCGCACCCGTATCATCACCAACGACGACAAGATCGTCCGCCCGGAGCAGCTGCGTGTGGCCCGCCGCATGATCCGCGACTACAACACCCGCGGCCACAGCATCGCGGAAACGGTGGAGCGCTCCGAGAGCGTGGACCGTGGCGAGATCAACTATATCCAGCCCTATAAGGGCAACGCCGCTATCCATATTGACACCTTCCACGACTACGAGCCCTGCATCCTGGCCAAATATCTCAACGAGATCCCCTGCTTCCGCCAGGAGATGACGCCGGAATTCCTGGAGTCTCACGGTCTCACCGATCTGATGAAGGTGGTCCGCGGCGTTCCGCCGCTGCACTGTCCCTATGTGCCCCACAATTCCCTGGTGCGCGAATTTGTGGGCGGCAGCTGCTATGAATATTGATCACAATTCTGAAGGAGTGATTTCCATGATTATTACCATCAGCCGTGAATTTGGCAGTGGTGGCCGTGAGCTGGGCAAGCGCCTGGCAGAGGCCCTGCACATTCCCTGCTATGACCACCAGATCATCGAGATGATCGCCAAGGAGAACGGCCTGAACGCCGACTATGTGGCCAACGTGGGGGAGAAGTGCATCGAAGCCGCCTATCCCATGACCATCGGCCACCGTCTGGCCATGATGCCCGTCACCGTGATGGATCAGCCCATTCGCGTGGCGGTGGCCCAGCGGCAGCTGCTGGAGAAGTTCGCCCAGCAGGGTGACTGCGTCATCGTGGGCCGCTGCGCCGACGTGATCCTGAAGGACTACCATCCCCTGAACCTCTTCGTCTATGCCGACATGGACGCCAAGGTGGAGCGCTGCATGAAGCGCGCCCCGGAGGGTGAGCACCTGACCCGCTCCGAGATGGAGAAGGCGATCCGCCGCATTGACAAGGAGCGTGCCCAGAACCACCTGATGTACGCCGACACCAAGTGGGGCAATAAGGAGTCCTATCACCTGTGCGTCAACACCACCCACCGTGAGATCAAGCAGCTGGTTCCTGCGCTGGCCCAGTTCTGTAAGGACTGGTTTGCCGCCGAGTGAACTGACTGACACAAAGGAGAACTGTTGTGAAGATCCGCTTCAACGACGACCCCAAGGTGGTGGAATCCATCCGCGAGGGTCTGCGGCGCAAGGATGGCTACTGTCCCTGCCGCCTGCAGCGAACGCCGGAGAATATCTGCATGTGCCAGGAGTTCCGGGATCAGATCGCCGACCCCAATTTTGAGGGCTACTGTCACTGCCGTCTCTACTACAAGGAAAAATAGCAGGAAAGCCTCCGCTGCGGCGGAGGCTTTCTTCTGCGCTAAAAATAAGGAAAGGATCGCCGTCCGCTTATTGCGAACGGCGATCCTTTTACCGGGAAACAATGTAAAATTGGAAACCAGGGTTACAGAGTGGCGTGCAGCTTGGCAGCACGCTTCTTGCCGTACATGCAGCAGGCGACCACATAGGCGATGGCGCAAACCACACCGATAACATAGGAGATGGTCCAGGGGATGTTGAAGCCGATGTGAGCATTGGCGATGTAGGTGATGCAGATGAAGGTGTAGAAGCCGCCGGGGATCATGGGCATCCATGCCCACTTGCCCTTGCCGTTTTCAAACATCCATGCGGTGATGCACAGGAACGCGAACAGGGACAACGTCTGGTTGGCCCAGGCGAAGTAACGCCACAGGATCATGAAGCCGTCGTTGTTGATCTTGGCGAACACCAGGATGGCGATGACCAGCGCGAAGATGGGCAGCGCCAGCTTGATACGTTTGCCATTGGTGGACTGGTCGATGTGCAGTGTCTCAGACAGGCTCAGACGCAGAGCGCGCAGCGCCGTATCACCGGAGGTGATGGGCAGGACGATAACGCCGATCAGGGCGATGATGCCGCCTACATGACCCAGCAGGTACTTGCAGACCACGCCGACAGTGCTGGTGGCCAGAGTAGCGTTGGGCTCCTGCAGAGCCAAGTTGTACACGCCCATAGCACCGGCAGCCCAAACCATGGCGATGAAGCCTTCCAGCACCATCATGTTATAGAAGGTGTTGCGGCCCTGACGCTCGCTCTTCATGGTACGGGAGATGATAGCGGTCTGGGTGGAGTGGAAGCCGGACAGGATGCCGCAGGCAACCGTCACGAAGAAGATGGGCAGGAAGTGTCCGTTGGAGAAGTAATCAGCATAGGTGAAGGTGCCAACCTCGCCGGTAGCGGCGTTGGTCAGGTTCAGCACGGGAGCGGACCAGCTCTCCCAAACGTTGATCAGAGGCATCTTGGTAGCAAAGATACCGATGAACACGCCGACAGCGGAGAACAGCAGGATGGCGCCGAAGATGGGGTAGATCTTACCGATGATGGCGTCGATGGGGAACACGGTGGCGATCAGATAATACAGGAAGATGACACCGTAGATGACCCAAGTAGAAACGGAAGTGGCCTTGCCGTCAAAGCCGAAGACCTGAGTGGCAGCGATGTCGCCGGGGGTGTAGATAAACACAGCGCCCACCAGCAGCAGCATCACGCACACAAACACGTTGTAGAACTTATAGATGCCCTTGGTGGAGTACTTGCGGATCATCTCGGGCATCTGGGTGCCGCCGTCACGCAGGCAGATCATGCCGGAGAAGTAGTCGTGCATAGCGCCGCCGATGATGTTGCCGATAGGAATGGTGATAAACGCGATGGGCCCGAACAGGATGCCCTGGATCGGCCCGATGATGGGGCCGGTGCCTGCGATGTTCAGCAGGTTGATCAGGCTGTTTTTCCAGCCGCGCATGGGAACGTAGTCCACGCCATCCTCTTTTGTATAGGCGGGGGTCTTCCGGTCGTCAGGGCCAAAGACCTTTTCGCAGAACCGTCCGTACAGGGCGGCGCCGCCGATGAGGATCACGAGACCAATAATGAATGTCGTCATAATCTCATACTCCTTTTTTACCGGTTTTATTTCTCCAGAGTTCCCGGACAACTCTGGATTTGATTGCACTAGTATATCAGAAAATTGCTCAGATGCACGTTAAGAAAAAACTTTCGTACATAAATTGTTCATAAATAAAATGACGCTTTTCGACAAGAAAACTCAAATCCTGCAAGAAGTACTCACGACAGGAAACTCTGCTATTTGTTTGTGAAAAATCAAACATTGGCAGAAGTGAACGCAAACGAAACAGGAGGCACAGCCAATGCTGTGCCTCCCATTTTCTGGAATTTGAATCATTAAAGCTTGGTATTCTTTGCGTGGTGAAAATGATATGGGATGTTTACGACAGCCGGCCGTCGCCTGCCATCAGGCGCGTCATCTCCTCAATGCGCTCCAAGGGGAAGGGCGGCTCGCACAGGGGCTTCATAGCGATGCTCATCAGCTTCATGGGGTTGTCGTCCGCTGCCACACGATTGGAGCTGAGAGCGCCGCAGCGCTTGCAGCGGTGGATAATGGCCCACTCGCCGCCCTTGCGGACCCAGACGGCGATGGGTTCCATAATGCCGCCGCAGTCGGACGCCCGGTCGCCTGGCTCAATGTCAACATGTAGACTGGACAGGCAGTTGGGACAGTGGTTACGGTGGTCGCTGCCGGCGCTTTCCGGCGTACACAGTCTGTCACAGACCTTGCAGGTAAAGCTGTCGCGGCAGGCGTGGGTCTTATAGTAGCCCTTTTCAAAGGTCTTCCGTTTGTTTTCGCGGTTCATGTTGTTCCTCCTGAAGATATGTGTCCGATCTTCCGGGAGGAATGGCGTGTGAATGGATTTGCCAGACCTCCCGGTCAGGCCACACGCTCCAGTAACAAAGTGTTAAGTTTCAAAAAGTTCTCCTTAAAAATTTGGTTTTGTCCGGCGACGAAGGCCGGAGTGTTTTTTGCGGCACGCTGAATGCACCGCAGGTGGTCACGTTCCAGTTTTCAACCCACAGATGACCTGCTGCAAGCGCTGCAGAAATTGCCCGGCATGTGCGCCGTCCATCTGTGTGTGATGAAACTGGAAGGAGAGAGGCAGTGTGGTCCGAAAAACCCCCTTTCGATAGCTTCCCCAGATGAGGAAGGGATTGTTGAAAATGCCGCTGTTCATGCCGACGGCTCCGTCAATCTCGGTCTCTACAATGGCGGAGGTACCGATCACCATACGGTCCTCCAGATCGTGATTCTCGCAGCTCTCCGCTGCTTCGCGTGTCAGACGCAGATAGTCGGCGTTGAATTGCGCAAGATCGTCTGAGAACGGCACATCACAGGAATTGACTTCACCGGCCCTGTTCTTTACGATGGTGTTTACCGCAATACTGTCATATTGCAGCAGCTCATGTCCCACAGGCAGCAGATAAAACTCCTTGATCTCACTGGCGGCTTTGCCGATGCACCAGCACAGCAGCATGTTGAACTTATAGCCGCACCTGCGGCTAAGTCTGAGGACCGGTGTTACGTCCAGGGTCTTGAAAAAGGTCACCATGGGGTTGGGCGCGTCCATCCAAAGGGCGAACGCTGCCCCGCGGGTGGTGGCTTCAGGGGCAATGACGGTTGGCTTCATACAGTGCACTCCAGAGCCGCGATATCCCCCGCCTGGATGGCGGGAATACTGCGCTTGATCCGTTCTGCGTCCCAATCCCACCAGCGGATGGCCTCCAGCCTTTCCACTGTCGCATCATCAAACCGCTTGCGAATGGGTTTGGCAGGAATCCCGCCCACGATGGTATAGGGCGGCACATCGTGCGTCACTACGGCGCGGCTTCCGATGATAGCCCCGTCGCCGATGGTCACACCTGCGAGAATGATCGCCTCGTAGCCGATCCACACATCGCTGCCTACCACAATATCCCCATGATTATCCCAGGCCCTGGCAATGGAATCCACATCGGTCGCCAATCCCCATTCCTCAAAAAGGATGGGAAAGGGGTAGGTGGAAAGACTGCCCAGCGCATGGTTGGCAGAATTGAAAATGAATTTTGCACCGCAGGCGATGGAACAGAACTTGCCGATGGTCAGCCTGTCGTGGTTGCATTCTGGATAGTGGTACAGCACATTGTTGCGCTGAAAATCCCGCGGGTCATTGGCGAAATCGTCATAGATGGTATAATCGCCCACTTCGATCGTGGGGTCAGTGACGACATTTTTCAAGTATACAGTACTATGCCCCTGAGAGCGGGGATAGATTTTCCAGACAGGGATCATAGAGCTCACCTCCTTTTTTCTGTGTAAAAAATATATGGGCCGCGTGTTCCTGTTTCTACTACGATTCAGGCTGTCATTTTGCTGCGAAAAACAAAATTATTTGGGGGATCGCTGCTGCCTTGTGCCGTCGCTGAAAAACAGGTGAAGTCCCAGCGCGGCGTTGAAACCTGTGGCGGCAAACACGCTGAAGCGCTCCACGATGCCGAAGTACGCAGCCGGTACGAGCTTCATACCTAACGCGCCTACCAGCATCATGCCCAGCGCCACGCCGGCGCACACGCCGTAGGAGCGGCAGCTTCTGTTTTTTATTCCGGCGATAAGGATAATACTCAGCGACACAATGGACAGCAGTACCACCGCGGCGGTGATGGCCATGTGCATCAGGTCCTGAAACGTTCCTGCATAGCCGCTGTCACTGAGCGGGAACATCCGGTAGCCGATGGCGGAGACCCACTCCATGGCGGTGAACAAGTAAATCCCTGTGCGCAGCAGTCTGGTTTTCCGCCCCTGAATGCCGATGCAGACCACGGTTGCGCAGAGAACCTCACAGGTGTTGTATGGCGCGCTCAGCTGGTTCCACAGCGCCAGAGACGGCGCATTGGCCGCGCTCAGGTCACTGACCGCCTGCGCCGTCCAGTTATAACCGGGATAAGCCAGCGGGGAGAATACCACAGCCGCCGTGTAGGAGAGAAAGCTGACGACACCCAGCAGCCCCAGCTTCTGAAGCAATGTTTTTTTCATATGGATCGACTTCTCTTACAGAAGGATCCGCGCGATCTCCATGGTGGCGATTTTCATTACCGCGCCGCCGGACATCACGTAGAACCAGACCTGCCGGGCCTGCTGGGATCTGGCGATAGGTGTGGCGATAGCGGCCACAATGATCAGCAGTGCACCGACGCACCCGATGATCGTGGGAATGCTGACAAGAGGGAAGAGACCCGGTGCACAGCTGCCGTCGATGGCATGCTGAATGGTTTTATCCAGGCCGTCCCGCGCCGCCGCGAAGCAGCAGACCACCAGACCGAACACCAGCACGAGCAGGCTGCGGCGGCCCCAGAACTGGATGCTGCTATGATTGACGATGGAATAGCCGATAAGCCTAATAGGGCAAGGATCATCAGGGTGGTCGCCGTTGTGACGGCGTTTCCAAAATAGAGTTTCATGGTGATGTACCTCGTTTTACATAAGATGTCAGAGCGTTCATTTCTCAGGAGCAGCCTGAACGGCGCGGAAGAAGAGCCGCACATGTGCGTCCAGCTGATCCAGACATTCCGCTTCCCGCTCCGGCTGGCGGTCACACACGCCCAGCAGGGTGATCACCGGCGCCACATACATCATGGCCATGGTATCCGCCCCCTCGTCCCGTATCTGGCCGGCAGCGATAAGGCTGCGGAAGATGGCGGCGTGATAGGCCACGACGCGGTCCACATACCGCTTGGAGTACAACTCTGCCAGCTGGGGCGAGCGGAACTGCTCAATGGTCATCATCCTGCGGAAGCGGCTGATGGCCTCGTCGTGCAGGGAATAAACAAAGAGCTGCCGGACCTTCTCGGACAGTGCGTCCTCGCTGATGGCGGTGAATACCGGGACATCCTGCGCTGCGTTCTGTACGTGGATGTCGATCCGGTCGGTATCCCGCTCGTATTGTGCCGCCGTTTCCGCCACGATGGCGTCAAAGATCGCCTGCTTGCTGGAAAAGTGATTGTAAAGGGAAGGCGCTTTAATGCCCACCGCTTTGGCGATCTCGCCCACGCTGACAGAATCATATCCCCTGGCAGAAAACAGCTCCAGTGCCTTTTCGATGATCTTCCGCTTGGTGTCCTCCTGTTTCATACGCACCTCTGCTAACTAATATTAGTTAGCCACACTATACGCTTAAATCCAGGAAATGTCAAGGGGGAGATTACCAGACGGCAGGAGACGTGCAAAAAGCACCAGAGCGCGCAGCTCTGGTGTCTGGATATTATTCAGTTGTGCCGCTGCCTTCCGTATATCCGCCGTATCGCAGCTTGGCGCCCCGGACGTGATCCTGCAGAGTGCGGTCGGCAAAGGCGATCAACTCCTCCGGTGTGCGGTCGATCTCACCGATGAGCCAGCTCTCCAGCATGCCCGCCAGTGCCACGATATAAAAGTGTGAGGTCAGCTCGATATCCGCCTCCGTGGCGCCGGCGCTGATGGCGCCGATCTCGCGTCCCAGCTGTTCCACCGTGCGGTGGATGATAGCATAGAGGTCCGTGGCAAAAAAGCGCTTCATATGATCCCGTCCCACCGAGTGCAGGGCACACAGACAGACCGCCCTGTTTGCCTCGATATACCGGAACAGCTACAAAAGCCCCTCCTGCCACAGCAGCGTCCCCTCGTGCTGCTGCAGCAGAGACACGGCCTCATCCTGGAACATCCAGTGCATCAGGTCGTAAACGTCCTCAAAGTGATAGTAGAAATTCTGCCGCCGAATGCCGCATCGTTCGGTGATGTCGTGAATGGTGATCTTGTCGATGGGCTTTTGCGCCATCAGCTCCTTCAACGCCGCCGCCAGGGCGTGCTTGGTCTGATCGGACGCAGCATAGGTGCGTTTTTCCACAGCACGGGCCTCCTTACTGTACGATGGTGCCGTGATTATATCATATTTCACGGGGCAGGTCAAACAAGACCTTTGCTGTCAAAATTGTGACATTGGCGTTCTGTTTGACCTTTGCGTTTGCGGGAAAATTCGGATATCCTTTCACCGTTGATTTGAAACAGGAGGTGCCTTATGGCCCGATATCAGGTGATTTTAGAGAGCCCGCTGGGCGAACGGAGGGGCGTGCTGGACCTGCACGGGAACGGCGCGTCCGTCTCCGGTACGCTGTCGCTGCTGGGGGTCGACAACCCGATCAGCGGCAGCAGGGAAGGTGAGACGCTGCTGCTGCGGCATACGCTGCATACCAGCCTGAACGCGCTGGAATGTACCACCCGGCTGCAGGAAAAGCACGGCGCCCTGCAGGGCACCGTCTGCATCGGAGTGATAAATATGCCGCTGCGCGGAGAAAAAATTGAGGAAGGAACAGGAAAGGAGCAGCAAGTCCATGGCACAGCAGACCACAAATAAGCAGACATTTATGGAAAAGCTGGCGACGTTTATCGTGGATAAGCGGAACCTGTTTTTCCTCATCACGGTCATCTCCCTGATCTTCTCCGCCTTTTCCCGTAACTGGGTAGAGGTAGAGAATGACCTGACCGCCTTTCTGCCGGATGATTCCGAGACCAAGCAGGCCCTGAACGTCATGGAGGCGGAATTCACCACCTATGGTACGGCGGAGGTCATGGTGGACAATATCACCTTTGATGAAGCGGAAAAGCTGAGCGATACACTTGCCGCGGTCAAGGGCGTCCAGAGCGTGGCCTTTGACGAGACCACCGACCACTACAGCAACGCCGCGGCGTTGTATACCGTTACGTTCGACTATGACGAAGCGGACGACGCCTGCCTGACAGCCCTGGACGCGGTAAAGGATACCCTGTCCGACTACGACCTGTACATCTCCACCGACCTGGGCAACACCCTGCAGGAGACCATTGCCAGCGAGGTCAGCGTCATCATGGTCTACGTGGCGGTGATCGTTATTATCGTGCTGCTCTTCACCTCCCAGACCTATGGCGAGGTGCCGGTGCTGCTGCTGACCTTTGTCATCGCCATGATCCTGAACCAGGGCAGTAACTTCCTGCTGGGCAAGATCTCCTTCGTGTCCAACTCCGTCACCAGCATTCTGCAGCTGGCCCTGAGCCTGGACTACGCCGTGATTCTCTGCAACCACTTCAAGGAGGAGCGGGAGACCAAGCCTGTCCGCGAGTCGGCCATCGCCGCTCTGAGCCGTGCCATCCCGGAGATCAGCGCCAGCTCCCTGACCACCGTGGGCGGTTTGGCGGCCATGCTGTTCATGCAGTTCAAGATCGGCCCCGACATGGGCATTTGCCTCATCAAGGCCATCCTGTATGCCCTGCTGTCGGTGTTCATCGTGATGCCGGGCCTGTTGGTACTGTTCGGGCCGCTGATTGAAAAGACGAAGCACAAGAATTTTGTGCCCAGAGTGGATTTCATCGGCAAATATGATTTCAAAACCCGTCGCATCGTCCCCGTGATCTTTGCGGTATTCGTGGTGTTCGGCCTGTTCCTGTCCAACAAGTGCCCCTACGCCTACGGCTACACCGACCTGGTGACACCCAAGCTCAACGCGACCCAGATCGCCGAAAACAAGATCAAGGACACCTTCACCAGCAAGAACATGGTGGCGCTGGTGGTCCCCACCGGCGATTACGAGAAGGAAGCCCAGCTGCTGCGTGAGCTGGAGAGCTGCGACGAGATCGACTACACCATGGGGCTGGCCAATGTGGAGGCTATGGACGGTTATATGCTGGCCGACAAGCTGACGCCCCGCCAGTTTTCCGAACTGGCGGACCTGGACTACGAGATGGCCCAGCTCCTCTATGCCGCCTACGCCACAGACCAGGGAGATTACGGCAAGCTGGCAGGCAACATCGCCTCCTACAAGGTGCCGCTGATGGATATGTTCCTCTTTGCCTGCGATCAGGTGGATGCCGGCATCGTCACCTTGAGCGACGAGCAGACCCGGACCCTTAACGACGCCAAGGAGCAGATCGAGAGCGCCAAGGCCCAGCTGCAGGGCGAGGAATACAGCCGTATGCTGCTGTATCTGACGCTGCCGGTGGGCGGCGACACCACCTACGCCTTTACGGATACCATCCGCGATATGGCCCACAGCTACTATCCAGACGGCAATGTGTACGTGGCGGGCGACTCTACCAACGAGTACGATTTCCAGAAGTCCTTCTCCCGGGATAACGCGGTGGTCAGCATCGTCTCCATTCTGATCGTGCTGGTGGTGCTGCTGTTTACCTTCAAGTCCGCCGGCATGCCGGTGCTGCTGATCATGGTGATCCAGGGCAGCATCTGGATCAACTTCTCCATCCCGGCCCTGACCAGTACGCCCCTGTTCTTCATGAGCTATCTGGTGGTCAGTTCCATCCAGATGGGCGCCAACATCGACTACGCCATCGTCATCGCCAGCCGATACGAGGAGCTGAAGGATAAAATGGACCATCAGCAGGCCATCATCGATACCCTGAACTTTGCATTCCCCACCGTTCTGACCTCCGGCACCATCCTGACGGTGGCGGGCACCCTCATCGGTCAGATGACCTCAGAGGCGGCCATCGCCGGTATCGGCCAGAGCCTGGGCCGGGGCACCATCATCTCCATGTTCCTGGTGCTGTTCGTGCTGCCTCAGATCCTGCTGATCGGCAGCGGCATCGTGGATAAGACCTCCTTCGCCGTACCCAAGGTCATCCGCAAGCGGGAGACCACCGGCCGCGTATTCGTGGACGGCGTGGTCAGTGGCCAGATCAACGGCAGCGTCAGCGGCATCATGCGGGCCAACGTGGAGGGCGACGTAAATCTGAACCTGATATCCGGAAATATGACGGAAAAGCTGATACCAGAGCATACCGGAAAGGAGGCGGACAGCGATGAAAAAGAATAACATCCTGCGCCGGGGCATAGCGATCCTATTGGCGGCGATCCTGCTGCTGTCGCTGTGTCCGCTGGCTTTTGCGGCAGACAGAACAGTCCGCATCGGCACCCAGGAGGAGCTGATCGCATTTGCCGCGCGCTGCGCCTCGGATACCTACTCCAAGGGACTGACAGCGGAGCTGACCGCCGACATCGACGCAGGCGGGCAGGCCATCTCTATTCCTGTATTTTACGGCACATTTGACGGAAAGGGGTATCACATCTATAGCCTGTCCCTGACAGAAAGTGCCTCCGACTATGGCCTTTTCAGCCGTGTTGAGACCGGCGCTGTGATAAAGGACCTGTCGGTGGAGGGCGACATTACCCCCTCCGGCACCCAGAGCCAGGTGGGCGGTATCGCCGGCGTCAACGCCGGACGCATCGAAAACTGCACGTTTTCCGGCGTTGTGCTGGGCGGCAGCTATGTGGGCGGCATCGTCGGAAAGAATGAGACCGGCGGCGTTGTCTCCGGCTGCCGGGCTTCCGGTGCCGTGCGGGGCAGCCAGTTTACCGGCGGCATCGCCGGCCAGAACGCCGGCACGCTGCTGAGCTGCGCCAATACAGCGGCGGTCAACACCGCCGTCAGCAGTGACGACCAGGCGGACCTGGAGAATGTAGAAAGCACGCTCTACGATCTCCTAAAGCGGGAGGACGTGACAGAGACCGCTGTCACCACCGATACCGGCGGCATTGCCGGCTACTCCAACGGCATTCTGCAGAGCTGCACCAATACCGGTGCCGTGGGGTATCCCCATGTGGGCTATAACGTAGGCGGCATCGCCGGACGCCAGAACGGCTATATGGCCAGCTGCATCAACCGCGGCGCCGTACAGGGCCGCAAGGACGTGGGCGGCATCGTGGGGCAAATGGCTCCGGACATCACCCTGCAGTTTTCCTCCGACGGATTGGAGGAGCTGCGCTCCGAGCTGAATGGCCTGCACAATATCATCGACCGCACACTGGATGACGCCCAGTCCGCGTCGGATACCGTGTCCGGCCGCGTATCCCGCATCTCCGGCTATGCCGACTCCGCCCGTGACAGTGCCAGCTCCATGGCGGGACAATTGGGGGATTTCGTGGACAGTAATGTAGACACTGTCAACAATATCATGCCGCTGGTGGAGCGGTATCTGGCCAAGGCTGCCCCCATCATGGAGGACCTGGCGGCGGCATCTGACAGTACCACCCAGGCCATTGCCGACCTGCGGCAGCTTCTGGATACACTCAGCGGCATGGAGGCCTATAATGACCAGGTGCTCTCTCAGCTGCAAAGCACCTGTACAGAGCTGGCCCAGGCCTGTGATGACCTGGAGAGCGGCCTGAACGCCCTGGAAAACGCCTTTACCCTGATGGAGGGCGGCGTTGCCAAGCCGGATATCCAGCCGGTGCGGGACGACATCGCCGCCCTGCGGCAGGCGGTATCTGCGCTGAATGCGACCATCGATCAGGCACTGGAGGAGTGGAATGCCAACGGCACCGTCACGCCGGAGACCAAGGCACAGCTGGTAACGGACCTGAAAAGCGTGTTGGACTGCTGTGAGACCACGATCAATGACCTGGTGGATATGATCACCGGCACGAACTTCAGCGCTCTGCGGGAGCAGAATGAGGAGACACTGCGGCAGATCACAGGCTATCTGCGCAGCGCCATGGGCTCCTTCGCCAATGCGGCGGGCCATTTCAGCAGGGCCATGACCCACCTGGCGGAGGCCTTGGGGACCCTCCGGGAGATCAACGTCCAGATGGACGGCGTCTTTGCCCAGCTGGATCAGGTGCTGGCGGATCTTCAACAGGCCTCTGCCTCTCTGTCCAGCGCCTTTACCAAGGCGGCCCAATGGGCCAAGGATCTGTCCGGTGAAAATCCAGGCTCCTTTACCGGCCTGGGCTCAGAGTTCGGCGATGATTCCGACGCGCTGAATACCGCTCTGGGCGGCATCAGCAACGAACTGACCGCCCTGAACAGCGAAATGTCCAGCTCCACCACAGTCCTGCTGGCCGATGTCCGGGCCATCAACAACCAGTTCATGAAGGTCATGAACCTGTTCCTGAACGTATTGAACGACACGCAGAACGTGGATTATACCGACGTCTACGAGGATGTGTCCGAGGAAAGCCTGCAAAGCGCCACCCGGGGCAAGGTGCTGGAATGTACCAATTACGGCAGCGTGGATGCCGACCGGAACGTGGGTGGTATAGCCGGCGCTATGGCTATCGAATATGACCTGGATCCGGAAGACGATTTGCTGTCCTCGGACAACCGCAGTATCCGTTTTACCTACCAGACCCGGGCTATCCTGCTGGATTGCGATAACCACGGCGCCGTGCAGGCCAAGAAGAGCTGCGCCGGCGGCGTGGTGGGCCGCATGGACCTGGGCACTGTGTCCGGCTGCGGCGGCTATGGCGGCGTCTCCGCCGAGAGCGGCGACTATGTGGGCGGCGTGTGCGGCCTGTCCCTGTCCTCTGTCCGCAGCAGCTACGCCAAGTGTACCCTGGCGGGCCGCAAGTATGTGGGCGGCATCGTGGGCTCCGGCAGCCGTGTGTCCAACTGCATCTCCATGGTGGAGATCACCGACTATACTCAGCTGTCCGGCGCGGTTGCCGGCGAGATCACCGGCGATTACAGCGGCAACTGCTTCGTGTCCGACACCCTGGCCGGTGTAGACCGGGTCAGCTACGCTGGGAAAGCGGAGCATATCACCTACGATGCCCTGCTGGAAAGGGAGGACGCACCGGAGGAATTCCGCAGCATGACCCTGCGCTTCACGCTGGACGGCAGAACGCTGAAATCCCAGACCTTCCCATATGGCAGCTCCTTTGGCAGCGACGTCTATCCCACGCTGCCGGAGAAGGAGAGCAGCTATGTCCATTGGGACAGGAACAGCCTGGATGATCTTCGCTTCGACACAGAGGTCACGGCAGTCTACGAGCCCTATGTGACCACCTTGGCATCCTCTCAGCAGCGTGACGGTCACCCCGTTCTGCTGGTGCAGGGCAAGTTCCACGAAGGCGACACCCTGGACGTCAGCGAAGGGGAGAGCAGCCTTACGGGAAATGTGGTGGAATCCTGGAGCATCCGGATCCCGGACGACCAGGCAGAGACGCACGCCGTCCGCTGGCTGGTGACTGACAAGGAGAAAGCCTATACAGTATATGTAGACTACGGCAGCGGACCAGAAAAGACAGACAGTCAGGCAGACGGCAGCTACCTGCACTTCACCGTGAGCGATAGTGCCGTTATCACTGTGGTATCCTCTCACCGCATGGACTGGCTGCCCTGGGCTGCCGGCGGCGCAGTGGTCCTTCTGGCGGCCGCAGCCTTACTCCTGTACCGCCGAAGCAAGCGCAACCCCCAGGAGAAGCAGGACCAAAACGGGATATGATCTCCCATTACACCCCGCACCTTCCGGTCATTGAAGCTGGAAGTTGCAGGATAATACAAAACAGGTCGAGGAGAGCCACTGACTCTCCTCGACCTTTCCGATTCATGTATTGCCATGCGGCAGTCCAAACATCTGTCCATAGCCGCCCACTCCAGAGCAGATACCGGCTATCATGCTTCCTCCTGGCGTTTTACGCACCGCTGGATCACTGTTACGATATACTCGACAGGAGCGGCACAGCCATTTCTGAGCCATTCTGAGATGATGGCCATCAGTCCCTGCAGATGTCGTCCTTCTGGACGCAGACACCGTCGTCTTTATAGCAGGCGTTGCAGCCGAGACAGCCCCCGACCCTTTTGCGAGCTACCGGAATTTTCTCTACCGTGCAGCCGGTCTCATCGGCCCCGCGGGCAAATTCGTCGCTCAAAATGCAGGAGTTTCCGTTCAGCCGGGGACTGCCCTCCAAAATCAGAACCTTTTTCATGTCACACCTCTCAATTCGTAATGCCCAGGCTCTCGTTGGCGCCCAGGGCTTCGTCGGCAATCATATCCGCCATGCACTGGGCGATGGCGGCCCGGTCCACGAACCAGCAGGCGGGCTTTTCGCCCTCCCGCGTCAGGCGGTAGGTCTCGCCCTCGCCGTCGCGGATGCCGGGGCAGCGCAGCAGCGTGGTCACGGCGGAGCTGGCGGCGATGGTGTCGGCCGCCGTGATATACTCCGGCATCTTCTTTGCCAGTTGATTCAGCATGATGCCGTGGATGCCCTTGATCTCGTGGTGGATACCCATACCGGTGATCCAGATGATGCGCTTGACGGAGGTCTCCTCCAGCGCCGCCGCGATGTTCCTGGCCATGGACAGCACATCGCCCTCCAGCGAACACAGCAGCACGTCCTGTCCCTCCATGGCTCGCAGCACATCCACCATGTCCAGTGCGTCGCCCTGGATGACGTTGACACCGCTCAGATCCATGTCCCCGAACTTCTGCGGATTCCGGACAAAGACGGACAGCGCAATGTCCGCGATGGACTGCATTTTGCGGGTCAGGTATTTGCCGGTACGTCCGGCAGCGCCGAAGATCACAACTTTTTTCATGGTACAGTTCCTTTCTTGACACGTCAGTTTTCAGCAAGCCGCCTTTGGAGCCTGCCACATGGCGCGGTATTTGATAAAATAGAAGAGACTCATTGCAACACTCAGTATTTCCCCGGCGGCCAGAGCCATCCATACGCCGTCCATCTCAAAGAACCGCGGCAGTACCAGCACGGGAATCACCATAAAGACCATCGTGCGGCAGAAGAAGAGGATGGCGGAGGTCTTGCCGTCGTTGAGGGCGGTGAACCAGCCGGAGGCGAAGATGTTGTAGGCCATCATCAAAAAGCTGGCCGCCGCGATATGGAAGCCGTGGAGGGCGATGGCCGCCACATGGGCATTGCCCTTGGCAAAGACGCCCACCACCGCGCCGCCGAACAGATAGCTGGCGGCGGTGACAACTGCCGCCGTGATGCCCAGTGTCCAGACGCTGATGCGGAAGAGTCGGCTGAGACGGGCCTTGTCGCCGCGTCCCAGATTATAGCTGACCACGGAGGCGATACCGTTGATATAGCCCCGGAACAAGCCGCCGAACAGCCCCTGCGCGTACCAGATGATGGTCAGGGACGCCACACCGTCGGAGCCGCCCAACTCCATGAGGATACGGTTGAACAGGATGGTGACCACGGAGAACGCCAGCACGCTGACCATCTCCGACGAACCGTTGGCGCAGCTTTGCAGGATGGTGCGGAGCCGCCATTTTGGCCGCACTACATAGAGCACCTGCTTCCGGTTGACGCAGAACCAGACGGTGCCCACCACTGAGGGAAAGGCGTAGCCGATGCTGGTGGCGATGGCGGCGCCTGTCAGTCCCCAGTCAAAGATCCCCATGAACAGCCAGTCCAGCACGATGTTCAGCACGCCGCCGATGACGGACAGCAGCGCACCCAGACCGGCACGGCCCACAGTGATGAAGCTGAGTTGGAACACCATGCCGAACACGGCGAAGGGCACGGAGATCAGCACCGGCACCATATATGCCCGGCAGTAGGGCATAAGCGCGTCATCGGAGCCCAGAAAGCGGCACAGCGGCTCCAGAAAAACGAAGCTCAGAATGGCCAGCACCACACTGAACACGAAGGCGGTGGCCATCAGCAGAGAGAAATCCTCCCGGGCCTCCTGTGTCCGCCCCTCGCCGATCTTCTTGGCCACCAGCGCGTTGCCGCCGGTGCCGAACATGATGCCAAGCGCCGAGGACAGGTATGTCAGGGGCAGGGTGATGTTGATGGCGGACAGCGCGTTGGTATCCACCCACTGGGCGACAAAGATGCCGTCCACCGTGGTATAGAGGTTGGCGAAAATACTGGAAAAGATGGTGGGCAGAGCAAAAAGGATCAGCCAGCGAAAGCTGACCTCATGCTCCAGTTTCATTTGTGTTTCCACGAAAACGCTCCTTTGGTAAAAATAGAGTACTGTCCCGTTTGGGACGATATGCAGAGAAGAAAAGGGGCGTCACAGCCCCTTCATGGCGTTTTTGCAGCCGGTGACGTACCGCCTCGTGGCGGACAGCAGCACGCGCCGCTCCTCTTCGGTCAGATGGCTCATGGCCTGCTGCTCGCTTTGCTGCACCCTTTGCAGGATGCGCTCTGCCTCGGCGCGGCCCGTTTCGGTGAGATGCACCGTTTTGTTCCGGCGGTCCTCCGGCAGCTCCCGCAGTTGGACCCAGCCCTTCTTGTAGAACCCGGTGATGACCGCGTTCACCGTCTGCTTGGGCAGGAAGCATTGTTCCGCCAGCAGCTTCTGGGTGCATTTCTCCGTCCGGTAAATGGCACTGAGCAGGGAAAGACTGGTGAAGGACAAGCCCTCCGACTTGGCGTATTCCTCGTAGGAGGCATTCCATTCCTGTAAATAAGAGCAGTATTCGCAGATCTGATCCCGGATATCCTGCGGCATCGTATCACTCCAATCGTCCTGAAAATAGTTCGTCCAATTTCGTGCCATTATATGCGATCTTCAGGAAGTTGTCAACACAAACCGGTTGACTGTTCTCTCGCAGCATGGTACAATACGTTTTGCTTATCAGAGGACTTGCGATCCTATGGATCGTTGAAGTGGGATAAGACCGTTTCGGGCCTTACCCCACTTTTGTTTTGCGGTGGGGTAAGGCCAACAGGGCTTTGCCCCATTTTTGTTTTCTGGAGGGTATTTCACATGAACGCAAACGCAAAAGCTTTGATCCGTTACATCCTTCCCGCGCTGGGCGGTCTGTTCGTGACGTATCTCTATAACGTTGTGGACGGCATCTTCGTGGGGCAGGGCGTAGGCTCCGCAGCCCTTGGCGCGGTGAATATCGCCGTGCCGTTCATCACCTTTGTGGTAGCGGTCACCGCCATGTTTCCCATGGGCGGCGCCACGGTAGTGGCCATCCGCATGGGCCGCGGCGACAGGGAGGGGGCCAATCACGCCTTTATGACGGCGTTTTCTCTGACGCTTTTCATGTCCGCTGTCCTGATGGCCGTGGGCATGGTGTTTTCTCAGCAGATCGTGGATATCAGCGGTGCAAGGAACCTCGGCCCGGAGATGCGGGAGATGGCGGCGCAGTATCTTTTTTACTACTCCGCGTTCTCCATTCCCATGCTGATGGGTACATGCCTGTCGGTGTTCGTCCGCAACGATGGTTCACCCACGCTGTCCTTTGCGGGTATGTGCGCGGGCGCTGCTGCCAATATTTTTCTGGATTGGCTGTTTATCTTCTCGCTGCAGATGGGCGTCATCGGCGCGGCCATTGCGTCCGGCCTGGGACAGGTGCTGACGGTTCTGGTGCTGCTGACACACTTTCTGCGGCAAAAGGGTGATCTGCGCATCCGTCGGTTCCAACTCAGCGGCGCGTTGATCGGAAAGGTCTGCAAACGCGGCGTACCGGAGGCTGTCACGCAACTCACCACACCTGTTACAGCTCTGTGCTATAACCTGATGCTCTCGCGGCTCATCGGTGACATCGGCGTGTCCACCTTCAGCGTTCTGAGCTTTATCTACTCGCTGGCCAACGCCGTTCTCTCCGGCGTGGCGCAGGGCTTGCAGCCCTTGTGGGGCCAGTGCTACGGCAGAAAGGACAGCAAGGGTCTGGCCTGGTACTTCCGCAGCGGCATTATCATCAACATCGTGCTGTCGGTGCTGATCTATGGGGCGCTGTTCTTCTTTGATGCTCCGGTCATCCGCATTTTCAACAGGGAGCCGACGCTGGTAAAGGAAGCCACGGCGGCGCTGCCGCTGTTCGCGCTGTCCTTCGTTCCCATGGCACCGAACCTCATCTATACGGCGTACTTTTTCTCCACCAAGCGCACCGGAACGGCGAATGCCATCGCCATCAGCCGCGGCATCGCGTTGAAGGCGCTGCTGATCTTCTGCCTGCCGCTGGCTTTCGGCACGGAGACCATCTGGCTTGCGCCGTTTATTACTGAGCTCGTGACGCTATGCGCCGCCATTGTGCTGCGCAGAACAAGCAAGCTGGTCTATCGGTGAGCCGGCTGACGGTTTAGAAAGCGAGGGACACGTTTGCAAATGTGGGAAAACCGCATGCTGCATGTGTCACAGCCTGTTTAAGTATGGAAGTCTGCATTGATTCAGCAGGCGGCCGCCGCAGCGGAAGGTTACTTCCGCAATCAAAATACCAAGCACCGTCGCCCCCGGAATATCGTTGAGAAAATGAACGTACAAATACAGCCGGGAAAAGGCAACGAGGGCATCCAGCAGGGGCGTGGCGGCAATGACATTTTTCAAAAACACTTCTCCTGTTAAATAATTACTTATAAAAAACAAAAATCCCCGAAATCTTACGATTTCGAGGATTTTTGGCACGCCGTGAGGGATTCGAACCCCCGGCCTTCTGGTCCGTAGGTTGTCTCTGAGAAAAAACGGAGCCGTTTCGACTCCGTTTCAAGCTGTATGCAGATGTTTGCTGGGCGAATTTTCCGTTGTTTCCACCCGGAGCTACCTGCTCCGGTTTCAATCTGGGTCAAAAGTGGGTCAAGATTCTGTACATACATACTCGTTCTAATGGAGCAATACAATGGTGTTAATGATTTTGCGGTTCAACTTAAAAATGGAAATAGCTTTTGCGAAGCGCAGAGTGTATAGCACCTTTTTTAACAATAAGTGTAGGTGTGAAAAACGGTCAGTAGTATATTGGGGCTCTACAGCAAAGATTTTACCCTGCAAACCGAATACCATTATCGCTGGAGTCCCTTCACATAGAAAAGACTATTTAAGAACAGCACTGTACAGCATTCGGTACGGAGGGTTTTTAGTGATGGAAATGCCGCTTTGGGCACTGGTTTCCCATATATTCCGCAAAAAACATGTACTCTTTACCTGATATCCCGCTTTTTTCAGGTTCGCTTCAAATCCTCCGGGTGCAAACAATTCATAGAGGTCGTCCGGCAAATCCGGATGAAGCTTCTTCAGCTTCTCAAAATATTTGGGATCCTTAATTACCAGGCTCACGCCGTAGATATGCGCCTCAGGCTTCATATAAGGTCTGAGAACGGCAGGGAGAAACGCACGGTTTGACTCGGAAAAGTCCGTGCTGTCCATATAATCGATCCACAAATCAACGCAGCCATGGCGCAGTGGATAGCGGTCTGGGTGGCACGCCATAAACAAGCATTGACGTCCGTCTTCACTGGAATCAAAAACAGACTTGTGATAGGCCACCACCTCGGGATAGCTCTCCGCGAATATATAACGATGCCGCTTCCCCACCTCTTCTATGTTTTGCGCCAAAAAGAACCACCGTTTGAAGTTTGTTTCGAGAATGACCTTTGGATCAGCAAAAAGCTTTTTGGGGATGAGAGCTAACAATGCCTGTTCATCTTTTTTGATTGCCGTGACCGTTTGTGCATCGTATTCCTCCAGGAGGGTCGTCTGTTCATTGTACAGCGAATTGTTCAGGATACTGGGCAGATCCTTATCGCAGAGAATGCCGTCTTGGATCAGGAAGCTCGTGCCGCAATCACAAGTCAGTTTTCCGGAGATGACTTCCCCCTTTCGGATAACAGCGTCAGACAGGGTAAAGGATTCCTGGCAATCGGGACAGGCCAGCAAATCCAAAAAGGCAACCGGCATTCCGCTTACATGCACCGGATTGGAGATTTTCAGCTGGTATTCCTCGATCAGACCATTCAGCTCTTGAATAGAGGCCTTGATCTCCTCTTGGGTCTTCTCCAGCTCATCGCGTTTCCTCTGGAGGATACCCAGCAGATAGGACGCCTCCTTCGGCGCGTGCGAAGCAGCAACTCGGTGCAGGGAAAGAAGGCGAAGTATTTCTTCTAACGAAAACCCCATTCTTTTACAGCTCTGAATATAGTCAAGATCTTTCAAATCCTGCTTTGAAAAAGAGTATTGATACGAAGTATGCAGTGGGATCAAAAGCCCCTTTTTGATGTAAAACCGTATCGTTTGCTCGGAAACACAGCTAATTTTAGAAAGCTCACCTATTTTCATACAAACCCTCTCACACACGATCAGCTAAAACCTATACCTCACTATTGGTTTTCAATAGGATAAACATAAATAGCGTATTGACTTGCAGTTCCATCTGTACTTTATAATGATACCGTGCACAAGGAAAACTTATCAGCGTTGGTAGAAAACAACAACTACAAAAGTCGATGCAAAGGAGGAGTCCCCTATGTTTTCTGGTATGTCCTCTGGCGGCATAACACTGATTATCGTAAGTACAGTCGTCGTTATGCTTATCGGAACCGTTATTACGGCATATTTTACAAGAAAGACAAAAACAAGTCAAGACTGGGCAACCGGCGGAGGAAAAACACCAACGATCGTCTTGGTATTTACCATGTTTGCCACCCAAGTTGGCGGCGGCGTGCTGGTAGGACATGTTGGTATCGGTTATTCCTATGGTTTGGCTCCGCTGGCCTACGCTACCTGCGGGATCGCCGGACTTCTTCTGATGATGGTTGCCGCCGGCTGGTTTCGGAAAAACCACTTTACAACGATTCCCGACATTTTCCTGAAGCTCTACGGTGAGAACAAGACGCTGATGATCTTAGCGACCTTGATGGCTGTTGTTGTCCCGTTCGGATGGATCGCCAGCCAGATCGTCTCCTTTGGCAAAATGTATTCGGCCATCACCGGGATCAGCTCGACCGTGCTCATTATCGCCTTCGCCATTATCTGCATGCTCTTTACGATCCCGGCCGGATTCAACTCTGTGGCATGGAGCGATTTTGTTTTCGGCCTGATGATGCTGATTTTGTGCTGCATCACAGGCTACCAGGCAATTCACCTGGGTGGCGGCTGGGAGCACATTGTCCAGTCTTTTCCCGAGCAGGAAAATGTCTCCTTCCCCGGAGGAATTCTGGGCGCAGGCCTGCCGACGACGCTCCTGTGGTTCATTGCGGCTACACCCGGTATGATGACAAACCAGATGTCCATTCAGCGTGTCTGTGCCGCTGACAGCACAAAGAGTGCGAAAAGGGTGCTGTGGCTGAGCTCCATCATCATTGTGGCTTTGGAGATTTGGGTCGTCATTATCGCCCTTACCTGCCGCGCCATCCAGCCCGAGCTTGCCTCCGGCGAGGACGCCATCGGCATCCTGCTGCCCAGGCTTCCCGTCTGGACGACGGCCATGTTCGCAGGGTTTATCACAACAACGATCCTCACTACCACGGACAGTGCCATGCAGTCTGTGGCGGTGAATCTGACCAACGACATTTACGCCCGCTATGTCAACCCGGCAGCGGACGATAAGAAGCTCATGAAAATGTCTCGGTTATTTACCCTTTTTATTACGGCTGCCGCGATTTTGCTGGCGGTGAATTTCCAGCAGGTGCTGAATTTGATCACATCTACTTATTCCTATGCGGCATCCGGTCTGCTGGTCCCCATTTATGGAGGCTATCTGCTCAGCAAAAAGCATAAGCTGACGCCGGCCTGCGGTCTTGTCAGCATGCTCAGCGGCGTAGTCGGGTGCTTCGTAGTAGCGCGGTGCTTTGACACATTTTTGCCGGCTGCCTTCTACGGCATCCTTGTTTCAACTGCCGCCATGCTGGTTATGGTTGCTATAACGAAAAGCAAAGCGGAAGTAGCGAAAAATAACGACTAAAGAAAAGGAGAAACGTCATGAAAACATTGTTGCTTAACGAGCAGCAGATCAAGAGCCTGCTGACCATGAAAGAGGCCGTGGACATTTGCGACAAAACCTTTGCAGATCTTGCGCTGGGCAATACGCTCAACCCCGCGAAGGTAAATCTGAATCTTGGTGACAGCGAGCCCACTAAGCTCCCCTATAAGGCGTCCCTGAACGCAATGCCCGCATATATTGGCTGGCAGGATGTTGCCGGTATGAAGTGGGCCGGCGGCTTCGGCAAGGGGCGTATTGAGATCGGCCGTCCGTTCCTGAACGCGCTGATTCTGTTGATCCAGCCTAATTACGGAGATTTCCAGGCTGTTATGGACGGCTCCTGGATCATGGCAATGCGTACCGGCGCGCAGAGTGCTGTCTGCCTGCGCCATTTGTGGCCCGGGAAGAAGAGCGGTACCTTTGGTATTTTTGGTTGCGGTCTGCAGGGCCGCACGCAGACGATGGCTCTGGCCAGCGAGTATCACATCGACAAGCTGATCGTGTACGATCCCATCCCCGCCGCCACAGAGCGCTTTGTGAAGGATATGCAGGACGTGGTGCAGGGCGAGATCGTCGTAGCCAAGGAGCCTAAGGAAGTCGCAGAGTCCGATGCCTGCATCTCCGTGACCAATGCAAACGATCAGTTCATCAAGGGCGAGTGGTTTGGTAAGGGAAGCGTCTATCTGTCTCTCGGCTCCTATAGCGAGTGCGATGATCAGGCCATTCTGGGCGCCGATCACATCATTGTTGACCACGTGCAGCAGTGCCTCCACAGAGGCAATCTGAAGCGTCTGGCAGACCAGGGGAAGCTGGATGAGAATAGCTTCTACTGCACGGTCGGCGAGATGGCCGCCGGCCTGCGCAGCGTCGAAAATGTCAGCCAGAAGAAGATCCTCATGGTTCCCATCGGGATGGGCTGCCTGGATGTGGCGTGTGCCGGCATCGTGTATAAAAAGGCAGTTTCTCTGGGCTTGGGCGAGACCTTCATGTTCGACCAGAAGTGATCTTCCCTTTTCTTCCTCAAAACCTTGCAAAAAACGGCACTGCACAGGCTGAAGTCTTGTGCAGTGCCGCCTCGCATCTTCCGCGCATTTTTGCGTGTAGTTCAGGGTGTGACCAAATTGGCTTCACAGTCCAGAATACATATTGAACCCGCAAAAAGCAAAAGACAAGCCATGTTGTTTACAAAAACAGTTTTTGGAGATGTTGGACGGATTCAAACCGCTGTCCGATTCTTACTGACGCTCGCCAAATGGGATTTAGTTGCGACCTAACTTAGAATGTTTGTCTGGATCGAGGAAAATAGCAGAAGACCATAAAAATAGTGCTATTTTTTTGTTTGTGGAAAAACGCATGGCGGTGCCAAAATGACCACGCAGTAACCAAAGGAAAGGCTCCCGCAGCCCTGCGGGGCCGCGACGCCGGAGGAAGCGGACGCACGCTGTAAACGCGCACATCCGCTTCCTCCGGCTTGTTGTATCATCCCACAAGCCCCCTACACGGAAACACCCCGTGTTTGCCCTTGTGAGCCGCTGTGTGACCTTCTTCTGGGTAGGGTAGCATCCCTGTCCCAGAGAGGGATTTCGAGCCGGTTTTGGGCAAATTTGAGCAAGCTTCCAGCGCGCCGAAAAAGGAGCAGGAGAAAGGCATTGGCGCTTTTCCGCACCAATGCCTATTCACAGCAGCCCGCAGTGCGAGCTGCCGCAAGGGTTTGCGGGTTTTGAAAATTGACGCTTTTTTCGAGGTTCCCGGAACAGTTTGACGCTAAATTTAAGAAAAGTCACCGCAAAGCCCCGTGTCACAACGGTTTGCTGCGGCGCTCTGTATGAAATCGTCACGTTTTGCGCAGCAATCGTCAGTGGAAATGCTCCATGGCAGTTCAAATATTGGTATGCCTTAAACAAAGAAAAGCGGCGAGAGGAAATTGATAACTTTCTGATAATTGTGTGATATTCTGGTGGCTTTTCTTCCTCCTTTGCGGTATTGTGTACCGTTACAAAGGAGGCGGATTTTATGCCAAAACGACGAGCGAATGGAGAAGGGGACGTTTGCGAGCGCCGCCGGTGGCGGATGAAGCGAGCAAAAAGGAGTGGCAGCCGCGCCGTTGGCGGCCCCGAATGGAGGCCGGGAACGGCAATGCGGCAACAGGAAATATGCGGGGAGGTGCAGTGAAGTATGGCAAGAAAACGACGAGCAAATGGTGAGGGAAATATCCGCAAACGTAAGGACGGTCGATGGGAGGGCCGCTACACGGTTGGCCACGATCCGGAAACCGGCAAGGCCATCATCAAGAACGTCCTGGGAAAGACACAGACCGAGGTCAAGGAAAAACTGAAGAAGGCTATCGAAGGAAATGTGGGCATCGACTATGGCAAGGCAAAGAGCTTCACAGTCGGCAGTTGGCTGGAGGTGTGGATGGAGAACTACGCGAAAATCAAGTTGCGCCCCTCTACGTTCAAGACAAGCCAAGGTTTCCTCAAGAACCATATCAAGCCGCAGATCGGCAGCATTTCGCTGGCAGAATTGACCTCTCTGGACTTACAAAAATTCTACAAGCACCTGCTGGAAGGCGGTCGGGTAGACCGCGTCGAAGCCAAAAAGAAGCCGAAAGGATTGGCACCTAAGACCGTTCGCAACATCCACCAGATGATCTGCTCGGCCTACAACCTCGCCATGGAACAGAAGCTGGTGAACAAGAATCCCACACAAGGCTGTGCACTGCCGAAGGTGGAGCACAAAGAGATGAAAACCCTGACTGCCGACCAACTCAGCGCTTTCTTTCGAGAAGCCAAGGAGACCGGAGTGTACGAGCTCTACTACCTTGACCTTGCCACCGGTCTGCGCCGCGGGGAACTGCTGGGACTGAAATGGACAGACGTAGACTTCGACCGTGGCGTATTGAAAATCCAACGAGCCATCTCAAGGCAAAATGGCAGGGTAGAGGAAGCTCCGTTGAAAACAAAGAACGCCTACCGAACTCTGCCGTTGTCGGCAGATGCAATAGACGTACTGAAAATGCAAAAGAGCAAGGTTGGCGGCAGCGAGTGGGTATTCCCATCGCCCACAGGTGGCCCCATGTCACCGGACAGCGTCCTGCATATGCTGCAACGGGTGCTGAAACGGGCAGGACTGCCAAGGATACGTTTCCATGATCTGAGACACACCTTCGCAACGATGGCGCTCCAGAACGGCGTGGACGTAAAAACCGTGTCCTCAATGCTCGGGCACTACTCCGCGGGCTTCACGCTGGACACCTACGCCCACGTCACCACTGACGCACAGCTCAAAGCGGCGCAAACTATGGGGAGCATCCTCTCCCGTGCGGTATAGACCTTTCCGCTATCCGCTCCCGTTAGGGTCAGCGTTTGGGTCAGGAAATAGCAGTGGAAGAAAACAACAACTTATGCAAAACAAAAAGACCCAAAACCTTACGGTTTCAGGTCTTTTTGGCACGCCGTGAGGGATTCGAACCCCCGGCCTTCTGGTCCGTAGCCAGACGCTCTATCCAGCTGAGCTAACGGCGCATGTCTCTCCAGACGACTTGTAAATCATAGCACATCTTTTTCCAAAAAGCAAGAGGTTTTTTTAGTTTTTTTGATTTTTTTTGGTTGTCAAGCGGAGCTATTTGTGGTATCGTTAAAATAAGTAGAAACATATTTCGTCTGCGGAGGAAAATGGAATGAGCGCTAACTTCAAAACATGCATGTTCGGTGGTTTTGACCGAAAGGATGTCATCGATTATATCGAAAAGTCTGCCAAGGAATCCCAGGAGCGGATCGAAACGCTGGAAAACGAAAACAGCGAGCTACGCAGCAGCAACGAACGCATTGAGCAGGCCCTTCGTGCGCTGCATGCCCAGGCCAAGCAGCGGCAGGAGGAGCAGAATCAGCAGTCCGTGCAGCAGCAGCTGGCAGACGCACAGGCGAAGCTGAAAAAGCTGGCAGAGGAGGCAGAAGCGCTGCAGAGCGAGAACGAGCGCATGCGCACCGAACTGGAGTCCCTCCGCAGCGAGAGCGAGCAGCTGCGCACCGCCGCCAACGACTATATGAGTCTGAAGGAGCACATCGCGGATATCGAGATCAACGCCCACCGCCGGACAGAGGAATTCCGGGCTGAGGCCATCGAAAAGCTGCGCCAGAGCGTCAATGCCCAGCGGGTCTGGTGTCAGACACAGCGGGGACAGTATGCTTTCATGAATGAAAAGATGCTGCAGGAGCTGCGCCGGGCGGCGGAGGTGCTGGAAAGAAACGACCTTTCCGGCTTCGATGCCATGCTGGAAAGCCTGCAGAACATTGAGGATACACTGCAGTGATTCGATAACAGATCCAAAAAGAGCGCTTTGCAGATATGCAAAGCGCTCTTTTCTGTAATGCATATAACCTTTACAGCAGCATGATACCGGCATCTGCGCAGGCCTTCTCAGTCTCTTTGTCCCAAAGGCTGGCCTGCACCTCACCGATATGGCAGGTGCCGATCATGATCATGCACAGACGGGACTGGCCGATACCGCCGCCGATGGTCAGGGGCAGCTCACCGTTCAGAAGCATCTTATGGAAGGGAAGCTCACGGCGATCGTTGCAGCCTCGGGCATTCAGCTGATAGTCCATAGCGGCCTCATCCACGCGGATACCCATGGAGGAGATCTCGAAGGAACTGTCCAGCACGGGATTATACAGCAGAATATCGCCGTTCAGGGACCAGTCGTCGTAGTCAGGAGCACGGCCGTCGTGGGGCTTGCCGGAGCGCTTCAGGTTGTCGCCGATCTGCATCAGGAACACGGTGTGATGCTCACGGCAGATGGCGTGCTCGCGCTCCTTGGGGGTCAGATCGGGCCAGCGGTCCTCCAGCTCCTGGGTGGTGACGAAATAGACCTCACGGTCCAGCTTGGTATGCAGACTGGGGAAGGCGATCTGCAGCGCGTCGTTGGTCTCCACAACGGCGCCCACAATGGCACGGACCGTCTGCTTCAGAAAGTTGACGTTGCGATCCTCGCGGGAGATGACCTTTTCCCAGTCCCACTGATCCACATAGACGGAGTGGAGGTTGTCCACCTCCTCGTCGCGGCGGATAGCGTTCATATCGGTAAACAGGCCCTTGCCCACGTTGAACTCATAACGCTTCAGCGCCAGACGCTTCCACTTGGCCAGAGAATGCACCACCTGGCCATTGGCGGCCACATCGGGGATATCAAAGGTAACAGGGCGCTCCACACCATTCAGGTTATCATTCAAACCGGAATCCTCACGGACAAACAGGGGAGCGGATACCCGGCGCAGATTCAGCGCCTGCCCCAGATTGACCTGGAAATTGCTCTTGATGAACTCGATAGCGCGCTGCATTTCATAGACAGACAGCGGCGTCTTGTAACCGGCGGGAATGAAAACCTTACTCATGCCTTAGCACCTCTTTCAACCAAAATATGCATCTCATTATAATAAAGTATTGGCCCGTTGGCAAGAGAAAAAATTCCTAAATCTTACGAAAAAAATTGCCGCATCCTTGTGGATGCGGCAATTTTGGAAAGATATTGCTTACTTATAGGACTCAATCATGGCCTTGAAGGCGGGCAGACTGCGGCGGATCATGTCGTTGGACACGCAGTAGCTCAGGCGGAAGAAGCCGGGGCAGCCGAAGCCGTCAGCGGGCACCACCAGCAGGTTGTGGCCCAGCTT
>CAKTSA010000016.1 GCA_934597585.1 uncultured Oscillospiraceae bacterium
AAACCATCATGGTTTCAAGGTTTTCAGGTGGTGCGCGGTACAGGACTCGAACCTGTGACCCCATGCACGTCAAGCATGTGCTCTAGCCAGCTGAGCTAACCGCGCGGACAACGATAATATAATAGCGTATAATGTCAGTTTTGTCAAGGGGTATTCCGCCAAAAACACAAAAATTATCGTTGCGCCTCAGCTGCGGCCGGCGTATTTTCGCAGCTGCTGCTCAAATTCCGGGCTGCGGGGGCAGGTGACGGTCACCATCTCTCCCGTCCGGGGATGGATAAAGCGCAGCCCCACTGCCTGCAGACACTGGCCGGCCAGGCCGGGGACGGGCTTTTTCGCGCCGTACACCGTGTCGCCCAGGATGGGGTGGCCGATGTGGGCCATATGGACGCGGATCTGGTGGGTGCGGCCCGTCTCCAGGCGGCAGCGGACATGGGTGACGCCGTTGTAGCGGGCGATGACCTCCCAGTGGGTCACGGCCCGGCGGCCATTACGGGTGCTGACGGCCATTTTCTTCCGGTCGGCAGGGTGGCGGCCGATGGGCGCGTCCACGGTGCCGCTGTCCTCTCTGAGATTGCCCATCACCAGGCATTCGTAGGTGCGGGCCAGGGTGTGGTCGCTGAGCTGGGCGCTGAGAGCCAGGTGGGCGGCGTCGTTCTTGGCGGCGATGATCAGGCCGCTGGTGTCCCGGTCGATGCGGTGGACAATGCCGGGGCGCTTTTCACCGCCGATGCCGGACAGGGAGTCGCCGCAGTGGTGCAGCAGGGCGTTGACCAGCGTGCCGTCGGGATGGCCCGGCGCGGGGTGGACCACCAGGCCCACGGGCTTGTTCACCACGATCACATCGTCGTCCTCATACACCACGTCCAGGGGGATATCCTGGGCCTCCACAGTGGTGTCCTCCGCCTCGGGCCGGGTGAGGGACACCGTCTCGTCGCCGGTCAGGCGATAGTTCTTTGCGGCGGGAGCGCCGTCTATCAGCACGCTGCCGCTCTCCAGCAGCCTGGCGGCGGCGCTGCGGGTCAGGCCCTCCGTCCGGGCGGCCAGCCACGCGTCGATCCGCTGGCCACGGTCTTCAGTTGTTGCCGTCAGCGTCAGTTGCATCGTCTTTCTTCCTTGCGTCGTATTTCTCGTAGAACCACAGGTAGTAGATCGCCCCCAGGATCACGCCCACCACCACAAAGCAGTCGGCCAGGTTGAACACGGGGTAGTCGAACAGCAGCAGGTCAAACATATCCACCACGTAGCCATGGGCGATGCGGTCGATGATGTTGCCCACGCCGCCGCCCAGGATCAGCAGCGCCGCGGCGATGCCCAGGGGATGGCGCACGATATGCCGCACCAGCAGATAGACCACCGCCGTCAGCAGCAGCGCCGTCACCACGATCAGCATCACCGTCTTGCCGGAGAAGCTGGACCAGGCCGCGCCATAGTTGTGCACCCGGGTCAGCTGCAGAAAGCCCGGCAGAAACGGCGTGCTCTCGCCCAGGGCCAGATGGCTGACGGTCCAGCTCTTCAGCAGCTGGTCGCAGCCGATCAGCACCAGCACCACCGCGGTATAAAGCGCATAGATCATAGCAATGTCCTCATTCTCTCAGATATCATATCCTGTATCATACCCCATACCGCCGCGATTTGCAAGCATATCCGGCGGTATCTTGCGCTGGGACGGAAAATCTGGTATGATACCATCGATTCACAAGGGCGGACACGGTTTTGACGGGCAGAAATGTGCCCATACTGCGTCAAGCCCCTTGACAGTACGGCAAGTATTCTCTGCGGGCCTTTTCTTGTCTGGACACATTTCTGCTGGCGGCAAAACTGCAGGGCATCTGCCAGCGATGTATTTTCGAGTGATTTTTGGTTTTTGAGACGCAGGCTTGCTAGCGCAAGCCAAGGCGAAAAGGACAAAAAGCGCCGGAAAGACACGCTGGCAGGCGTGTTTGCCCTTGTGAATCGATGGTACAGTTATGCAAAAGAGGGGGGGGTGGTGCCATGGCCATACGGGAACTGAATCTGGAGCAGGGGCGGCCTGCGGCGGACCAGGCGCTGCGGTGGCTGGAGGCGGAGTTGAACGCCGCCCGGAAAATGAACACGCCCCTGATGAAGCTGATCCACGGCTACGGCTCCTCCGGCAAGGGCGGGCGCATCCGTACCGCCAGCCGCCACTATCTGGAGGAGGCCGCCGCCCAGGGCCGCATCGCGGCCTATCTGCCGGGGGAGCGGTTCTCCATCTTTGACGACACCGCCCGCCGCGCCCTGCAGAAATACCCCCAGCTGCGGCAGGACCGGGATCTGGACCGGGAAAACCGCGGCGTGACCTATGTGTTCTTCCAGAAATTCTGATAGGGAAAGCGGGCTTCCGGCAAATGCCGGAAGTCCGCTTAAAATTTGCTGTTATGGCAGGATCCGGAAATCTCCATGGATGTCCGGGATATCATCACCATACTGCTTGAAGTAGTCCAGGATCAGATCCGACATCTCTGTGCCAATCTCCCGCACCACGGGGCAGCCGGTATAGCAGTCATATCCCCCGGTGCCGCTGGCCCGATAGCTGTTCAGGCAGATGGTGAAGGTGTCCGCCGCCGCCACCGGCTTTCCGTCCACGGTCATTTCGGTCACCCGACGGCCCACCGGGTGGGAGATGTCGTAGGTGTAGGATACCCCCATGTAGTAGTCGTAGTTGTAGTGTTCCACCTTCGGCTCCAGGAAGCAGTCGGAAACCCGCAAGGTGCCGTCATCGTTTTGGGTAAAGTACTCCGCGCTGCGCTCCATGGCCTGCCGTAGAACTGCACCTGTGACCTCCAGCACCGACAGGGTGTTGGTATAGGGGTAGGCCACCAGCAGATCGCGCCGCCGCACCACCTGGGGCAGCCCCGCCACACCATTGGCAAGGCTGGCGGCGGACAGCTGCGCGCCGCTGGCCCACAGCTGCACCGCGTTGAACAGGTCGGAAAGGCCGCTGCCCTCCGCCGCCATATGCAGCGGCGTATCCGGCAGCAGTGGGCGGGGCAGGCGGCCCACTACCTGATCCAGCCAGTCCTGGGCGCCGTGCTCCATGCCGGCGAATTCCGCCAGCCATTCCCGGCGGCAGGCGCCGCCTGCGGGAATGGTCTGGCTGGTGAAGCGCTTTTCTCCGTCGGAGATCGCCGCCTCGATACGCAGAAATTCCTGACCCCGGTCGGTGGGCTGCACCACAAAGGTGCCGCACACCGTCTGGCCGTGAACGGTCATATGCTGATGCCCTGTCAGCAGGATGTCAAAATCCAGCTCCTGGCACAGGCGATAGGCCACGTTTTCGTGGGTGGTGGACAGCACCCGACCGGTGGCCAGATCCCGCTCAAAGCCGCCATGATAGATGCACAGCGTCACATCCACCTGGCCCCTCAGCGCTTCCAGCGCCGCGCGGGCGGCGGGGATGGGATCGTTGATGGTAACGCCGGACAGGTGCTCCGGCCGCTCCCAGATGTTCACATAGTCGGTGACGATGCCCACGATGCCGATCCGCAGGCCGTTCTCCAGCGTGTGGACGCGGGCGGGGAAGCGCACCCCTGCGCCGTCCCAGCGGACGTTTTCGCAGACGCAGCGGGCATGGAGGGCGTTGAGATAGCTGTCCAGATAGGCCATGCCGTAGTTGAAATCGTGGTTGCCCAGGGTCACATAGTCATAGCCGCAGCGGTTCATCATCTCGGCAAAGCGGCTGGCGTCGCCCAGGGTGTCGTGGCAGTAAGCCCCCAACGGGGAGCCCTGCAGAATGTCGCCGCCGTCAATGACCAGCGTGTTGCCGTCCTTTTGAAACTGGCTGGCGCACTTGAACAGGCCGATGTCCCGCTCCTCGCGGCTGCGGTAGTCGGTGGGGTAGATATAGCCGTGGAGGTCGGAGGTGAAATAGATGGTAAAGTGTTTTGCTGCCATTGTGTCACCCCCGTGCCAGCTTGACGCGGATCCGGGAGGAGATCCACTCGATGATCAGCACCAGAATGATTAGCCCCAGCAGAATGGCGCCCACCTCGTTCCAGCGGTAGGAGCTCATGGCGAAGATCAGCGGTGCGCCGATACCGCCGGCGCCCACCAGACCCAGCACCGTGGCATCACGCAGGTTCATGTCAAAGCGGTAGATGATGGTGGAGGTGAAGTCCGCCGTCAGCTGCGGCAGGATGCCGTAGCGGATCTTCTGGAAGGTGGTGCAGCCCGCGGCGTCCAGGGATTCCAGGATCCGCTTGTCCAGATCCTCGATGCTCTCGATGAACATCTTGGACACCATGCCGATAGAGCACAGGGACATGGTCAGCAGTCCCGCGAAGGGGCCGGGCCCCGTGACGCGGATGAACATCAGACCATACACAAAAGCGGGGATGGTGCGGATGGCGGCGATGACCACCCGGCCGATCAGGGCGATGGGCCGGGGCACCAGATTGCTGGCGGAGAGGAAGGACAGGGGCAGCGAGATCACCGCGCCCACGATGGTGCCCAGAAAGGCGATGCAGAAGGTCTCCAGCAGCAGATAGGGCACGCCGTTGGTGCCCAGGGTGAACAGCAGCTTGCCGGAGGGGTGGAAGATACCGGAGATGATGTTTTTTGCCACCTCCAGGCCGTTGCTGGTGGGGGTGCTGACCCGCACCGCCGTGCCGGACCAGGCCAGCAGACAGGCGATGATAAAGGCGGCCAGCAGCTGCCACAGCCACGTTTTCGGCGCAGAGGCGTAGGCTTTTTGAATTTTCTGTTCCATACTGCCTCCTTACGTCAAGCGCTTGCGCAGGCCGTGACTGATGCCCTCGATGACCATAACGGCCACGAACAGGACGATCAGGATCATGCCAAGGCTGTCGTACTCGCGCCAGCCGATCTTTTCATTCATGATAAGGCCCAGACCGCCCGCGCCCACATAGCCCAGGATGGAGGCGTAGCGCACGTTGCCCTCCAGGCAGAACAGGGACACGGACAGATAGGTGGGCAGCACCTGGGGGAATACGGCGGTGGTAAAGGCCTGCAGACGGGTGGCGCCCAGGGCCTCCATGGCCTCATAGGGCCCCATGTCCACGGTCTCAATGATCTCAAAGAGCTGCTTGCCCACATAGGCAAAGGTGAACACCGCAATGGCACAGGTGCCCGCCATGGTGCCCAGGCCGAAGATATACGTGGCGATCAGGGCGCACACCAGCGTGGGCAGCGTCCGCACCAGGCTGAGGAACAGCCGGACGATGAACACCACCACCCGGTTGGTGACAATGTTGCTGGCGGCGGCAATGGCAAAGGGGACGGCCAGCACCGCACCCACAAAGGAGCCCAGGAAGGACATTTTGATGGTGTCCCACAACGGCTGCCAGATCTTGGCCAGATACCCGGTGTTGGGCGGGAACATGGCCGTGAGGATATCGAAGAATTTGCTGCCCTTTTTCACCAGCACCGCAAAGTTGAAGCCGGTGATGTGGACGGACAGGGCACCCAGCGCCACCACGATCAGGATGATCAGCGGGGCGCGGCTGCGCTTTTCCTCCACCACCGCGCCGTTGGGCAGCGTATAGCGGCGGGGCTTGAACAGACGGTCGTACAGGCTCATGCGTCTGCCTCCGTCTCGCTGTCGTCGCCGTAGATGGCGCTCAGTACCGCCTTGTCCACGTTGGCGGAGGGGCCGTCATAGACGATCCTGCCGGCGCGGATGCCGATGATGCGGTCGGCGTATTCCAGCGCCAGCTCCACGTGGTGGATGTTCAGCAGAATGGAGATGCCCATCTCCTGATTGATGCGGACGAAGTCCTGCATCACCTGCTTGGCGGTAACGGGGTCAAGGGCCGCCACAGGCTCGTCCGCCAGAATGATCTGGGGGTCCTGGGTCAGGGTACGGGCCAGGGCCACACGCTGCTGCTGGCCGCCGGAGAGCTGGTCGGCCCGGATGTAGGCCTTGTCCAGAATGCCCACCTTGTCCAGGGATTCCAGCGCCTTGATCTTGTCCGCCTTCCGGAAGGCGCCCAGCAGCACCCTCCAGAAGGGCATATCCGGCACGCAGGCGGACAGCACGTTCTTGATGACGGTGGTGCGGGTCACCAGATTGAAGGACTGGAACACCATGCCGATGCCCCGGCGGAACCGGCGCAGACTCTTGCCGGACAGGGTGCTGACGTCGGTGCCGTTCACCGTCAGCGTGCCGGAGGTGATCTGGTGCATCCGGTTCACCGACCGCAGCAGCGTGGATTTTCCGGCGCCGGAGCGGCCGATGATGGCCACGAACTCGCCGTCCTGAATGGTCAGGTTCACGTCGTCCAGGCCCACCGTGCCGTTGGGATACACCTTGGATACATGGTCGAAAATGATCATATGGTTTCCTCTTTTCCTAAAATAAAAACGCGGGGAGGACAGCGGAAGGTTTGATCCTTACAGTCCTCCCCGCGTTTGGGAAAGTGCGTTAGTTGGCGGCGGTCAGCTCCTGGATGAGCTTCTGCGCGGCGCGCTCGTTGTCATAGTCGGAGGCCTGTGCCACCTGATAGCCCTTGTGGCTGTAGATGGCGATGACTTCCTTGCCGGCATCGGTGTTGCCGATGTTGATGAACGCCTGCTGCAGAGCGGCGATCAGGTCGGCATCCATGATCTCGGAGTTCTTGCTGACGGAGATGGTGTCGTTATAGATGGGGGCGGTGACGCCGATGACGCCGGTCTCCTCCCAGATGGAGCCGTCACGGCCGAACTCGCTGTTCCAGCGCTCGGCATAGTCGCGGCGGGCGTCGGCATAGGTCACCAGCACGTCCACCTGGCCGGAGGCCAGACGGGCAAAAGCGCTGGCATAGGAATCGGACTGCACGGCGCTCTTCAGATCAGAGATGCCCTTGCCATAGTGATCCTGCAGCCACAGGGCGGGGTAGATGTAACCGGCGGGGGAAGAGGTGCCCATGATGCTCCAGTTGGCGCTGTCCAGATCCTCCCAGGTCAGTTCCTCGCCGTTGTTGACCTTGGTCAGCAGCTCCTGGCCCTTGTCAGAGGGGCCGGCGATGAACAGGGCACGATAGGAGACAGCCTGCTTGTCGGAAGCCTCGGTGGGCTGGCCGTCATTCCAGTCCTTGGCGTTGTCGGAGTCCTTGCTCAGACCGTCACGGGTGGCGGTCAGGATGACCTCGGCGCCGTCATCATACAGCACATAGGTGCCGCCGGGGATCAGGCCCACGTCGATGGTGCCGGCCTCCAGGCCTTCGCCAACGGCTTCGTAGGTGGTGCCGACGGTGATCTCCACATCGCCCACCTCATAGCCCTGAGCGGCCAGCTCGTCCTTCAGCATCTGCTTCAGGGGCTCGGTGACGGTGATGATCTCCTCGGGCTCGCGGGAAGGAACGAAAGCGACCTTCAGGGTATCGATCTTCTTGGAACCCGCGGTGTCGCCGCCTTCCTCATTGTTGGCAGCATTGCCGCCGCAGGCCACGAGAGACATGGTCATGACCAGCGCCAGCAGAAGCGCAAAAATCTTCTTCATCATTTTTCCTCCATTATATCATATTGTTCCTGTGCCAGGGCAGACTGCCCGGGGCAAGATACCGCATGATACGCACAGGGCGCACCATACCGATGTTCAGTATAGCACACCTTTGAAAGGAAAAATTTTCTCTTTTGGTAAAAAAAGTAATATCTTGTCAGCGGCCTTTGCCGTCAAAATAGAAGGCCACCAGCTCTTCAAACGCCAGGATCACATGGCCGAAAAAGGCGTTGGGCAGACTTCCCGCCAGCGTCTGCTTGGAGCCGTCCACCACGAACACGATGTCAGACATTTGGGTCAGCGTGGAGTCGCTCCGCTTGGTGAAGGTGACGATCTTATGGCCGTTCTGGCGGGCGTGGCGCACGTCGTTCAGCACCGGGGCGGTCTCGCCGCTCTGGCTGACGGCGAACATCACCGGCGGCGCGTCCTGATCGTCCGGCAGGTGGTGGGCGTCACGGAACAGCATGTAGTCGTAGAAGTGTACATTATTGAATACCATAAAGCCGCAGATGGACAGCCGCTGGGCGATGTAGGCGCCCACAATATTGGAGAACCCCTCGCCGGTGGTGAACAGCTTGGCTGTGCGGGAGCCGTCCAGAAGGTCACAGAAGCGGGTGATGAGGGCGTCAGAGTAGTTGTCGATCAGACTTTTCAGGCTTTCCGTGCTGCGGCCCTGGCCGTGAGAGTCAAACTGACGGCTGAGATAGTAGTACAGCTCGCTGTACCCATCAAAGCCCAGCCGCTTGCACATTTTCACGATGGTGGTAGTGGAGAGAAAGTTCTCGCTGGCGATCTGCTGGATACCAACGCGTTTTTCGCCCCGCTCAATGTGCGTGGTGATGCTGGTGATCACCTTTTTCTCATCCTCGGAAAGTAAATTTGTCAACAGAAAATAGCCGTCGCCCACAGCGTATCCCTCCTTGTCACAGTCGCTTTTCAGTATTATAGCAAACCACAGGGCGTCTTGCAATACGGCGCAGACCATAATAAACAACAAGGGGGTGCAGCGTTTTTTGTTTCGGTACAACCCCTTCCTATATAATATACAAAAAGAAACGCCCTCTGAGGAGAGCGTTTCTGAATCGCCTTACATCAACCGCATCACAGCAGAAAGGAATTCAGCTTTTTATGCGGCGGCGTGGACTTCTTTCCGTCCGTGCTGCGCGACCATGTCTTTACCGTCTGCGCCTCAAGGAACTGCACCAGCGGGATCAAGTCCTCCTGCTCATCATAGGCTTGCAGCGCTTCATAATAGGCGCGGCGATCCTCCTCATAGACGATGGTGGGTGGATAGTCGTTAATCATCAGCCAGTAGTTCAGCAGCGTCCGCCCCACGCGCCCGCTTCCATCCGCAAAGGGATGGATGTTTTCAAAGCGGGCGTGGAGGTACGCCCCCGCCTTCAGAGGGGCTTTCACGCCGATGGCGTTGACTTCCTCAATCAGCTCCGCAAGGTCGCTCTCCACCTCATCGGGCTGTGAACCGACCTCATTCTTGCCGGTCACATAGTCGTGCTTCTTGAATTCGCCGGGGCGTTCGCCGTTCACAATGTAGCGGCGTTCATCATAGGTTCCCTCCGTCAACGCACGGTGTATAGCGCAGATCAACCCGACGGACAACGGCTCTTTTGCAACGATCTTGTCTTGTAAAAGGTCGTAGCACACCTTCTGATTCTGCTGCTCAAACAGGGTCCTGGTGCTGCCGGTATAGCCCACGACCTTACCGTTTTCAAAAATCTCGCGGGTGTCGTGGTAATTGATCTCGGCGTTCTCAATTTTGCCGGAGTTATAGGCAAACAGAATGCGGAAATTGTCCAGCCGCAGAGAAAGGTCGTCAACCGACCGGATATTCCAGTCCTGCCACATTTTCACAACAGTGTCATATCGACTCATGGCATGCCTCCGTCACAAGAATAAACCAAGTATATCATACTTTTTGCCCAAGCGGAAAAAAATTTAAAACTTTTTTGTGGAGGCATACAGCAGAAAAGCTCCCGGCTATCAAAACCGGGAGCTTTCTTGTTATGCGATTCGTGCCCTTACGGAAGCGGGTCTCTTATTTCCCCGTTTCTTTGATGGCAGCCTGGGCGGCGGCCAGACGGGCGATGGGGACACGGAAGGGGGAGCAGGACACGTAGTCCAGACCCACCTTGTGGCAGAACTCCACGCTGGAGGGATCGCCGCCGTGCTCGCCGCAGATGCCCAGATGGATGTCGGGGCGGGTGGCGCGGCCCATCTTGCAGGCCATATCCACCAGCTTGCCCACGCCCACCTGATCCAGCTTGGCAAAGGGATCGTTCTCGTAGATCTTCTTGTCGTAGTAGGCGCCCAGGAACTTGCCGGCGTCGTCACGGCTGAAGCCGAAGGTCATCTGGGTCAGGTCGTTGGTGCCGAAGGAGAAGAACTCGGCCTCGGTGGCGATCTGATCAGCGGTCAGGGCTGCGCGGGGGATCTCGATCATGGTGCCCACCAGATACTTCATCTTCATACCGGCGGCGGCCAGCTCCTCGTCAGCGGTCTTGACCACCACATCCTTGACGTACTTCAGCTCCTTGACCTCGCCCACCAGGGGGATCATGATCTCGGGCTCCATCTTCCACTCGGGGTGCTTCTTCTGCACGTTGATGGCGGCGCGGATGACGGCACGGGTCTGCATCACGGCGATCTCGGGGAAGGTGACGGCCAGACGGCAGCCGCGGTGACCCATCATGGGGTTGAACTCATGCAGGGAGGCGATGATGGCCTTGATCTCGGCGACGGACTTGTTCATATCCTTGGCCAGCAGCTCGATGTCGGCCTCCTCGGTGGGAACGAACTCGTGCAGAGGGGGATCCAGGAAGCGGATGGTGACGGGGCAGCCTTCCATGGCCTCGTAGATGCCCTCGAAGTCGCCCTGCTGCATGGGCAGCAGCTTGGCCAGGGCCTTCTCACGCTGCTCCACGGTGTCGGAGCAGATCATCTCGCGGATGGCGGCGATACGGTCGCCCTCGAAGAACATATGCTCGGTGCGGCACAGGCCGATGCCCTGGGCGCCCAGCTCACGGGCCTTGGCGGCGTCGTGGGGGGTGTCGGCGTTGGTACGGACCTTCAGGCGGCGATACTTGTCAGCCCAGCTCATGATGCGGCCGAAGTCGCCGCCCACGCTGGCGTCCACAGTGGGCATAGCGCCGTCGTAGATGTTGCCGGTGGAGCCGTCCAGGCTCAGCCAGTCGCCCTCGTGATAGGTCTTGCCGGCCAGGGTGAACTGCTTGTTGGCCTCGTCCATGACGATGGCGCCGCAGCCGGAGACGCAGCACTTGCCCATACCACGGGCCACAACGGCGGCGTGAGAGGTCATACCGCCGCGGACGGTCAGGATGCCCTGGGCGGCCTTCATGCCCTCGATATCCTCGGGAGAGGTCTCCAGACGGACCAGAACCACCTTCTCGCCGCGGGCGGCCCAATCCTTGGCGTCCTCAGCGGTGTAGACGATCTTGCCGCAGGCGGCACCGGGGGAGGCGGGCAGCGCCTTGCCCACGGGGGTGGTGGCCTTCAGGGCCTTGGGGTCAAACTGGGGATGGAGCAGGGTGTCCAGGTTGCGGGGATCGATCATGGCCACGGCCTGCTGCTCGGTGATCATGCCCTCGTCCACCAGGTCGCAGGCGATCTTCAGGGCGGCGGGAGCGGTACGCTTGCCGTTGCGGCACTGCAGCATATACAGCTTGCCGTGCTCCACGGTGAACTCCATGTCCTGCATGTCGCGATAGTGATCCTCCAGGATGCCGCAGACCTTCACGAACTCGTCATAGGCCTCGGGGAACTTCTCGGCCATCTCGGCGATGGGCATGGGGGTGCGGACACCGGCCACCACGTCCTCGCCCTGGGCGTTGGTCAGGAACTCGCCCATCAGCTTCTTGGCGCCGGTGGCGGGGTCACGGGTAAAGGCAACGCCGGTGCCGCAGTCGTCGCCCATGTTGCCGAAGGCCATGGACTGGACGTTGACGGCAGTACCCCAGGAGTAGGGGATATCATTGTCGCGGCGGTACACGTTGGCGCGGGGGTTGTCCCAGGAACGGAACACGGCTTTGATGGCGCCGATCAGCTGCTCCTTGGGGTCGGTGGGGAAGTCCTCGCCGATCTTGGCCTTATACTCGGCCTTGAACTGCATGGCCAGCTCCTTCAGGTCGTCGGCGTTCAGCTCCACGTCCTGGGTCACGCCTTTCTTCTCCTTCATGGCGTCGATGAGCTGCTCGAAGTACTTCTTGCCCACCTCCATGACCACGTCAGAGTACATCTGGATAAAGCGGCGATAGCAGTCCCACGCCCAGCGGGGGTTATTGGACTTGGCGGCGATGACGGCCACCACATCCTCGTTCAGGCCCAGGTTCAGGATGGTGTCCATCATGCCGGGCATGGAGGCGCGGGCGCCGGAGCGCACGGAGACCAGCAGGGGATTCTCGTGATCGCCGAACTTCTTGCCGGTGATCTTTTCCATCTTCTCGATATATTCCATGATCTCGGCCATGATCTCGTCGTTGATCTGGCGGCCGTCCTCATAGTACTGGGTGCAGGCCTCGGTGGTGATGGTAAAGCCCTGGGGCACCGGCAGACCGATGTTGGTCATCTCCGCCAGGTTGGCGCCCTTGCCGCCCAACAGCTCACGCATCTTGGCGTTGCCCTCGGTGAACAGGTAGCAATACTTTTTGCTCATTTACATATCCTCCATATCACAAAAAAATATCTTCATTTTCCGGAATTTTTGGTTATTTTTAGGGTTTTTCTTCCTTTTTTGTTAAGACACCCTGTCAACCGCTTTATTATAACCAGCTTTCCCCATAAAAGCAAGCATATTTTCCATTTATTTCCCCGTTTTTCTTAGAAATATTCAAATCCGCATAAACTTTTTTTGTGAAACAGCCGTCAGGGGTTGCGGCACCACTGATTTTTATGGTATACTATTATGAATTTGTGATCAGACCGGCAGTACGTGGCCGGTTCCGGAGGGCGTCATGACACAGGCGGCAGCGTACAATTCCACATGGGCCGCCGCTGTCCGCGCCGCGGCGGACCGGGGCCGGCTGAGCCACGCCG
This sequence comes from uncultured Oscillospiraceae bacterium, assembly GCA_934597585.1. Taxonomy (GTDB): domain Bacteria; phylum Bacillota; class Clostridia; order Oscillospirales; family Oscillospiraceae; genus Vescimonas. The sequence continues at coordinate 12,527 of CAKTSA010000016.1, forward strand.
TGATCCTGACAGGACCGGGGGACAAGCTGGCGGCGGCCCGCTATATCGCCGCCGCCCACCTGTGCCGCGGCGAGGGGGTGCGCCCCTGCCTGCACTGCAACGCCTGCCGCAAGGTGCTGGAGGGCATCCACCCCGACGTGACGGAGGTCCAGGACGGCGACCGCAAGGAGCTGAGCGTAGAGACCGTCCGGGCGCTGCGGCAGGACGTCTATATTCGCCCCAACGAGGGGGAGCGGAAGGTCTACCTCTTTCTGGACTGCGCCCAGCTGAACGAGCGGGACCAGAACGTGCTGCTGAAGATCGTGGAGGAGGGCCCGCCCTACGCTGCCTTTGTGTTCTGCGCCGACGCGCTCCACAGTCTGCTGCCCACCATCCGCTCCCGCTGTGTGGCCCTGCGGCTAGATGCCGCTGCGCCGGAGACCGACGAGGAGGAGAACGCCGCCGTCCTGTGCCGCGTCCTGGCCCAGCGGGATCCCCTGGCCCTGGCCGCATGCCTGACGGGCATGGAAAACCGCCGCATGAAGCGCGAGCGGCTGCTGGACATGGTGGAGGGCGCATGGCAGATCGCGGCGGACGCCCTGGTGGCCAAGTGCGGTGCGGCCGCCTGCGGCGGCACGGCCCAGATCCTCTGCCGTGCCTTTGACCGGCAGCAGCTGCAGGCCCTGACGGATCTGCTGCGCCGCTATGCCGGAGAATGTCAATACAACGTGGGCGTGGGCCATGTGCTGGGCGCCCTGAACGCGGAGCTGACCGACACGGTGCTCCGCTGATCCCAGAAAGGAAGATAGATCAGATATGACGACTGTGATCTCTGTCCGCTTTCGCAGCGGCAGCAAAACCTACTATTTTGACCCCCGCGACCTGACGGTCCAGACCGGGGACGACGTGGTGGTGGAGACCGCCCAGGGCCCGGAGTTCGCCCAGTGTGTGGCGGGCAACCACGACGTGGCCGACGAGGCGGTGGTGAAGCCCCTGCGCCCCGTGCTGCGGGTGGCCACCGATAACGACCGCCACACCGCCGCCTACAATCGCAGCCGGGAGAAGGACGCCTTTGACGTGTGCCAGAAGAAGATCGCCCAGCACGGCCTGGACATGAAGCTGGTGCGGGTGGAGTGCAGCTTTGACGGCAGCAAGATCCTGTTCTTCTTCACCGCCGACGGCCGCGTGGACTTCCGCGAGCTGGTGAAGGACCTGGCCGGCGTATTCCGCTCCCGCATCGAGCTGCGGCAGATCGGCGTGCGGGACGAGGCCAAGATGCTGGGCGGCCTGGGCATCTGCGGACGGCCCTTCTGCTGCGCGTCCTATATGGACGAGTTTGTGCCCGTATCCATCAAAATGGCCAAGACCCAGAGCCTGAGCCTGAACCCCACCAAGATCTCCGGCACCTGCGGCCGCCTCATGTGCTGCCTGAAGTACGAGCAGGACGCCTATGAGGACGCCATCAAGCGCATGCCCAAGAACGACTCCTTCGTGGTGACGCCGGACGGCCCCGGCAACGTCAGCGATATCAACGTGCTGAAGGAGACCGTCAACGTCCGTCTGGACGAGCGGCCCGACAGCCCCCGCTGCTACCACAACTGTGAGGTCTGCGTCCTGCGCAACGGCAAGGGCAGCCGGGACGGCATCACCGTGCCCAAGGAGCGCCCGGAGCGCTATGTGGAGCCGGTAGCCGCCGAGGAGATGATGATCCCCAATCTGTTTGCCGATTACGGCGTGTCCACGCCTCCCGCCGCGCCGGAGCAGGAGGGCGAGGCCCGTTCTGCCCGCCGCCGCAGCCGCGGCGGCCGCCGCCGCGGAAAGGGCGGCAGCGCCAATGGCGAGGCGGCCCCCCAGCCCCAGCAGGCCGAACCCAAAAAGGACAAGCCCGCCAGTAAACCCGCCAGACCCGCGCCGGAGCAGTCCCCCGCCAAGGAGGGCGATACCCCCCGCCACGAGGGCGAGGGCCAGCGCCGCCGCAGAAACCGCGGCGGCCGCGGCCGCAGCGGCGATAAACCCGCCGTCAAGCAGCCCGATGCCGCACCCAACAAGAGCGCCGCTCCCGCGCCGGAGCGCCCGTCCCGTGCCGAGGGTACGGGCGAGGGCGGCCAGCGCCGTCCCCGCCGCCGCAGCCGCGGCGGCCGCGGCCGTGGCGGCAAGCCCGGCGGCGAAGGCACTTCCGGCAGCGAGGCATAAGCGCTATGGGAAAGTTTACAGGCGTACTGATCGCCAGCGATTTTGACAATACCCTGATCTATACAGAGGCTGCCCTGAAGGGCCTGGAGCCCATGCCGGACCTGCTGCCGGAGAACCGGGCGGCCATCGAGTACTTCATGGCCGAGGGCGGCGTGTTCTCCGTGGCCACAGGCCGGGCGCTGCCCTCCTTCCAGGGCGTGCGGCGGGACCTGCCCATGAACGGCCCCACCATTCTCTTCAACGGTGCGGCCATCTACGATTTCCCCACCGGGAGGTACCTGCACACGGCCTTTCTGCCGGACACGGTGCGTCCCCATATCACCCAGGTGCTGGACGCCTGGCCGGAGGCGGCGGTGGAGCTGTACCACGATGACAACGCCATCTTCGCCATCCATGCCAACGAACTGACCCAGGCCCACCTGCACCTGACCCACGAGGCCACCACCATGCTGGACACCATCGACCAGGCGCCCTCCCCCATCAGCAAGGCCCTGTTCGAGATCCGCCCGGAGCACCTGGACGACCTGCACCGCTACATCTGCGCCCAGCCCTGGGCCGGGGAGTACGAGGTGGTCCCCAGCAGCATCTACCTGCTGGAGCTGACCGCCAAGGGCGCCAGCAAGGGCGACATGGTCCGCCGCCTGGCGGACCTGCTGCACATCTCCATGGCGCACGTCTACTGCGTGGGCGACCACGCCAACGACATCGGCATGCTGCAGGCCTCCGCCATCCCCTTCGCCCCGGAAAACGCCATTGAATCGGTGCGCCAGGTGCCCGGCATCCACATCCTGCCGGACGCCCGACAGGGGGCCATCGCCGCCATGATCCGCCAGCTGGATCAGCGGTATTGAGCGGAAAATGGCGATTTCTGGAAAGCCTCGTTCACACAATGTTCACTTGACGCTGCGGCGGGAACAGAGTATGATAACTTTTGGATGAATTTTAGAACTTTCAGGTGAGTATCCCATGAAACAGACCCCAACACCCCCCACACCCCAGAAGGACACGGACCCCAAGCACATGTCCCTGTCGTCTCTGTGGAACCTGTGGGTCGATAATTTGAAGGAGTGGCACTTCTACCTGGTGGAGGAGAACGGCCACCGTCAGCGGGCGGACATCTCCGGCTGGATCGACAAGCTGCGTCAGCGGATCCGGTCCTTCATGACCTCGCTGCGCCGCGATGTGCGCCACCAGAAGAATGCCAGCCGCCACCGGAAATTTCCCGAGTCGGATTACGGCATTGCCCAGTTCTGCCTCTATATGGCCGGCAGCATCCCCAAGGTCACCGCGGATATCCACGAGCGGGTGACCCAGCGCCGCCGCAAGCATATCGACGCGGCCCACGCCTTCCAGAGCCAGGTGGACAAGGTCAAGAACCACCCCGTCGCCTTTTTCAGCGGCGCGCTGGTGGTGGTGGCCCTGTGTGCCCTGCTGTCCCTGTATACCATCGGCACCACCGCCGAATATGACGGCAACGACCTGGGCACCGTCTCCGGTATCCGCACCGTCAACGCCGTGGTGGACGATATCGAGACCGTCACCCGCGAGACGCTGGGCGACGCGGACTACACCGTGGACACCAGCAAGCTGGAGACCCAGGTGGGCGTCGTCCGCCGCCAGACGGTGGAGAGCCGCGAGGAATTTACCGACAACCTCTCCGACCAGCTGGGCATGGTACAGTACGCCTACGTGCTGTACATCGATGGCGAGCCTGTGGCCGCCACCACCTTCCCCGACGCCCTGGAAGAGCTGCTGGATCAGCTGAAAAAGGGCTATATCACCGCCAACACGGTGGACTCCTACTTCGTGGAGAACGTGGAGATCAGGCAGGAGTACGTGGACGCCTCCCTGGTGATGAACCTGGGCAACATTGCCGAGATCCTCAACGCCACCAAGGCGGGCGAGGTCACCTATACCGTGGAGGCCGGCGACAGCTACTACTACATTGCCGAGCTCTATGACATGTCGGTGGACGACCTGCTGGCCATGAACCCCGGCTACGATCCCAAGCTGCTGCGTGTGGGCGACGTGCTGACCATCTCCAACGCCGTCCCCTACCTGACCATCGTCAACGTGGAGCGGCAGAACTACGTCCAGGACGTGCCCTATCAGGTGGAGTATCAGGACGATACCTCCATGTACCAGGGCGACTATAAGGTCATCTCCGCCGGTACCTTCGGCAAGGCGGACGTGACCGCCAACGTCACCTACATCAACGGCGAGGAGACGGCCCGCCAGGTGGTGGCCTCCGTCACCCTCAGCGAACCGGTCACAGAGACCCAGGCCCGGGGCACCATCCCCCGTCCCACCTGGTTCCCCACCGGAAGCTTCCGCTGGCCCTGCAGCGGCACCATCACCTCCTACTTCGGCCGCCGCAACACCGGTATCCGCGGCGCCAGCACCTATCATCAGGGCCTGGATATTGCCAACGGTTATGGAACGGCTATCTATGCCGCCGACGGCGGCACCGTTACCTATTCCGGTTGGCGGGGCGGCTATGGCTATCTGGTCATTATCGACCATGGCAATGGCTATCAGACCTATTACGGTCATAATAGCTCACTGGTCGTCTCGGCGGGCGAGCATGTCTATAAGGGGCAACAGATCGCCCGCATGGGCTCCACCGGTGTGTCCAGCGGCAATCACTGCCATTTCGGTATTTTGATCAACGGTACGTTCGTCAACCCCCTGAACTACCTGTAAACAGTATTTTTTGGGAAAGAGGAAAGTTTTATGAAACGTTTTGCTTCCATCCTGTTGAGCGCCGCCCTGTGCGCCATGACCGCGGTCTCCGCCTGGGGCATCACTCCCGCCGTCACCGGTGACGACAGCAACATCCCCCTGATGATCGTCCTGGCCGCCGTGGCCGTCATCGCCATCGTGGTGGTGCTGGTCATGATGAACAAGAAAAAGAAGTAAATACGCAAAAAGAGGGCCCGGTCATATGACCGGGCCCTCTTTTTAAGCCTCGCAGAGATTGCGGCGGCCTGATGTCAGGCCGCCGCGTTTCATCATGCCGCACAGCGGCATACCACAGTTTTTCTCTGTTCTCTCTTCACTATTCACTGAAAGAAAAACACCCTCACCGGGTGTTTTTCTTTCAAAAAAGCGTCTCCTGATATGCCAGCTCCACCTGGCCGATGGAGCGCATCTGGGCGGCGTTCTCCGCCGTCAGCGCGTCGCAGATGGCCATCTTCCGGATGATGTTCTGCACCGTCAGGTCCAGCGCCGTTCCCGCCCGGTAGTCGGCGGGGAAGATGAAGTCCACCCGGCCCTTGGCCAGCAGCTCCTCCACGCCGGTGCGGTTGGACTCCTGGTACACGGCGATGGCCTGCCCGCCGTAGGAGCGCATCATCTTCATGCAGGGCACGTCGGAGAGGCCGTCGCCCACGTAGATCATGTTGGTGAAGGGGATGCGCTTGCTGTCGTCGGGCATGGAGTCGTTCAGCTTCTTATCCTCGCTGACCTCCAGCACGCCCTTGTTGATGCGGTATACGAACTGGGTCTTGTTGGTGAAGTTGACGTCCAGCTTGGGCCAGCAGGCCTGGCCGTCCCGGTAGTAGAACTCGCAGGCATAGATCTTCTTGAAGTGGTGGGCGATGCCGCTTCCCTCGATGATCTCCTTCAGGCCGGAGGACAGCACATAGTGCTCCACCGTCACCCCCAGGCTGTCGCCAAAGGCGTCGATCCGGTCAAACCACTCCCGCACACCGGGGAACAGCTGGATGTCCTTGCCGCACCGCACCAGATACTCCCGGTTCAGCGTGATGCCCTGGGCCCGGCACTCCTCGATCATGGTGTACATATAGGCCAGCAGGCCGTCCATCTGGTTCTCCCAGCCGAAGCTGTTGGCCTTCTGCCAGAACTGCGCCGGGGTGTAGCCCAGGCTGGGGATAAAGCTGTAATCCTCCATGTCAGTGGTGCACAGGGTCTTATCAAAGTCGTACAGCAGGGCGATGATAGGGCGTTGGTTCATGGATATGTCTCCTTTTGGGTAAAAAAGCAGCCGGTTTGCGGCTGCTTTTTTGCTTTTTGTGTTATTCGCCGGTGTAGTTGCGGCCGAACTTCAGTTCGTCCAGGCTCAGCTTGAAGTCGTTGGGGATGGGTGTTTCCGCCGCGGCGGGCTCTTCAGCCGGGGCTGCGGTCTCTGCGCCCATCACGTCCAGGTGCTGCATGATATCCTGCTGCACGTCCTCTACCGCGGCGGCGGGAACGGTCTCTGCCCGGGGCGTCAGCTGCATCTCCGGCAGAGAATTCAGGAACTCCTGCTGCTGGGCGCACAGCTCGCTGCCGTGGCGCACGAAGTCCGCCAGACTCTGCTGGGCCATGGCCAGCTTCTCCTCGGCGTCGTGCTTGTCCTGCTCCAGCTGGGCCAGCTGGGCAGCGTGCTGCTCCCGGGCCTCCTTCAGCAGGCTCTCCTTCTCGGCCTGGGCCTCCTGCACCAGCTTGGCGGCCATCTTCTGGGCCGTCAGCAGCGTGGAGCGCATGGCGTCCTCGGTGGCGCGGTATTCCTCCACCTTCTCCGCCAGGATCTTCAGCTTGGCCTTCAGCGTCACGTTTTCCTTGTACAGCGCCGTATAGTCCTCCGTCAGCGCGTCCAGGAACTCGTCCACCGGCGTCATGGCGTAGCCGCCGCCAAAGCCAGAGGATTTGGGAAATACTTTTTCAGAAACTTCCTGCGGTGTCAACATGGTATATCCCTCCGTTTGTTACAGATACAGGCCGTTGTTTTCCAGCTCGTCGATCAGGTCGCCCATGATATCCACGCTGTAGGGCGTGATGATATAGGTGTTGGCGGCAACCTTCTTGATCTTGCCGTCGCCGGCATAGGCCACACCGGACAGGAAGTCGATGAGGCGGCGGGCCACATCCTTGTTGGTGGACTCCAGATTCATCACCACCGTGCGCTTCTCCCGCAGATGGTCGGCGATCTCGCTGGCGTTCTCAAACCGCTCCGGCTTCACCAGCACCACCTTCAATGCAGCGGTGGCGTGGATGTTCACCACCTTGTTGTGGCGGTCCTCCGGCTGCTTGCGCTCCTCGCGGCGGTCGTCAAAGATACTTCTGCTGTCGTTGCGCTCAGGCTGTTCCAGCTCTTCCTCCTCGTAATCGTAATCCTCGTCGTCATACGGGTGAATGATCTTCTTGATCTCGTCCATGAAACCCATTTGAAAGCCTCCCTGTTGTATATTTTTACTTCTGATAGTTCCGGGCGCCGAAGATGGCGGAGCCTACCCGCACCATGTTGGCGCCGCAGCGCACGGCGTCGGCATAGTCACCGCTCATGCCCATGGAGATATATTCCCACTTATTATCATACATTTCTCGGCTTATGTCAACAAAAAGACGGTAAACTTTCTCAAAATATGGTATGCTGCCGCCGTTTTCCACCGCAACGGGTGGTATCGTCATCAGACCCCGCACCCGCACGTGGGGCAATTCCCTGGCATAGGCCGCCGCCTGGGGCAGTTCTGCCGGGGCAAAGCCGCTCTTGGACTCCTCATCGCCGATGTTCACCTCCAGCAGGATGTCCTGCACCAGCTCCATTCTGGCGGCCACCTTTTCGATCTCGTCCAGCAGCTCCCGGGAGCCCACCGACTGGATCAGCGCCGCCTTGCCCACCACCTGCTTCACCTTGTTGCGCTGCAGGTGGCCGATGAAGTGCAGCGGTGCGCCGTCGTAGGCGTTTTCCTTCAGCTTTTCCGTCATCTCCTGCACCCGGTTCTCGCCCAGGGCGTCGATGCCGGCGGCGATGGCCTCCTGGCAGGCGGCGGCGTCGTTCATTTTGCTGGCGCCCACCAGCGTGATATCTGCGCCGGTGCGGCCCGTCTCCCGGGCGGCGGCGTCGATCTCGGCCCGGATACGGGCGATGTTTTCTGCGATCATAGACATGGAAGTTTCCCCTTTCTGTAAGCTGTATCACAAAGCGCACCTGTGCGCTTTTTATCCGATCACTTTTCCATCGTAGATCTCCGACGCGGTGATGATCACCTCATCGCCCCGCCGCAGCATGCTGGAGTCGTCCTCAATGGAGGCGGCCTCCACCAGGACGTAGCCGTCCCCCTGATAGACCACCTGCACCGGCTTGAACCTGGCCCGCACGCCCAGCACGCAGTACACGCCCGCCACGCCGTCGTCGTTGACCCGCAGGGCGTTGGAGGGCAGCCGCAGCCCCTCATAGGTCCGCAGCACCAGCGTGGCCGCCTGGTGGCGCATCAGGGTGGTCTGAGCGATGTATTTCTCGCTGCGCAGCACCAGCACCCGCTGGCCGTTCTCACTGCGGGAGATGCTGTGGATGGTCATCTTCAGGTCGATGCTCAGCCCCTTGGCGAACCGCATGGTGACGGTGGAGCGCCCCGCCAGCTCCTCCGCCTGGGCGTCGGAGATGACGGCGGCGTAGTACCAGGTGTCGCCGTAGATCAGCTTGCCCACGTTGGCGGTGTCGCTGCCGGTGGCCTTGACGCTGTTCAGCTTGCTGGGGATCAGGTCGTCCGCCAGCAGCTCCGGGGTCAGCACCGTCTCATACCCGTCGCAGGCGGCGGAGTAGATGCCCGCCTCCGGCGCGGTGATTTCTGTTCCATTCAGCGAGCGCTCCAGCTCGCTGATGGACTGCTCCGTGGTCTTGATATCCGCCTCGATCTCCTCCTGGGAGGCAGAGGTGTAGTCCCGCTTCAGAATGGCGCTTTTCAGGGCGGAGAGCTCCTCATCCGCGCCGCTGTATTCGCCGCCGGCGATGGACTGGCGCAGCGCCAGTATGCCGCTGTTGATGGAGGAGTCCAGCTTCAGCGCCGCGTCTGGATCCAGAAAGGAGGTCAGCGAGAAGGACAGCTGCTCCAGCCGCAGCTGCAGGGCCTCCAACTGCTCCACCCGGGTCAGCGCACCGCTGTCGGTATAGGCGGTGGCCAGGACCTGGCCCTTGCCCACCCGGTCGCCCTCGCCCAGGGCGTGGCCCAGGGTAGCGGCGTCAGAGTGGAAGGTCTCCTCATCCCGGATGAGATAGCCGTTCAGCTCCACCACCATCTCCTCGCTGGAGGCATACACCAGCGTGGTGTTGATGGGGTCGGAGAAGTAGCGGTAGGCCTGCACAGCGAAGTAGATCGCCGCCGCAGCCAGGACTACCACAGACAGTATTTTGAAAATCGGTGTGGAAGACGATTTCATATCCCGCTCCTTGTGTGTCTGTGCGTGTTTGTGTGAGAATTTCGTAGTGTGAACGATCTGCTTTGGGAGTGTTTCGCTCTCCGGAACGAGTCACTTTTGGCCGCTGTCCCAAAAGTGACCAAAAGGACAACCAGAAACCCAGGTTTCTGGACGTCCTGCGCGCTATGCCTTTGCGTAAATCCGCGATTGCATACCGCACGTTTACATGAGATCCTCTTTTTCGATTCGTTATCGGATCGTCTCTGCTCCAGCGCCGCTGCCGCTCACAAAACCGCGCAATAATGCTTTATGCTCTACCGTCGCGCTGCATCAGCGGCAGCGGCGCAGAAAGAGAATCTGTTCGTCATACCGCAGCGACAAAGAACGATGCCCTGTGAACGCGTGGTACGGTGCATCGGTGTCCGGCCATGTCTAGCGTGTGCGGATTCTTAAACCGCAGGTTTAAGTGGTGTTTTTGGGCACTTTTGCCGCCACGGGCAAAAGTGCCTCGCGCTCGGAAGCGCGAAACCTTCCGCCTCATATCTCCTCCGCCTCTTGAAAACTCACCGCTCTCGCCGGTGCGATGGTGGAGATGGCGTGCTTGTAGATCACCTGCTGCCGCCCCTCGCTGTCCAGGATCACCACAAAGCAGTCAAACCCCGTGATGGTTCCCCGCAGCTGAAAGCCGTTCACCAGAAACATGGTGACGGGGATCTTCTGCTTCCGGGCCTGGGTCAAAAAAATCTCCTGTAAATTGTTTGTCTTTTGCATAGCGTCCTCCTGTGATCTGTCTTTGTACGGACGCTACCTCTCTTTATGGGACAGCCTCCGCCGTGATTCAGCATAAACCACGGCTCTGGAGATATTCTGTCGCTTTTTGTAATCCCTCCGGGAAATTTGGGCTGCGCTGCCAGCGGATCCAGAAAATGTCCGGATTCCGCCGCAGCCAGGTCAGCTGCCGCTTGGCGTACTGCCGGGAGCGGAGCTTCACCTCTTCAATGGCCTCCTCCACGGTGGCCTGACCCTCGGCCACTGCCAGGAACTGCTTGTAGCCGATGGCCTGCAGGGCCGTGGCGTCACGGGGCAGGCCGCCGGACAGCAGCGTTCTCACTTCCTCCAGCAACCCCTGCTCCACCATGGCGTCCACCCGGCGGTCGATGCGGGCCCGCAGGTCCTGCCGGTCCTCAAAATCAAGGCCGATGTACAGGGCGTCGTATTTCGGTGGCCGCTGCCGCTCCTGGGCGTCGTGCTCGGTGATGGTCTGCCCGGTCTCCTGCCAGACCTCCAGCGCCCGGATGATCCGCTTTTCATCTCGCAGGTGCAGCTTTTCCGCCGCGATGGGGTCGATGGCCCGCAGCTCTTGGAGCAGCACTTCGATGCCCTCTTCCCGGGCCCGACGCTGCAATTTCTGCCGTATCTCGGTGCCCTGGGATCCGGCGGCGAAGTCCGTCCCCCGGATCAGGGCGTCCAGATAGAGGCCCGTACCCCCCACCAGCACCGGCAGTTTGCCATGCGCCAGAATGTCCTGGACGCACGCATCCGCCGCCTGGACATACCGGGCCGCGGACCAGCTCTCCGCCGGGTCGGCCACGGCTACCATGTGGTGGGGGATGCCCTCCATCTCCTCGGCCGTCGGCGCGGCGGTGCCGATCTCCATGCCGCGATAGAGCTGCATGGAGTCCACGCTGACCACCTCGCCGTTGAAGCGCCGGGCCAGGGCCACGCCCATTTTCGTTTTTCCTGTGGCGGTGGGGCCCACCACGCAAAGCACTCTCGCCATGGGGTTACTCCTAAAATTACGCGCGCTTAAACATCTTCTCGATGTCGTATTTGCTCAGTTTGTATTTGACCGGACGGCCATGGGGGCAGTACAGGATCTCGCCCGACTGCACCTTTGCCACCAGGGCCGCCAGCTCCGTGGCGTCGGTGGTCATGCCGGCCTTGATGGCGCTCTTGCAGGCCATGGTGTGCAGCAGCTCGTCCCGTGCTCCCTCCGGGTCAGCCCGGCCCTGAGCCAGCTTCTGGGCCAGCTCCTCCAGGGTGACGGCGGCGTCCGCCGCCAGAATGTCCGCCGGGACCTCACGGATCAGCACCGTGCCGCCGCCGAAATCCTCGCAGACAAAGCCGAACTCCTGCAACAGCGGCAGGTTGTCCAGTGCGGCGGCATAGGCCTCCGGCTCCAGCTCCACTGTTACAGGCGTCAGCAGCGGCTGAGCCATCAGGGGCTGGCGATTGGCCTTCAGTGCGTCAAACCGCAGCCGCTCGTGGGCGGCGTGCTTGTCGATGAGCCACACGGTGTCGTGGTCGTCCTCACAGATGATATAGGTTTTCAGCACCTCGCCCACTATGCGCCAGGGGTTCTCCTTCACCGGCTCGATGGCAGTCTGCTCCGGCTCCTGGAGCAGGGGGATGGCCTCCTGCACCGGGGCGGGGGGCTCCTCCGCCGGTTCCGGCGGCGCCTGGGGCGTCTCCTTGACTGGCGGGGTGATCTCATAGGTCCGGCCCGTCAGGGGAGAGGCCGTCACGATGGGCTTCTCCGGCTGGGCTGCCACATCCCGGACGTAGATGGTCTCGCCGCTGTGAGGCCGCTGGGCCATGGCGGGCACGCTGTCCCGCGCCTCATTCCGGATGACCGGCGCAATGGGGCGGGAGACGAAGCTGCCCAGGGGCTTTTTCTCCTCCACAGGGGCCGCGGCCTTGGTTTTGAACTCCTGGACTGTCATTTTCTGGAAAAATTCCGGTCTATTACCGGCCTTATTGGGTGCATTTTGGGGCCTTTTTTCCCCATTCAGGGTGTCCAGAATGGTGTAATACACCGCGTCGAACACAGATTTGTCGGACACGAATTTCACCACCGTCTTGGCGGGGTGGACGTTTACGTCCACCATGTCCGTGGGCAGCGTCACGTGCAGCACGCAGCCGGGGAACCGGCCCTTCAGCAGCTGATTTTTATAGGCTTCCTCCAGCGCCGCCGTCAGCAGCTGGGACTTGACGAACCGGCCGTTGACGAAAAACACCTGCTTGCCACGGCTGCCGTGGCCGTTGAGGGGTTTGGTGACAAAGCCCTCCACCTTCACGTCGCCGCCGCTGCCGGAGATGGGCAGCAGAGATAAGGCAAAATCCCGTCCCATAGCGGCGTAGATGGCGGAGAGAAGCTGTCCGTCGCCGGGGGTGTGCAGCACCTCCTGCCCGTCCCGCAGCAGCTTGAAGGACACGTCGGGGTGGCTCAGGGCCACGTGCTGCACCACGCCGGACACCGCCGCGCCCTCGGCGCTGTCCTTCTTCATGAACTTCATCCGGGCGGGGGTGTTATAGAAGAGGTCCCGGACGCAGATGGTGGTGCCCTCCGGGCAGCCGGTGGGCTCGGTATGGCCGGGCACGCCGCCCTCCAGGTGCAGGGCTGCGCCCATGGCGTCGTCGGCGGCGTGGGAGAAGATGTCCACCCGACTGACGGCGGCGATGGCCGCCAACGCCTCGCCCCGGAAGCCCAGGGTGCCGATGGCCGCCAGGTCGGCGGCGGACCGCAGCTTGCTGGTGGCATGGCGCAGGAAGGCGGTGGGCAGCTGCTCCGCCGGGATGCCGCAGCCGTTGTCGGTGATGCGGATATAGGTCAGGCCGCCCCGCTCGATCTCCGCCACGATGGCGGAGGCCCCGGCGTCGATGGCGTTCTCCAGCAGCTCCTTGATGACACTGGCGGGACGTTCCACCACCTCTCCGGCGGCGATCAGATCCGCCACATGGGGCGGTAAGCATTGGATCTGGGGCATGGTTCCTCCTTGTGATAGTTGGCTGTGGGTTGGTTTATGTAGGGGCCGGCGTCCTCGACGGCCCGTTCATATTATGAGGGTATTCCGGTAAACCGGCGGGGCGTCGAGGACGCCGCCCCCTACAAAAGGGTGCAAGAAGTGCTGTTTATTGCAGCTTGCTCTTTAATTCATACAGCAGATTCAGTGCCTCCAGGGGGCTGAGGGTGTCCACCTGGGCGCGGCGAAGCTGATCGATGACCGCGCTCTCGCTGAGGGCTTCCAGGGATACCTGATCCGTTTCCACAGGGGCGGCGTGGGGCTTGCCGGCCTCGTCCTCCAGCTCCTGCAGGATGTGGCGGGCCCGACTCAGCACCTGCTTGGGCAGGCCCGCCAGCTTGGCCACCTCGATACCGTAGCTGCGGTCGGCGCCGCCGGAGATGATCTTCCGCAGGAAGATGATATCCTCGCCCCGGGTGCGGACGGCGATGTTGTAGTTGCGGACGCTGGGCAGCTGGCCCTCCAAGGCCGTCAGCTCGTGATAGTGGGTGGCGAACAGCGTTTTGGCTCCCAGCTTTTTCGGGTCGGCGCAGTATTCCAGCACGGCCCGGGCAATGGACATGCCGTCGAAGGTGGAGGTGCCACGGCCGATCTCATCCAGGATCAGCAGGCTATCCGCGGTGGCGGCCTTCAGAATGTCGCTGACCTCCGTCATCTCCACCATGAAGGTGGACTGACCGGCGGACAGGTCGTCGCTGGCGCCGATACGGGTGAAAATGCGGTCCACCACGCCGATGCGGGCGGCCCGGGCGGGGACAAAGGAGCCGATCTGTGCCATCAGCACGATCAGCGCCACCTGGCGCATGTAGGTGGATTTACCGGCCATGTTGGGGCCGGTGATGATGGCCACCCGGTCGTCCTTCTGACCCATGTAGGTGTCGTTGGGGACGAACATGCTGTCCCGCCGCATCTGCTCCACCACCGGGTGGCGGCCATCGTGAATTTCGATGACGCCGGATTCGTCCACCACCGGGCAGCAGTAGTTGTTCTTCACCGCCACGGCGGCCAGGGAGCACAGGGCGTCCAGCTCCGCCACCAGCGCGGCAGCTTGCTGTACCCGCGCCGCCTGTGCGGCGATGTGCAGCCGCAGATCGGTAAAGATCTGGTATTCCAGAGCCGTGACCCGGTCCTTGGCGGACAGGATGTCGTGCTCCAGGTCCTTCAGCTCCTGGGTGATGTAGCGCTCGCCGTTCACCAGCGTCTGCTTGCGGATGTAGTGCTCCGGCACCTGATCCTTGAAGGAGTTGGACACCTCGATATAGTACCCGAACACCTTGTTGTAGCCGATCTTCAACGTGCGGATGCCGGTTTTCTCCTTCTCGGCGGCCTCCATGCGGACCACGATGTCCCGACCCCCGTGGAGGATGCTCCGCAGCCGGTCCACCTCGCCGTCAAAGCCGTCCCGCACCAGCTCGCCCTCCCGGACGGAGAAGGGGGGCTCGTCCACCAGCGTCTGGCCGATGAGGGCGGCCAGGTCGTTGAGATCGTCCAGCGCCTCGTTCAGCTGGTGCAGACGGCCCTTGTCAAAGCAGGAGAGCTGGGCTTTCAGCTGCGGCAGCTTCTCCATGGCATTGCGCAGGGAGGCCAGGTCCCGACCTCCGGCGGTGCCGTATACGATGCGGCCCACCAGCCGCTCCATGTCAGAGATGCCCTGCAGGGCCAGGATAAGCTCCTCCCGGGCCATGGTGTTCTCCACCAGCGCCGCCACGGCGGCGGTGCGTCGGTCGATCTCCGTGACGGACAGCAGGGGACGCTCCAGCCAGGAGCGCATCAGCCGCCCGCCCATGGCGGTTTTCGTCTTGTCCAGCACCCACAGCAGGCTGCCGCGCTTCTCCTTGCTGCGCAGCGTCTCCGTCAGCTCCAGATTGCGCCGGGCCGTCAGGTCCAGCTCCATGAACTGGCCCCGGCGGTAGTATTCCAGATCGTCCACATGGGACAGGTCGGTCTTCTGTGTCTCATGCAGGTAGCTGAGAAGGGCGCCCAGGGCCAGAAATACCGCCGGGTTATCCCGGGGCAGGCGGGCCAGGGCGTCGTCACCGAACTGGCGGCGGATCAGCTTCTCGGAGGGCTCCATCTGGAACCGCCCCGCCGGCAGCTTCTCCAGATGGCAGTTCAGTCTGTCCTGCAAAAAGGTGTGGAGCGTCTCATCAAAGAAGGCCGTCTCGTTGACCACCGCCTCGGCGGGGGAGAAGCGGCCCAGCTCGTTGATGAGCTGCCGCACCCGCTCACCGCCGGAAAAGGCGGTGGCGTGGGCCTTGCCGGTGGAAATGTCGCAGGCGCACACGGCGGCGTAGTCGTCGTCCACATAGATACCGGCGCAGAAGTTGGAGCGGCCCTCCTCCAGGCACGCACTGTCGATCACCGTGCCGGGGGTCACCACCCGGATGATGTCCCGCTTCACCAGTCCCTTGGCCTGGGCGGGGTCTTCGGTCTGTTCACAGATGGCCACCTTGTAGCCCTTGGCGATCAGCCGGGCAATGTAGGAGTCCGCCGAGTGGTAGGGGACGCCGCACATGGGCATACGCTCCTCGGCACTCTTGTCCTTGCTCTTGTCCCGGGTGGTCAGGGTCAGGTCCAGCTCACGGGACGCCGTTCTGGCGTCGGCGCCGAACATCTCATAGAAGTCGCCCAGCCGGAAGAACAGGATGGCGTCCTGATTCTGTTCCTTTATTTGCAGGTATTGCTGCATCATGGGGGTCAGTTCTGCCATAGGGGACTCCTTTCAAACTTTATACCATCTCGCCGAACAGTGCCCAGGTGTTGCTGTCGGTGATCCTTACGTCGTGATAATTGCCGATGGCGGACACGTCACCCACCAGATGCACCAGCCGTCCTCCGGCGGTGCGGGCCGTCAGGGGCCAGCGGCTGTCGTCGCTCTGGCCGTCAATGAGACAGCGGAGGGTGCGGCCCACATACTGGACGTGAATTTCTTCAGAAATTTGATTCTGGGCGTCACACAGCCGGTCGAACCACACCTGCTTTTCGGCGCGGGGGACGGGGTCCTCCATCTTGGCGGCAGGCGTGCCGGGCCGGGGGGAGAAGATGAAGGTGAACAGCGCGTCGAACCGCACCTGCTCCACCAGGGCCACCGTCTCCATGGCTTCTTCCTCCGTCTCGCCGGGGAAGCCGATAATTACATCGCTGGTCAGCACCAGCTCCGGCATGACCTTGCGGGCGTAGGTGATCAGCTCCAGATACCGGGCCTTGTCATAGGGCCGGTTCATGGCCCGCAGCACCCGGTCGCAGCCGGACTGTACGGGAAGGTGCAGCTGCTTGGCCACATGCTTACACCGGGCCATGGTGTCGAACAGCTTGAAGCTGGCGTCCTTGGGCTGGGAGGACATGAAGCGGATCAGATAGTCGCCGGGGATCTCGTCCAATGCCGCCAGCAGGTCGGCAAAGTCGTAGCCGGTGCCCAGGTCCTTTCCGTAGGAGTTGACGTTCTGGCCCAGCAGGGTGATCTCCTTGTAGCCCTCGGCGGCCAGCTGGCGCACCTCCGCGATGATCTGCTCCGGGTCGCGGCTGCGCTCGCGGCCCCGGACATAGGGCACGATGCAGTAGGAGCAGAAGTTGTTGCAGCCGTACATGATGGACACCCAGGCCCGGGTGCGGCCCTCCCGCACCACCGGCATGCCCTCGGCAATGGAGCCGTGCTCGTTTTCCACCGAGAAGACCCGGCCCCGGCGGGTATAGACCTGCCACAGAAGCTCCGGGAATTTCCACAGTGCCTGGGGACCGAAGACCAGATCCACGTGGCGGTAGGACTGGCGTACCTTTTCCGCCACCTCTGGCCGCTGGGCCATGCAGCCGCACAGGCAGATGATCTGCTCCGGGTTGGCCTTTTTCGTGTGGGTCAGGGCGCCCAGGTTGCCGTAGACCCGCTTTTCTGCGTGATCCCGGATGGCGCAGGTGTTCAGCACGATGATGTCCGCCTGGGCGGGGTCGGTGACGAACGTGCAGCCCATGGCCTCCAGCATGCCAAGGATGTGCTGGCTGTCGGCCACATTCTGCTGGCAGCCGAAGGTGTCCACCAGCGCCTTGGGCTGGCGGCCCCGGGTATCGTGCAGTTCCTTTATTTTTTCAGTGAATTCCCGCTGGCGCTGCATGTCCGCGTCAGACAGGACGACATTTTTTCGTTCCAAGAGTACCTCCTTCGCCTGCAGAGGACGCAAGGCGATTTTTAATCAAGATATTATACCACACTCCATTTCGCAACACAAGAAAGAGGGCAAGAAAAATGACGAAAAAAGAGGGCTGACCAGCGGTCAGTCCTCTTTTTTGTTCTCCGGGTGCAGATGCGCATACACCGCCTGTGCCGCCGGGGCGGGCAGGACCTTCCGCAGGTCCTCCAGTGACGCGCTCTCAATGGCCTTCACCGTGCCGAAGCGCTTGAGCAGTGCCTGTTTTCTTGCCTCACCCACGCCGGGGATGCCGTCCAGCTTGCCCCGATAGGTGCGCTTTTTGTGCTTCTGCCGCTGGAAGGTGATGGCGAACCGGTGGACTTCCTCCTGAATGCGGCCGATCATGGTGAAGATATGGGGGGACTGCTGGATGCCCAGCTCGCTGCCCTCCACGGTGATCAGGGCGCGGGTGCGGTGCCGGTCGTCCTTCACCATGCCCAGGATAGGGATGGACACCCCCGCCGCCTGCTCCGCCGCCAGGGCGGCGTGGACGTGGCCCAGGCCGCCGTCGATCAGCAGCAGGTCGGGCAGGGGCGGAAATTTCTCGTCGTCCCTGTGGGCAAACCGCCGCTCCAGCACCTCCTGCATGGCGGCGTAGTCGTCGGGGGCGGTCAGGGTCTTGATGGCAAACTTGCGGTAATCCCGCTTCAGGGGCTTGCCGTCCACGAACACCACCATGGAGGCCACCATGTCGTCGCTGCCCAGGTTGGAGATGTCGTAGCTCTCCAGCCGCCGGGGCACAGCGGGCAGCCGTGCCAGGGTCTGCAGGTCCGTCAGCGTTCTGGACAGCCGCTCCGACTCGGTGGTGATGCGCTCCACCTCTTCCTTCGCGTTCTGGGCCGCCATGTCCACCAGCTGGGAGCGCTCGCCCCGCTGGGGGGCCTTGATGGTCACTTTATGGCCCGCCTGGCCTGTCAGCAGGGCGGCGAAGGTCTCGCTGTCCTCAAACAGGCAGGGCAGCAGGATCTCCCGGGGCAGCACCGCCTTGTCCAGATAGTACTGGCTCAGCACGGCGGACAGCACCTCACCCTCCGCCTGGTCGGCGGCGGTGGGGAATATCTCGATCTGGCGGCCCAGCAGGTCGCCGTTTTCGATGTGCAGCACCGCTGCGCCGCACCGCACCGGCCCGATGTATACGCCCCACACGTCCGTGTCGGCGCACACCCCGGCGATGACCTGCTGCTGCTTGCCCAGCACCTGCAGGGCCTGCATCCGGTCACGGAGGGCCGCGGCCTTTTCAAATTCCAGATCCTCCGCCGCCTGCTCCATCTCCTGCCGGAGATTCACCGTCACCTGCCGCAGCTTGCCGCCCAGCAGCTCCGCTGCCTGGGCCATCCGGGCCTGATACTCCCCCTGACCGGGACCGTCGGGAGAGCAGAAGCCGTCGCATTTTCCAATGTGGTGGTTCAGGCACGGCCGCTCTTTGCCGATGTCCCGGGGGAACTGGCGGCTGCAGGTGGGCAGCTTCAACGCGGCGCACACCGCCTGCAGGGCCGCCCGTGTCTCGTGCCGCCCGCCGAAGGGGCCGAAGTACCGTGCCCCGTCCTCCTCCGGCTTATTCACCAGGGTGAAGCGGGGATAGGGGGCCTTTTCGTTGAGCCGCACGAAGGGATAGCCCTTGTCGTCCTTCAGCAGGATGTTATACCGGGGCTGGTGCCGCTTGATGAGGGAGTTCTCCAGGATCAGCGCCTCGAACTCCGTGCGCACCACGATGGTGTCAAAGTGATCCACCTGGGACACCATCATCCGGGTCTTCTCGTTGTGGCCGCTGCCGGACTGGAAGTACTGGCTGACGCGGTTTTTCAGCTTTTTCGCCTTGCCCACGTAGATGACCAGCCCTGTTTTGTCCATCATGATGTATACGCCCGGGGACAGGGGCAGGCTGTCCGCCTTCTGCAGCAGCTCCTGTTTCGTCATGGTGGTGTCCTCCCCTCCGATTTTTCTCCCAGTATAGCACGCCGCCGCCCGGGCCGCAAGGTTGCTTTTTGCAGTGGGATATGATACCATCAAGAAAAAACCACGAAAGAGGGAACGTTTTATGATCCAGGATATTGCGCCCCACCGGTTTGACCGTACCTACGTCATCGGGCGGCCCGACGCCGCGGACATCGCCCTGTGTGTCCGCAGGGGCAAGGTGCTGCTGCAACGGGACGGCGGCAGCTGGGCCCTGCCCCGGTTCGGGACGGCCATCCCCCGGGAGGACGCCCTCCATGTGTTTTCGCTGGACGGCGTGGACTGCTATCTAGCCCGCACACCGGACGCGGCGCCGGAGGGCACCGAGTATGTGGACGTGGGCGGCATTCGCACCGTGCGGCCCATGGAGGTGGCCTTTGCCGCCATCACCGCCGTGCAGCTCCACCGGTGGTACGGCACCCGGCAGTACTGCGGCCACTGCGGCCATAAGATGAGGCCCAGCGACATTGAGCGGGCCATGGTCTGCCCAGCCTGTGGCCAGGTCGAGTATCCCAAGATCTGCCCCGCCGTCATCGTGGCCGTCACCCACGGCGACAAGCTGCTGCTGACCCGGTACGCCAACCGCCCCTTCCGGGGCTATGCCCTCATCGCCGGCTTCGTGGAGATCGGCGAGACCCTGGAGGACACCGTCCACCGGGAGGTAATGGAGGAGGTGGGCCTGAAGGTGAAGAACCTCCGCTACTACAAGAACCAGCCCTGGGCCTTTACCGACACGCTGCTGACCGGCTTTTACTGCGAGCTGGACGGCGACCCGGACATCACCCTGGACCACAACGAGCTGTGCGAGGGCGTCTGGCTGCGCCGTGACGAGATCCCCAGCCGGGAGAACGACATCAGCCTGACCGCCGAAATGATCGAGCGCTTCCGGAAGGGAGAGAAATAAGCAGAGCGCCGCCCCACCGGGGCGGCGCTTCAGTCTGTCAAAAAACTACCCAAACGCCCCTGTTTCTGCTATAATAGAAGAAACGGGGGTGTTTACATGGAAGG
>CAKTSA010000017.1 GCA_934597585.1 uncultured Oscillospiraceae bacterium
TTGTGCACCAGGGCCTCCATGGCCTTCAGGCTGCCGCCGGTGGAGATCACGTCGTCCATGATGACGATCTTCTTGCCCTTGATCAGCTCCGCGTCGTCGCTGCCCAGATACAGCATCTGCTGGGCCAGGGTGGTGATGGACTGATCCGCCACGGAAATGGGGTTGGGCATATAGACCTTGGGGCCCTTCCGGGCGATGAAGTACTTCTTGGCGCCGCTCTGGCGTGCCATCTCGTGGATGAGGGGGATGGACTTGGCCTCGGCGGTGAACAGATAGTCGTATTCGATACCCTCCAGCCGCTTCAGCATTTCGGCGGCGGCGGCCACGGTGACCTCGGCGTCGCCGAAGCAGATGAATGCGCCGATATACAGATCGTCCGTCACCTTGCAGATGGGCAGATCGCGCTTACAACCGGCGATGGTCATGGTATATGTCATTGTCATAATCTCCTTTTCCCTGAATCGGTCGACTTGGCTTCCAGCCAACATCTCATTATAAGGTATTGGCGAAAAATGTCAAGATGCCATAAGCAAAAACCACCCCCTGAGCGGTAAAAAACGCAGGGGCGTGTTGCACTTTAAATGATGAAACGACATTTTGCACAAATTTTCCTCTTGAATTTTTACTATCGTTCACCGGAGAATTCGTCCGTTTCCTCTTGAGAAATCCCGGAATCCGTGTTATCATCAAAGGCGATGGAATAGGGTCCGTCAAACGTTCCCCAAAACACTGAGGAATAAAATTTGAGGAGGCAAATTATTATGAATGCTTATCTGGCAAGCGTGCTGGAAAACGTCAAGACCAAGCACGGCAATGAGCCCGAGTTCGTCCAGACCGTCGAGGAAGTTCTGTCCTCTCTGGAGCCTGTGATCGAGAAGCACCCCGAGTATGAGAAGGTCGATCTGCTGGGCCGCATGGTCGAGCCTGAGCGTATGTTCACCTTCCGTGTTGTGTGGTGCGACGATAATGGTCAGTGGCACACCAACCGCGGCTGGCGCTGCCAGTTCAACGGCGCGATCGGCCCCTACAAGGGCGGCCTGCGCTTCCAGAAGAACGTGTATGAGGGCATCATCAAGTTCCTGGGCTTCGAGCAGACCTTCAAGAACAGCCTGACCGGCCTGCCCATCGGCGGCGCCAAGGGCGGTTCCGACTTCGATCCCGCCGGCAAGTCCGACGCCGAGGTCATGCGTTTCTGCCAGAGCTTCATGACCGCTCTCTATCGCTACATCGGGCCCGACATCGACGTTCCCGCCGGCGACATGGGCGTGGGCGGCCGCGAGATCGGCTACCTGTACGGCCAGTACCGCCGCCTGAAGGGCGTGTGGGAGAACGGCGTCCTGACCGGTAAGGGCATGAGCTACGGCGGCTCCCTGATCCGTCCCGAGGCCACCGGCTACGGCGCTATGTACTATCTGCAGGAAGTCCTGAAGCACGAGAACGACACCATCGAGGGCAAGCGTATCGCCATCTCCGGCTACGGCAACGTGGGCTGGGGCATCATGAAGAAGGCCGCTCAGCTGGGCGCCAAGGTCACCTACTTCGCCGGTCCCGACGGTTACGTTCACGATCCCGACGGTGTCATCACCGACGAGAAGCTGAACTTCATCCTGGAGATGCGCGCCAAGGATCCTATGCACTGCAAGCCCTATGCTGACAAGTTCGGCTGCGAGTTCGTCGCCGGCGAGAAGTGCTGGGGCGTCAAGGATGTTGACGTGTACATGCCCGCCGCTATGCAGAACGACGTCAAGATGGAGTCCGCTGAGAAGATCGCTGCTTCCGGCGTGAAGTACTACATCGAGGTCGCCAATATGCCCACCACCAACGAGGCTCTGAACTTCCTGCGTCAGCAGAAGCACATCATCGTTGCTCCTTCCAAGGCTGTCAACGCCGGCGGCGTGGGCGTCTCCGCTCTGGAAATGTCCCAGAACTCCGAGCGTCTGGTCTGGACTGCCGACGAGGTCGACCACCAGCTGCACAAGATGATGGAAAACATCCACAAGGTCTCCGCCGAGGCCGCTGCCGAGTACGGTCTGGGTTACGATCTGGTTGCCGGCGCCAACATCGCTGGCTTCAAGAAGGTTGCCGAGGCTATGATGGAGCAGGGCTGCTTCTAAGCCGAACGCCATCACCGGTACACAAGTACATAAAAAATCCCGGGGCGCTGCCCCGGGATTTTTTTTGTTGCCCTTTTGCTGCGTGATATGGTACAATAAAGACGGTTTTTGTACCCCATAACGCCCTTTTATGTACCCATTAATCCGTTCATTTTGCAGAAGGAGGACGATATGAAAGATATTCGCCGCGTCGCTATCGCTGGAGCGGGCACCATGGGCTACTCGCTGGCCCAGGCCTTTGCCGCCGCCGGATACCCCGTAAAGCTCTATGACCTCTTTCCCGCCGCCCTGGAAAAGGCCCGGGAGATGATCGCCCTGAACCAGCAGACCGAGGTGGCCAGCGGCAAGCTGACGGCAGAGCAGTCCGCCGCCCTGGTGGGCCGCATCACCCTCACCTCCCGGCTGGAGGACCTGGCGGACACCGATTTTTTGGTGGAGGCCATCCTGGAAAAGCTGGAGGTCAAGCACGATTTTTACCGCCGGCTGTGCGCCGTCGTGGCGGAGGATGCCATATTGTGCAGCAACACCTCCGGCCTCAGTATCACCAGAATTGCCGAGGCTGTCACCCACCCGGAGCGCTTTGCCGGCATGCATTGGATGAATCCGCCCCACATCATCCCCCTCATCGAGATCGTGGAGGGGGAAAAGACCGCGCCGGAGACGGCGGAGCTGGTGCGTCAGGTGGCACTGGGCATGAAGAAAAAGCCCGTCATCGTGAAGGACGCCCCCAGCTTTGTGCTGAACCGGCTGCAGCAGGCCATCCTGCGGGAATCCCTCCACATCGTGCAGCAGGGCATCGCCAGTCCCGAGGCGGTGGACGACGTGATGAAATACGCCCTGGGCTTCCGCTACGCCTGCTTCGGCCCCTTCGAGACCTGCGATCTGGGCGGCCTGGACATCCACCACAACATCGCCAAATACACTTTCGCCGACCTGTGCAACGCCACCGAGCCCTTCGGCCTCATCAGCGAGTGCATTGAGCACGACCGCCTGGGCGTGAAGAACGGCGCGGGGTTCTACGACTACTCCGACGGCCGGGACGTGGAGGTCATCCGTCACCGGGACCATATGTTCAACAAGCTGGCCCAATGCCTGTTTGAGGACGAGGACTAAAATACATCCGGGCACGATATAGGAAGGAGTTCTCTATGAAGCCGAAGAAGTTCATCCTAGGAATAGCGGTATGTGTCTGTCTGCTCATTGCCGCGCTGTGTCTGTTTATGCCGATCAAGACAAGCGAGAGCGTGACGCTGCCTGCTGTGGTGATCCATGACGGAAATTCGGAGCATACGACCCTGACAATAGACGGTACATGGACGCACACACTGGCCGCGCCATCACGTCAATCCTTCGCTGGAAAGCTCCAGGTCGATCTATTGGCGTATACCCACAGGGCGGATACCTGGGATTTGGATTTCAAGGTCATGGATGACGCCTCCGGCGATCACTTATCCGGCGGGCTCTTCTATAATTCCGGTTCGGGTCTTGGCGGAGACGGTTGGCTGTATACAAGCAAGGAACATGACGGTTATGTCCTTGTTACGAGCCGGTTCGATGAGCAGGACGACGACTATATCGTGATCGCTCCGGCTGAAACGGAGGAAGAAGCAAGGCATATCTGTGATGCCCTGGGTTTACCACCGATTGACAAACAGGCGTGACCGCTGCGGTCACGCCTGTTATTTATGCACCATATAAAAATGAAGTTCATTTGTCCTTTCGGAAGAACTCTATCGCCATAATAGCAATGCCAAGTACCACAAAAAGAACTGCCAGTGAGAAAAGAAGCACCAGTTTCATTTCCGCCAGGGTGGTCAAAAACCGTCCCGGAGGTGTTGTCCAGGCGGACACCAGATGGTTCTCGGCAATAAACCTGATTGCCAACGCCCAGATGCTCCCCAACAGGGAAAGAAAACCGCCAATCAGTACCTTTTTCATTTCGTCGACCTCCATCATCTTCTGCTTGCCGCCTTGCGTCACCAGTCGCAGTTGTCGGCCCGTGAGATGCCGCCCAGCATACCGCAGGCCAGCGGGATATCGTTGATGAGAATGCTGATCTCCATCTTATTCTCGCCGGTGATCTCCGCCAGCTTGTCGGTCAGCGCCGTCATGATGGCGTTTTTCGCCTGCTGGGTGCGGTCCGGGATGGTGGTCCAGTCGATACGCACGATAGGCGCGGTCTTGCGGACGTTCTCGGGATCCATCTCGTGGATGTAGACATACACATTCTTCAGCGGGGTGCTGGTATTGGCGTGGATGGTGGCCGCGGCGAAATCCATCAGCTCCTGCTTCCACTCGCGGGTGTGCTTTCCGGTGACGGTGACGTGAACATGGGGCATGGTGACATCCTCCGGCTATCATTTTCACGGCGCTTATGCGCCGGCGGTTACGCTTCGATGGCCTGACGTACCTTGGCGATCCTCTCCGCCAGTTCGGCGAAGGCGGTGCAGCTGAGGGACTGGGCCGCGTCACTGAGAGCGGCGGCAGGGCGGTCGTGGACCTCGATCAGCAGGCCGTCGGCCCCTGCCGCCACGGCGGCCAGGGCCAGGGGCTGCACCAGCGCCGCGTCTCCCGCCGCGTGGCTGGGGTCCACGATCACCGGCAGGTGGGTCATCTGCTTCAGCACCGGGATGGCGCTGACGTCCAGCGCCGCCCGACTGGTGCGGGAGAAGGAGCGGACGCCCCGCTCGCACAGCACCACGTTGGGGTTGCCGCCGGAGAGAATGTACTCCGCCGACTGCAGCAGCTCCTCCACTGTGGCCCCCACGGCCCGCTTCAGCAGCACCGGCTTGGGCTGTGCGCCCAGGGCGCGCAGCAGCTCGTAGTTCTGCATGTTCCGGGCGCCTACCTGCAGCATGTCCACCTGCGCAAACTGGGGCAGCTGGGCCGCGTCGGTGATCTCGGACACGGTGGGCAGGCCCATCTCCTGGCCCGTCCGGGCCAGCAGCTCCAGCGCGGGGGCGCCGAAGCCCTGGAAGGCGTAGGGGGAGGTGCGGGGCTTGTAGGCGCCGCCCCGCAGCATGGCGGCGCCCGCCGCCTTTACCGCCCGGGCCACGCCCTGCATCTGCAGCTCAGACTCCACGGCGCAGGGGCCGGCCATCAGGCAGAAGTGTCCGCCGCCAATCTGTACGCCGCCCACGGACACCACCGTGTCCTCCGGCTTTGTCTGCCGGGCCGCCAGACGCCACACCGGCGTCAGGCGCTTGACCTCCGCCACGTAGGGCAGGGAGAGCAGACGCTGTTCGTCCAGCGTCCAGGTCTGGCCCACCAGGGTCAGCAGCGCCTGGCCGTTGGTGTCGGCCCGGGCTGCGCCGATGCCCTGGCGGCTCAGTTGGATCACCAGAGAGCGGATGGCCGCCTCCGGCGTGTCTTTTTTCATGAATACCAGCATAGGTGCCTCCGGAAAACGCGCGAAAGCGCGGAAATATGTGAGTGGAAACAGTATAGCATATCTCGCCGGTATGCGCAATATGGGGAATTTCCACTTCTTCATCCTTCTAATGTGCAATACCAGTTTTCTTAGCGTTGGACATTATTGACAACGGTTGGGTTTCTGCTATAATATTCCAGAGGAGAAAGGAGGATCAACACCATGTCTGATCACTTTACACTGAGCTGCTGCTCCACGGTGGATGTGCCCTATCGGTATCTGGAGGAGCGGCATATTCCGGTGCTTTTTTATACCTATGTGGTGGACGACGTGACCTATGTGGACGACATGGGGCGGGACCCTGACGCGCTGCCCCAGTTTTACCAGATGCTGGCGGCGGGCAAGCTGCCCCAGACCAGCCAGATCAATGTGGCGGAGTATGTGTCCTTCTTCGAGGGACTGCTGCAGCAGGGCGGCGACGTGCTGCACCTGGGCTTTACCTCCGGCCAGTCCGGTTCCATCCACAACGCTTTCCTGGCGGCGGAGCTGCTGCGGGAGAAGTATCCCCACCAGAAGCTGCTGGTGGTGGACACCCTGTGCTCCTCCTCCGGCTACGGACTGCTGGTGGACACGGTGGCGGACATGCGGGACGGCGGCGTCAGCATTGACGAGGCCTATCAGTGGGCCATGGACAACCGCAACAGGGTGCACCATCAGTTTTTCTCCACCGATATGACCCAGTTCCGGCGCACGGGCCGGGTGTCCGGCGCGGCGGCGGCCATCGCCACGGTGCTGAATATCTGCCCGCTGATGCGGCTGGACAACAAGGGGGCCATCAAGGCCTACGACAAGGTGCGGGGCAAGCACAAGGCCATCGCCGCCACGGTGGACGCCATGGAGCAGCACGCCCAGGGCGGCACGGCATACGACCAGCGGTGCTGGATCTGCCACTCCCAGTGTCCTGACCTGGCGCGGCAGCTGGCGGACGCCCTGGGGGAGCGGTTCCCCCACGTGAAGGGTCAGGTCCGCATTTGCGACATCGGCACCATCATCGGCAGCCACGCCGGACCGGGGACCGTGGCCGTGTTCTTCTATGGCGACGAGCGGCCGGAGATGGAGTGAACCATACGCAACAGCCCACCGGGGCGGACAGGGTGTCCGCCCCGGTTTTTCTTGCCTTTCCCGGGGTTCGGGTGTATGCTATCATCAACAACACCGAAGAGGAGCGGATACCATGGACTATCTGGGCATTTCCTGCCCCATCAAAAACCGGCCCGGGCTGGACGGGGGCTTTGTCCCCTTTGCCCCCTGGCGGGACGCCTATCTGGCGGAGGCCCGGCGGCCTGTCCGCATTGCTGTGGAGCGGCAGGATGGGCAGGCGGCGGTATTTGACGTCCGGCTGCGGGGTGAGACGTACCACACCGCCAACCTGCGGTTTCTGGAGCGCACCGTCAAGCTGCTGCTGTGGAGCGTGGGCGGCTGGCGGGTGCACATCTGCGGCTGCGACGCGCTGACGGCGGAGCTGCGGGCTGTCTACGCCGACGGTGGAGAGCGGGGCTTTGACGCGGATTTCATGGAGACGGTGTTTCAGCGGCCCTTCCGGCTGGAGGCGGTATCGGAGGAAGCGTTTCCCGCCGCCAACGAGGCGCCGCGCCCTATCGGCGGGCACCTGAACGGCTGCCGCATCGGCTTTGACGCCGGCGGGTCCGACCGGAAGGTCTCCGCCGTCATAGACGGCCGGACGGTGTATGCCGAGGAGGTGGTCTGGCACCCCAAGACCCACGCTGACCCGGAGTATCACTACGACGGTATTCTGTCCGCCTTCCGTGCGGCGGCGGCGAAGCTGCCCCGGGTGGACGGCATCGGCGTGTCCTCCGCCGGTGTGTTTGTGGGCAACGCGCCCATGGTGTCCTCGCTGTTTTTGCAGGTCCCGCCGGAGAAGCGGGAGCTGGTCCGCACCATCTATGACCGGGCGGCAGCCGCCATGGGCGACGTGCCGCTGGTGGTGGCCAACGACGGCGACGTGACGGCTCTGGCCGGGGCCATGAGCCTGGGCACAGGCCGTCTGCTGGGCCTGGCCATGGGCACCAGCCAGGCGGCGGGATATGTGGACGGCCAGGGGCGCATCCTGGGGTGGTTCAACGAGTTGGCCTTTGCGCCGGTGGATCTGAATCCCGGCGCTACCCGGGACCCCTGGTCCGGTGACCGCGGGGTGGGCAGCCAGTATTTCTCCCAGGATGGGGTGATCCGTCTGGCCACGGCTGCCGGGATAGCCCTGGACTCCGCCGCCACCCCGGCGGAGAAGCTGACGGCCGTCCAGCATCTGGCGGAGGGCGGCGACGCCCGGGCGCTGGCGGTGTTCCGGGATATTGGCGTATATCTGGGCCACACGCTGCCCCTGTATGCGGCAGTGTACGATGTGGCCCACGTGCTGGTGCTGGGCCGGGTGGCCTCCGGTGTGGGCGGCGAGGAGATCGTGTCGGCCTGCCGCCGGGTGCTGGGGGAGGAGTATCCCGCGCTGGAGATTGCCGTCACCCTCCCTGACGAGCGCTTCCGCCGCGTGGGCCAGTCCATGGCGGCGGCCAGCCTGCCGGAGATCAAAGGATAAAAGAACGCCCCCGACGGTCGGGGGCGTTCTTTTATCCTTTTTTCGGTTGATGGCTCAATAGAGGTCGATGGCCTGCTCTACGGCTGCCAGGATGGGGTCGTTCTGCGCCAGACGCTGCCGGATATCCTGCCGGAAGGCGTCCAAATCACCGTAGGACTTGCCGTAGACCAGCAGCCCCGCCAGAAGCTCCACGTCCTCCGCCGGGCATTCCGCCATGGCGTCCAGCAGCCCCGCCGCGTCGCTGTCATAGGCCTTTGCCAGTTGGTTGGCCACATCCTCCGACGCCGCGCCGTCGCTGGTCTTTGCCCGCTCAAACAGGGCGGAATAGTCCACGGGGGCGCTGTCTGCCGGGGTGTTGGCCGGATCGTCCGCCGGAGCATTGTCCGCCGGGACATTCGCCTGACTGTCCGCCGCCGGGGCATCGGGCGGGGCGTCATTCCCGTTGTCCGCCGCCTGACTGCCGCAGCCCGCCAGCAGTGCCAGCGCCAGCAGCAGGCTCCACAGCACCAAAGTTTTTTTCATGAAAACCCCTCCTTTTATTCTCCGTTGTTGTTTTCTTCCGACAGGTCATATACATAGAACCACGAGCCGGTCATGCCGTACTGCCCGTCGTCATTGGAGCAGGAGATGATGAACCGGTCGTCGTCCAGCCACGTGATATAGCGCTCCTTCACGCCGTCGGAGCTGCGGCGCTCCAGCGACACGCCGCCCTCCAGCCCCAGCACGGCGATGCGGGTATAGTTATAGTTCTGCTCCGGATCACGCGCCGCCGCCAGCAGCCACGTCCCGGCGGGATTGTCGTAAAACCAGATATCCCCCAGCGGCATGTCCGGCAGCGTATACCCCTCCACGGGGATGCTGCGGGAGGTCTGGGTGTCGATGAGGGTGACCGTCCTGTCCTCCGCCATTTTCAGCGCCAGACGGCCCGAGCCGCCGGAAACCAGTCCCGGCGTCAGCGGATAGACGTCGACCCGCTGGGGATCTACCGGCAGAATTCCTGCGGCCTCCAGCGCGTCCTCGTCGGCAAACATAGCGGTGGCGGGGATATCCGTAAACACCGGCAGCCGCTCCATGGTGTCCAGATCGATCCGCCATGCGGAGAGTGCACCCGGAGGCGGCGCGTCGTCCTCCCACTGCCAGTACACCAGCATATTGCCGGAGAGATACGCGTGGCTGGGCTCGCCGCCGCACAGCTGGGCAAGGGACGTCACGTCGGTTCCGTCGAAGTAGTAACGGGTAAGGCGGTAGGGGCTGGTGCTCACCAGCTGGGCCAGCAGGCAGCGCCCCTGTTCGTCCGGCCACGTTTCCACGAAGGCGTCCTCCGGGAACTGACTGGTATCATAGCCTGCCAGGGGGTCTGTCAGCGCTCCGGTGCGCAGGTCGATGGTGACGGGCCAGCTGTTCAGCTTCACCCGGTATTGGGTGGTGAGGCCGCCCTCCAGCCGCCACTCCCACAGGCCGGGCGAAAGCCGCTCCGCCTCGTCCAGCGTAGGCGCCCACGTGATGGCCGCCCGCCCGTCGTGCTCCGCCCAGTCAAACATCAAGCGGCAGGTCTTGCCCTGAACGGTGTAGGTCTGGTCAAAGCGGTGGTTCTCCTGAAGCACCAGCCGGCCGTTTTCATAGGCGTAGGCGGCGTAGTGGCTGCCCTGCTTCATCTCCACCTCGTCGGTACAGTCAATGAACATGCCGCCCTCGGTGCGGGCGTAGGCGGGCACGAACACGTAATCCGCCTGGATGCCGCCCCGCAGCGTCACCGACTGGCTGACCTCCTGCTGGGGCAGCGTCTCGGCCACCTGGAACAGCGCCAGCACCCGCTGCCGCAGCTCCGCGTCCAGCGCCACCGCAGTGGTGAAGCACAGCAGCACGATCAGCACCGCGGCCAGCAGGTAGACCCCCACGCGCCGCCGCTTCTTGCCGTGCAGCCGCCGCTCCGTCTCCTCCAGAAAGCCGTCCCGCACGTCGGTCAGGGCGTCGAACAGTGCGTAAGCATCCATCAATACCCCTCCTTTTCCAGCGTCAGCCGCAGTTTTTCCCGGGTGCGGTGCAGCATGGACTTCACCTTGCTCTCGGAATAGCCGAACTGGCGGGCGATGTCCTTCACCGCCGCGCCGTACCAGTACCGGGCCAGGAACACCTGCCGCTGGGCGGCAGGCAGACCGGACAGGAAACGGTCCAGCAGCCGCGTCAGTTCACGGCCCTCCAGCGCCTGCTGCACGTCGCCGCCCCGGAGGGGGACGCATTCGCCCAGCTCCTCCAGCGCCAGAGCCGCCTCGCCGCCGCCCCGCTTCAGCCGCCCCTGGCGGCGCAGACGCTGCAGGGACAGCCGCCGGGTCAGCTTGCCCAGAAACAGCCGCAGCACCGAGGGACGGTGGGGTGGCATGGCGTTCCACGCCGCCAGCCAGGTGTCCGACACGCACTCCTGGGTGTCCTGTTCATTTCGCAGCAGCCCCTGGGCGATGTGGGTGCAGTAGGGGCCGTATTTTTGCTCGCTCTCGGCAATGGCCTGTTCGGACCGCTGCCAGTATAGCGCCACGATGGCGCTGTCGTCCATATGCTCCACCTCCCGCGTGTTCTCTTATCTGTCTGCTTGCCGTTTCGGGCGGATGGTTGCGTTCCCGTTGAAAAAAACACCCCGCCTTGGCGGGGTGCTCATATTTTTTGCGCTTTTTGTCTATAGTATAGTTTATGGATCGCTGTCAGCCCGCCATGATCTCGAAGCGCAACACGCCCTCGGCGGCGGCCAGGTGGGAGATCATCTCGTCCATGGTCTCGGTCATGTCGCTGGTCTCGGCACTGACGGTGACGCCGGCGCAGCCGTTGGTGGGGATGGTCTGGTTGATGGTGAGGATATTGGCGCCGGAGGCGGCGAAAATGGACAGATAGTTGGACAGTACGCCGGGATTGTCCCGCAGCAGGGCGTACAGCGTGATGATGTGCCCGGCCTTCATGTTCTGGAAGGGCTGCACCGCGTCCTTGTACTTATAAAAGGCGCTGCGGCTGATGCCCACCATGGCGGCCGCCTGGCCCACCGTGGCAGCCTCGCCCACCTGCAGCATGCGCTTGGCCTCGGCCACCTTCACGAATACCTCGGGCAGCGCGTCGGCGGATACGATAAAGTATTTCTTTTTCTCCATAGTTTGTTCCTCCCATGGCGGCATCCCATCGGGGCATACATCTTTTCCTGTATCCCCCATGGTAGCACATCCCCACCATTTTTACAAGAAAAAGTTGAGAGACAGGTGATCATTTGCAGCGGGAAAAAGCATTTCTCATCAAAATAGCCTATTGGGCGGCGGTGCTGGCCGTGATTTGGCTGGTGCTGCGGTATGCGCTGGTGTGGCTGCTGCCGTTTCTGCTGGCGCTGGGCTTTGCGGCGCTGATGGAGCCGGTCATCGCCCTGGGGCGGCGGAAGCTGCGGCTGAAGCGGGGCTTTCTGGCGGCGGTGCTGACGCTGGCGCTGCTGGCGCTGGTGATCACGCTGGGGGCGGTGCTGGTGGGGCAGGTGATCCGCCAGGCCACGGACCTGGTGGACCGGCTGCCGGAGTTCCTGTCCGCCCTGCCGCTGCTGGCGGAGCGCATCACCCAGCGGCTGCGCAGCTTCTGCGCCGACTGTCCCGAAGGGCTGCAGCAGTGGGTGACCCAGCTGCTGGACCGGCTGGAGCAGACGGCGTCTGACGCCCTGGGCAGCCTCTCCGCCGCCGCGCTGCGGCTGGCCACGGGGCTGGTAGGGGCGCTGCCCCAGGTGATGCTGTTCTGTGCCACCACGGCGCTGGCGCTGTTCTTCACCGCCGCCGCCTATCCACGGCTGATGGCGTTTCTACGCCGGCAGCTGCCGCCCGCCTGGCTGCACACCGCCAGGGGCATCAAGGCCAGCCTGATCGCCACCATTGGCAAATGGCTGCGGGCCCAGTGCGCGCTGATCGCCATCACCTTTTTTCAGCTGCTCTCCGGCCTGCTGCTGATCCGCCAGCCCTACGCGCTGCTGCTGGCGGTGGTCATCGCGTTCATCGACGCGCTGCCGGTGTTCGGCACGGGGACGGTGCTGCTGCCCTGGGCGGTGCTGTGCTGTTTGGAGGGGAACTTCCCCAAGGGCATCGCGCTGACGGCGCTGTATCTGGTGATCTGGCTGGTGCGCAGCATCATGGAGCCCAAGCTGATGGCCAGGAGCGCGGGGCTGCCGCCGCTCCCGGCGCTGATGGCCATGTATGTGGGCTTCTGCGCCATGGGCGTGGCAGGGATGATCCTGGGGCCTATCCTGCTGCTGCTGATCAAGCAGCTTCACGACGGCGGGTATCTCCATCTGTGGAAATGATTGCTTTTGGGCGAAAACTGTGATATACTCCCTTTTCAGAGACTGTGAAGGGAGGCGTTTATCTTGTCAAAGCAGCGCAAAGCCGATCTGGCTCTGGTGCTGGTGACGCTGTTCTGGGGTGTGTCCTACTATCTGGTGGATCTGTGTCTGGAGGAGCTGCAGCCCATGAACCTGAACGCCTTCCGGTTTTTGCTGGCGTTTCTGGTGCTGGCGCCTATCTTCTGGAAGAAGCTGCGGCACATCAGCCGCGCCACGCTGAAATACAGCGCCATCATCGGCGCTCTGCTGGTGGGGGTGTACGCCGGGGCCACCTATGGCGTGGCCAACACCTCCATCTCCAATGCTGGGTTCATCTGCGCCCTGCCGGTGGTGTTCACGCCGCTGTTGGACTTCGTCTGCAACCGGCATAAGCCCGACAAGAAGCTGGGCGTCGCGCTGGTGCTGTGCACCGTGGGCCTGGCGCTGCTGACGCTGAACGAGCAGTTCCGCCCCGCCAAGGGCGACCTGATCTGCCTCATCTGCGCCGTGTGCTATGCCGCCGACATGCTGGTGACGGAGAAGGCCGTCAAATCCCCCGATGTGGACGCCTTGACGCTGGGCGTGTGCCAGCTGGGGGTGGCGGGCGTGCTGATGCTGCTGGTGTCGGCCATCGCCGAGCAGCCCCATCTGCCCCAGTCGCCCAAGATTTGGGGGGCGGCCATCTTTCTGGGGCTGTTCTGCTCCGGCATCGCCTTTGTGATCCAGGCGGTGGCCCAGCAGTATACCTCCGCCAGCCACGTGGGGGTCATCTTCACACTGGAGCCGGTGTTCTCCGGCATTGTGGCCTATTTCTTCGCCAATGAGAAGCTGCTGCCCCGGGGGTATCTGGGGGCGGCGCTGATGCTGCTGAGTCTGCTGGTGATGGAAATGGACTGGCGCGCGATCTTCCGGAAACGGATCGACTGAAGGAAAAAGACCTTCCGCCGACAGGCGGAAGTTTTTTTTTGTTCCGGCGCGGCGCGGACATTTATTTGCTTGACAAATGATACCCATGGGGGTATATTATACACATACCCCCTATGGTATAGAAAAGAGAAGCATTATGAAAGCACTGATGGAAAAACTGGAGGGGCTGCTGGAGCTGGGCGGCATCAAAAAGGATATCACGCTGCTGGTGATCTCCGGCATCGCGGTGGTCTGCAGTCTGCTGAAATGGCAGCCCTTCTCCTTTGATATGGCGTGGGTGGCCATTATCCTGTGCGGCCTGCCCATTGTGCTGGAGGCCATCATCGGTCTGGTGACGGCCTTTGACATCAAGGCGGACGTGCTGGTGTCGCTGGCGCTGATCGCGTCGGTGTGCATTGGGGAGGACTTCGCCGCCGGCGAGGTGGCCTTCATCATGCAGCTGGGCGGACTGCTGGAGGAGCTGACGGTGGCCAAGGCCCGGGCCGGCATCGAGAAGCTGGTGCATCTGACGCCCCGCACCGCCCGCGTGCTGCGTGACGGCGGGGAGGAGGTCATCCCTGCCGAGCAGGTCCGGGTAGGGGACCGCATCCGGGTGCTGCCCGGCGAGGCGGTGCCGGTGGACGGCGTGATCACGGCGGGACAGACCTCTATCGACCAGGCGGTGATGACCGGCGAATCCCTGCCGGTGGACAAGACGGTGGGCGACGAGGTGTCCAGCGGCACGGTGAACCAGTTCGGCGCCTTTGAGATGAACGCCACCCGTGTGGGTGAGGACAGCTCCATCCAGCGGATGATCCGGCTGGTGCAGTCCGCCGACGCCGGCAAGGCCAAGATCGTGGGCATCGCCGACCGGTGGGCTACCTGGATCGTGGTGATCGCCCTGTCCGCCGCCGCGCTGACGTGGCTCATCTCCGGCCAGATCATCCGGGCGGTGACCATCCTGGTGGTGTTCTGTCCCTGCGCGCTGGTGCTGGCCACGCCCACGGCCATTATGGCGGCCATCGGCAACGCCACGAAGCACGGCTTCCTGGTCCGGGAGGGCGATGCGCTGGAGCGGCTGGCCAAGGTGAAGGTGGTGGCCTTTGACAAGACCGGTACGCTGACCTATGGCACGCCGGAGTTGACGGCGGTGGTCAGCGCTCTGCCGGAGCTGGAGGAGGCGGAGCTGTACCGCCTGGCGGCCTGCGCCGAGCAGCTTTCGGAGCATCCGCTGGGCAAGGCCATCGTCCGGGGCTGCAGGAAGACCGGCGCCGCATTGACCGCGGCGGAGGATTTTGAAATGATCCCCGGCCGGGGCGTGTGCGCGAAGGTGGAGGGCAAAGCCGTCCTTGCGGGCAATCCGCAGCTGCTGGAGGAGCAGGGGATTGCCCTGACGGAGGAGGCCGAAGACTATCTGGCCCAAGGCTGCACCGTGACCTATCTGGCGGTGGACGGCGTTTACGCCGGGTATATCGCCCTGTCCGACACGCTGCGGCAGGAGAGCGCCGGGACCATCGGCGCCCTGACATCCCTGGGCGTGCAGCCGGTGCTGCTGACCGGCGACCACGAGAACGCCGCACGGACCATTGCGGAGAAGCTGCACATCGGGGCCCTGCGGGCCAACTGCCTGCCGGAGGACAAGCTGACGGCCATCGGCGAATATCAGGCGGCGGGGCAGCCGGTGTGCATGATGGGCGACGGCGTCAACGACGCGCCGGCGCTGAAGAAGGCGGATGTGGGCATCGCTATGGGCGGCGTGGGCAGCGACATCGCCGTGGACGCGGCGGACATCGCCCTGGTGGACGACGAGGTGAAGGAGCTGCCCCATCTGATCGCCCTGTCCCACCGGATGATGACCACCATCAAGCTGAACATGAGCTTTTCCATGCTGCTGAACTTTGTGGCCATCGTGCTGGCCATTATCGGTACGCTGAACCCGGTGGTGGGGGCGCTGGTACATAACGCCGGCTCCGTGCTGGTCATCACCAACTCGGCGTTTCTGCTGAACTGGAAAAAGAGATCATAAATAGAAAAGGGAGGAAAATCAAATGATCATCAAAATCATCGCCATCGTTATCGGTGTGCTGATCCTGGGGGCGGGACTGTACTACCTGTCCAAGGAGAAGCACGACCCGGAGTCCCGGAAGATCTACGGCGTGGTCAGCGCCGTGGGCGCGGTGATCGCCATCGTGGCGGCGGTACTGCTGCTGGTGCAGTAAGCGCATGCACAGGAAAAAGCTGTGGCCCTCATGGGCCACAGCTTTTTCGGTAAAAAGGAGAGAGTTATGAGGAGAGCACTGCTTCAGCAGGCTTCTTTTTCATCAAAGGAGACGGCGTTCAGGACGTAATCCTTCATCTCGGCCATAAAGGCCTGGAGCCTGGGGTCCTGCAGATAGTCGCTGATGTATTCCGGGCCGTCCAGATGGGCGATGATCATGATATCCGCGTTGGAGCCCCTTGTGGTTTCGGCACGGCACACCTGAGTATCGTGCAGGAAGGGCAGTGCCAGCTCCATCTCTGCGTAGACCTTGCGGCAGCGGAAGAAGATGCTGGTGACGTCGGCGTCTTTTGTCAGTTTCAAGAGCGTGTAGTGTACCATTCGTAGGACCTCCTTCAAAATTATTGGTCATACTTTACTGCAGTTTCCGGCGATTGTCAAGAGGGTATTTCGGCGTTTTAGCCAGTTTAGAATGACGGAATTTGTGCAAAAGTTGCAAAAACGGGGCATGTGGCGCTTTCACGGGGAAAAGTGCGAAAGAAATGTGTTTATTTTTTAACAAAAAAATTTTTGAAAAATTTGTCCGCGGGGCACGGTGAGGTGTCCGCGGGATGTGTAAAGCGGCACGCGATGGCGTGCCGCTTTACCGGTAAAAAGGGAGGTGATCCGCTATTGCTTGTAGTGGTGGGCGTCCTGCAGGACCATGTCCTTGACCTTCATGAGGCGGGTGGTGTTGCCGCGCTCGTTTTCGTCCAGCTTCATGGAGATATAGCGGATGCTCTGCTGGGTCTGGGGGATCATGACGTATTCCAGGGCGTTGACCCGGCGGCGGGTCTTTTCGATGTCCTGGGCCAGCAGTTGCATGGTCTTTTCCACCTGGGCCAGCTCCAGCATGTCGGAAAACACCGCCTGCATCTTCTCTAGGGCGGTATCCAGCTCGCCGCTGGTCTGGGCGAAGCCGTAGGGCAGCAGGGCGTCGTCGCCGCCCTGGGTGTGGAAGGTGTAGACGGGGGTGTTGACGCTCATGATGTTCTTGCTGCCCACCTCCAGGGAGACGCTGCGGCGGGGACGCAGCAGCGCCTGCTCCAGCATCTCCGGGCCCATGATGGCGGAGGCCACCGTAAAGGCGGCGTTGGCCTCTTTCAGCCCCTGCTCCACCTTGGCGCGGAGCTGACGGTTGCGGCGCACCACCTCCATGAACTGCTTCATCAGTTCGTCCCGCTTGTCCTTCAGGAGCTTGTGGCCCCGCTGGGCGGTTTTGAGACGGCCCTTCAGGCGGGTCAGCTCCATGCGGGTGGGGTTGATGGTCTTTCCGGTCATGGGATCACTCCTTCACCGGGAGATACTTGTCCAGCATCTCCGGCTTGATGCGCTTGAGCTCGCTTCTGGGCAGCATGCGCAGCAGCTCCCAGCCCAGGTCCAGGGTCTCCTGAATGGAGCGGTTTTCGTCAAAGCCCTGGGAGACGTAGCGCTTTTCAAACTCGTCGGCGAACTTGGCGTAGAGGAGGTCGGTGGGGCTGAGGGCGGCCTCACCCAGGATAGTCATCAGCTCCTTGGCCTCCTTGCCGCTGGCGTAGGCGGCGAAGAGCTGGTTCATGGTGGGGGCGTGATCCTCGCGGGTCTTGCCCTCGCCCACGCCCTTGTCCTTCAGGCGGGACAGGGAGGGCAGAACGTCCACCGGCGGCAGGATGTTCTTGCGGTACAGGTCCCGGGAGAGGATGATCTGCCCCTCGGTGATATAGCCGGTCAGGTCGGGGATGGGGTGGGTCTTGTCATCCTCGGGCATGGTGAGGATGGGGATCATGGTGATGGAGCCCTTGCAGCCCAGCTTGCGGCCGGCGCGCTCGTACATGGTGGCCAGGTCGGTATAGAGATAGCCGGGATAGCCGCGGCGGCCGGGGACCTCCTTCTTGGCGGCGGAGACCTCGCGGAGGGCTTCGGCGTAGTTGGTGATATCCGTCAGGATCACCAGCACGTGCATGTCCTTTTCAAAGGCCAGGTATTCGGCGGCGGTCAGGGCCATGCGGGGGGTGGCGATACGCTCGACGGCGGGGTCGTTGGCCAGGTTGGTGAAGAGCACGGTGCGCTCGATGGCGCCGGTGCGCTTGAATTCCCGGACGAAGAACTCCGACTCCTCAAAGGTGATGCCGATGGCGGCGAAGACCACGGCGAAGTTGGAGCTGTCGTCCAGCACCTTGGCTTGGCGGGCGATCTGGGCGGCCAGGTTGGCGTGGGGCAGACCGGAGCCGGAGAAAATGGGCAGCTTCTGGCCGCGGACCAGGGTGTTCAGGCCGTCGATGGTGCTGATGCCGGTTTGAATAAACTCATTGGGATAGTCCCGGGCGGCGGGGTTCATGGGCAGGCCGTTGATGTCCTTGTACTCCTCCGCCAGCAGGGCGGGGCCGCCGTCGATGGGCTCGCCCATGCCGTTGAAGACGCGGCCCAGCATGTCGGGGGACACGCCCAGCTGCAGGGGGTGGCCCAGGAAGCGGATGGTGGAGTCCCGCAGGTTGATGCCGGCGGAGCTGTCAAACAGCTGGACCACGGCACGGTCGCCGTCCACCTCCAGCACCTTGCAGCGGCGGACCTGACCGTCGTGGAGCTGGATCTCCGCCAGCTCGTCGTAGGTGACGCCCTCCACGTTCTCCACCACCATCAGGGGGCCGGAGACCTCGTGTATGGTGCGGTATTCCTTCATCATTCTTCCTCACCTGCTTTCTTGATGAGAGCGGCGATCTCCCGCTCCATATCCGTCTGGACCTGCTGATAGTTGTCGGCGTAGGCGTCCGCGGCGGCGTATTTGGCCCAGCCCAGCTTTTCACGGGCGGGGATGGTATACAGGTCCTCCAGCGCCACGTCCTTGGCGATGGCGTCGCGGCACAGGTCCTCGTAGTGGAGGATCAGGGCCATCAGGCGCTTCTGCCGGTCGAAGCTGGAGTAGGAGTCCACGTCCATAAAGGCGTTCTGCTGCAGGAAGTCCTCACGCAGCATGCGGGCGATCTCCAGGGTCAGCTGGTCGCGGGGGGACAGAGAGTCCTTGCCCACCAGCTGCACGATCTCGTTGAGCTCGTTTTCCTCCTGCAGAAGGTGCATGGCGCGGTTGCGGTTCTTCATGAACTCCGGGCCCAGGTGCTCGTCGAACCAGGGGGAGACGGCGTCCAGGTACAGGGAATAGGAGTTCAGCCAGTTGATGGCGGGGAAGTGGCGGCGATAGGCCAGGGAGGCGTCCAGGGACCAGAAGACCTTCACGATGCGCATGGTGGCCTGGGCCACGGGCTCGGAGAGGTCGCCGCCGGGAGGCGACACGGCGCCTACGGCGGTCAGGGAGCCGGTGCGCTGCTGGCTGCCCAGGCACTGGACCACGCCGGCACGCTCGTAGAACTGGGCCAGACGGGAGGCCAGGTAGGCGGGGTAGCCCTCCTCGCCGGGCATCTCCTCCAGACGGCCGGACATCTCGCGGAGGGCCTCGGCCCAGCGGGAGGTGGAGTCGGCGATGACGGCCACGTCGTAGCCCATGTCGCGGAAGTACTCGGCGATGGTGATGCCGGTATAGACAGAGGCCTCACGGGCGGCCACGGGCATATCGGAGGTGTTGGCGATGAGGACGGTGCGCTTCATCAGGCTCTCGCCGGTGCGGGGGTCGGTCAGCTCGGGGAATTCCCGCAGCACGTCGGTCATCTCGTTGCCCCGCTCGCCGCAGCCGATGTAGATGACGATATCCACGTCGGACCACTTGGCCAGCTGGTGCTGCACCACCGTCTTGCCGGAGCCGAAGGGGCCGGGGACGGCGGCGGTGCCGCCCTTGGCGATGGGAAACATGGTGTCGATGACACGCTGGCCGGACTGCAGGGGCTTCTCCGGCGGGAATTTTTTCTGATAGGGACGGCCCACGCGGACGGGCCACTTCTGCACCATGGTCAGCTCACGGCTCTGGCCGTTTGCCAGCCTGACGCGGGCGATGGGCTGGGTGATGGTATAGGCACCCGGCTCCGCCAACCACTCCACTGTGCCGGACACGCCGTGGGGCACCATGATCTTGTGGAGCACCGATTCCGTCTCCGGCACGGTGCCCAGCACGTCGCCGGTGACGACGGCGTCGCCCACCTGGGCGGTGGGGGTGAATTGCCACAGCTTTTCCCGGTCCAGCGGCGGCACCTGGATGCCGCGGGTGATGTTGGCGCCCACCCGGCGGACGATCTCCTCCAGGGGACGCTGGATGCCGTCATAGATATTCTCGATCAGGCCGGGGCCCAGCTCCACGCTCAGGGGGGCGCCGGTGGTGGTCACCTCCGCGCCGGGGCCCAGGCCCGAGGTCTCCTCATATACCTGAATGGAGGCCCGGTCGCCGGTCATATTCAGGATCTCTCCGATCAGCTGTTGGTCGCCTACGCGCACCAC
Source organism: uncultured Oscillospiraceae bacterium (assembly GCA_934597585.1). Taxonomy (GTDB): domain Bacteria; phylum Bacillota; class Clostridia; order Oscillospirales; family Oscillospiraceae; genus Vescimonas. The sequence goes on from CAKTSA010000017.1 coordinate 19,945, forward strand.
GTCCGCCATGTTGGCGTCCGCCATGCCGTCGGCCACCACCAGCGGGCCGGAGACTTTGATGATCTTACCCATTTGTTTGCTCCTTTCAGGAAATATCCGCGCCAACGGCGCGTTCCACAGCGGCCTGCAGGGCGTGGCCTGCCAGGCCCAGCGAGCCGCCCTTGCCGGGGATGAGGATCACGGCGGGCATGACCTCGTCCTTGTAGCGGGCGATCTCCGCCGTCAGGTCCTGGGCCAGCTGCTCGGTGATATAGATGACGGCGTACTCCTGCTGGGCCAGGCGGTGCAGGGTCTTGCGGCCCGTCTCGGCGTCATCGCAGAAGAATACGTCCAGGCCCAGCGCACGGAAGCCCAGCACGCTGTCCCGGTCGCCCATCACAGCGATCTTATACATACAGCTCACGCAGCCTTTCCCGTATGGCGTCTGCCGTCATGCCGGCCATACGTCCCGACATGATAATGCGCACGGCGGTCCACTCCGTCTCCTTGGCGGCCAGATAGCCCAGCACCACCTCCACGCCGAAGGGGACGCCGCGGGCCTTTGCCGCCGCCTGCATCACGGCGTTGTCGCAGGCGCGCTCGAAGACGGTGAGAGAGCCGCCCTTGACGGCCTCCTCCCCCAGTTCGGCGGCGGCCTGGAAGGCGGTGCCCCGGTACAGGGCGGCGGGACCGTTCGCGGCGTGGGTCACCAGGGTGTCCGCGCTGACGCTGCCGCCGTCAAAGAGCACCTGCCGCAGAAAGCCGGGGTCGGCGTGGAGCCGGGCCGTGCGCACCAGGGAGCGCAGGTTGGCGGCGTCGGTCATGGCCCGGACATAGGTCTGCAGATAGGCGCAGCCGCTCTGCTCCGCCAGCTGGCGCAGCTGGGCGAAGTAGGCCCGGTCCAGCACACAATCGCTGCGCTGGGCATTGCCGGTCTCCGCCAGCACCGCGGCGGCCTGCTCCGCTGCCGCGGCCATTTCGGGGGGCAGGAACTTCCAGTCGCCGCTGTCAGCATATTTCTGGGCCATTTCGGCGGCATCGATGCAGCCGCCGTCCATGAGGAGGCGGTGGCCGCCGGTGGGGGACTTCAGCAGGGTCTTGATGTTGTGATAGTCGTATTTCAGCCGGAAGACGTCCAGCAGCGCCGGCTCCGGCATGGACTTGGCGATGTCGGTGAATACCGCCTCCCGCTGGCGCTTCAGGCTCTCCTGGAGGGACGCCTCGTCCCGGATGGGGTCATAGCCCAGGTCGGAGAGCAGTTGGGTGCAGGCGCTCAGGTCGGCGGCCTGCAGCAGCTGCTCGGCCCGGGCGGCGGTCAGCAGATGGCGCTCCATGCTGCGGACACGGGAGGAGAGGGCCAGGTAGTCGGTGTCTTTTCTGTGTTTCGTCAAAGGGACGCCCCCTTTCAGTCAAACAACAGCCCGGCCACGGCGGAGGACTGGCTCTGCCGCAGCAGGCGCAGCTTTTCGGCGAAGCCGCAGTTCAGCTCCACCTTGCCCCGGCGCAGGATCAGTCCGCCGCCGGTCTCCCGCGTCTCATCGCTGAGACGGAAGGCGGCGCCGGGCTTCTGGGCGTTGGCGGCGTCCACCACCGCCTGGCCCACGGCCTGACGGTCGGCGGCGGAGAGGATGAGCTCCTCGTCGCCTGCGCCGTTCTGGGCGGCCAGGGCGGCCAGCAGGGAAATGTACTGCTGGACGGGCAGCTGCTGCAGCGCCTCGGCGGCCCGGGAGAAGGCCACGTCGATGACCTCCTGCTTGGCGGCCAGCACCCGCTGGCGGCAGGCCATCTGGCTGCTGCCCTTCAGGTGCTCCAGCCGTTCGGCGTTCTGGGCCTGGCGGCGGGTCTGGGCATCCTGCAGCATGGCGTCCGCCGTGGACTGATAGTCGTGGCGGATGGCCTCGGCCTTCCGCTGCGCGTCGGCGGTGATGGCGTCACGCTCGGCCCGGGCGTCGGTCTCCATGCGCTGGAGGATCTTTTCCATTCCGTTCATGCGGTCCACCCCGCCTTACTTGAGGATGTTGCCGGAGATCATGATGGTGGCCACCAGGGACAGAATGGCGTAGAACTCCACGATGCCGCAGAAGATGATACCCTTGGTGGAGGCCTCCGGGTGCTTGGCGACGATGCCGATGGAGGCGGCGGCCACGCGGCCCTGGAAGATGGCGCTGAGCCAGCCGCCCAGCATGATGGGCAGGCAGGCGGCGAAGAAGGCCAGACCCTGGGCCAGGGTGATGTCAACAGGGGAGCCGCTGAGGACGCCCACGTTGCCCAGCACCAGGAACAGGGCCACAAAGCCGTACAGGCCCTGGGTACCGGGCAGCACCTGCAGGATCAGGCACTTGGTGGACTTGTCGGGGTCCTCGCTGACCAGGCCGGCGGCGGCTTCACCCACCATGCCGGTGCCCTTGGCGGAGCCGATGCAGCACAGTCCCGCGGTCAGCGCCGCGCCCAGAATGGCGAATCCCAGACCGCCGATAGATTCAAAGATAGCACTCATGTTATTGTTCCTCCTTAATGATCTCAACATGTTTGGCCTGAAGGCACAGGGGACGGAAGGCCTTGCCGCCCTCCTTGTAAAAACGTCCGAAAAATTCCAGAAATTGCAGGCGCATATCGTGTACGTAGCAGCCCAGCAGGTTCAGCGCCAGGTTCAGGGCGTTGCCCACCAGGGCGATGACGATAAAGCCCACGATATTGCCGGTGCTGGCGCCCAGCATATTGAACACCTGGGCCAGCACGGCGCCGGAGAGCATCAGCGCCATCAGACGGACATAGGACAGGATGTCGCTGAAAAAGCCGGTGACGCCGTTATAGACCGCACCCACCAGGCCGGTGACCTTGCCGAAGCCCTTTTTGCCCCGGCCCGCGCCGTAGACCAGCATCAGGCAGCCTGCGCACAGCACCACGGGCACGCCGCTCACGCTGCCGATATCCAGCACCGCCAGGGCGGTACCGGCCAGGATGATCCACCAGGTGATCTCATTCCACAGGGCGTCGGCAAAGCAGCCCTTTTTGCATTTCTCCACCACGCTGACCAGCATGCCGGTGAAGATCTGGATGCCGCCCAGGATCAGGGAGCCTACCATGACGGCCATGGTGTCGTTGAGGGGATCGAACAGCGCCGGCATGGCAAAGGTGCTGGACGGGTCGATCATTTTGCACAGCTGGGGGATGAAATCGCCGAAGAAGCCGCCGGTCATGGCGCCGAAGGTGAAGGTGGTGATGCCGCACCAGAAGATCATCTCCATGAAGCTGGGGTCGTCGGGGCGCTTTTTCTTCAGAAACAGCAGCGAACCCAGGATCATCAGCAGTCCGTAGGCCATGTCCGCCATCATCATGCCGAAGAAGAGAATGAAAAACGGGGCCATGATGGGGTTGGGGTCCACGCCGTCGTAGGCGGGGAGGGAGTACTGCTCGGTGATGCAGTTCATGGAGCGGGTGAAGGCGTTGCCCTTCAGGACCACCGGCACCTGGGGAATGTCCTCCTCCGCGGGATCGGTCAGGTCATAGGCGCAGTCCAGGGTGTCCAGCCACGCCGTCAGGCGGGGCAGCTTGTCCGCGGGGACCCAGCCGTCAAAGGCCACGATGCGGCCGTCGGTCAGCAGGCGGCGGCGGGTCTCCTCCCGCATCTGGCGGGTGGCCAGGCGGTCGGCGCACAGCTGGAGCTCCGCCATCTGCCCGGCACAGGTGTCCAGCTTTTCCTGGACGGCCTGCTTTTCGGCGGCGGTCTGGTCCAGCTGGCGGGCCAGGCCGTCCAGCTGCTGCTGCACCGTTCCGGTGCGGCCCTTCAGCTGGCCGGAGGAGAAGCCGTATTGCCGCAGCAGCTCCAGCGCCTGGGCCGTGACGGCCCGGTGGGAGAGCAGCAGCACGCACTGCTGCTCACGGGTGACGGACAGCTGATAGAGGGCTGTCTCCGGCACCTGCAGGGCCAGCTGGCCCTGCACCTCGTCCCAGTTGGCGAAAGGGGGCAGGGTGCCGGCGGTGATATCCGCCCGGCGGGTGGCTGTCAGCTCAGTGGGGATATCCAGGGTCTGCCAGGGCAGCAGGGCTGTCTGCTGGGCGCGCAGCTGGGTCTCCTGAGCGGTCAGCCGGTTCAGCTCCGCCGTCAGGTCGTTGATGGTTTCCGCGTCCCGCAGCTGCGCGGCGAAGTCATCCTCGTTGAGGTAGTCCTGCTCCGCGATCTGGGGGCGGGGGGTCAGCAGTCCGCTGCTGGCCGCCTTGGGAGATAAGCGCCGCAGGGCGTCCATGGCGGTCTGCACCTGGCGCTGCTGGGCCATGCAGTCTGCCGCCGTGTCCTGGCAGCACTTCAGACTGTCGGGCAGCGCGTCGGTGTCCGGCTCGCTGATCTCCACGCAGCCCAGGTGCTGCAGCCGACGCAGGATGGCGTCATGCTCGCCGGCTAGGGCCAGCAGCTGCAGACGCTTCATTTTGACGATGGCCATACTATTGGCTCACCACCTTTTCCACAAGATAGGCCACGGCCTTGTCCATGCGGGCCATGGCGGCGTCGCGCATATGGCCGCACTGCTGCTCCGTCTCCGCCAGCAGCTGCCGGTGGAGGGCGTCGGCCTGGGCGTCGGCCTGGGCCGCTGCGTCGCGGTCCGCCTGGCGGACCGCCGTCTCGGCCTGGGCCACCAGGGCGCGGCCCTCCTGCTCTGCCTGGTCCAGCAGCGCCTGGGCGGCCTGCTGGGCCTGGGCCTTTTCCGCTTCCAGACGGTTTTCCGCCGCCTGGAGCTGTTCTATCTTTTCCTGATACAGATCACTCACCGCCTTTCCTTACATGCGCGCAGGGGAGACCTCGGAACGAGGACTCCCCTGTGAGAATCGGCTATATGAACAGGGGAGCTCCGCTGCGTATATCATCATGAATGATTATTACCTATCATACCACTGCCCAATTCCAAAACGCAACAATAATTTGTAAAATAACAGGGCGGAATACCTCAATTTTTCGTGAGGTTTGTCGGGGAGAAAAACACAATATGGCGCGGTTTGTTGCGGTTTTACGTTCCAAATACTGGTAATGGGGACTTTTGCGGGAATTTTCTTTCCTGTGGAAGGATCTGGAAGAGGGCTGCGGGACGGCGGGGCGGTGGGGGTTGTAACTTTGCGGCGTGTCTGATACAATATAAAATAAGATCAAGAGAAACGAGGCGGCAATATGGACGCGATAACGCTGAAGCATGTGGAGAAATCCTATACCTCCTACAGCACGGAGGTGGTCATCACCGGGCAGGAGCGGGAGAGCCGTACCCGGCAGGTGCTGCGGGACCTGTCTCTTCAATTTCCCATCGGGCAGCTGACGGTGATCGTGGGCCGCAGCGGCTGCGGCAAGAGCACGCTTTTGAAGCTGTTGGCGGGGCAGGAACAGCCGAACAGCGGCGAGATCGACATTCCGGAGGGCTGGCACAGCGCCATGCTGAGTCCGGACCCCTATGTGATCAGCTGGACCAATGTGCAGCGGAACGTGGCTATGGCCTGCGGCGTGGGGAAAACGCCGGAGGAGCGCTATGAAAAGGCGTCGGAGTTCGTGCGGCTGGTGGGATTGGCGGACTATGCCGACCTGACGCCGGTGGAGCTGTCCACCGGCATGAAGCAGCGGTTGGGGCTGGCCCGTGTGCTGGCGGGACAGGCGGAGCTGCTGCTGATGGACGAGCCCTTTGCATCGTTGGACTTTCTGACCCGGGGCGAGCTGCAGGAGCAGCTGCTGGCCATCCAGCGGCGGATGCCCCGGACCATCGTATTGGTGACCCACCAGCTGGAGGAGGCGCTGGTACTGGGCCAGAAGATCATCGTCATGCACCCGGACAGCACCGTGCGGGAGTTTGATCTGTCCGGCGACGATTATCCCCGGGACATGGAGTCGCCCCGCATGCGGCAGCTGAAGCGGGAGATCATCGAGGCGTGCGGAAAGCCCACGGCGGGGCCTGCGATTTTCTGACATTTTCCGTATTGACAATTCCGCCGCAGGGGATTACAATTGCCGCAACAAAAGGGCGGCAGCTGCCGCCGAAGAAACGAAAAACGAACGGAGGGAATATCGTATGAACAAGAAGCTGGTAGCTTATTTTTCCGCCAGCGGCGTGACGAAGAAGGTGGCGGAGCGGCTGGCCAAGGCGGCGGGCGCGGATCTGTTTGAGATCGTGCCTGTGGTGCCCTATACCCACGCGGACCTGAACTGGATGGACAAGAAGAGCCGCAGCACCGTGGAGATGAAGGATCTGAAGGCCCGGCCGGAGATCGCGGCGGTGCCGGAGAATATGGGGGAGTATGACACGGTATTCCTGGGCTTCCCCATCTGGTGGTATGTGGCGCCCCGCATCATCGACACGTTTGTGGAGCGGTGTGATCTGGCCGGCAAGACGGTGATCCCCTTCGCCACCTCCGGCGGCAGCGGCATGGGCAAGACGCTGAGCGTGCTGCAGCCCCTGTGCCCGGACGCCCAATGGAAAGAGGGCAAGGTGCTGACCGGCGCCTCTGACGCGGAGCTGGCGGCCTGGGCCGGTCAGTTCTGAGAATTATAATGTTAGCAAGAAAGAAGAGCGTTCGCCGGACGGCAAACGCTCTTCTTTCTTACTCCGCAGCTTTGCCGTGGAGGCGGCGGTATTCGGTGGGGGTCTGGCGGTAGACCTCACGGAAGGCGGTGGTGAAGCGGCTGGGGCTGTCGTAGCCCACCGCCTGGGCGATGGCGGCGATCTCGTCGCCGGTGGTGGTCAGCAGCAGGGCGGCCTGGGCCAGGCGATGGGTGCGCATGTGGGCGGCGATGGTGTCGCCATACACCTTTTTGAACATGTTCTTCAGCGTGGTGGGGTTCATCAGAAAGCGGCGGGACAGCTCCTCGATGGTGACCCGCTCTGCCAGGTGCTCCACCAGATAGCGGTGGACGTTGCGGACGATCTCCTCCTGGGAGGCCTGGAAGTCCACCTGCTTTTCCGGGCAGGCAATCTCCATCACCTGCTCCACGATCTCGTGGAGGGCGCGGGCCAGCTCGGTGTCGGCGGCACGGTAGTAGACCTCCTTGCCGTCCCGGCGGCTCTCCAGCAGGCCGCTGTCGGCCAGGGAGCGCAGGTGGTGGGACACGGCGGGGCTGGACATCTCCAGCATGGCGGCGATGTTGACCACGCACTCCTCCCGGTGGCTGAGAAACCAGAAGATGCGGACCCGGTTGGGGTCGTCCAGCTGCTTGAAGATGTCGGACACGGCGGTGAAATGGGCGGTATCGCCCAGCAGCTGGTACAGATCGTCGGTGTGGGCGTGGTCACCGTGGTGGTGGGGCAGGGTGAAGTGATCCATGGGTGTGTCCTCCGGTTTCTATTTTGGAAATATCACTTGCCCTTTTGGGCAAACAGGGGGCGAAGGTCTTGCTTTTTTCTGTGTCACTTAGTATACTACCACCAGAATCGTTAAGCAAGCACTTAATCGTGAAATTCTGAAAGCGCCCACTGCACAGGCGGAGCGAACCATGGAGGTATGCATCATGAAAAAGACCTATAAGATCGAAGTGGACTGCGCCAACTGCGCCAACCTGATGGAGGAGGCCGCCAACAAGACCGCCGGCGTGGCCTCGGCTACCGTGAACTTCATGACCCAGAAGATGATCGTGGAGTTTGACGAGGGTCAGGACGCCAAGACGGTGATGAAGGACGTGCTGAAGGCCTGCAAGAAGGTGGAGCCGGACTGCGAGATCGAGCTGTGAGAAAATGTGCCCGGCCTATGGCCGGGCACTGCAGTGAAAGGAGAGGTGTTGACCATGACGAAGAAGCAAAAAACGATGCTGATCCGCATTATCGTTACGGCGGTGATGCTGGTGGCGCTGAAGTTTATCCCGCTGACGGGTATCCCCCAGCTGATCGCCTATCTGGCGGCCTATCTGGTCATCGGCTATGATATCCTGCGCAAGGCAGGGAAGGGCATCCTCAACGGCCGCGCCTTTGATGAGAACTTCCTGATGGCCATCGCCACGCTGGGTGCCTTCTTTCTGGCTGTCTGGACGAAGAGCGGTGACTATGTGGAGGGCATCGCTGTCATGCTGTTCTATCAGATCGGCGAGCTGTTCCAGAGCTACGCCGTGGGCAAGAGCCGCCGGAACATCAGCGCGCTGATGGATATCCGCCCCGACTACGCCAACGTGGAGAAGGACGGTCAGCTGGAGCAGGTGGACCCGGACGAGGTGGCCGTGGGCAGCATCATCGTGGTGCAGCCCGGCGAGAAGGTGCCTCTGGACGGCGTGGTGGTCAGCGGCAGCGCCAGTCTGAACACCAGCGCCCTGACCGGCGAGAGCCTGCCCCGGGATGTGAAGGAGGGCGACGAGATCATCAGCGGCTGCATCGACATGAGCGGTGTGCTGAAGATCCGCACCACCAAGGAATTCGGCGAGTCCACCGTGTCCAAGATCCTGGACCTGGTGGAAAACGCCAGCTCCCGTAAGTCCCGGTCCGAGGCGTTCATCTCCCGGTTCGCCCGGGTGTATACCCCCGCTGTGTGCGCCGCCGCGGTGGTGCTGGGCGTCTTGTTCCCTCTGGGCCGTATGGTGCTGGGGATGGAGCCCCAGTGGGTCAGCTGGGTGTACCGTGCGCTGACATTTCTGGTGGTCAGCTGCCCCTGCGCGCTGGTCATCAGCATTCCCCTCAGCTTCTTCGCCGGTATCGGCGGCGCCAGCCACGAGGGTATCCTCATCAAGGGCTCCAACTATCTGGAGGAGCTGTCCGACGCAAAATATGTGGTGTTTGACAAGACCGGCACTCTGACCCAGGGTGTGTTCGAGGTCACCGGCGTGCACCACAGCCCCATGACGGAGGAGCAGCTGCTGGAGTATGCCGCCCTGGCGGAGTGCGCCTCGTCCCATCCCATCAGCAAGAGCCTGCAGAAGGCCTATGGCAAGCCCATCGACCGTGAGCGGGTGACGGATATCCAGGAGATCAGCGGCCACGGCGTGGAGGCCGTGGTGGACGGCCACAGGGTGGCCGCCGGCAACGGCAAGCTGATGACCAAGCTGGGCATCGAATACCATGAGTGCCACAGCGTGGGCACCATCATCCACATGGCGGTGGACGGCCAGTACGCCGGACACATCGTCATCTCCGATGTGGTGAAGCCCCACTCCAAGGAGGCCATCGCCGCACTGAAGCACGCCGGCGTGGAGAAGACCGTGATGCTGACCGGCGACGCCAAGCGTGTGGCCGACGAGGTGGCGGCGGAGCTGGGCATCGACGAGGTGCGCAGCGAGCTGCTGCCCGGCGACAAGGTGGCCGAGGTGGAGAAGCTGCTGGCGCAGAAAGGCGCAAAGGCCAAACTGGCCTTTGTGGGCGACGGCATCAACGACGCGCCGGTGCTGACCCGGGCCGACATCGGCATCGCCATGGGCGCCATGGGCAGCGACGCCGCCATCGAGGCTGCCGACGTGGTGCTGATGGACGACGACCCCATGCAGATCGCCAAGGCCATTAAGATCTCCCGGAAGTGCATCGGCATTGTGCGGCAGAACATCGTGTTCTCGTTGGTGATCAAATTCGGGTGCCTGGCGCTGGTGGCCGTCGGCGTGGCTGACATGTGGGCCGCCATCTTCGCCGACGTGGGCGTGATGATCCTGGCGGTGCTGAACGCCATCCGGGCGCTGAAGTACAAGGGCTGAATAAAGCCGGAATTAAGGTGAAAAATACCCCCATAACCGACGGTTATGGGGGTATTTTTATGGCATTTACGCGGGCAAGCCGCCGTTATACTGCCGCTTGAGGAAGGAGAGGAATGCCCGGGCGGCGGTGTTGGCGGCGGGCATGGACTTGACCGCCGCGCCGAGACGGCGGGATACCGGCTTATCCAGGGGGATGACACGCACCCGGCCCTCATATCCCGCCAGGGAGAAGGCGGAGAGGACGGAGACGCCCAGGCCGCCCGCCACCATGGAGAGAATGGCGCCGTCGTCAGAGGCGGTGACGGTCAGGCGGGGGGTGTCCGGCGGCAGCAGGGGCTCAATATACTGCTCGGGACTGGAGAGGAACGTCTCCTGCAGCAGGCGCTCCAGGGAGATGGTCCCCTCACTCCAGGGGAAGTCCGGCGGTACCACCGCCACCAGGGGTGCGTCTGTCAGGGGCGTCCAGTAGAAGCGCTTGCCGCAGGCCTCGTCCACCAGGGCCAGCTGGATCTTGTCCTGCTCCAGGGCGTCGGCCAGTTCGTTGCCCTGGACCAGCACGTCCACCTTGATCTCCGGGTGCAGCTTGCGGAATTTGCTGAGAAGGTCCGGCAGGCGGGCCCGGGCGATGCTGGCAAAGCAGCCGATGGTCAGCGCACAGCCGTACAGCTGGCCCTGGACCTCCGCCTCGCTGCGCAGGGCGTCACAGGCGTTGATGACCTGGTTGATATAGGGCAGCAGATGCTCGCCCTCCTCGGAAAGCCGGACGCCGTGGCTGCTGCGCTGCAGCAGCGTGCAGCCCAGCTCCGCCTCCAGCTTGTTGACCAGATGGGTCATGGCGGACTGGGTATATCCCAACTGCGCGGCCGCCTTGCCGAAGCTGCCGCATTGCACGGCGGTCAGCACAGCCCGCAGCTTGTTATCATCCATAGGAACCTCGCTTTCTGCGATTTGTACAAAAATACTTTACTTTAATTATAAATATAGCACAACAAAACCAGCTCTTCAATGACAATTCTGTGAATTATCTGTCAATATTTTGGTAAATTTTGTTAATATTGTGGTGGCGATAAATTTTGTTCATGACCCGATGAATTACGCTCAATTCTCAAGTCATGAAAAAAATGTTACCCTGTATGAGCGGAATACATGACACCGTGTCGATTCTGCGGAAGAGGAAAGCTTTAGAGGAAAATGTATTTGTGGAGAAAGGTACGACTATGCAGAAGAAGAACAATACAGTCCGGAACGTGATCGTCATCGGTTTCGCGCTGTTTTCCATGTTTTTTGGCGCGGGCAACGTGGTGTTCCCGCCCTATCTGGGCCTGGAGGCCGGCCCCCAGTGGCTGACCGGCTTTGGCACCTACTTTGTGGCCGATATCGGCCTGGCGCTGCTGGGCATGTTCGCGCTGCTGCGCGTGGGCAGCAGTGAGGCGGTGCTGAACCGGGTGGGCCGCGTGCCCGCCGAGATCCTGATGTGCGCCATCATCCTGTGCATCGGCCCTATGGTGGCTATTCCCCGTACCTCTGCCACCACCTATGAGATGGCCATCGCCCCCAACATCTCCGGCGTGTCGCCGGTGGTGTTCTCCGTGATCTTCTTTGCGGTGATCCTGGCGCTGTGCATCAAGGAGTCCGCCGTGGTGGACATCGTGGGCAAGATCCTGACGCCGCTGCTGCTGGTGGGTCTGTTCGCCATCATCATCAAGGGTGTCGTCACCCCGCTGGGCGATATCGCCGCCCTGCCCCAGATCAACAATGTGGCCGTGACCGGCATCAAGGCCGGCTATCAGACCATGGACGCCCTGGCGGCGCTGCCCTTCGGCATCATCGTGCTGCAGAGCGCGGTGGATAAGGGCTACTCCGACAACAAGTCCAAGCTGCGCATCGTGGGCGGCGCCGCGCTGCTGGCGGGCGTGCTGCTGCTGGCGGTGTATATGGGCCTGGCCTATCTGGGCGCCACGGTTTCCACCCAGTACACCGGCGCGGAGATCGGCCGCGCCCAGCTGACCATGGCCATCGTGGAGGGCCTGATGGGCAAGGTGGGCATGGTACTGTTCGGCGTGGTCGTGGGTCTGGCCTGCGTGACCACCGCTGTGGCCCTGACCAGCTCCGCCGCCGCGTACTTCTCTGAGCTGTGCCGCGGCAAGGTGAGCTATAAGGTGTTCGTTATTGTTATCTGCGCCTTCAGCGCGGTGGTGTCCAACCTAGGTCTGGATCGCATCGTGGCGGTGGCCTCCCCTGTGCTGGATGTGGTGTATCCCCCTACGCTGGCGCTGATCTTCATCGCGCTGCTGTTCCCCAATGTTCCTGACCGTGTCAGCCGCTGCGCCGTCATCGGTGCGCTGGTGACCAGCGTGCTGTGCACGCTGCACGCCTATGGTGTGTCCCTGTCCTTTGTGGAGCACCTGCCTCTGCATGGCCTGGGCCTGGCCTGGGTCGTGCCCGCTGTGGTGTTCGGCTTGATCGCCGCGCTGCCCGGTTTGTTTACCCGTTCCCGCTCCCGTTCCGGCCATACCTTCCATAACCCGACCGAGGAGCATTGACATTTGCGGTAACCCCGCCTCTCCTGAAAAGCAAGGCCGTCCTTCGTGTGAAGGACGGCCTTGCTACAGCCTGTCAAAGAACGCCAGTTCTCGTTATGCGAGAGCTGGCGTTTTAATCGTATCAAAGAAGAAAAAGGGCAG
>CAKTSA010000018.1 GCA_934597585.1 uncultured Oscillospiraceae bacterium
CATTGTCATGGCAGTAGTACGGGTCCAGCCGTTCATACAGCCACTCATAGTCCATGACCCTTTCTATTTTCCGCAGATCTTTTGGCACCAGTGCTTCCAAATCTACGATGATTGCCTCATGCCGTGCGTCTTTTCTCCAACCTTCCATGTAAACACCCCCGTTTCTTCTATTATAGCAGAAACAGGGGCGTTTGGGTAGTTTTTTGACAGACTGCAAAAAAGATGTCTGCCGCAAGGCAGACATCTTTTTTTGCAGTGAAGAGTGAAAAGAGAAGAGTGAAAAGTTGAGGTATGCCGCCAGAGGCGGCATGATCGAATAGCGGCGGCATGTGGTCATGCCGCCCTACGGAACGACCATCGATAGTGCTTCGTAGGGCGGGGTGACCACACCCCGCCGCACAGGAAACGCAGCGGGCACAGTAAACGAGCGTAGGGGGCGGCGTCCTCGACGCCCCGCACAAATGATGCAGCAATTTTCCTGTTACCGTCCGTAGGGGCGGACGCCCCTGTCCGCCCTATGCGTCTGCCGCGCTTACATCTTTTCTTTCTTGTGTATCGCGTTCAGGCTCAGTTCTCCCGCCAGCTTGAACAGCGTCTCACTGACCACCTGCTCCGTGGATACATTCGCCTGCTGGCCGATTTTCTGGTAAAATTCATAGAGATAGTCCGGAATTTGTATCGTAAGTTCTTTCATTTTGTGCTCCTCTCCGGCCTATTGCCGCATTCCGCTGCATTAAGCATACAATACTTTCACATATTACGCAAGTGCGTACACGCGATTGCGTAATATTTTTTACAATGGCCGAGAGGTGATTGTATGACAGTGAAAGACGCGGTGGCGGAGCGGTTCCGTCAGCTCTGCACCCAGCGAGGGATCAGATACAACGAACTGGCCAATCTGTCCGGCGTGACGCCCTCCACCGTGTACAGCCTATTGGACGTGCGGCGTCGGGATATCTCCATCACCACCATCAAAAAGCTATGCGACGGCCTGGACGTCACGCTGGGCGAGTTTTTCGCAACACCGGACTTCGACGCCCTGGAGCAGGAATTACAATAATAATACACCCCAGCGGCTTCCGCCAATCGCGCAAGCCGCTGGGGTTCGTTTATTCCGTTTCTCCGGCGGTTTCCGCCGGCTGCGGCGCTTCCGCCGCCTTTTTTCGCTCCGCCAGCGCCATCAGCACCAGCGTCACCGCGACCACGCCCCACCGCAGCACCGCGAACCACCGTGCGGCGGAGGTATATGCGTCGGAACTACCAAAGACCAGGTGCTCGATGTAGTATTCTACATTTTCCTGTCTGAGCGGTGTTACCACCAGCCAGCGCACGATCTCTGCCGCCAGTGATGCGATCCAGCCGACCAATGCGCAACGGAACGTCGCAGGTTTCAGCAACCCTGCCCCATCACCATGCCGCCGCAGGATATGCCGTGCCAGAAGGTACAGCACCGCCAGCATTATCAGCATCAGATCCCATGCGATATGTGCGGACAGATAATCGGTTATCATCATCGCGGAAACCCAATCATACTCCCGGATTGTCTGGAAGTACTCTTTTACCAATGTTGCGGGGAAGCACTTCCCCAGCACCATAAACCCCATCGCCGCCGCCAGCGGAAACAGCATCAAAAGCCGCGTCCGCAGTTCATCCCTGCCGCACCGGCCCCAGCCGATCCACACCGCCGCCGCGGCTCCCGCCAGCAGCAGCCACACCCAGTTATAGGCCCGGAACAGCACCGCCGCTAGCAGACACAGCGCCGCCACCGCGTACCCGATCCGCCACCGCAGCCCGTACCGCTGGGCCAGGTATTGCTCCACCTGCTGCCCGCCGGTGGTGCCCCGCACCGTCTCGCCCGCCAGCAGATCGTCCGCCGTCACGCCGTACAGCTCCGCCAGCGCCGGCAGAATGGCGATGTCGGGAAATCCTCCGCCGCTTTCCCATTTGCTGACCGTCTTGTTGGACACGCCCAGGCGGTCGGCCACCTCCTGCTGGGTCATCCCCGCATCCTTCCGCAGCGCCGCCAGATAGCTGCCTGTTTTCATGGTATCCATGTGGTCACGCTCCTTTCGTCGTGCTGCCAGTATGCCGCGGAGAGGGGCAAACTGTCCACCCCGCCGTGTGGGAAATCACTCTCCGCAGCGTAGAGTTGCCAGAATTGCCTCCCTCTGACGAGGGAGGTGGCGCGAAGCGCCGGAGGGAGAGACGGTGAACAAAAATACCGCCGTAAACCGCACGCACCCGATCAGCCGCGATAGTAGTTTCCCTCTGTGCAGCTGAGAAAATAACTCGCCAGGGTTTCGGGGCTGTCGCTGATGGCAAAGAACACCCCGCTCAGGCTATAGTGACCCACAAACAGATCCTTTTTCAAATACTGCGCCTCTGCCTCCAGCAGCACCGTGACGTAGTTGGCGTCGGTGCCGGGGACAGCGCTCTCTTCTTCCCACTGACCCTCCTGCTGCTCCTGCTGCAAGGAAAGCCAGCCGTAAACAGAGCCATCCGAAAGCTGATAGGCATATACTTTTTGGATCCGGGCCGTGTCGATCTCATCCGTGGTGACAAAGGTATACGCGCCAAGGAGCTCCAAGCCCTGTTCGCCCTGGGCCCAATCGCCAACGCCCTGCAAACGACCCTCCAGGGGCCCGGGGCCGGGTACAGCGCGGCTCGCGTTCCACCAGCTGTAGGCAAGGCTCGCTCCCACAGCGATCATGACGAGAAGGAGAGGGATCAGAACAAGCTGATAAGTCTTCCGTTTTTTCATATCTGTCCTCCTTGCGGCGTGTCCTGCTGTTTTCGTGGGCCAAAGCGGACCGGTTTTTAATACCTCCAGCTCCGTCCCGGTTCCATGAACTCCGCCACACGTTTGCGGTAGCTGTCCATGGCGGCGTCCTCGAAGGCCAGGGCGTCGTCCGCCGCGCCCATCTGCCGCAGCAGCCACTTACACAGGGGCGGGTTCAGGATCAGCAGCGGCCCGATGAGATACGTGGCCATCAATCCGCCCCGGCGGAAGCCCTCGCCGCTGTTCTCCTGACCGTCCCGGCCCACGCCCTTCACCGTCTCGAACAGCGCCGCGCCGGTGCCGTGGGAGTGGCCGAACAGGCTCTTGAAGCCCACGATGTCCATCCCCTCGAACTTGCCCACATAGTAGCTGTTGTGCCGCTGCATCATGTGATACTCCGCCCGGGTGTCCAGCAGGCCCAACCCTTCGATCCGGGGGGCCATGTCGCTGTCGATGGCGCAGCCCAGCACATCCAGCGCGTTGCCGGTGGCCAGAAACAGCTGCCCCGCGTCGATTTTTTCCGCGATCTCCTCCCGATAGGGCCGCAGGGCGTCCGCCGCCAGCTGCAGGCCCTGCTCGGTGGTGGAGCCCAGAAACACCAGCGTCACGTCCCCGTCCAGAAAGGCGGGCCGGGACTTCAGGTCCGTTTCCACGATCTCCAGCGCCGGGCAGCACCGCTTCAGATAGTAGATGTTCTGCAGGTCGCCGTAGAGGTTGCACACCTCCGGGAATAGAATTTCCGCTCTCATGCCTCCTGACCTCCCTTCGCCAGCAGCTTTTCCTTCAGCTTCGCCTTCACCCGGAAGGCCAGCGGCGTGCCATCCACGCCGTACAGGATATACACGTCGTCGCCGGGCGTCAGATACAGCTTGTCCAGCGCCCTGAATTCGTCGTCCTCCAGAAAGATCTTCTCCTCCGGGATGCCCGCCAGCAGCAGCCGCAGCTTATAGTCCCGGGCCCGCGGCCCGGCGCACACCAGCTGCACGATGTCGTCGTGGTTCAAAAACTCAAAGTCCGTGTCGTACATCCAGCTGGGATTCTCCGACCAGTTTTTGGACACGCCCATGCAGTTCATCATCACCAGCAGCTCCTTGCGGCCCGGCTTGGACTGAATATAGTCAAAGTTCCGGCTGCACGCCAGGGCGTTCTTGTCCTTGGACATCTGCATGATCACGTTGACACCGCCGATCTTCTCCTCAGACAGACGGCTCTCCAGAATTTTTGTCCCGGCAAACCGCTTCCGGATGGTCTCATGCTCCATCCCCAACTGCCGCAGCGCCGCGATGACCGCCATCATGTTGTAAATGTTGAACAGACTGTCGGTAATGAGGTCGTAGGGATACGTCACACCGTCCTTCTCCCGCACCACCATGGTCCGGGCCTGCAGGTCCACCTGCTCCGCCAGATAGTCCGCCTCGGGGGAGTGGAAGCCGCAGCTCTCGCACACCGCGTGGCCGATGTGGTGATAGCGGCGGTACTCATACCGCAGCTTCCCCGCGCACCGGGGACAGATCCGCATGTCGTTCAGCAGGTTCACGCAGTCCGTCACGTCGCCGGGCATCCGCCCGATGCCGAAATAACACCGCGCATTCTCCTCCGCCACGCCGCAGGAGATGAGATCGTCCGCGTTCAGGATCAGCTTGCTCTCCCTGGGCAGGTTCCGGCTGAGAATGTCGGCAATATACCCCGGATGGGCGTTGCGCATGATGGAATCTCGGAACAGGTTGGTGATGAGAATATAGTCCGGCCGCACGTAGGGATAGATCTTCGGGGCCGACCGCTCGTCGATCTCCAGCACCGCCATGTCGCAGCCCTTCACCCGCCCCAGCATGTCGCAGCTGCGGATGAACGCCGTGGACACGCCGGAGGTGATGTTGCTGCCCGCCCGGTTGCTGAGGACGTGGTGCCCCTCCGCCTCCAGAATGTCCACCAGCATATTGCTGACGGTGGTCTTGCCGTTGGTGCCGGTAACGGCCACCATCTTTTCCGGCTTGCCCACATATTTCAGAAAGTCGGGACACACCTTCACCGCCAGCGCCCCGGGAAAGTCCGTCCCGTTGTGCCGTGTGATCTTCAGCGCCGGGATGGACAGCTTGCCCAGCCACAGCGCCAGCAAAAACCGCAGCTTACCCATTGTATCATTCCTCCATTGCGATGGCCCGGCAGGAGCAGCCATCGGCATTCTCAAATTTCAGCGGCAGCGTCACAAAGGTGAACCGCCGCCCTACCAGGGCCTCCAGCCCCTTCAGATTCTCCGTATTCACAAAGTTCGCCCGCATCAATGTAATGTGGTTGGGAAAGTCCACGCTGTCGCAGGGGTCCAGCGAGATGGAATCCTCGCCCACCCCCTTCAGGGGCAGGGCGGCCAGATACGCCGCCGCGTCAGCTGTCAGACAGGGGAAGCCCTCATAGTAGTCGGGGCTGCCCCACTTTTTGTCCCATCCGGTGCAGAACAGCACGAAATCCACGCCCTCCAGGTCATAGCTCTGCAGCAGGGGGAGGGAGATGCTCTCCTCTCCCCGGCAGTCCACCACCACGGCGGTGCCGGTGAACTTGTCCGCGCCGTGGCTGTCCAGCGCCGCGCCGTCCGGCAGCATGTGGGCCGGGGCGTCCATGTGGGTGCCGGTGTGGGAGTACATGTGCAGCAGCGTCTCCCGATACCCCACCTCCTCAATGGTGCAGGCGGTGGTCAGCTTCGGCTGCTCCGTGCCGGGATACACCGGCATGTCGTTTCGTATGGTGTGGGTCAGATCGTATACCTTCATCCTCTCGCCCTCCTTATTTCCCTAAGTAGATCATCAGCGCCGCCATGTCGGCGGGGGACACGCCGGAGATGCGCCCCGCCTGTCCCAGGCTCCGGGGCCGGATGGCGCTGAGCTTCTCCCGGGCCTCCAGCCGCAAGCCCTGAATGTGGCCGTAGTCCAGATCCTCCGGCAGCAGCCGCTGCTCCAGCCGCTCGAACTCCGTCACCTGCTTCTGCTGCCGCTGGATGTATCCCTCGTACTTCACGGTGATCTCCACCTGCTCCACCACGTCCGCCGCCAACGTCTGCGGCGCAGGATCGAAGGCCCGCAGGTCCTCATAGCGCACCTGGGGCCGCCGCAGCAGGTCGATAAGGCGGCACCCGTCGTTGACCGGCGTAGTGCCCCGTTCCGCCAGCAGGGCGTTCAGCGCCTCGCTGCCGGGGATGCCCGTCCGTTCCAGCCGCCTGATCTCCTGGGCCACGGCGGCGTATTTGGCCTCCACCGCCGCCAGCCGCTCCTCGCTGACCAGGCCGATCCGGTGTCCGATGGCCGTCAGCCGTTGGTCGGCGTTGTCCTGCCGCAGCACCAGCCGGTACTCCGACCGGCTGGTCATCATCCGATAGGGCTCCTCCGTCCCCTTCGTCACCAGATCGTCGATGAGGGTGCCGATGTAGCTCTCGCTGCGCTTCAGCACCAGCTCCTCCCGGCCCAGCAGCGCCAGCGCCGCGTTGACGCCCGCCACAAAGCCCTGCACCGCCGCCTCCTCGTACCCCGAGGAGCCGTTGAACTGTCCCGCGCCGTACAGTCCCGCCACCGCCTTCGTCTCCAGCGTGGGCTTCAGCGCCAGCGGATCGATGCAGTCGTACTCGATGGCGTAGGCGGGCCGGGTCATCACCGCCCGCTCCAGTCCGGCCACGGTGTGCAGCATTTGAATTTGAATCTCCTCCGGCAGGGAGGAGGAGAACCCCTGAATGTACAGCTCCTCCGTGTCCAGCCCCATGGGCTCGATGAACAGCTGGTGCCGGGGCTTGTCGGCAAACCGCACCACCTTCGTTTCAATGGACGGGCAGTACCGTGGGCCGATGCCCTCGATGACGCCGCTGTAGATGGGGCTGCGGTCCAGATTCTCCCGGATGATCCGGTGGGTCTCCTGATTGGTGTAGGTGAGGTAGCACACCGCCCGGTTTTCCGGCGGCTCCCTCGTCTCAAAGCTGAAGGGCAGGGGAGAGGGGTCCCCCTCCTGAAGCTCCATTTTACTGAAGTCCACCGTCCGGGCGTTGACCCGCGGCGGCGTTCCGGTCTTGAACCGCCGCAGCGGCAGACCCAGCGCCAGCAGCCGCTCCGTTAGCGCCGTGGCGGCGTGCATGCCGTCGGGGCCGCTCTCCTCGATGCACTCGCCGATGATGGTGCGCCCGTGGAGATACGTGCCGGAGCAGATCACGGCGGCCTTCACCTGAAACACCGCGCCTGTCCGCAGCACCACCTGTGCTACCCGGCCGTTCTCCGCTCGGATATCCACCACCTCGCCCTGCCGCACCGTCAGGTGGGGCTGGCGCTCCAGGGTGTGCTTCATCACCTTCTGATACGCCCGGCGGTCGGCCTGGGCCCGCAGGGACCACACGGCGGGGCCCTTGCCCCGGTTCAGCATCCGGTACTGGATGCAGGCCTTGTCCGCCGCCTTGGCCATTTCACCGCCCAGCGCGTCCAGCTCCCGCACCAGATGGCCCTTTCCCGTGCCGCCGATGGCCGGGTTGCAGGGCATGTTGCCCACCGCGTCCAGATTGATGGTAAAGCACACCGTCTCCAGTCCCAGCCGTGCCGCCGCCAGCGCCGCCTCGATGCCGGCGTGTCCCGCACCGATGACGGCAATATCAAATTGTCCCGCAATAAACTCTTTCATACGCGTCCCCCGCGTTCCACTAAAATTCCATTATATTATTATAATGTGCCCCACAAAAAAACGCAAGAGGCATTGTGCAAACTGTCAAAAAGAACGGTAAGAAAATTGTGAAATACGTCTAATTTGAAGCTTGCAAAAGGGGAGGGGGAAGCATATAATACAAATAGAAAATTTAAGAGCAAGAAAGGAGCGTGATATGTACGATGCTGAACAAGTTCATCACGGGTGATCTGGACGACATGATCTTCGCGGATTGCGATTGGCAGCCCAGCGACCGGTAAGATCCCCCACTTACGAAGGAACCACGACACATCGGTGCCGTGGCGATTTGCTTTTTATGGGGAAACTTTTCCCCTGAAAGATACCATATTCGACAAGCAGCCCGAAAAAGCCGGCCGTTTTTCGCAGCAAAAACGGTCGGTTTTTGTCGGCGATCCGCCACTGCCGTAAAGGCCCTGCAAAAAAACAGGGAAAAAACCGGCTCTTAACAACATTTTAGCACCATTTTTACAGAAATCTGTGATATAATACGCTATGATTACGGCGTCCTGTAGGGGGGAGGGGTACATATGACCAGATGGAAGATCCCGTGGCCGGGCCAATGGACGAAAAAGAAGAAGATACTCCACAGCTCCCTGCTGTATTCCGGCAAGGATTTCATCGTCTCCGCCGCCCTGTTTTTTCTGACGGTGCTGCTGTGTCTCCTCCTGCGTTCCGTGGACCCCCACAGCGACACCAGCTACGTGGCCGTCATCTTCTTTCTGGACGTGTTCCTCACCGCCCTGCTGACCGACGGCTACCTCTTCAGTATCCTCATTGCCGTCACTGGCGTCCTCTGCGTGGACTACGTGTTCACCGAGCCCTATTGGGAGATCAGCTTCACCCTGGCCGGCTTCCCCCTGACGTTCATCGTCATGATGTTCATCTCCGTGGTCACCGGCATGCTCACCAGCCGCGCCAAGCAGGTGGAGATCCTGAAGCGGGAGGCTGAGCGCGAGCGCATCCACTCCAACCTGCTGCGTGCCGTCTCCCACGATATCCGCACCCCCCTCACCGGCATCGTGGGCGCCACCGACGTGCTGCTGGAGCAGGAGAGCTCCCTGACGGCGGAGCAGCGCCACCAGCTGATCTCCTCCGCCAACGAGGATGCCCGCTGGCTCATCCGCATTGTGGAGAATCTTCTCTCCATCACCCGCATCGGCGCCCAGGGCGACGCCAAGGTCACCAAGACCCTGGCCGTGGCCGAGGAGGTCATCGAGGGTGCCGTGGCCAAATATACCAAGCGCGGCGACCAGCTGCCCGTCCACGTCCACCTGCCCCAAGAGGTGCTCCTGGTGCCCATGGACGAGCTGCTGATGGAGCAGGTGCTGCTGAACCTGCTGGAAAACGCCGCCCTCCACGCCGAGGGCGCCACCGAGGTGGACGTGACCCTGGAGCGAAAGGGAAATGTGGCCCGCATCATCGTGGAGGACAACGGTGCCGGTATCCCCCCCGAAAAACTCCCAGACCTCTTTGACAGCTCCGCCCACCAGAGCCAGCAGGGCGACCGTAAGCGCAATATGGGCATCGGCCTATCGGTATGCAAAACTGTGGTGCAGGCACATGACGGCACCATTTACGGCGAAAACGTCTCCCGCCACGGCGGCGCACGCTTCGTCATTGAATTACCTATGGAGGAGGAAGAAGACCATGAAGATTAAAGACAAGGTACTGATCGTAGAGGATGAGCAGAGCATCAGCAATTTCATCTCCATGATCCTGACAGCCAACGGCTACGACACCATCGTCGTCCGCAGCGGCGAGGAGGCGCTGACCATGATCTCGTCCCACTGTCCCGACCTGATCGTGCTGGACCTGGGGCTGCCGGATATGGACGGCATCGAGGTGCTGAAATCCGTCCGCAAGTGGTCCAGCCTGCCGGTGGTGGTGGTCTCCGCCCGCCATCACGAGCATGACAAGGTAGAGGCGCTGGACTACGGCGCCGATGACTACATCTCCAAGCCCTTCGGCACCTCCGAGCTGCTGGCCCGCATCCGTACCGCCATCCGCCACACCCGCACCACCCTGTCCGATCCCCAGATCGCCCAGTCCGGCAAGTTCAGCACCGGCGACCTGACCATCGACTACGACAAGCACCAGGTCCTCATGCACGGCGAAAACGCCAAGCTCACCGTCAACGAGTATAAGATCGTGGCCCTCCTGGGCAAATACGCCGGCAAGGTGCTCACCTACGATTTCATCATCCGTGAGCTCTGGGGCCCCAAGGCCAAGACCGACAACCAGATCCTTCGCGTCAACATGGCCAACATCCGCCGCAAGATCGAAAAGGACCCCAGCCACCCCGAGTATCTCTTCACCGAGGTGGGCGTGGGCTACCGCATGCGAGAGGGCGATTGAACCAAAAATTTTCCTCTCACGAAACTACATATTTCCGACAAAAGACCCCCGTCTCCCGCGGGGGTCTTTTTGCGGTTCTGCTGCCTCCTAACGGATTATTTATAAGGAGAGAATAAAGGAAAAAACAGCCCGCGCAACGTCCGTGTTAAGAACGCTCCCAGCTTATTTACAGCCACTTCCATAAATAGTAAACTCACAGTACACCGTATTTTTCCCCGGACGGTAACTAAGTATTAAGGAGAGAAAACAATGGAAGAAAGAAAAGGCTTTGGATCCAATTTTGGATTCCTGATGGCTGCTGTCGGTTCGGCGGTCGGCCTGGGCAACATCTGGGGCTTCCCCAATAAGATGGGCGCCTGCGGCGGCTTCACGTTCCTTCTCATCTACCTGGTCCTGGCGGTCTGCTGCGGCTTCATCGTCATGGTGGGCGAGCTGGCCCTGGGCCGTAAGACCGGCCACGGCGCGGTGGGCGCGTATAAGGTCCTCAGCAAGAAGTTCAGCTGGATGGGCTGGCTGGGCATTCTGTCCGCGTTCTTCATCCTGTTCTTCTACTGTGCGCTGGGCGGCTACTGCATCAAGTACACCGTCCTCAACGTGGGCGATCTGTTCAACGCTGGCTTTGGCTCCAACGGCATGAACGGCGGCGAGATTTTCAACGCCTTCATCGGCAACCCCACTGAGGCCATCATCTACGGCCTGATCTTCGTGGCCCTGACCATGATCATCGTCATGGGCGGTATCGGCGGCGGTATCGAAAAGGTCTGCTCCATCGGTATGCCCGCTCTGTTCGTGGCCCTGCTGATCTGCATCATCCGCGCCTGCACCCTGGAGAACGCCGTGGATGGTCTGAAGTACATGTTCATTCCCGGCTGGGCTGTGGCCAACGGCGTCATTGAAAAAGCACCCAGCTTCTTTGAAGTTCTTTCCACCGCCGGCGGCCAGATGTTCTTTTCCCTGTCCCTGGGCATGGGCGCCATGATCACCTACGGCTCCTACCTGGATAAGAAGGAGAACCTGGAAAAGAACGCCATCCTCATCGTGGTCATGGATACCCTGGTGGCCCTGATGGCCGGTCTGTGCGTCATCCCCGGCCGTTTCGCGCTGGATCCTGACGGCGCTCTGGGCGGCCCGTCCCTGCTGTTCATCACCATGCAGAACGTGTTCCACAACATGGGCGCTGTCGGCCCCATCTTCGGCATCCTGTTTTATCTGCTGGTGGTCTTCGCCGCCATCTCCTCCTCCATCTCCCTGCTGGAGGTCATCGTGGCCCACTTCGTCGACAAGGCCCGTATCGAGGGCAAGGGCGACAAGCGTAAGAGCTATACCATGATCGCTGCTGTGGCAGTTGGCCTGGGCTGCATCCTGGTCTGCGCAGACTGCCTGGGTACTGCAGGCATTGCGCCGGCAGACCTGCTGGGCATTGAGAATCCCAACACATGGGCCGCCGACTGGCTGGACTTCTGGGATATGCTGTCTGAGGGCGTCATGATGCCTCTGGGCGCACTGCTGATGTCCCTGATGATCGGCTGGGAGATCGGCCCCGAGGTAGTCAGGGAAGAAGCGGAGCAGCAGGGCAACAAGCTGGTCAGCTACGGCTTCTTCAAAATCTGCGTCAAGGTCATCACCCCCCTGTGCATGCTGCTGATCCTCTACGGCCAGCTCCAGTCCTTCTTCAACTTCTAAAAAAGTTCTGGAAGCCTGCGAAAAATTTTACATCCCAAAGGCGTCGGAGCACCTGCTCCGGCGCCTTTTTTGCGCCTTTTCCGCCTCCAGACAGAGCAAAGAGCTGCTTTTCCTGGAGAATGTGAACAATTTGTGAAATTAGTCAAACTCCTTGTTAAAATCTTGTTAAAAGAACTGAAAAAGCGTCAAGAACTTGACAATGCCGTTAAGAGACTATAAAATAAAAGCACCATAAATCATGAGGAGGTAAATCTCATAATGGAAAAGAAAAGCACCAAAATCGCGTATTTCGTAGCGCTGGGTGTCTTTGTCGTGCTGCTGGTCATTCTCGGCGTCACGTTTAAGAACACTCCGCTGCCCACCCTGGAGGTTGATGGCGAAATGATCGAAGCCACCACTCCCTTCGCGGGCACCTTCTGGTCCCTGCTGCCCCCCATCGTGGCCATCGTGCTGGCCCTGATCAGCAAGGAAGTGTATTCCTCCCTGTTCCTGGGCTGCCTGGTGGGTGCGCTGCTGGTCAGCAACTTCCACCCCTGGGAGACCGTCGTCCAGCTGGTCGAGGGTGATAACGGCATCGTCACCACCGTCTCCGATTCCGGCAACATCGCCATCATCGTGTTCCTGGTTGTTCTGGGCATCATGGTGGACCTGATGAACAAGACCGGCGGCTCCGAGGCCTTCGGCCGCTGGGCCAAGAAGGCCGTTAAGACCCGCGCCGGCGCACAGCTGATGACCATGCTGCTGGGCGTGCTGATCTTCATCGACGACTATTTCAACTGCCTGACTGTCGGCGCCGTCATGCGTCCCGTCACCGAGTCCCATAAGATCTCCCGCGCCAAGCTGGCCTACGTCATCGACTCCACTGCCGCTCCCGTCTGCATGATCGCTCCCGTGTCCTCCTGGGCTGCCGCTGTGTCCGGCTACGTCAACTCTGAGTCCGTCAGCGGTATCCAGATGTTCATTCGTCAGATCCCCTGGAACTACTACTGCCTGCTGACCCTGGTGATGATCGTGGTCATCTCCCTGCTGAACATCGACTACGGTCCCATGCTGACCCACGAGTACAACGCCCAGGTCAAGGACGACCTGTTCACCACTCCCGAGCGTCCCTTCGCCGGCGCTGACGATTATGAAGTCGGCACCAAGGGCAAGTCCTCCGTTCTGGATCTGCTGCTGCCCGTTATCGTCCTGATCGCCACCTGCATCATCGGCCTGATTTACACCGGCGGCTACTTTGATAAAGAGGGCGGCAATTACCACGCCTTCATGGCGGCCTTCTCCGATGCCTCTTCCGGCGCCGGTCTGGCCATCGGCTCCATGGTGGCTCTGGTGTTCACCTTCATCTACTTCTGGCTGCGTGGCTCCATCGGCTTCGAGAAGTCCTTCGAGTCTGTTCCCAACGGCTTCATCCAGATGATCTCCCCCATCCTGATCCTGACCTTCGCGTGGACCCTGTGCGGCCTGACCCGTTACGGCATGTACTCCGCCAACTACGTCATCGACGCCATGGCTGGTGCCGGCGATCTGGCCAAGTTCCTGCCCGCTGTGATCTTCATCATCGGCGCTGCCATTGGTTTCGCCACCGGTACCTCCTGGGGCACCATCGGCATCATGGCCCCCATCGTTGTGCAGGTCTTTGACTTCAACACCCAGCCCATCCTGTGCACCATCGGCCTGGCGGCTGCCTGCTCCGGCGGCGTTATGGGCGACCACTGCTCCCCCATCTCCGACACCACCATCATGGCTTCCGCCGGTGCTCACTGCTACCACCTGAACCACGTGTTCACCCAGATCCCCTACGCTCTGACCGTCGCCGGTGTTGCCTTCGTCAGCTTCATCCTGGCCGGCCTGATCCAGAACGTGGTCATCTGCCTCATCATCGCCATCGCCCTGATGGTCGTCACCCTGCTGGTGATCAGGGCCATCACTGCCAAGAAGCACGCTGGCATCTTCCAGGAAATGGCTGAGGCCGACAAGGCCCTGGCCAACCAGTAACCCCACAGCATACCTGCTGCAAAAGAAGAAAGCCCCACCCGGGGCTTTCTTTTTTTGCATGCCCCTTACAAAACTTGTTGAAAAATGGGCCTGCCGCTAAGATATTAACGAGAATCCGCCTCTTCTCAACAGCAAAAACACGCAAAATGTCCGTTAAGAACGCGTTAAAAAAACAAAAATTGCGACAAGGCCCCATAAATTCACGCTAAAAATTGGAGAAAAGGGAGAAAGTGGAGTTCATAATTTGTTAAAATCTACCCAATCGCCCATTCGTTGAAATATTGACAATCTGTTAAAAAGAAGCTAAGATGGGGACACCATAAATCATGAGGAGGTAAATCTCATAATGGAAAAGAAAAGCACAAAGATCGCGTATTTCGTTGCGCTGGGTATCTTTATCGTGCTGCTGGTGATTCTCGGCGTCATGTTTAAGGATGCTCCGCTGCCCACCCTGGAGGTCGATGGCGAAATGATCGAAGCCACCACTCCCTTTGCAGGCACCTTCTGGTCCCTGCTGCCCCCCATCGTGGCCATCGTGCTGGCTCTGATCAGCAAGGAAGTGTATTCCTCTCTGTTCCTGGGCTGCCTGGTTGGCGCGCTGCTGGTCAGCAACTACCACCCCTGGGAGACCGTTGTTCAGCTGGTTGAAGGCGACAACGGTATCGTCACCACCGTCTCCGACTCCGGCAACATCGCCATCATCGTGTTCCTGGTTGTCCTGGGCATCATGGTGGACCTGATGAACAAGACCGGCGGCTCCGAGGCTTTCGGCCGCTGGGCCAAGAAGGCCGTTAAGACCCGCGCCGGTGCGCAGCTGATGACCATGCTGCTGGGCGTCCTGATCTTCATCGATGACTATTTCAACTGCCTGACCGTGGGCGCCGTTATGCGTCCCGTCACCGAGAGCCATCACATCTCCCGCGCCAAGCTGGCCTACGTCATCGACGCCACCGCCGCTCCTGTCTGCATGATCGCTCCCGTGTCCTCCTGGGCCGCTGCTGTTTCCGGTTACGTTAACTCCAGCAGCGTCAGTGGTATCGAGATGTTCATCAAGCAGATCCCCTGGAACTACTACTGCCTGCTGACCCTGCTGATGATCGTGGTCATCTCTCTGCTGAACATTGACTATGGCTCCATGCTGACCCACGAGTACAACGCTCAGGTCAAGGGCGACCTGTTCACCACCCCCGAGCGTCCCTTTGAGGGCGCTGACGATTACGAAGTCGGCACCAAGGGTAAGTCCTCCGTTCTGGACCTGCTGCTGCCCGTTATCGTGCTGATCGCCACCTGCATCGTCGGCCTGATCTACACCGGCGGCTACTATGATGGTGAGAGCGAGTACTTCCATGACTTCATGGGCGCTTTCTCCAACGCCTCTTCCGGTGCCGGTCTGGCTATCGGCTCCATGATCGCTCTGGTCTTCACCTTCGTGTACTTCTGGCTGCGTGGCTCCATCGGCTTTGAGAAGTCCTTCGAGTCCGTTCCCAATGGCTTCATCCAGATGATCTCCCCCATCCTGATCCTGACCTTCGCGTGGACCCTGTGCGGCCTGACCCGTTACGGTATGTACTCCGCCAACTTCGTCGTCAACGCCATGGCCGGCGCCGGCGATCTGGCCAAGTTCCTGCCTGCCGTGATCTTCATCATCGGCGCTGCCATCGGTTTCGCTACCGGTACTTCCTGGGGCACCATCGGCATCATGGCCCCCATCGTTGTGCAGGTCTTTGACTACAACACCCAGCCCATCCTGTGCACCATCGGCCTGGCCGCTGCCTGCTCCGGCGGTGTTATGGGCGACCACTGCTCCCCCATCTCCGATACCACCATCATGGCTTCCGCTGGTGCCCACTGCTTCCACCTGAATCACGTGTTCACTCAGCTGCCCTACGCTCTGACCGTCGCCGGTGTTGCTTTCGTCAGCTTCATCCTGGCCGGCCTGATCCAGAACGTGGTGATCTGCCTGATTATTGCCTGCGTTCTGATGGTCGCTACCCTGCTGGTCATCAAGGCTATCGTCAGCAAGAAGCACGCTGGTATCTTCGAGGAAATGGCCGAGGCCAACAAGGCTCTGGTCAACCAGCAGTAAGGATACCTATTACAATAGCAAAAAAGAAAGCCCTTCGGGGCTTTCTTTTTTTTGCCTTTCTCCGCCCGGCCTGCAGCGTCGGAAAAACTGGCAAATTAGCGAAAAACAGGAAATGCACATTTCGCCCTCCGTCCCGTCCGCCGCCTGGAACCCACAAAAACACCCCAAAAACCACGTTAAAAAATCGGTAAGATAAGTTTCGGAAATTAACGTTTTGCTTATAAAACAAGTGAAAAGAAAACTGGAATAGTGATAAATCCTTGCAAAAACGCCCCAAAATTGGAGAAAAGGGAGAAAGTGCGGTTCATAATTTGTTCAAAATTACCCGCCCTTGTGATTGCTGAAATATTGACAATCCCGCAGAAACAAGTTAAGATGGGAACACCATAAATCACGAGGAGGTAAATCTCACCATGGAAAAGAAAAGCACAAAGATAGCGTATTTCGTTGCGCTGGGTATCTTTGTCGTGCTGCTGGTCATTCTCGGCATCGCGTTCAAGGATACGCCGCTCCCCACCTTTGAGGTCGACGGCGAGATCGTCGAGGCCGCCACTCCCTTTGCAGGCACCTTCTGGTCCCTGCTGCCCCCCATTGTTGCCATCGTGCTGGCCCTGATCTCTAAGGAAGTGTATTCCTCTCTGTTCCTTGGCTGCCTGGTGGGCGCGCTGCTGTACACCGGCTTCGCCCCCTGGGACACCGCCGTGGCCCTGGTGGGTGCCGACTACGGCATCGTCTCCGTTCTGGCCGACAGCTATAACATGGGTATCATTGTGTTCCTAGTTGTTCTGGGTATCATGGTGGACCTGATGAACAAGGGCGGCGGCTCCGAGGCCTTCGGCCGCTGGGCCAAGAAGACCGTCACCAGCCGCGCCGGTGCGCAGCTGATGACCATGCTGCTGGGCGTCCTGATCTTCATCGACGACTACTTCAACTGCCTGACCGTGGGTGCCGTCATGCGTCCCGTCACCGAGTCCCACAAGATCTCCCGCGCCAAGCTGGCCTACATCATCGACGCTACCGCCGCTCCCGTCTGCATGATCGCCCCGGTCTCCTCCTGGGCTGCTGCCGTGTCCGGCTACGTCAACTCCGACTCCGTCAACGGTATCGAGATGTTCATCAAGCAGATCCCCTGGAACTACTACTGCCTGCTGACCCTGGTGATGATCGTGGTCATCTCCCTGCTGAACATCGACTACGGCTCCATGCTGACCCATGAGTACAACGCCCAGGTCAAGGATGACCTGTTCACCACCCCCGAGCGTCCCTTCGCCGGTGCCGACGATTACGAGAAGCCCGCTTCCGGTAAGTCCTCCGTGGCCGACCTGCTGGTGCCCGTCATCGTCCTGATCATCGTCTGCGTGGTCTCCCTGATCTGGTCCGGCGGCTACTATGATGATACCGCTGACTGCTACCATGACTTCATGGTGTCCTTCTCCAACGCCGACGCCGGCGCGGCCCTGGCTCTGGGCGGCCTCATCGGCTGCGTGTTCACCTTCATCTACTTCTGGGTGCGCGGCGCCATCGGCTTCGAGAAGTCCTTCGAGTCTGTTCCCCAGGGCTTCATCCAGATGATCGCCCCCATCCTGATCCTGACCTTTGCCTGGACCCTGTGCTCCTTCACCCGCTACGCCATGTACTCCGCCGAGTTCGTCAAGAACGCCATGGCTGGTGCAGGCGATCTGAAGGTCTTCCTGCCCGCCGTGATCTTCATCATCGGCGCCGCCATCGGCTTTGCCACCGGTACCTCCTGGGGCACCATCGGCATCATGGCCCCCATCGTCGTCGCGGTCTTTGACTACGACGTGGAGCCCGTCCTGTGCACCATCGGCCTGGCCGCTGCCTGCTCCGGCGGCGTGATGGGCGACCACTGCTCCCCCATCTCCGATACCACCATCATGGCCTCTGCCGGTGCCCACTGCTTCCACCTGAACCACGTGTTCACCCAGCTGCCCTATGCCCTGACCGTCTCCGGCGTGGCATTCGTCAGCTTCATCCTGGCCGGCCTGATCCAGAACGTGGTCATCAACCTGATCATTGCCGTGGCCCTGATGGTCGCCACCCTGCTGGTCATCAAGACCGTCGTTGCCAAGAAGCACGCCGGTATCTTCCAGGAAATGGCCGAGGCCAACAAGGTCCTGGCCAACCAGAAGTAACCCCCCTTTGTCAGCGCACTGTACCTTTCCGGGCTCAGTGAAAGAGCGCCGCGGGCCCCAAGCCCGCGGCGCTCAATTTTTGTGTGCAGCGTCGGTACCGCTGACATCCGAAGAGCGCCGCACAAAAGCCTCCCTCTGCGAGGGAGGTGGCATGACCGCAGGTCATGACGAAGGGAGAGAATAAAAGGCTGAAATTCTCTACCCCAGCCGGCTTCGCCGCCAGCCCCCTCTCAGAGGGGGCCTCAAAACTGGCACATTGCTGCAAATTCAATAGAAAAAAGGGGCGGGAACAATTCCCGCCCCTTATGCGTCTCTATTATGTTTGCAGCTTTTTATACCTGGATCCCGTACTTCTCAAACCGGGGGATCAGCCCCTGCCGGGGGTGGGGATCGCCGTCGTCGGGGATCTGGGCCAGATCATAGCCGGGATAGTCGTTGCCCTCGATGATGGCCGGCCCCTTCTCCGTCATGCAGATGTCCCAGCCCACATAGTGGAACTCCGGATACATCAGCGCCGCCTGCAGCGCCAGGGCCTTCACCTCCTGGTGCATGGGCATCTGATAGCCCTTCAGCTCGATGCCGGTGGTGGGGTGGCGGTCGTACTTCTTCAGCTCCTCGTCGTGGCCCTGCCCGGCGATCTTGCCGGTGTCCAGATCGAACCGCATGGTGATGCCGCCCCGGCCCATGTTGTCAAAGGCCATCCCGCCGGTGCCCGCCTTGCAGGCGGCGTAGATCACCAGCGGCTCGCCGTCTTTCACAAAGGTGGCCACCCGGATGCAGTTGATGGAGTCCGGATGCAGCGCCGCCGCCTGGGGATGCTGCCGGATGACCTCCTCGCAGATGCCGAACCGCTTCTCCGGCCGCTTCACATAGGCCCACATGGCCTCCACATCGGCGAAATCCTTCTTGTACAGCTTCTCGATGCCGCTGCCGCAGTCCCCGTCGATGGGCTTCACGATCACCGCGTCCTTGTCCGCCACAAACGCCGCGAACTGCGCCGCGTCCGCCGTGAACAGATTCAGCGCCTCCCGCCCCATCAGCGGCCGGAACTTCTCAAAAAACGCGTTCTTGTCGTTGAAGATGGCCGCGTCCGTCCGGTTGTTCACCCGCTTCACAAAGGCGGCCGACCGCACCCGGGTCAGATACGTGGCCCGCTCCGCGTCGCTCAGGTCGTAAAATTCAAACATCATATAGTCCGTGGGCCCCGCGCCGTAGCGCTTGGCGCACCGCAGCATGTCGGTAAACAGCGCCGCCGTAGGCCTGCCGCAGATGGCGTGGGCCTTCTCAGCCGTCTCCCACACCCGGCGCAGCGGCACGCTCTTGGCCGCCTGACGAATGGAACTCAGTTTCATAAAGGCAGATCATCCTTTCATAACAGGTACTTATCATTATACCGGATTTACAGCAAAAGAAAAGCCCCCACAGCCAAATTTCCGCCCCGCACCCATGAAAAAAACGAAACACAGCCATAAAGAGAGAAAATTTTGCGAAAAAATCTCCCACACCCCTTGACAGCTGTACCACATCGTGGTATAAGTGTATTAACACGCTTAATACACTACACTCGGAAGGAGTGACCCTTATGATCCATCTGGACTATCGGGACGGCCGACCCATCTACGAGCAGGTGAAGGACAGCCTGCGCCGTCTGATGGTCACCGGTGTCCTGGCCCCCGGCGACAAGCTGCCGTCGGTGCGCTCCATGGCCTCGCAGCTGTCCATCAACCCCAACACCATCCAACGTGCCTATGCCGAGCTGGAGTCCGAGGGCTACGTCGTCTCCATCACCGGCAAAGGCAGCTTCGTGGCGGAGGGCGACACCCAGAACGCCGCCCGCAAGTCCGAGCTGACCGGCAGGCTCCGCCCTCTTCTGGAGGAGCTGCGCAGCCTGGGCATGACCCGTGAAGAGCTCCTGCAGCTCTGGGAAGGAGAGAAGAAGTAATGCTAGAAGCAAAAAATGTCGTCAAAACCTTTGATGGCTTCCGCGCCCTGGACGACGCCAGCCTGACCGTTCCCAAGGGCGCGGTCTACGGCCTGGTGGGCCCCAACGGCGCCGGCAAGTCCACCATCATCCGCCACTTTACCGGCGTCTGCCGCCCCGACAGCGGCTCCCTGACCCTGGAGGGCCAGCCCATCTACGAAAACACCGCCGTCAAGCAGCGCCTCTGCGTCATCCCCGACGACTGGTTCTATTTCTCCCAGTGGTCCATCCGTGAGATGGCCCGCCTCTACAAGGGCATGTACCCCACCTTCAGCCAGGAGCGCTACGACAAAATGCACGAGGTCTTCCCCCTGGACGACCGCCAGATGATCCGCCGCATGAGCAAGGGCATGCAGAAGCAGGCCGCCTTCTGGATTACCATGTCCTGCATGCCCGAGTACCTGATCCTGGACGAACCGGTGGACGGCCTGGACCCCGTCATGCGCCGCCAGGTCTGGTCCCTGCTGCTGGGCGACGTGGCCGAGCGGGGCACCACCGTCCTGGTGTCCAGCCACAACCTCCGTGAGCTGGAGGACGTCTGCGACCACGTGGGCATCATGAACAAGGGCAAGGTGCTGCTGGAGCGCAGCCTGTCCGACCTGCAGGACAACACCGTGAAATTACAGGTGGCCTTCGGCGGCGAGGAGCCGGAGCTGCCTGCCAGCCTCAACGTCCTGCATCACGAGCGCATCGGCCGCGTCCATACCTACATTGTCCGCGGCAATCAGAACGCCATTCTGGCCCAGGTGTCCGCTCTCCAGCCCATCCTGCTGGAGGCCATCCCCCTGACCCTGGAGGAGATCTTTATCTACGAGATGGGAGGTGCCGATTATGCGGTCCATGATATCGTCCTCTGAGCGCGCCCTGGCCCGCGCCGACTTCCGCCGCTTCTGGCCTCTGCTGTTCGGCTATGCCGTGCTGTGGATCTGCGCCCTGCCCCTGACCCTGTGGAGCCGCCGGGACTACCTCAGTCCCCGCCGCCCCCTGGAGGCCATGTCCAGCATCAATAGCTATCTCAATGGCGCCGTCAGCGCCGCCATCATCCTCTCCGCCTGCTTTGCCGTGCTGCTGGCCATGGCCCTGTATGCCTACCTGATGAACGGCCGCAGCGTGGGATTGATGCACGCCCTGCCCATCACCCGGGGCCGCCAGTTTGCCACCCACTTCACCGTGGGCGTGGCCATGTTCACCGCGGTCCACCTGGCGGCGGCTCTCCTGACCCTGCCGGTCCAGGCCGCCCTGGGCGCCGTCGACCTGCGGGGCACCTGGGAGTGGTTCGCCTCGGCGGAGCTCACCAGCCTCTTCTTCTTCGCCCTGGCTACATTGTGCGCCATGGTCACCGGCTGGCTCCTGGCCATCCCCGTCATCTTCGCCGGCGTCAACTTCCTGTTCGCCGCCTTCTGGCTGCTGTTCTCCGCCACCACCCAGATGTTCTACTGGGGCTACGAGAACGCCGGCTGGCCCGCCTGGGTGGATTGGCTGACCCCCCTCGTCCGCCTGTACAACGCCGTCAGCCCCAAGGGCCCGGAGGACATCGGCCTCAACGGCGTGGAAAACGGCTCCCGTTACTACCTTCAGTATGTCCCCGCCACCTTCTGGACGGCCCTGCTGATCTATACCGCCGTGGCGGTGCTCTTCATCGTGGTGGCCTGCCTCTTCTGCCGCGCCCGCCACAGCGAGACCGCCGGCGACGCCATCGTCTTCCCCTGGCTGCGGCCCATCGTGCTGTACGTCATCTCCCTGGCCGGCGGTATGGGCCTGGGCCTGCTGCTGTGGGCCATGTTCCGCCGCGGCACCGACGTCCTGGGCCTGCTGCTGTGCCAGATCCTCTGCGGCCTGGTGGTCTACTTCGGCGTCCAGATGCTGCTCCACAAGTCCTTCCGGGTCTTTGACCGTCGGGGCTGGCTGGGTGCGGCCGCTCTGGCAGCCGCCCTGGTGATCATCGGCCTGGTGGTCCGGTTCGACGCCTTCGGCGCCCAGAAATACGTCCCCGACGCGGACCAGATCGAGAGCGCCAGCCTGAGCTGCCGCGACATCGTCGTCGGCGGCCTTGAGGACCCCCAGGGCCTGGAAAAGCTCACCGCCTTCCACCGGGCCATCCTGGACCAGGGCCAGCCCACCGAGCAGGAGATCAACGATGTTATCAGCGCCCCCACCAGCGAGTACGACGGCACGCAGCAGTATATCACCTTCAACTTTACCTACAAGCTGAAGAGCGGCAGCTCTGTCCGCCGTACCTATACCCAGATCGTCCGCCGGGATACCCCCCTGTACCAGATTGCCAACGCTTTCTACAACGACCCCGCGGTGAAGGCCACCAGCCACAGCGACCGCTATAGCTACGTGGAGATCGACCCCGCCACCATCACCGGCGGCTGGTTCAACAACTACCGGCAGGACGGACAGTCTGTGGAGCTCACCGCGGCCCAGACCCGCCAGCTCTACGCTGCCATCCAGCGCTACTATGACGCCAACCGCCAGCAGACCGTGGACATTCTGGACGACACCGCCGCCCAGCAGCGCACCACCTGCTTCTACCTGGAGTTCAACTACCACGACGCGGAGCATGATCATACCGATTCCGCCGGTGACGGAAACAGCACCGTCTCGGCGACGGAAACCGGCGACTGCTTCTGGAACCTGGACGACCTCCCCGCCGACTGCACCGAGGTCCTTGACCTCCTGGTCTCCTTCGGCCTGGCCGAAACCACCGACCAGCTGCTGTACGATTGACGCCAAAGGCCCGATAGACCTTTCGTAGGGGGCGGCGTCCTCGACGCCCCGCATGAGGGTGTTTCGTCCCTGCGGGGACGAGGTACTTTTGGCCGCTGTCCCAAAAGTACCCAAAAGGACAGCTTAAACCTGCGGTTTAAGAATCCGCCCACGCTGTGCCTTGTTTTTCAGCGGCATTTTGTACCACGCGTTCGCGGAACAGGGTGATTGTCGTTTCGTATGACGCATTGACTTCCGTTTTGCGCCGCTGCCGCTCACATTTTCGACGGTAGACACTAACGCGTTGTCCGACGCTGGCATCAGCGGCAGCGGCGCAGGAGCAGAGACGATCCTTTTGACGAATCGAAAAGGAAATTCTCCTGCAAACGCGTGGTAAACGCCCCTGCTTCTGCACGCGCTATAGCGCGCCGGTCAGTGAAGGAACCGGAGGTTCCTTCCGGTGCTTTTGCCTACTTTTGGCACTGTAGCCAAAAGTAGGTCGCGCTCGGAAGCGCGAAACATCTCCCCCAACCACACCGCGGCGCACGACGCACCGCGTATCACAACCCCATACACCCGACGGGGTGGGCAAAATGCCCACCCCTCCGCGAAGCGCACCCATTTTTCGGGTGGCGGCACAAAGGAGGCCGTATCCCATGACTACCCTACAGATCATCAATCTCGCCATCATGCTGGCGTTTTTCCTCTGCTATTCCTACCAGTTCTTCTATATCCCCGTGGCCTGGTTCAAGAAGGATGCCCCCCACCGTGAGCCAGTGCCCCACCGCATCGCCGTCCTCATCGCCGCCCGCAACGAGCAGGCCGTCATCGGCAACCTCATCGACAGCATCAACGCCCAGGACTACCCCGCCGACAAGGTGGACGTCTTTGTGGTGGCCGACAACTGCACCGATCTCACCGGCTCTGTGGCCGGGGCCCACGGCGCCAACGTCTACTTCCGCAACAACACCGACCAGGTGGGCAAGGGCTACGCCCTCCAGTACCTCCTCCGCTGCATTGAGGAGGACTATGCTCCCTACGACGGCTACCTGGTCCTGGACGCCGACAACATCCTCTCTCCCGACTACATCACCGAGATCAACAAGACCTTCTCCGACGGCTACCAGATCGTCACCAGCTACCGCAACTCCAAGAACTACGGCGACAACTGGATCAGCGCCGGTTACGCCCTCTGGTTTCTGCGGGAGAGCCGCTATCTCAACGGCGCGCGGTGCCGTCTGGGCAGCTCCTGCGCCGTCAGCGGCACCGGCTTTCTCTTTTCCCGCCGCATCCTGGAAAAGTGCGGCGGCTGGAACTTCTTCCTGCTGACCGAGGATATCCAGTTCACCATCGCCAACGTCCTCCGGGGCGAAAAGGTGGGCTATTGCCCCACCGCCGTCCTCTATGACGAGCAGCCCACCACCTTCCGCCAGTCCTTCCGCCAGCGGCTCCGCTGGTCCCGGGGCTACCTGCAGGTGTTCGGCAAGTACGGCGTGTCCCTGTTCCGGGGCATCTTCCGGGGCAGCTTCTCCTGCTACGATATGACCATGAACATCATGCCCGCCGCCGTTCTCTCCGGCGCCTCCATCGCCGTCAACCTGGGCGCGGCCCTCTATAACTGCCTCAACGGCGGCGACTGGTCCATCCTGGCCGCCTGCCTGCTGCAGAGCTTCCTGAGCCTGTATCTCACCGTCTTCGTCCTGGGCGTCATTACCACTATCACCGAGTGGGACAACATCTACTGCTCCGCCACCAAGAAGGTCTGGTACGCCATCACCTTCCCCGTGTTTATGTTCACCTACATCCCCATCGTCATCGTCTCCCTCTTCCACAACCCCGCCTGGCAGCCCATCCACCACAGCCGCAGCGTGGACCTCCACCAGATCTGCGCCGGCAAGTAAGGGCCGCCGCACTGCAGCCGCGGAGAAATTCCGTAGGGGCGGCGGGTCTCACACTGCCCGCCGCCCCGCAAAAAACAGCCGCCTCACGACGGCGGCTGATTTTTTGCGCCTTTTCACCCCCATAAACCCCGTTTATGTACCATTTTTGTACCCATAAAGGCCCTTAATGTACCAATTAAATTGCATAAATATCCCATAAAGGAGCAACTGCCATGAATATATTGCAAGTCACCGACCTGCGCAAGGTCTACACCACCCGCTTCGGCGGCCAGCAGGTGGAGGCCCTGCGGGCCGTTACCTTCTCCGTGGAGCAGGGCGAATTCGTCGCCGTCATGGGCGAGTCCGGCTCCGGCAAGACCACCCTTTTGAACATCCTGGCGGCCCTGGATACCCCCACCTCCGGCCAGGTGCTGCTGGAGGGCAAGGACATCTCAGACGGCAAGGCCGCCGACATGGCCGCCTTCCGCCGGGACCACCTGGGCTTCGTGTTCCAGGACTTCAACCTGCTGGACACCTTTACCCTGGAGGACAACATCTATCTCCCCCTGGTGCTGGCGGGGAAGAAGTACCAGGAGATGCACCGGGCGCTGCTGCCCCTGGCGGAGCAGCTGGGCATCGAAAAGCTGCTGAAGAAGTACCCCTATGAGGTGTCCGGCGGCCAGAAGCAGCGGGTCGCCGTGGCCCGGGCCATGATCACCCATCCCCGCATCCTGCTGGCCGACGAGCCCACCGGCGCCCTGGATTCCAAGTCCACCGACGAGCTGCTGGACCTGTTCGCCGCCCTGCACCGGGAGGGGCAGACCATCCTCATGGTGACCCACTCCGTCAAGGCCGCCAGCCGGGCCGGACGTGTGCTGTTCCTGAAGGATGGCCAGGTCTTCTACCAGCTCCACCGGGAAAACGACACCGACACCCAGTTCTACCAGCGGATCTCCCACGCGCTGACGGCGCTGACCACAGGCGGTGATGCCCAATGAGCCTCTATACCCGTCTGGCCTGGGACGGCATCCGGAAAAACAGAAAGCTGTACCTGCCCTATCTTCTCACCTGTGTGGGCATGGTGACCACCTATTACCTGATGGGGGCGCTGCGGGACAGCCCGCTGCTGTTCGCCATACGGGGCGGCAACAGCTCCCGCATGGTGCTGTCGCTGGGCTGCATGGTCATCGCCGTGTTCTCGGCGCTGCTGCTGTTCTACACCAGCTCATTCCTGGTGCGGCGGCGGCAGCGGGAGTTCGGATTGTACCACGTGCTGGGCCTGGGCAAGCGGCACATCGCCCTGCTGTGCGCCATCGAGACGCTGATGACTGCCGCCATCGCCCTGGCGGCGGGACTGATCCTGGGGGTGGGCCTGTCCTTCGCCGCCCAGCTGGGCCTGCGGGCCACCATCCGGGAGACGGTGGACTTCACCTTCACGGTGGATGCGTCCGCCCTGGCGGAGACGGCGCTGATCTATCTGGCCATCTTTGCCCTGACGCTGCTGATCACCGTGATCAAGGTGGGCCGGAGCACCGCCATATCCCTGCTGCGCAGCGAGAACCACGGGGAAAAGCCGCCCCGGGGCAACCTGGTCATCGCCCTGGCGGGGGCGGTGCTGCTGGCGGTGGCCTACGGCATGGCGGTGTCCATCCAGGAGCCGCTGAAGGCGCTGGCCATGTTCTTCATCGCGGTGATCCTGGTGATCCTGGCCACGTATCTGCTGTTCGTGGCCGGCAGCGTGACCCTGTGCCGGCTGCTGCAAAAGAACCGGGCGTACTACTACCAGCCCCGGCACTTCGTGTCGGTGTCCTCCATGGCCTACCGGATGAAGCGCAACGGCGCGGGACTGGCCTCCATCTGTATCCTGGCCACCATGGTGCTGGTGATGCTGTCCTCCTCCGCCTGCCTGTACCTGGGGGCGGAGGACAGCCTGAGCGCCAGCTATCCCCACCAGTTCGACGTGACCGTGTGGGCCAGCGACGCCGACGCGCTGCCGGCGCTGGAGGAGAAGCTGGACGCCGTGGGCGTCCCCTACGGCGTGGACATCTGGCGGCAGGGAACAGTGAGCCGGGACGGAGAGAGGACCGCCTGGTCGGCGGCGTTTGACACCGCCCTCTCCCGGGAGCAGCAGCTGGCCCTGGCCCGGGATATCGACGAGACGCTGAACGACCCGGACACCACGTGGGGCTACGCCCGCTCCTATCGGGCGGAGGCTGCCGACGAGTTCTACGGCACCTATGGCAGCCTGTTCTTCATCGGCATCGTTCTGAGCGTGCTGTTCATCTGCGCCGCGGTGCTGATCATCTACTACAAGCAGCTGTGCGAGGGGTACGAGGACCAGCCCCGGTTCGCCATCATGCAGAAGGTGGGCATGACGGCGGCGGACATCCGCCGCAGCGTCAACTCCCAGCTGCTGACGGTGTTCTTCCTGCCCCTGGCGGGGGCGGCGCTGCACATGGCGTTTGCCTTCCCTATGATCCGGCGGATGCTGCTGCTCTTCCAGTTGCAGAACACGGGGCTGTTCGTGGCCACGGCTCTTATCAGCTTCGCTGTGCTGGCGGTGGTGTACACGCTGGTGTACAAGGTCACGTCCAATGCGTACTATCGGATCGTGAAGAATGCTATTTGATGAAAAAGTCCTTGACCGGGAAGGGGTCAAGGACTTTTTTCGGGGTGTTTCGCGCTCCGGCGCGACCTACTTTTGCCCGTGGCGGTAAAAGTAGGCAAAAACGCCAGAAGGAACCTCCGGTTCCTTCACTTCCGGGCGTGCTGTACCTTGTGCAAATATGCTGCACTTTACCACACGATTGCGTGGGATTCTCTTTGCCGATTCGCAAAAAGGATCGTCTCAGCACCAGCGCCGCTGCCGCTGATGCCAACGCCGAACAACGCTGCTGGTTCTACCGTTGATCACGTCAGCGGCTGCGGCGCAGAAGATGAGTCGATGCGTCTTGCGCGGCGATAACAACCCGTTTCTGTGACCGCGTGGTACAAAGTCACAAACCAACGACAAAAAATAGCGCGCAGGAAGTCTTGAAACCTGGGTTTCAAGCGGCCTTTTTGGACACTTTTGGGGCCGTGGCCAAAAGTGCCCCGCGCCCGAAGGCGCGGAATATCCTTTCACCCACGGAGCGCGAAATGCCTTCACCCCAAATAGAAATCCATCGCCAGCATAAGGCAGAAGCCCAGCAGCAATGCGACAAGGTTTTTGCGGCCCCGGCAGGCGGGGATCATGTCGTCGCAGATGATATACAGCATGGCGCCTCCGGCGAAGGCCAGCAGAAACGGCAGCACCGCCGCGCTGAGGGACGCGGTGGCGTAGCCCAGCAGCGTTCCGGCGATCTCCACCACGCCGGTGGACATAGCCAGCAGCAGCGTTCGCCGGGGCGGGATGCCCACGTGGAGCATAGGGGCGATGAGCACCATGCCCTCCGGCAGGTTCTGCAGGGCGATGCCCCCGGCGATGGCCAGGGCGCGGGGGATGTCCTCCGTGCCGAAGCCTACTCCGGCGGCCAGGCCCTCCGGCAGATTATGGATGGCCATGGCGGCCACGAACAGCAGCACCCGCTGCCGTTGGGGCGAGGGCCGGGCGTCGGCGGCCAGGCCGGAGAGGTGCTGCATCCGGGCGGCCAGGCTCTCCAGCAGCAGCAAAAACGCCGCGCCGCACAGGATGCCTGTGGAGGTGACGAGGACGGCCCAGGGGCCGCCGCCCTCCAGGGACGGCAGGATCAGCCCTGCCACGGCGGCGCTGAGCATGATACCGGCGGCGAAGGACAGCACCGTCTCGCCGCCTGCCAGCCGGGCCGCGCCCCGGAAGCAGTAGCCCCCCACCGCCCCCAGCATGGTGGCCCCGCCCACGACCAGGGCGGTGAGAAAAACGATCAGAAACATGAAATGCACCCTTTCTGTGGTGTGAAATGACGTGCTATTTTCATGGTATGCGGAATAAAATAAAGCTGTGCGGCTCTGACCGCACAGCTTTTTTGGTGATTTACTTCAAAATCGCCTCCACCGCGGGGTTCAGCCAGTCGCCGTGGAAGTCCTCGATGTTGCCTGCGTCCACCAGCTTGGCCAGGGCGGGGTCGATGGGCATTTTGGCCAGCAGGGGCACGCCGTAGCGGGCGGCGGCCTCCTCGGTCTTGCCCTCGCCGAAGAGATAGAGCTTCTTGCCGCAGTCGGGGCACTGGAGGTAGCTCATGTTCTCCACCAGGCCCACAATGGGGATGTTCATCATCTGGGCCATCTTCACGGCCTTTTCCACCACCATGGTCACCAGCTCCTGGGGGCTGGCCACGATGATGACGCCGTCCACCGGCAGGGACTGGAACACGTTCAGCGCCACGTCGCCGGTGCCGGGAGGCATATCCACGAACATGTAGTCCACGTCGTCCCAGATCACGTCGCCCCAGAACTGCTGCACCACGCCGCCGATGACGGGGCCCCGCCAGATGACCGGGTCGGTCTCGTGCTCCAGCAGCAGGTTGACGCTCATCAGCTGGATGCCGGTGCGGCTCTCCACAGGGAGGATGGCGTCGCCCACGGCGCCGGCCCGGTGGTGGATGCCAAAGGCCCGGGGAATGGAGGGGCCGGTGATGTCGGCGTCCAGAATGGCTACGTTGTAGCCCTCGCGCCGGACGGCCACCGCCAGCTGGCTGGTGACCATGGACTTGCCCACGCCGCCCTTGCCGGACACGATGCCGTAGACCTTGCCCACCCGGCAGCCGGGGCGGAGGGGCTTCTTCTCAAATACGTTGGCTTCCTTGCGCTCGCCGCAGCTTTCGCCGCAGGTGCTGCAATCATGGGTGCATTCGCTCATTGTTACGTCTCCTTTTTCTTCTCAAATCACAATCAATATTCATCCTGCGGGCCATAGGTATAGCCGCACAGGGGGCACTTGGGATAATCAAAATCGTGGTGGGTGCCGCACACGGGACAGGTGCGCTGGGGCAGATCGCTGTCGCCTATATCCACTGTGGGCGCGACATCGCCGCCGGAGAAAAACTCCAGCTTTCCGCAATGGGGGCATGCCATGATAGATACTTTCAACGATCCGGCGACCAGGTTGGGCCAGTCGCCCAGCAGCCAGCTGGTCTGTCCCAGCTGCAATTTTTCCTGTCCCACAAAGCGCATAGCGGTACCGCAGCGCAGACAATCGAACTGTGCCATAGGGGAGTCCTCCTTGTCGTCATATTATAATGTATAACACCAAACGCTGCCGCTTGCAAGCTTATATTGCCAGCAGCGTGACGTTTTCATGCCCGTCCAGATACGCGCTCTCACGCTTCTGGCAGGTGAAGAGCAGGATCTGCCGCTGTTCGCTCTCCTCCAGCAGATAGTCCAGCGCCGCGTGGAGCCGGTCGTCGTCGAAGCTCAGCAGCGCGTCGTCCAGGATCAGGGGGACGTGCTTGTCCTCCGGCAGCACCAGATCGCAGATGGCCAGGCGCACCGCCAGGTACAGCTGGTCGGCGGCGCCTTGACTCAGCAGTTGGACGCTGCGCTGGGCGCCCTGGCTGTCGGTCTCCAGGGTGAAGTCCCGGCTCAGCAGGACCTTCTGATAGCGGCCGGCGGTGATCTTGCTGAAAATTTCCGCTGCCCGCGCCCCCAGGGCGGGGGAGAAGCGGTTCTGCAGGGTAGTGTTGGCCTCGTCCAGCACCGTCATGGCCAGGGCGATGGCGTCGTATTCCGCCTGCAGCTCCTGCAGCTGCTGATGCTTTTGCGTCAGCTGGGCCGCCAGATCGTCGTCGCTGCCCAGGGTGCGCAGCTGGCCGGTGAGGGTGTCCAGCCGGGAGCGGGCGTTCTGCTGCAGCAGGGTCACCTGGGGCAGCCGCGCAGCCAGCTCATTTTGCGAGAGCAGGGGCTGGGGCAGGGGGACGTCCGAATCGGGCAGGGGGCCCTCCGGCAGGTGCTGGCGCAGCAGGTCCCGGCGCATGGCGGCGTCTCGGGCCTCCTGGCGGGCGGCGGACAGGGCGGCGCGCCGCTGCCGCAGTTGGTCCAGGGCCACCTGGGCGCCGTTCGGATCCGCGGCGGCGGGGGCGTAGGGCTGCAGGGCCGACAGCAGCGTCAACAGCTGCTGCTGATAGGCGTCGGACAGCCCGGCGGCGGCTGCGGCAGACTGCTGACTGCGCTGGGCGGTGTCCTGCTGGTGCTGCAGCAGGGGGAGGTAATCCGCCATCTGGGCCTCCAGGGCAGCACGGTCCGCGGCGGCCTTCTCCCGGGCGGCCGCGGCGTTTTTTCGCTGCAAAAGAGAGGAGATGAGAAGCACCAGGCCGCTCACCGCCAGCGCGGCGAAGAGATACAGCAGCGGCGGCGTGTGGCGGAGGATCAGCGCCAGGCCGCCGCTGACGGTCAGCAGTGCGCCGGCCAGGGGCAGCAGGGGAGAGGGCGCGTCGGGCGCGGCGATCGATTCCAGCTTGGCCTGACAGGCGGCCTCGTCATTGGGGTACAGGGGGTGGGCGGCACAGCGGGCCGCGGCGTCCTCTGCCTCGGCCCTGCGAGCCTGGGCCTCCGCCTGGGCCTGCTGCAGCGTGGCCTGGGAGGCCTGCAGGGCGGCGCACTGGCCCTCCATCCGGGTCAGCAGGG
Organism: uncultured Oscillospiraceae bacterium; assembly: GCA_934597585.1. Lineage (GTDB taxonomy): Bacteria > Bacillota > Clostridia > Oscillospirales > Oscillospiraceae > Vescimonas. The sequence continues at coordinate 30,890 of CAKTSA010000018.1, forward strand.
CGTCCTCCGGCAGGGCTGCGGCGGATTCCGCCAGCAGCCAGGCGGCCTTGCGCTCCGCCTCTTCGGCGGCGGTCTGGGCCTCGTGGTACTGCCGGACGCCGTCCAGGCGCTGGCGCTGCTGCCACAGGGCCTGCTGGGTCTGCAGGTCCTCCGCCTGGCGGGACAGGCTGTCCAGCTGCTGCTGGGCGGTCTCCGCCTGGCGGGCCAGGTCGGAGCGGTGGGCCAGCTGGCGCTCCAGGTCGTCGATCTCCCGCTCCAGGGCGGGGATCTGGCCGGTGGTGCGGTTGCTGCGGCGGCGGTTCAGCTGCTTTTTCAGCCGGTCCCGTACCTCGGTGTAGGACACGTCCTCCTCGCCGGTGGTGATGAGGGCGGCGATGCGCCGCTCCAGCTCCGCGTCGCTGTCCACCGCCAACGCGCTCTGGCGGATGAAGGCGCTGCGCTCGAAGACCTCCCGGGGCACGCCCAGCAGCGTCTCGCCGGCGTTCTGGCCGTCCATGCCCGGCACGGCGTCGGCGGTGCCGGTGTAGGTGCAGGTGAAGTGGCCCATGGGGGCGTTGGCCCGGCGGGTGTCGCGGCTGAGAGTCAGCTGCGTGCCGGCGCTGTCCGTCACCTGCAGCTGCCCCCGCATGGCGGCGCCGCTCCACGGCGCGAAGCGGTTCTTGTCCGCCATCGCGCCCCGGTCCCGGGTGCTCAGGCCATAGAGCATGATCCGCAGGAAGTGGCTCCAGGTGGATTTGCCCGACTCGTTGGGGGCGTAGATGCAGTTCAGCCCCGGCTGAAGGGACAGGGTCCGGTCCTGCAATTTTCCAAATGTGGCGCGCATTTCCTGAATTTCCACGGTGGTGTCCTCCTGGGTTGTGACAATTATATATAGTATAGCACAGCGGCGGCGGAATGTCATCCCAAACCCATTTTTGGGTCACCAGAAAAAATTTTCAAAAATTTGAAAAAAGATGTTGACATTTTATGAATACAGTGGTAAGATATCAACTGTTCCGCGGTTGTGGAGCGTGTACCTTGTAAATTAAACAACGAACGAAACGAAAAGCACCAGACGGGAGCGCAT
>CAKTSA010000019.1 GCA_934597585.1 uncultured Oscillospiraceae bacterium
CAACCTTCCATGTAAACACCCCCGTTTCTTCTATTATAGCAGAAACAGGGGCGTTTGGGTAGTTTTTTGACAGACTGTGATTAAAAAATGTGCACCCCATATGGGGTGCACATTTTTTAATCTAACGCGTCATGACTATTGAACACATCGCTGATGCTGCCATAGGGGTCGGGGTGGCCCTCCGGCTCCGGGGGCGCGGCGTCAAAGGAGCCCTTCATCTTCAGCTCCTGCCACTGTTCCTTGGTGATCAGCAGCTGCCGGGGCTTGCTGCCCTCGAAGGGGCCCACAATGCCCCGCTCCTCCATCTGATCCACCAGACGGGCGGCACGGGAGTAGCCCAGCTTCAGCCGCCGCTGCAGCATGGACACGCTGGCCTGTCCCGTCTCCAGGATGACCTCCACAGCGGCGCTGAGCAGCTCGTCGCAGCCCTCGCCCTCGTCGGCGGCGGGAGCGCTGCCGCCGGCGGACTTGCCGCCGCCCTTGTCGCTCTGCTTCATGACCTCCTCGATCTTCTCCATGACCTCGTCGGAGTAGTCGGCGGTGCCGCTCTCCTTGACGAAGTTCACCACCCGCTCGATCTCCTCGGGGGTGATGAAGCAGCCCTGGACCCGGGTGGGCTTCTGGTTGCCCAGAGGGAAATACAGCATATCGCCCTTGCCCACCAGCTTTTCCGCGCCGGTGGTGTCCAGAATGATGCGGGATTCCAGGGACGACGCCACGGCGAAGGCGATACGGCTGGGGATATTGGCCTTCATCAGGCCCGTGATTACGTCAGAGGAGGGCCGCTGGGTGGCGATGACCAGGTGCATACCGGCGGCACGGCCCATCTGGGCCACACGGCAGATGGATTCCTCCACCTCCTTGGCGGCCACCAGCATCAGGTCCGCCAGCTCGTCGATGACCACCACCACGGTGGGCAGCTTCTTCATCTCCGGGTCGCTCTCGCACAGGGCGTTGAAGCCCGCCAGATCCTTGACCCCCCGCTCGGAGAACATCTTATACCGCTTCATCATCTCATACACCGCCCACTGGAGGGCACCGGCGGCCTTTTTCGGGTCGGTGACCACGGGGATCAGCAGGTGGGGGATGCCGTTATAGGGGGCCAGCTCCACCATCTTGGGGTCCACCATGATGAAGCGCACCTCGTCGGGGGTGGACTTATACAGCAGACTGACGATCAGCGAGTTGGTGCACACGGACTTGCCGGAGCCGGTGGTGCCGGCAATCAGCACATGGGGCAGCCGGGCGATGTTGCCCACAATGGCGCTGCCGCCGATGTCCTTGCCCACGGCAAAGGCCACGGTGCTGGGGTGGTTGGTGAACTCCCGGCTCTCGATCACGTCCCGGATGCGGACGGCGGTGACCGCCTTGTTGGGCACCTCGATGCCCACGGCGGAGATCTTGCCGGGAATAGGCGCGATACGTACGCCGGTGGCGCCCAAGGCCAGGGCGATATCATCGCTGAGGTTGGTGAGCTTGCTGAGCTTCACGCCCTGGTCCAGGGTGAACTCATAGCGGGTGACGCTGGGGCCGTGGACCACCTCGCCGGGATGGGCGTCCACGCCGAAGGAGGCCAGGGCCGACGCCAGCCGCTGGGAATTCAGCCGCAGCTCCGCGCCCACCTCCTGGTGGTTGTCGTCGGTGTTCTCGTCCAGCAGGGTGATGGGGGGATAGCGGTAGGCCTCCTCCCCCTCGGCCAGCTCCTTTTCGATGGCCTCGCTGACCTCGGCGGTGGCGGTCTCCACCTCCGCCCGGACGGCCTCCTTCCGCTGCTTCTCCGTCATGGGCTCCTTCACAGGCGCCGGGGCCGGTTCAGGCTCCGGCTGGGGCGCGGCGGGCACAGGCGTTTCCGCCGCAGGAGCGGACAGCGTGGGGTCCAGCAGCTCCGCCGGGGTCTTCACGTCGCCGGTGCGGCCACGGAACAGGCTGCCGCCGGAGGACTGCAGCGCCGCGGCCTCGCGGCTGCTGGGCTGGGCGTTGTCGTCATCCAGGGGGATATCGATGCTGGCCCGCCGTTTCCGGACGGGCGGCGTAACGGGCTCCGCCTTTACAGACCTTGTCAGAATCTGAGGCTCGTAATCGTCGTCCTCTTCCTCGTCCCACTGGGCACGCTCCTCGGCCCGGCGCTTCAGCTCCGCCGCCAGCTCGGCGGGCTTTACCTGCAGGGCGCCCAATACGGCCAGCAGCACCAGGATGATGGTCAGGATCAACGACACCACGCGGCTGAGGAGCGCCTCCGCCCCCACCGCCAGCGAGCCGGAAATGACGCCGCCGCACAGCAGGGACTGGCCATCCTTCCACATGGGCTTGATGTTATCCAGAGTGAATGCATAGGACCCGCGGGCCAACAGCAGGTGCAGCACCATGCCCACCAGCACCGGCAGCAGCAGCGTGCAGACCAGCCGCAGCTTCACCGGGCGGCCCTTGTGGTTCACCAGCAAAATGCCGGCGTACAGCAGCGCCGGGGCCGCCAGCCAGTAGCCGTAGCCCACGCAGCCCTTCAGCACACCCGCCAGGAACGTCAGCAGAATGGCGTCCACATTGAAGTAGGTCACCAGCACGCACAGCGCCAGCAGCAGACACACGATGCCGCCGATGATCCGGGCCTGGGCGTTATAGGCGGGAGGCGGCGGGGCGCTGCGGCGCTTGCCGCTGCCGCCCTTGGCCGCGGTGGAGGCTGTTGATTTTTTCTTGGGTGTATTCGCCATAGCTTACCTCACTTAATGGCGTTGAGCAGCAGGGTCAGCAGGCCCGCCGCCCAGCAGTAATACGCAAACGCGCCGAAGCGGCCCTTCTCCGCCACCAGGCGCAGCAAACGGATGCAGACATAGCCCACCACCGCAGCGGTGACCACGCCCACCAGATACATGGGTACCTCCGCCCAGACGATCCCGGCGTCAATGGCGTCCTTCAGGCTGAGGATATTGGCCCCCAGCACGGCGGGGATGGACAGCAGGAAGGAAAACCGCACGGCGAACTTCCGCTCGAAGCCCACGAAGCAGCCGGCGGTGATGGTCATGCCGGAGCGGGAAATGCCGGGCATGGTGGCGATGGCCTGGCCCACGCCCACCACCAGAACATCCAGGATGGTGGCGTTGCGCTCGGTCTTGCGGCCCTTGCGCACCAGGTCGCAGGCAAACAGCAGAAAGCCCGTCACCACCAGCGCCGCGCCGATAAAGATCATGTTATTGCTGAGGGCCTGCACCTTCTTGTGGATGGGCAGCACCGCGAACAGCGGCAGCGTGCCGATGATAATCAGCAATATCAGCCGCCGGGCGGGCGGCACCTGCTTGGGGGTGGTGCCGTGGGCCAGGTCGCTGACGCCGTGGATCAGCTCCATCACCATGTCGCAGATGTCACGCCAGTAGGCCACAAACACCGCCACCAGCGTGCCCAGATGCAGCAGCACATCGAAGAACTCCGGCACCTCGGTTTTGATGTTCAGCAGATTCTGGGCAATGGCCAGATGGCCGGAGCTGGAGATGGGCAGAAACTCCGCAATGCCCTGTACCAGGCCCAGCAGGAAGGAAGAAAAATATGTCATAGAGTCACCTCATGTCATATCCGAATACGTTTTGTCATATCCGGCAGATAAATTACAATTTGTTATCATTCGTTGTGGAAGATATCAAATATAGTATACCATATCCATGCAAAAAATGCCACTGTTATTTACAGCAGGGCCATGCAAAAAGAGAACGCCGGGGCGTTCTCTTTTGTGCTATTCGGTTTCGTCCTCCACAGGCGGCCATATCTGTATACAGGTCTGCCACTTCTCATAGCAGCCGTCCGTGCTCCACTCGTGCCACAGCGTCAATGCGTCCCGGAAGGGATAGACCGGCTTCGTCTGCCGGACGTAGTTGCACCAGCTATACAGCCACGGCAGCTCCGGCGTCAGCATCTCGGCGTCGTACAGGAGATAGGCCCGTATGTTCCCGCTATGGTCCATCCGCGACCACCTTGCGACAATGCTGCTTCTCCGATTGGCACCCAGGAAATCGGTAAATTCGTAGCCGCCGCCTTCCACCGAGTAGAAGTCCGCCGCATAGGACTGGCCGTCCTTTTCGCACAGCAGGCGGCCGCTGTTCCATCCGCCGGGGCTCCACGACTCCTCGTTATCCTGCCACATGGGCCACAGCTCAATGCACTCGGAGCGGCAGGCCACGTCCGGCTGTCCGATCGTCACATGGTGCAGCACGACGGCCCGCTGCCCGCCCGCTTCCTCCACCAGCACCACCACATGGGTCACAAAGCCCTTATAGAGATCATATGCCCGATAGTGATAGCGGTAGCTGCCATCCGGCTGCTTCTCCGCGTCGATATAGTGCCAGCGGGGCGGCGTGTCATCGTTCCACACCGATGTGGTGACCTCACGGTAGGTATCGTCCTCATACAGAGGCTCTGTCTCCGTATACACCTTCACCGCGCCGGACATGTGCGCCACTTCCTCCGCCGTCAGGTCATCCAGCACCTGCTCCGGAAAGCCCAAGTCCAACAGCTCCGCCCGGATAGTCTCGTTCTGGGGCGCGTCGTCACGGGCCTGCCAGTTCATGGGATACCGCTGGCCCAGGAACATGGCCAGCAGCACCGCCGCCAGCGTCAGCCCCAGATAGCCCCACAGCACCGCCGCCGAGGGCAGCCGCACCGGCGCGGCGTGGATGGCGTAGCCCGTGTCCGACAGGGAGCGGGCCAGCTTTATCAGATTCCGCAGGATCACGAAATACACGATCAGCATCGGCAGCACCGCCAGCCAGCCGCTCAGTTCCATAAAGGCCAGCACGCACATCACCGCGTAGAAGACCGCCAGCGCGCCAGCGGCGGGCGCGGCGGGCTTCTCCACGCCTGCTGCCCGGGACACGCCCACCATGCCCCGCCACAGGCAGACATACAGCGCGAAGGTCATGGCCATGACCCCATAAGCCGGGACGCCCTTCACATCCACCGGCAGGGCCGCCAGCGCGAAGGACACGCTCCGCGCCACGGCGATGGCGACGGACAGCCGCCAGCACCATTGCAGGGCCCGGGTCTCCCGCCGCAGAGTGCGGAAGCCCAGCACCATCAGAATGCCGCCCAGGGCGGGCAGGAGCATTTCCAGATACAGGAAGTTGAAGGTGATGGTGGTCAGGCCCATGCCCCACAGCACCAGATACATGGCCTCACGCCAGGGGTTTACCTCCGCCATGGCCGGAGGCAGACCGGCGGCGTCCTCCCGCAGCAGCTGATCAAAACGCAGATCGTCACTCACAGAAGTCACCTCCCAACAGCTGCCGCAGCTTTTGCCGCAGGCGGTACAGCCGCCCCTCCACCGCCCGCTCCGTCAGGCACAGCTCGGCGGCCATCTGGGCGGTGGACTGGCAGTAGTAGTATTTGCGATAGAACAGGCCCCGCTCCTCCGGCAGCAGACCCGCGATGGCGGCCTGCAGCCGCCGCCGGCGCTCCCGGCGCAGCAGCTCCTCCTCGGCGCTGCCGCCGGCGTGGGGCACGGTCTCCTCCAGCGGCGCGTCGGTCTGGGCGCGGCGGGCGCGGTTCAGGGCGGCGTTGCGGCTCAGCACCGTCAGCCACGGCTTCAGCGTTCCCTTTTCGCCGTCAAAACTGCCCGCCGTCTGCCATATTTTCAGGGAGATATCGGCATAGCACTCCTCCCGGTCCCGCTCATCCGTCAGGATAGGCCGCAGGATATACCGGATCAGCGGCCCGTACTGCCGCAGAAGCGCATGCAGCGCGGCCTCGTCGCCGCCCGCGATCTTCTCCATCATCGCCCGCTCGTCCAACCGTATCCCCTCCCCTCCTGTGGTGTCTCTACCCTATACTACACCATTTTCGCCCAAAACCCACGGGAAATTTTGGAAGGCAAAGGAAAGACTGCTGTAAAAAGGCGGGCAAGCCCCCTTCTCGCGGGAAACCTGCTCGCCTTTTGCTGGTGTTATTCCAGCGGCATCTCCAACAGCGCAGCGATCTGGTCGCGTCGGCCATACACAACCGCCGTAACAGCCACCTGCTCCTTAGCTTCGTCAATCAAGTAATAGATAAAGAAATTCTTGACGATCATTTTCCGTATACCATGGGAGTGCCAGGGCTCTTCTGGTGTCAGTGGGTATCGTGCCGGATGTTGCTTCAGCGAGCGGATCTCTTTCTCCAGATGATCCGACCACCGCCGTGCAATTACCGGCTCCTGCAAGCTGTGAGAAATATAGGTGACAGTCTGTTGGATCTGTTCCACAGCCTGCGGGGTCAGCCTCACCTCATATTCCATGCTTAAATACCCTCATTTATCGCTGCAAAGGCTTCATCGACAGAAACCGTCTGCCCATTTTTCGCCTGCTGATAGCCCTTTTCCATCATTGCATGGAACTGTTCTTCTGTCAGGCTGTCGCGTGTAGGGAGCTTGGGAACTGCGAGGGAATACGGCACACCGCCGGTCATGATAATCTGCCGATACAGTGTGTCTATCAGCACAGAAACAGGTAAGCCGATCTGTTCAAGTATCGTCTCAGCCTGCCGTTTGATCTCCGGCTGCACTCTGGCTGTCACATTTGCGCTTTTCGTTGCCATCATAAGCACCTGCCTTTCTTGTCTTATAGTATACCCCAACGTATTGCTGTTTGCAATACATTTTACGTAAACAAACACAGGGGCAAACGGCCTTTTCTGGTCTTTTACCCCTGTGTTTATTATGATTCGCTTCAAAACCGTCAGTTTTTCGCCAGCTTACTTCATCTGCTCCAGCGCGGTGCGGGCGGCGGATTGCTCGGCCTCCTTTTTGCTGTGGCCGGAGCCCAGGCCGATGACCTGGCCGTTCAGCGTCACCGCCACGGTGAACACCTTGGCGTGATCCGGGCCGCTCTCAGACACCAGCTCGTAATGCAGCACCTGGTTGGGCTTGCGCTGCACCAGCTCCTGCAGCTCCGTCTTGCAGTCCCGGCGGCGGCTCTCCACCACCTGCTCCTGCTCCTTGTCCAGCAGGATGCGGTGGATCAGGGCCCGGGCCTCGTCAATGCCGCCGTCCAGATACACCGCGGCCAGCACGGCCTCCACCGCGTCGGCCAGGATAGAGGGCCGGCGGCGGCCGCCGCCGCTCTCCTCGCCCTTGCCCAGCAGCAGGAAATCCCCCAGGTGCAGGCTCTGAGCCACCTCGTGGAGACTATCCTCGCACACCAGGGCGGCGCGGATGCGGGTCAGCTCCCCCTCCGGCAGGTCCGGGTGCTTGCGGTACAGAAAATCCGCCGACACGAAGCCCAGCACCGCGTCCCCCAAAAACTCCAGCCGCTCGTTGCTGCTGACACCGGCGGAACGGTGCTCGTTGGCATAGGAGCTGTGGTACAGGGCCCCCCGCAGCAGGGCCTGATCCTTGAAGGCATAGCCCAGCCGCTCTTCCAGTTGATGTAATTCCATGTTCCTTCCCTTTCCGGACCGTCGCCCACAGGGTCCCGCGCTGTGGAACCCCATGGGCGGTGGCCCAAAGCAGATTTTCGAAAAGAAAACCCCACAATGTGGGGTTTTCTTTCTATGTACAAGTATCTCAATCAATATGGCGGCTGAGATAGCGGACGCAGTCGCCTACAGTCTTCAGGGACTGAAGATCCTCTTCATCGATCTCGCCGATGTCGAATTCCTCCTCCATCGCCATCACCAGCTCCACCAGATCCACGGAATCCGCGCCCAGGTCGTCCACAAAGGAACTATCCATGGTCACTTCGTCTGCATCAATGGCAAACTGCTCCGCGATCAGATCTTGCATGGTTTTGAAGATCGTCTCCGGTGTCATAGGAAGTTACTCCTCCTTTCAGATTGCTTTATCTTGGAAAATAATACGGCAATCCTATCACGCTGTCAATACCTTTTTCGTAAATTTCTCATGAATTAGGTGTTGACGGTCATTTCGTCCACATGCGCCGCGATCTCATCCACCAATCCGCTCATGGCGACCTCCCTGGCCTGGCCGATGGCATTCTCGATGGCCTCGTCATTGGAGGAGCCGTGTGCCTTGATCACCGGCTTGGAGATGCCGATAAAGGCGGTGCCGCCCACCTTGTTGGGGTCCAGCTGGGCCTTGAAGGCGTTCAGCCCCGGCAGCACCATAGCCCCCGCCAGCTTGGTCAGCAGGTTTTTCTTGAAGATGCCCTTCAGGCAGCTGCCGGCGTAGGAGCCGATGCCCTCGATGGTCTTCAGCATCACGTTGCCGGAGAAGCCGTCGGTCACCAGCACGTCGCAGCCGCCCTTGATGGCCTCCTTGGCCTCGATATTGCCGATGAAGTTCAGCCTGGGCTGCTTCAGCAGCAGCTCACGGGTCTGGCGCTGCAGGTCGGTGCCCTTCTCCGCCTCCACGCCGATGTTGAGAAGGCCCACGCGGGGATTCTCGATCCCCAGCACATGACTGGCGTAAAAGCTGCCCAGATAGGCGAACTGCAGCAGGTATTCCGGCGTACACTCGGCGTTGGCGCCGCAGTCGATCAGCACGCAGCGGCCGGTGGTGGTGGGCATGACAGGGGCCATGGCGGCCCGGCGGATGCCCCGCACCCGCTTGGTGATCAGGGTGGCTCCGGTCAGCAGCGCGCCGGTGGAGCCGGCGGAGATAAAGGCGTCGCCCTCCCCGTCCCGCAGCAGCGTCAGGCCCACACCCATGGAGCTGTCCTTCTTCCGGCGGAACACCGTGGCGGGGTCATCCTCCATGGTGACCTCCTCGGTGGTGGGGACAATGGTCATGCCCTGGGGCAGCTCCTGCACGCCGCACTGTGCCAGCGCGTCACGGATGGCGGTCTCGTCGCCGGTAAGGGTGATGTCCACGCCCCAGCGCTTCTGTCCCCGCACCGCGCCCTTGACAATGGCCAGCGGCGCGTTGTCGCCGCCCATGGCGTCTACGATGATCCTCATTTAGAAAGCACCTCCTCCCGAATTCCCTCGATGATGGCCAGCGACCGCTGGCTCAGCTCGGCGTTCTTGTTGCGTTTGCCCTTCACCCGGTGGTCAAGAGGCGGGATGATGCCGAAGTTGATGTTCATGGGCTGGAAGTCCCCCACGGACTCGTTGCTGACGTACAGGCCCAGGGCGCCGATGGCGGTCTCCCGGGGAAAGTCGATGGGTTCCTTGCCCAGCAGCCGCCGGGCCAGCTCCACGCCCGCCAGGAAGCCGCTGGCACAGGACTCTACATAGCCCTCCACGCCGGTCATCTGTCCGGCAAAGGCGATGCGGGGATCGCTCCTGAGCCGGTAATACCGGTCCAGAAGCCGTGGCGAATCCAGATACGTATTGCGGTGCATGACGCCGTAGCGCAGGAACCGTGCGTCGTGGAGGGCGGGGATCATGGAGAACACCCGCTTCTGCTCCGGCCATTTCAGGTGGGTCTGGAAGCCCACCAGGTTGTAGATGGTGCCGTCGGCGTTGTCCTTACGCAGCTGCACCACCGCGTAGGGGTCCCGGCCCGTCTTGGGGTCCGGCAGGCCCTTGGGCTTCAGGGGGCCGAACCGCAGGGTATCCTCGCCCCGGCGGGCCATGACCTCCACCGGCATGCAGCCCTCGAACACGTTCTGATCCTCGAAGCCGTGGACCTCCGCCTCCTGGGCGGCAGTCAGCGCCTGCCAGAAGGCCAGATACTGCTCCTTGTCCATGGGACAGTTGATGTAGTCCGGTGTGCCTTTATCATAGCGGCTGGCAAAATAGGCGCTGGTCATATCCACGCTGTCAAAGGCCACCAGCGGCGCGGCGGCGTCAAAGAAATGCAGGGTATCGGTGCTGCCGAACAGCGCCGCCAGCTTGTCCGCCAGCGCGTCGGAGGTCAGGGGGCCGGAGGCGATGACCACATCGCCCGCGGGAATTTCAGTGACCTCCTCGGCCACCACGGTGATGTTGGGGTGATTGCGGATGGCCTCCGTCACCATGGCGGCAAAGCCGTGGCGGTCCACCGCCAGAGCGCCGCCGGCGGGCACCGCCGTGGCGTCGGCGCAGCGGAGGATCAGGCTGTCCAGCCGCCGCAGCTCCTCTTTGAGAAGCCCCACAGCGTTTTCCAGCCCTGCCCCCCGCAGGGAGTTGGAGCAGCACAGCTCGGCAAAATTGTCGGTCACATGGCAGGGGGCGCGCTTGATGGGCTTCATCTCCCGCAGGATCACCGGGATGCCCCGCTGGGCCAGCTGCCACGCGCACTCGCTGCCGGCCAGGCCCGCGCCGATCACAGTTACAGGATTCATTCCGCGCTGCCTTTCTCCGCCGTCTTCTTGGCGGTGGTCTTCTTGGTTGTCGTGGCTTTCTTGGCGGTGGTCGTTTTCTTGGCCGCTGTGGCCTTGGTGGTGGTCTTTTTCGCCGTTGTCTCCTTGGCGGCGGCGGTCTTCTTGGCTGTGGTGGTCTTGGCGGCGGTCTTTTTGGCCGCCGTCTTCTTGGCGGGCTTCTCCTCCGCCGGTGCTTCCGCGGTCTCTGCCGCAGTCTCGCCGCCCTCGGCGGCGGTGTCCTTCTTGCGGTGATAGCCCCGCTTGTCCTCCGGCAGGAAGTTGGCGCACTGCTCGTTGATGCAGAAGGGTCTGCTGAAGCCCCGGCCCGCCCGCTTGAACATGGTCTGGCCGCACAGGGGGCAGTCCTCCTTGGTGGGCACGTCCCAGGTCATAAAATCGCAGACGCGCTCCCCCTTCTTGTTGTTGGTGAACTCGCAGCAGTAGTAGGTGTACTGCTTGCCGGAGGTCTTGCTGGTGCCGCTGCGCTTCATCAGCCGTCCGCCGCACTTGGGGCAGCGGCCCGGCATCTCCACCACCAGGGGCATGGTGAAGGTGCACTCCGGATAGCCGGGGCAGGCCAGGAACGGCCCGAACCGGCCCTCCCGCTCCACCAGGTTGCGGCCGCACACGGGGCACAGCTCGTCGCTGACGGTGGGCTCGGGGCGGATATAGTCGCCCTGCTCGGCGTCGGTCAGGTGCTGGGCAAAGCCGTCGTCATAGAACTGGCGCAGCACCTGCTTCCAGGGCAGCTTGCCCTCCTCCACGTCGTCCAGCCGCTGCTCCATGTTGGCGGTGAATTTCAAATCGGCGATGTCGGCAAAATACTTCTCCATCCAGGTGGTCACGGCCTTGCCCAGATTGGTGATATACAGGCACTTGCCCTCCTTCTTCACATACCGGCGGTCCAGAATGGTGGACACGGTGGGGGCGTAGGTAGAGGGCCGGCCGATGCCGTTTTCCTCCATGGCCCGGATCAGCGCCGCCTCGGTATAGTGGGCGGGGGGCGTGGTGAAGTGCTGCCCCGGCGCAAAGTCCTTCAATGTCAGGGCCTCCCCCTCCTTCAGGTCCGGCAGGGTGGGCTCCTTCTCCTCCTTGTCGTCGTCATCCCGGCTCTCCTCATACACGGCGGTATAACCGGAGAATTTCAGCTTGCTGGCGGTGGCCCGGAAGAGATGGCGGTCGGCGGAGATGTCCACCGACACGCTGTCGTAGATGGCGTTGGCCATCTGGCTGGCCAGGAAGCGGCTCCAGATCAGCCGGTACAGCCGGTACTGCTCCGGCGTCAGGTCCCCCCGGATATTCTCCGGCGTCAGTGCCACGTTGCTGGGGCGGATGGCCTCGTGGGCGTCCTGTGCCCCGGCCTTGGTCTTGTACTGGCGGGGGGCGGCGGGCACGTAGCCCTTGCCGTAGCGGTTCTGGACGAAGTCCCGGGCGTCGGCCTGGGCCTCGTCGCTGATCCGCAGCGAGTCGGTACGCATGTAGGTGATGAGACCCACGGTGCCCTCGCCGGTGATGTCCACGCCCTCGTACAGCTGCTGGGCGATGGCCATGGTGCGGCGGGGCGTCATATTCAGCTTGCGGGAGGCCTCCTGCTGCATGGTGGAGGTGGTAAAGGGCGGCGCGGGGGAGCGGTTCTTATCGGTGCGCTTCACCGCCTTCACGGCGAAGGCGGCGCTGCGCAGCTCATCCATGATGGCCTGCACGTCCGCCTGGGTCTGGGGCTCGTATTTCTTGCCGTTCTGGCCGTAATAGTGGGCCTTGAAGGGCACCCTCTCCCCGTTTTCCAGCACCGCGTCCAGCGTCCAGTACTCCTGGGGCTGGAATTCGGCGATCTCCTGATCCCGGTCATACACCATGCGGGTGGCCACACTCTGGACCCGTCCGGCGGACAGGCCCCGGCGGATCTTCTTCCACATCACCGGAGAGATCTGATAGCCCACCACCCGATCCAGCACGCGGCGGGCCTGCTGGGCGTCCACCAGGTCCTGGTCGATGGCCCGGGGATGGGCAATGCTCTCCCCCACCACCTTGCGGGTGATCTCGTTGAAGGTGACGCGCTTGGCCTTGTCCTCCGGCAGGTTCAGCAGATGCTGCAGATGCCAGGAGATGGCCTCTCCCTCGCGGTCCGGGTCGGTGGCCAGATACACGGTGTCGCTGGCGGCGGCGTCCTTTTTCAGCTGCCGGATCAGCTCCTCTTTTCCGCGGATGGGTTTATATTCAGGTTCAAAATCGTGGTCGATGTCCACGCCAAGGGTACTCTTGGGCAGGTCCCGCAGGTGGCCCATACAGGCCGTGACCTGATAGTCCGGGCCCAGATACTTGCCAATGGTCTTGGCCTTGGCGGGAGACTCCACGATCACCAGATGCTTCTTGCTCATGCTTTTTTATTCCTCTTTGCTTCCTTCTAACTCATTTTCCGGCAGCGCCACCGTGCGCACGAAGCTCCGTGCGCCGTTCTGGGCCGCCCAGCCGCTGATCTCCAGCAGCGTCAGGGCCGGCAGCACCCGCTGGATGGGCAGGCCGCTGTCCTCCGCCAATTCGTCCGATAGCCGCGGCGCGTCCGGTCGCAGGACCCGCAGCACGGTCCGCTGCTCCTCTGTCAGGCTGTCCCACTCCGCCGCCGTCAGACAGGGCAGGACGGGCGTCTGTGTCGTCTCCGGCTCATAGGCATTGGTTTTTTGTTTTTCCTCCGCCGTTTTCGGCTCACCTGCACGGCGGGGCAGCGGCGGCATAGGCGGCGCAGTGCGCCGCAGCTTGTGGGGAAACCGGCCCTCGTACTCCCCCAGGATATCCCAGGCACAGGTGACAAGCCCCGCCCCCTCCCGGATCAGGCGGTGACATCCGGCGCTGTTGGGCGCGTCGATGGGGCCCGGGACGGCGAACACGTCCCTGCCCTGCTCCATGGCGTTTTCGGCGGTAATCAGCGCGCCGGACTTCGCCGGGGCCTCCACCACCACGGCGGCCACGCTCAGGCCGCTGAGGATCCGGTTGCGGACCGGGAAGTGCCAGGCCTCCGGCTCCGTCTGGGGCGGGTACTCCGACAGCAGCACGCCCGTGGCGGCCACATCCTCGTACAGCCGCCGGTTCTCCGCCGGGTAGACCACGTCCACGCCGCCCCCCAGCACGCCGCAGGTGAAGCCGCCGAACCGCAGAGCGCCCCGCATGGCGGCCGCGTCCACGCCCTTTGCCATGCCGGACACCACCATGCCGCCCTGCTGGGTCAGCTCATAGCCCAGCTTCTCGGCGCAGTGTACACCGTAGGGCGTGCAGCTGCGGGTGCCCACCACGGCCACCGCCACCTCCTCGTCAAACAGGGGCATGACGCCCTTGCCGTACAGCAGCAGCGGCGGCTGATAGATGTTGCGCAGACGCTCGGGATACAGGGCGTCCGCCAGGGTGATGAGGAAAATGCTCTTCCGGGCGCAGTCGGCCAGGATGCGGTCCGACCTGTGGAGGGACTTGTCCTCCAGCAGCGCCGCCTGTTCCTTTTTCAGGCCCTCCACCTGCCAGAGCGCCTCCTCGTCCGCGTAGTATATGTCCTCCGGCGAGGAAAAATGCTCCATCATCAGCTGCTTGCTGCGGTCCGTCAGGCCCGGCAGTGTGGTCAGCCAGACCCAGTATTTCAATGCCGCCATGGCCCGCGCCTCCTCTCCGCTTTTCGTTTACCGATAGCTCTCCCACAACACCACCGCGGCGGCAATGGCCGCGTTCAGTGATTCGCAGCGGTCTGTCATGGGGATCCTGATGGTCTTTTGGCACATGGCCAGCACGGCGTCGCTGATGCCCTGCCCCTCGCTGCCGATGACGACGGCGCAGCGGTCCAGGGCGATGGCCCGCACGTCCTCCGTGTCCTCCCGCAGGGCCGTGCCGTACAGAGGCAGGCCGCTGCGGGTCAGCAGATCGGGCAGCTGCGCCGCCTTCAGGCACCACACCGGGCGGCGGAACACCGCCCCCATGGACGAGCGCACGGTCTTCACGCTCCAGGGATCGGCGCAGCCCTCCAGCAGCAGCAGGCCGTCAAAGCCGAAGGCATCCAGCGTCCGCAAGATGGTGCCCACGTTGCCGGGGTCCTGGACGCCGTCCAGCACCAGATAGCGGCTGCCAAGCAGCGTCTCCGGGGCCTCCGTCTCCGGCAGCGCCACGGTAAACAGCGCCCCCTGGGGGGACTTCATGGGGGAGATGGAGGCCATCACGTCCTCCGGCACCTCCGCCGTCCGGACGCCCCGGGGCAGCTCCGGCAGAGCGGTCCCGGCGGTGACGACGATCTCCCCCACAGGTGCATGCCATTTCAGCGCCTCCGCCAGCAGCTTGGGACTGTCGCACAGGTACACGCCCTGCTCCCGGCGGTAGGCGGCGGAGGCCGCCAGCTTTTTCATATGGACCAGCAGCGCGTTGCTGCGGCTGGTGATTTTTTCCATGTTGGCCGCCTCCTTTTTATTGGAATGGAAAGGCTGACCCGACAAGCCTTTGTCGGGTCAGCGGGGGAAACGATGTGAACCGACTCAGGCGCCATCAATAGAGCTTTGCACCAGCCGGAATGTGGGGATCGACCATCAGCAAATGCAGCTTTTCCTCTCCGTTTTCGTGGTGGACCGCCGAGATCAGCATACCGCAGGAGTCAATGCCCATCATGGGTCTGGGGGGCAGATTGGTGATGGCGATGCAGGTCTTGCCCACCAGCTCCTCCGGCTCGTAGTACTCGTGAATGCCGCTGAGGATCACACGGTCCGTGCCGGTGCCGTCGTCCAGAACGAACTTCAGCAGCTTCTTGGACTTCTTCACGGCCTCGCAGGCCTTGATCTTCACGGCGCGGAAATCGGACTTGGAGAAGGTGTCAAAATCCACCAGGTCGGCAAACAGCGGCTCGATCTCCACATTGGAGAAGTCGATCTTCTCCTCCGCCGCAGGCGCGGCGGGCGCAGCCTCGGCGGCTGCCGCAGGCGCGGCGGGCGCAGCCTCGGCGGCTGCCGCAGGCTTGTCGGTCTTCTTGTCGGAATCCAGGGGCTTCATGGTGGGGAACAGGATCACGTCCCGGATAGAGTCCGCGCCGCACAGCATCATGCTGCACCGGTCGATGCCGAAGCCCAGGCCGCCCGTGGGGGGCATGCCGTACTCCAGCGCCATGACGAAATCGTCGTCCATCATGTCGGCCTCTTCGTCGCCCTGGGCGCGCTTTTCCGCCTGGGCCTTGAAGCGCTCATACTGGTCGATGGGGTCGTTCAGCTCAGAGAAGGCGTTGCCCATCTCACAGCCGCAGATAAAGGCCTCGTACCGCTCCGTCAGGTGCGGGTCGGCAGGGCTGCGCTTGGCCAGGGGACTGACCTCCACAGGATACATGGTGATGAAGGTGGGCTGCACCAGCGTCTCCTCCACCTTCTGGTCAAAGGCCTCGTACAGGGCGTTGCCCCAGGTGTGGGACACGCCGTCCATATCCACGCCCACGCTCTTGGCCAGCTCCACAGCGGCGTCATCGTCGCCCTCGATGGCCATAAAGTCGGCGCCGGTGACGTTCTTCACCGCGTCGGCCATGGTGACACGGGGCCAGCCGGGGGTCAGGTCGATGTCGTGGCCCAGCCACTGGACCTGATAGCCGCCGTGGATCTCCTTGCACGCACCGGAGAGAATGGCCTCCAGGATATCCATCATGCCGTCCAGGTTGGTATAGGCCTGATACAGCTCGCAGGTGGTGAACTCGGGGTTGTGCTTGGTGTCCATGCCCTCGTTGCGGAAGATGCGGCCCACCTCATACACGCGCTCCAGGCCGCCCACGATCAGCCGCTTCAGGTGCAGCTCGGTGGCGATGCGCATATACATGTCGATGTCCTGGGCGTTGTGGTGGGTGATGAAGGGCCGGGCGTTGGCGCCGCCGGCAATGGGGCTGAGAACAGGCGTCTCCACCTCCATGAAGCCCAGGGAATCCAGATAGCGGCGCAGATAGGACACGAACTTGCTGCGGATCTCGAAGTTCCGCTTGCTCTCGGGATTCATGATCAGGTCCACATAGCGCTGGCGATAGCGGACCTCCTTGTCGGTCAGGCCGTGGAACTTCTCGGGCAGGGGGCGCAGGGACTTGCTCAGCAGGATGATCTCATGGGCGCGGACGGACATCTCGCCCCGCTGGGTGCGGAACACCTCGCCGATAACGCCCACGATGTCGCCGATGTCGTACTTCTTGAAGCGGTTATAGTTGTCCTCGTCCATCTCGTCCTTGCGGGCGTAGATCTGGATGCGGCCGGACTTGTCCTGCATGTCGCAGAAGGACACCTTGCCCATGCCGCGCTTGCTCATCAGGCGGCCCGCCACACGGACGGGAGTACCCTCCAGGGCGTCGAAGTTGTCCTTGATATCCTGGGCGTGATGGGTCACGTCAAACTTGGTGATCTGGAAGGGATCGCGGCCCTCGTCCTGCAATGCCTTCAGCTTGTCGCGGCGGATCTGGAGCAGCTCGCCCAGCTCCTGCTGTTCGTTGGTGTTGGTCACATTGGTGTTTTGCTCTGCCATAACGGCCTCCTTATCTCATCAGCCTCGATCGCTGATCGAGGGGTTTATCGTTCAATACTGTCAACACGGTAGTGGATGGCGCCGCGGGGGGCCTCCACGATCACTTCGTCGCCCGCCTTGCGGCCCATCAGGGCTTTGCCGAAGGGAGAGTCCTCGCTGACCGCGCGGCTCATCACATCGGCCTCCTGAGAACCGACGATCTTATAGGCGGGCAGCTGTTTTCGTGTATCCAGGTTGGTCACCACGACCTTGCAGCCGATGGAGATCTTGTCAGAGTCCATCTCCGCCTCGTCCACGATGACGGCGTGCAGCAGAATGTCCTCCAACTCGGCAATGCGGGAGTAGAGCTTACCCTGCTCGTTTTTGGCCTCGTCATACTCGCTGTTTTCGCTCAGGTCGCCGAAGCCGCGGGCCTCTTTGATCAGTTCCGCCACCTCGTCGGCGCGGGTGGTCTTGCTGTAATCCAGCTCCTGTTTCAGCTCGTCATAGCGGGCCTGGCTCATTTTGAATTCTTTTGCCATGCTGCACATTCCTTTCTATTGCACCCCCACGCAGATATCTGCCATAGGGTATACTTATACTATAATTATAATGCGTCACGTTGCATTATAGTGAGTTTCCGTCCACCTGTCAAGCGTTGAACGCAATTGTTTTTACCTGAATTTGCTCTTTTTTGATCTCCCCCGCCTGAAAAAGCACCGCCAGCAGCTGCTCCGACACCGGCCAGGGCCCCGGCATGTCCTCCGCCAGGCCATAGGTCACCCGCTGCCAGCGGCGGCAGTCCGGCCCCAGGCAGATGGTCCCGCTGTCCTCCGGCGCTCCGCCGAAGGACACCGTGACGGCCGGCCGCTCCACGCTGCCGGTACACAGGCCGAACCGCTGCCGCAATGCCCGGGCCAGCGCCTCTTCGCCGCCCCCCACCGCCAGCGTCAGATACCGCACCCGCCCCGCCAGCACGGCGGCGGCACGGTATACATCAGCTGTCACGCAGTCCGCCCGCAGCAGTGCCGTAGCCCGCCGCAGGTCGCCCTGCAGGTCCAGCAGCCGGGGCAGCAGCGCCAGCCGCAGCTCCTGCACCGCTATTGGCTCCAGCCCCCAGCGCGCCGCCTCCGCCTCCAGCTCCTCCGGCAGCACACAGCGCACAACGCCGAAGCGCCGCAGCCGCCGCCAGATCAGGCGGCGGCGCAGGGCCGCCGGAAAGCCGCCCTCCGGCATCGCGGCCACGGCAAACCACACCCCGCCGAAGTTCTCCGCCGTCAGTCCGGAATGCTTCCCCCACTTCACATACCCATACATAAAAAGCACCTCTGCACCAGCTTATGGTGCAGAGGTGACTTTTATCCATTGTATGCCATGCTTAGCCGTAGTACTTCCAGCCGGTCAGATAGTTCAGAGGATCCACCCACGTGTCGTTCTCCATGACGCCGAAGTGCAGGTGGGGGCCGGTGGAGTTGCCGGTGTTGCCGGAATAGGCGATGACCTGGCCCTGGGACACCGTGTCGCCCATCTTCACGTTATAGCCGCTGAGATGGCCGTACAGCGTGGAGTTGCCCTTGCCGTGGCTGATGATGACGCAGTTGCCGTAGCCGCCGTTCCAGCTGGCCCAGGTGACCTTGCCGGCCTTGGCCGCCAGCACCGGCGTACCCGAGGGAGTGCCGATGTCCACGCCCTTGTGGTTGGTGCTGCCGATGCCGCCGGGGGACTGGCGGCCGCCGAACTTGGAGGTGATCCACCGGATGCCGTTGCAGGGCCAGGCGTAACCACCCACCGTGCCGGCGATGTCGTCCATGCCCAGCTCCCGGGCCTTGGCCTCCGCCGTGGCGATCAGGTCGTCCAGGGCCTCTTCCTCCGCCTTGATGGCGTCGTACTCCGCCTGCTTGCCCTCCTCGGTCTTAATGTACTCCGCCAGCAGCTTCATGCTCTCGGAGATCTCGCCCTCCAGCTCCTGCTTGGAGGCGGCCAGGGAATCGTTCTGCTCCTCCAGCGCCGCCTTGTCGTCGGCCAGCTCCTGCCGGATGGTCTGCAGGTCGCTGATGACCTTCTGGTTATACCGGACGATCTCGTTGATAAAGTCGATGCGGCTCACCAGGTCGGAAAAGCTGGTGGCCTTGAACAGCACGGACCAGTAGGAGATGGTGCCCTGCTCCTCCTCGGCGCGGATCTGCTTGTGGAACAGCTCCGTCTGGCGCTTCTCCAGCTCCTCGTTGGCGGCGATGCTGCGGGTGGTGATGTCGATCTGCTCCTCCAGCAGCGTGATCTCCTCCTGCAGGGCGGCGTTGCGCTGGTCCAGCAGTTTCTTCTGCTGCTGGGTGCTGGCCTTCTGGCCCTTGATCTGGTTTAGCTGGTTCTTCAGATCGTCCATCTCCTGCCGCTTGCCGTTGATTTGCTGCTGCAGGCGCTCGTATTCTTCCCGGACGGCGTCCTTTTGGTTGCTTTTGTCGTCCGTCTTGGTGTCAGTAGTGGTACCGGTGGTGCCGGTGGTACCTGTTGTACCCGTCGTACCGGTAGTGCCTGTTGTACCGGTAGTGCCGGTAGTGCCGGTAGTGCCGGTCGTGCCGGTCGTTCCGGTGGTGGTGCCGGTGGTGCTGTCGTCCGTGGCCTTGACGCCCGATGCGTAGGCCACCGAGGGCAGCAGCGCCGCCGTCAGCAGCACTGCGCACAGCAGCGCCGCCAGACGCTTTCCGATGGTGGTTCGTTTCATGGTCTGTCCTTTTCTCCGGCGCGGGGCGCGGACGCCCCGCATGGTCTCTTGCTTGCTTATACCTTCAGGAACCGGCGGATGGCCATCAGACTGCCGCCGACACCGATCAAGATACCGGCCCCGGCGAAGATGCCCGCCACCGGCTGCCAGATGTTCAGGAAGGGTACCACCTCCAGCAGCTGCATGGTGTCGGAGCTGCCGATGCCGTTGGCGATGGCGCTGTACAGCAGCCACTGCAGGCCGAAGGCGATCACCGCGCCGAACAGCCCCAGCAGCAGCCCCTCAAACACGAAGGGCCAGCGGATGAACCCGTCGGTGGCGCCCACCATCTTCATGATGGCAATCTCCTCCCGCCGGTCAAAGGTGGTCAGCTTGATGGTGTTGGAGATGATGAACAGCGACACCATCAGCAGAATGGCAATCAGCGCCAGGGAGATGGCCCCCGCCACATTGCGCACCGTGATGAAGCCCGCGGAGATCACCTCGTCGGCCCGCACCTCGTCGATGCCGCTCACCGCCTCCACGGAGGCCTTGGTCTGGGCCATCTGGTCCGGGTCGGTGAGATGGATCACATACCGGTGCCGGAACACCTCCGGCGCCAGATCCTTGTACATGTCGTCCTCGTCATACTCCGCCACATAGGCGTCGCGGGCCTCCTGGCGGGAAACGAAGGTGCAGTCGGCCACGTTGGCCACCTTTTCCAGGTCGGACTGCAGGGCCTTGGCCCGGCTCTCGGTCAGCGAGTCGTCCACAAACGCCACCATGGCGTTCTCCTTCTGCAGGTCCGCCAGGTTCTCGTTGGCGTTGTAGGCCACCAGCGAGAAGGTGCCCATGATCAGCAGACACGCCACCGTCACGCCGATGGCGGCAAAGGACATGAACCCGTGGGAGAACATATTCCGGGCGCCCTCTTTGAAGAAATAGCCGAAGTTCTTCACTGCTGTGCCACCCCCTCATATGTACCGGTGGCGTCGCCCGCCACGCGGCCATTCTCCAGATAGATGACCCGCTTGTTGAAATGGTTCACCAATCCCCTCTCGTGTGTCACCACGATCACGGTGGTGCCCAGGGCGTTGATGCGCTCCAAAAGCGTCATGATCTCCAGCGACCGGGCCGGGTCCAGGTTGCCCGTGGGCTCGTCGGCCACAATGGTGCTGGGGTTGTTCACCAGCGCCCGGGCCACGGAGACGCGCTGCTGCTCGCCGCCGCTCAGCTCGTCGGGATAGTTGTTCTCCTTCCCCGCCAGGCCCACCAGCTCCAGCACGTAGGGAATGCGGCTGCGGATCTCCTTGGGCGACGCGCCCACCGCCCGCATGGCCAGCGCCAGGTTGTCAAACACCGTGCGCCCGGCGATCAGCCGGAAGTCCTGAAAGATCACGCCGATGGTGCGGCGCATCAGGGGCAGCTGCTTCTCCTTGATGCGGCTCATGGAGAAGCCGTTGACCATCACCCGCCCGCCGGTGGGCACGATCTCGCCGGTCAGCAGCTTGATAATGGTGGACTTTCCGCTGCCGGAGGGGCCCACCAGGAACACAAATTCCCCGTCGTCTATCTGAAATGAAATGCCGCGAACAGCTCTGGTGCCGTTCTCATAGGTCTTTTCCGCGTCCGTCAGTCGAATCATGGCACAACCTCAAATCTCAAAAATGCAACATCTTGTGGCAAAAAGCCGTTGTCTGTTACATTATATATAAATCCGCGACAAATGGCAACAGGAAAACCGTGAATTTTCAATGAATCCCCCCGCTAAATCATGCCATTATTGGTATAGACGCTCAAACCCGCCAAAATGTTCCCGCAAAAATAAAAACGAGAGAAACCAAATTACAGTGGTTTCTCTCGTTTTCTTAGCTTTTTACAACCGTCATCTCTATATTTTTCAACAGATATTAGAGACGCAGTAAGGTTTCTCTAACTCAGGTATTTTCGTTGTAATCATCGTAATATTTATAGCCGTTTGAAATTTTCGCAGTAAAGCCACTCTTCGGTGTCTCAAAGTTCTGCGTATAGCTACAGCTATTACCAGTAATCTCATAGACAACGTTGTCAGCATACTTCGGATAAATTGAACCCATAAATGCCTCTCCGTTATCACAAGTCAAGTTAGTTGCAGTATTATTTTTGATGCGAATCGTGCAATCCGTACGAGTTGTCGAATACACATTCAAAGCATAGCCGGTAATTTTAAACACATTTTCTGCATTGTTGACTGTATTACCAAGAATCTCCAGCGTACCCACAACGTCATCGACTCTCACAGCTGTAGACACATTTTCAAATGTACACCCGCTTACAACCAAGCCATTTGCCTTACCAGCATAGATACCGCGATCTGCATTTCTGAATGTGCAATTTGTTACCGTTAGGTTATTAAGATATGCTGTACCTTCCTTTTCGGCAATGTTTCCGGATACTGAGCCTCCCATACGGCGGATTCCGTCAGGATACTGCTCATTAGAAGTAGACAAGTCAAACGTACAGTTTGCAAAAGCAATATTGCTGCACTTGGAAAAACCATAGCTGGACGTGTTCTGTCCGATAACAACCATATCGGTAAAGGACATACCCTCAAACTTGATACCATCCAGTGTCAAACGGGTCTTTGCGCTGCTGGAAGCAAGCTGCAAGCCGTCAATAACCACACCGGCGTTCGCCTTAAAGGTGACATTCTGAACAGTCAGCGCTTCGGTCAGCGTCAGCTTCATAGGCTCATTGGTGCTCTTGCAAAAAGTGATGGTGCCGCCGTCTTTCGCAGCAATTACAGCGCTTGTCAGATCGTAGTATGCAACGCCGTCAACGGTCATAGCAGGAGCATCATACACCACGGTGTAGGGGGAGAAAGAGGTAGCGCTGAATGTCACCACACCGGCCTCAGGATCATAAGTATAACCCTGCACCAGGTCACTGTTATGATACAGCTTCACACCATTCAGTTTTTTCCCGACATAGAGCTTTATCTCAACAGGAGTGCTATTTTCATCTGCAAGTCCGGAAACCTTTACATCATACGCCTGATAGGCATCACCGGCCTTCAAAGCAACATTGCCCGTGTTGCTGGACTGAGGAACCACAGACAGGGTCAAAGAGGTCCCTTCGGCAACAGCATTAGCGGGAACCGTGGCAATAACAGTACCGCTCTCGTTCTTCAATACGGTATCCGCATCGGCAACGGCAGTTCCCGTCACATTGGCAGAAACCAGCTGGTCCAGATTGTCGGGGGTCATATCGGCGTTCTTGTCGTAATCGGGACCATAGCTGTCATTCTCCACAGTATTCTGCGTTGCGTAGACAGTAATGGAAATGCCGTCAATGGTCTTGTTCATATACGTATTGCCGGCGGATTCCTGCATAACGCCCTTGATGACAAATTCATCGGCAGGAGCGTCATTGCTGGTCTTGGCAGCCAGATAGTGCTCAGTATTCAGGTCGTAAGTACCCGTACCAGTGGTAACCGTCCAGTCGATGACATTGTTCAGCTCGGCATCACCCTTGATACCGGTGATAGCGATCTTGTACTTCAGGGCCAGATTGCCGTTGTTGCGCACCCGCAGAGCAGGCAGCTCATAGCGGCAGCCGGGCTCCCACAAGATTTCTTCACCAGCACCTTCTTGGGCCTTCACGAAGTCCAGGGTCTTGCCCTCGGCGTTGACCCACTTGTTCTGTGCGGTATCGAACATCTCCAGCGCTACATCCAGCGTACCCGACTGAATCTTATTCACCCCAGTACTCGCCGTGTCGGTGAACCACGCAAACGTGGAACCCACCAGCATCACCAGGCACAGGCAGATGGCCAGAATGCTGGTCAGCAGCGCCCTTTTGGTCGCTTTCTTGGTTGACATTGTTTATGTCCTCCCCATAATAAAATATTTACCGGTCAGGAAAAAGCGCCGCCGTCCGGCATTCCAACAGCGCCCGCCATATAGCCTGTCCTTCCCTGTCTGGATCTGACGCGGGCAGACAGAGCAAGCAACAAAAACTCTGTCTGCCCATTTAAGGGGAGGTCAGACGCACTAAGACCCCGGCGGCCTCTCAGCCCCCCGTGATCGTCATGCCATATCCCAGAATCGCCCTTGTGCTTTCTAAATAGGAATAGAAAGCACAAAATCCGCCAGCGGATTTTGTACGAAACTCTGTATCGATTTTTATTTTAGCACGCAGGAAGAAAAATGCAACCGCTTTTCCCCTTTTCTCCATATTTTGTGTCTTTACACAGTTTTCCCCCGTGTTTTTTATCAGGATTGCCCAATATGCCGCCCACTCAGCCGCAAAAAACAGGGCGCACACCCCCGTGTACGCCCTGTAAAGCACATGTGATATCTCCCGTTACGCCTCGATGCCGCGGCTGGTGAGGTACTTCTTCACCATCAGCGCCACCTTGAAGGTGATGGCGTCGTCGAACTCCCGCAGGTCCAGGCCGGTCAGCTTCTTGATCTTCTCCAGCCGGTACACCAGCGTGTTGCGGTGGACAAACAGCTTCCGCGCCGTCTCCGACACGTTCAGGTTGTTCTCAAAGAACTTGTAGATGGTAAACAGCGTCTCCTGGTCCAGCGCGTCGATGGGGTTCTTCTTGAACACCTCCTGCAAAAACATCTCGCACAGCGTGGTGGGCAGCTGATAGATCAGCCGGCCGATGCCCAGGTTCTCATAGTTGATCACATACCGCTCGGTGTCAAAGACCTTGCCCACCTCGATGGCGATCTGGGCCTCCTTATAGGCCTTGGCCAGCTCCCGCAGGTGCTGTGCCATGGTGCCGATGCCCACGAACACGCTGCTCTCGCCGTCGATGCGCAGCGCCTCCTCGATCTTCAGCGCCACCTTCTCCAGCTCGCTGCCCCCGGCGTTCTTGTCCATCTGGTGGATCAGCACCACATCCTGCTCGCCCACGCTCAACACGAAGTCGTTCTGCCGGTCGGGGAACAGGCTCTGCACCAGGTCCAGCGGTGCGGATTCCATCCGGTCGTCCACCGGCCGGATCACAAACACGCCCCGGTTCACCTCCGCAGCCACATGCAGCTCCTTGGCCCGCATGTAGATGTCGCTGATCAGGATATTGTCGGAAATAATGTTCTTCATGAAGGAGCCCTTGTCGTGCTTCTCTTCATAGTAGCTCTTGGCGGAATTCAGCGCCACGGCAGCCATGGCGCACACGGTGCGGCCGATGCCATCGTCGCCGCTGGCGAACACCGCGTAATCGAAGTGACCGCCCCAGCCCGGCAGTGCCTTGAAGGTCTTGCCCTCCAGCGTCACGCACTCGCCGTCGGCCTGCTGGATGGTCTCCACATACTTGCTCCACTTCTTGCCGATGCCCGTCAGCTCGCTGCATGCGATGACGGTGCCCTCAGCGTCGATGACACCGATGGTGCGGTCGGTGGTCTCTTTGAACTGCAGCACTACATTCTGAAAAATTCTACCGGACATGACGCGCCCTCCTGCTCTCTCTCGAAGCGACACAAAGCTCTTTGTGCAAGTTGACTTGTGCAAACTGCCAAGTGGTTACCAGTATTATATCGTCATAATCACGGTTTTGCAAGCATTTTTTTATCTTTCTCACAAAAAATGCAAAAAATCTTTTGGCGCTTTGTCGATATGATTACAGCCCACAGGCACCGCGCACCGCCGCCAATTCCTCCGGCTCCAGCGCCCGGCATTGCCCCGGAAGCAGCGTCTCCTCCAGCCGCAGCGGCCCCATGGACAACCGCTTCAGATACCGCACCGGCTTCCCCCGGCTGGCCAGCATCCGCTTTACCTGGTGGAACTTGCCCTCCCGCAGCGTCACCAGGCACTCGTCGCCGCCCAGCGGCTCCAGCCTGGCGGGCAGGCACTGCAAGCCGTCCCCCAGCAGCAGTCCCGCCGCGAACGCCGCCGCGTCCTCCTCGTCCGGCACGCCCTCCACCCGGGCGTAATACACCTTGTCCACGTGGTACTTAGGGCTCAGCAGCCGGTGAGTCAGCTCCCCGTCGTCCGTCAGCAGCAGCAACCCCTCCGTGTCCTTGTCCAACCGTCCCACCGGGGCCAGTCCCCGGCGCCGCAGTTCCTCCGGGATCAGGTCCAGCACCGTGGCCTGGCGCTTGTCCTCCGTGGCCGTCAGCACCCCGGCGGGCTTGTGCAGCAGCACATACACATGCCGCTCGCCGCTGACCGCCACGCCGTCCACCGTGATAGCCGCCGTCTCCGCCGCCACCTTGACATCAGGCGCCGACACCGGTACGCCGTCCACCAGCACCCGTCCCTGGCGCACCAGGTCCTTCACCTCCCGCCGGGTCGCGATCCCTCTGTTGGCGATGATCTTATCCAACCGCTCCATAGCCGCCTCCTGTGGTCATTTTGTCACAGTATAGCATATCTTTCCCCCTTTGGGAATATCCATCACTGAAGGAGTTGATGAATGAAATGCGTGTGATCCATGTAACGCGCCGCCGGATGGCGCTGTTTTCTCTGGCCCTGGGGCTGGTGATCGGCTCGGCCCTGGTGCTGGCAGGCTGCTTCGGCGGCGACAAGGAGGCAGAGATCATCACCGCCGCCACCAACGAGGACCGTGTGGCCTATCTGCAGGGCCTGGGCTGGCAGGTGGAGCCCCAGCCCATCGAAACGCTGGACCTGCAGCTGCCGGAAAAGCTGGAGGGCGAATGGGACGCCTACGCCAAGCTGCAGAAGGGCCAGAACCTGCCCTTCTCTGAATTCGCCGGCCAGGCGGTGAAGCGTTATACCTACACCGTCACCAACTATCCGGAGATCCCCCAGGGAGTGCAGGCCAACCTCTACCTCTGGGGCGACCAGATCATCGGCGGCGACGTGATCTTCACCGGCCAGGGCGGCTTCCAGACCGATCTGACCTTCCCCAAGACATAAAAAAGAAAGGCCTTGCGGCCTTTCTTTTTTATGTGTCAGCTTCGATTACTGCTCGATCTCGATGACGACGCCGGAACCGACGGTACGGCCGCCCTCACGGATAGCGAAACGCAGACCCTTCTCGATAGCGATGGGGGTAATCAGCTCGACCTTCATGTCGACGTTATCGCCGGGCATGCACATCTCGGTGCCCTCGGGCAGGGTGATGATGCCGGTCACGTCGGTGGTACGGAAGTAGAACTGGGGACGATAGTTGTTGAAGAAGGGGGTGTGACGGCCGCCTTCATCCTTGGTCAGAACGTAGACCTGGCCCACGAACTTGGTCAGAGGATGAATGGAACCGGGCTTGGACAGAACCTGGCCGCGCTCGATCTCGGTCTTAGCAACACCACGCAGCAGAGCGCCGATGTTATCGCCGGCCTCAGCGTAGTCCAGCAGCTTGTGGAACATCTCGATACCGGTAACGACGGTCTCGCGCTTCTCGTCGGACAGACCGACGATCTCGACCTTCTCGTTCAGGTTCAGCTTACCACGCTCCACACGGCCGGTAGCAACGGTACCACGGCCGGAGATGGTGAACACGTCCTCGACGGGCATCAGGAAGGGCATATCCTCCTTGCGGTCGGGGGTGGGGATCCAGCTGTCAACAGCGTCCATCAGCTCCTTGATGCAGGCATACTCGGGAGCGTTGGGATCGGTGGACTCGGAAACCAGAGCGTTCAGAGCAGAGCCACGGATGATGGGGGTGTCGTCGCCAGGGAAGCCGTAGAAGTCCAGCAGCTCGCGGACTTCCATCTCGACCAGCTCCAGCAGCTCCTCGTCGTCGACCTGGTCGCACTTGTTCAGGAAGACCAGCACGGAAGGAACGTTAACCTGACGGGCCAGCAGCAGGTGCTCGCGGGTCTGAGCCATGGGGCCGTCGGAGGCGGCGATGACCAGGATAGCGCCGTCCATCTGGGCAGCACCGGTGATCATGTTCTTGATATAGTCGGCGTGGCCCGGGCAGTCGACGTGAGCGTAGTGACGCTTCTCGGTCTCATACTCGACGTGAGCGGTGTTGATGGTGATACCACGCTCGCGCTCTTCGGGAGCCTTATCGATGGAAGAGTAATCGGTGTACTCAGCCTTGCCCTGCATCGCCAGATACTTGGTGATGGCAGCGGTCAGGGTGGTCTTACCATGGTCGATGTGGCCGATGGTACCGATGTTTACATGGGGCTTAGTTCTCTCAAATTTCTGCTTAGCCATTTGAAAAAATCCTCCTTAAACAGTTTGTATCGTGTTTTAAATTGATCTTGTCTTTGGTGCGGGACGCGGCAATGCGTTCAACATTGTCATTTTACCGTATTCGCGCGGGAAAATCAATCTCTAATTCAAGATTTAATAATTTTCCCGGCCGGCACGCTTGTTGATCAGCTTCTCCTGCAGGCTCTTGGGCAGCTCGATATAGTGGCTGGGCTCCATGGTATACTGACCACGGCCCTGGGTACGGGAGCGCAGATCGGTGGCATAGCCGAACATCTCAGCCAGAGGCACGAACGCGTCGATCTGCTGTGCGCCGGAGCGCATCTCATAGCCCTGGATCTGTCCGCGGCGGCTGTTCAGGTCGCCGATGACATCGCCCATATACTCGTCGGGCACGATGACGCACACCTTCATGATGGGCTCCAGCAGCGTGGGATCCGCCTTGCGCATGGCCTCCTTGAAGGCCATGGAACCGGCGATCTTGAACGCCATTTCAGAGGAGTCGACCTCATGATAGGAACCATCGTACAGCGTGACCTTCACATCCACAACGGGATAACCGGCCACGGTACCGGACAGCATAGCGCCCCGGATACCGGCGTCCACCGCGGGGATATACTCCTTGGGGATGGCGCCGCCCACGACCTTGTTCTCGAACTCGTAGCCCTTGCCGGACTCGTTGGGCTCCACACGGATCTTCACATGACCGTACTGGCCCTTACCGCCGGTCTGGCGGGAGTACTTGGTCTCCTGCTCCACCGCCTTACGGATGGTCTCCTTGTAGGCAACCTGGGGCGCGCCCACGTTGGCCTCCACCTTGAACTCACGCAGCAGGCGGTCCACGATGATCTCCAGATGCAGCTCGCCCATACCGGCGATGATGGTCTGACCCGTCTCCTCATCGGTGTAGGTGCGGAAGGTGGGATCCTCCTCCGCCAGCTTCATCAGGGCGATGGTCATCTTCTCCTCACCGGCCTTGGTCTTGGGCTCGATGGCCACGCGGATGACGGGCTCAGGGAACTCCATGGACTCCAGGATGATGGGGTGGCTCTCGTCGCACAGGGTGTCGCCGGTGGTGGTGTTCTTCAGACCTACCACGGCGGCGATATCGCCGGCATACACCGTGTCGATATCCTCCCGGTGGTTGGCGTGCATCTGCAGGATGCGGCCCATGCGCTCGCGCTTGCCCTTGGTGGCATTCAGCACGGAGGAACCGGCCGTCAGCTTACCGGAGTAAACGCGGAAGAAGGTCAGGCGGCCCACATAGGGGTCGGTCATGATCTTGAAAGCCAGCGCAGCAAAGGGCTCGTCGTCAGAGGGCTTGCGGTCCTCTTCCTCTTCGGTCTTGGGATGGGTACCCACGATAGCGGGCACATCCGTGGGAGCGGGCATATAGTCCACGATGGCGTCCAGCAGCTTCTGCACACCCTTGTTGCGGTAAGAGCTGCCGCAGGTGACCGGCACCATTTCCACGGCGCAGGTGGCCTTGCGGATGGCCGTGCGGATCTTCTTGGCCGGGATCTCCTGGCCCTCCAGATACATCTCCATGATCTCGTCGTCGAACATGGACACGGCGTCCAGCAGCTTCTCGCGGTACTCCTCGGCCAGATCCACCATATCCTCGGGGATCGGCTCGACGCGGACATCCTTACCCAGCTGATCATAGTAGATATCAGCATTCATCTCCACCAGGTCGATGATACCACGGAAGGTATCCTCCTTCCCGATGGGCAGCTGGATGGGTACAGCATTGGCCTTCAAACGATCATGCACCATGTCCAGCACGTGGAAGAAATCCGCACCGGTGATGTCCATCTTGTTGACGTAGATCATCCGGGGGACATGGTAGTGGTCAGCCTGACGCCACACGGTCTCAGACTGAGGCTCAACGCCGCCCTTGGCGCACATGACGGTGACAGAGCCGTCCAGCACGCGCAGAGAACGTTCCACTTCCACGGTAAAGTCCACGTGGCCCGGCGTGTCAATGATGTTGATACGCGTCTGGGGGAACTGGTTCTCGCTGCCTTTCCAATAGCAGGTGGTGGCCGCAGAGGTGATGGTAATACCACGCTCCTGCTCCTGCTCCATCCAGTCCATGGTGGCAGTACCCTCATGCGTCTCACCCAGCTTGTAATTCACGCCCGTATAGTACAGAATACGCTCTGTGGTCGTGGTCTTGCCTGCGTCGATGTGGGCCATGATGCCGATATTTCTCGTATTTTCCAGTGTAACCTTTCTCGGCATACCGTTCTCCTTTTACGAATAATACAATGTGATGCGGGATTACCAGCGGAAGTGGGCGAATGCCTTGTTGGATTCGGCCATCTTGTGGGTATCTTCGCGCTTCTTCACGGCGCTGCCGGTGTTGTTGGCGGCGTCCATGATCTCGCCTGCCAGGCGCTCGGCCATGGTGCG
>CAKTSA010000020.1 GCA_934597585.1 uncultured Oscillospiraceae bacterium
CACACAGCATTGTGCGCCGCACCCATCAGCATGGGCCGGGGTTAGACTCCCGTGGAGCTGTGCCAGCAGCCGTCCGTTTTGCCTCTTTCATTGCTATCTTTATGCTTTATGAAAGGGGATTTTATCATGCAAGATAAAGCTACAAATCCCGGCAAGACCAGCAGGCCAGAGAAAAATCCTCTGGATGCAAAAACGACCTATCACATTGGCAATCGGTCGTTCGTTGTTGAGCCGGTTTTCAAAGAAGAAAGCCCGGATACCCTGGGCAGCGTTCTCCTTCGCCTGATGAAGTCCGAGAGTGAAAAGCTGTAAATAGCTTTCAAACCCGGCTGACAGAGGCAGCAAATGGCGGTATAATGTGTTCGTACAAGTATATTTGCTATTCGACTGCCTTGACGGAAGGAGGACTTATGAAACAGTCGAATAACAAAAAATCCCGTGACGTGACCGCCTTTCTCTATGAAAGACTTTCCCGTGACGATAATCTTGAAGGCGAAAGCTAACAGCATCGGCAATCAAAAGAAGTTGCTTGCCAAAGTCGCAAAGGAAAAGGGCTACACAAATCTGGTCCATTTCCTGGATGACGGTATTTCCGGCGTGACGATGGATCGCCCCGGCTTCGTGGAAATGATCCGCCAGTTGGAACAGGGAAAAGCCGCCGCTGTCTTTGTCAAAGACCTCTCGCGCCTGGGGCGCAACTACATTGAGGTCGGACGTTTGACAGAGGAATTTTTCCCGGACCATGATATCCGTCTGGTGGCCGTTTCGGATAACATCGACACGGCGGAGGGCGAAAATGAGCTTGCCCCGATCCGCAACCTGTTCAACGAGTGGTATGCCCGCGATATCAGCAAAAAGCGGCGCATCAGCAATAAGATCAAGGGCAATGCCGGTGAGCCGATGGGCCAGCCGCCCTACGGTTACATCAAGGACCCGAACGATCCGAAGCATTGGATTGTGGATGACGAGGCAGCCCAGGTTGTGCGCCGCGTTTACAGCATGACTTTGGAGGGCTTCGGAACAGAGCAGATCGCCACCCAGCTTGAAAAGGATGGTGTCCTGACCCCGCGGGCCTACTGGCTCACGAAGGGCATCAAACGCCCCGGCAAGGGCAAACAGCAGCCGCCTACCAAGTGGAACAGCTCTACCATCACCAAAATCCTCTCCCTGCAGGAATACTGTGGTGACATTCTCAATTTCAAAACTTATTCCAAGTCCTACAAGAATAAGAAGCGGATCGACAATGACCGTGAGAATTGGGTGGTGTTCCAGGACGTCCATGAGGCGATCATCGAGTGTGCTGTCTATGAGCAGGTGCAGCAGAAGCGGGGCAAAATCCGCAAGCGCCGCACCAACAACGGAGAACACAATATGTTTTCCGGCCTGTTGGTCTGCGCCGATTGCGGCAGCAACCTTCACTTTCACTTCAATCAGGGCAATCCGGAGATCAAGTATTTCAACTGCTCCAACTACAAGGGCAACCGCGGCACCTGCACCTCTACCCATTATGTCCGTGTGGACTTCCTGGAGGAAGTGGTGCTGGGAGAAATACGGTGCTTAACGAAATTCGCCAGTCTCTATGAGGACGAATTTGTAAAAGCGGTGATCGGTCATTCCCAGCAGGCGGAGCAGACAGACCGCAAGCTGAAGGAAAAGGAACTGAAAACGCTCCTTGCCCGTGACGAAGAATTGGACGACCTCTTTGAACGCATTTATGAGGATAATGTTTCCGGCAAGCTCTCTGATGACCGCTTTGCAAAAATGTCCCGGCGGTATGAGGACGAGCAAAAGGACCTTTCGGAGAAAATAAAAAAGCTCCGCTCCGAAATAGAGAAGCAGAGCAGCCGTTCCATGACAACGGATATGTTTATCGGTCTTGTTCGCAAGTACACCAGAGTGAGAAAACTGACGCCCAGGATGCTGAACGAACTGATTGAGAAGATCGAAGTGTTCAATGCTGAGAAGATCGACGGCGTATGGGAGCAGCGGCTTCGCATCCACTATAACTGCGTCGGAACAATTGAGATTCCAACGGTGCTGCCCCTGCCGATCCCGGAAGTGTCCGTAAATACAAGAAAAGGCGTAGTCGTCAACTACGCCCCCTGTGAACTCGCTGTATAAAAAGCGAGTGTTCTTACAGCCTTTCAAATGCTATAAGAACACTCGCCATGGTGCGGGCAACAGGACTCGAACCTGCACGCGTTTGGCAGTGGAACCTAAATCCACCGAGTCTACCAATTCCACCATGCCCGCATTGCCAGAGCCTGTTTATTCTAGCATTTCGGAAAAAATTTGTCAACACTTCCAATCTCCGTTGCGCATATGGAATGAAAAAAACCTTGACATTGTGGTTGGATGCAAGTACAATAAACGTGGTATGGTATGTGCCCTCCGGGACTGCCAATTTCGGGGCGGTGCGTTTCATTTGTGAGAACCGGCATCTGGCCGGGATCTGCGTTTATCGCCGCGTGGCGTTTTATTGTGATATCCACCGCTTTTGCGGTGACTTTTGCAACAATTTCACATGGGGACAAACGCACACCCCTGGCCGCAAATTTTAGGAAGGAGGTGTGCTGCAAGAATTATGGTTTGGGTTATTACCGTTATTGTAACCATCCTGGGCATCGCTGCGGGCTTTGGCGGCGGTGTGCTGTACCGCAAGAAGGTCGCCGAACGTGCCATCGGCTCCGCCGAGGAGGAGGCCACCCGGCTTGTCAACGAGGCGATCCGCACCGGCGAGAACCGTAAAAAGGAAATGCTGCTGGAAGCCAAGGATGAAATCCATAAATCTCGCGCAGAACACGACAAGGAAGTCAAGGAGCGCCGGGCGGAGCTGACCAAGCAGGAGCGCCGTCTGGAGCAGAAGGAAGCCACCCTGGACAAGAAGACCGAGGCCTTTGAACGCAAGGAGGACGAGCTGAACCGCCGTCTGGCTGGCGTCCAGCAGACCCAGGCCCAGGCAGAGGAGATCCGCAATCAGCAGCTGGAGACCCTGGAAAAGATCTCCGGCCTGACCCAGGAGCAGGCCAAGCAATTCCTGCTGGATTCCATCGAGCAGGATGTGCGCCACGAGGCCGCTCAGAAGATCAAGGAAATCGAGCAGCAGCTCAAGGACGAGGCAGAGGAGAAGGGCCGCGAGATTATCGCCACCGCCATTCAGCGCTGCGCCGCCGACCACGCCGCCGAGACGACGGTTTCCGTGGTCAACCTGCCCAACGACGAGATGAAGGGCAGAATCATCGGCCGTGAGGGCCGCAACATCCGCACCCTGGAAACCATCACGGGCGTGGATCTGATCATCGACGACACCCCCGAGGCAATCACCGTCAGCTCCTTTGACCCGGTTCGCCGGGAGATCGCCCGCCTGGCGCTGGAAAAGCTGATCGTGGACGGCCGCATCCACCCCACCCGCATCGAGGACATGGTGGAGAAGGCCCGCAAGGAGGTTGACCGCACCATCCGCGAGGAAGGCGAGCGCGCCTGCTACGAGACCGGCGTGCACAACCTGAACCCGGAGCTTATCAAGATTCTGGGCCGCCAGAAGTACCGCACCTCCTACGGCCAGAACGTGCTGAACCACTCCATCGAGGTGGCCCACATCGCCGGCCTGATGGCCGCAGAGCTGGGCGTGGATGTGGCAATGGCCAAGCGTGCAGGCCTGCTGCATGATCTGGGCAAGTCCATCGACCACGAGGTCGAGGGCAGCCATGTGCAGCTGGGCGCCGACCTGGCCCGGAAGTTCAAGGAAAATCCCGTGATCGTCAACGCCATCGAGGCGCACCATGGCGACGTGGAGCCAAAGACGGTAATCGCCGTGCTGGTTCAGGCCGCCGATGCCATCTCCGCTGCCCGCCCCGGCGCGCGGCGTGAAAACGTAGAGAATTATATCCGCCGCCTGCAAAAGCTGGAGGAGCTGACCGGCTCCTACCCCGGCGTTGAAAAGGCCTACGCCATCCAGGCCGGCCGCGAGGTTCGCATCATGGTCAAGCCCGAGGAGGTCAGCGAGGACAACATGATCCTCCTTGCCCGGGACGTGGCCAAGAAAATCGAATCCGAGCTGGAATACCCCGGCCAGATCAAGGTCAACGTCATCCGCGAAACCAAGGCTGTGGAATTTGCAAAATAATCCCATCAAACACCGGGGCTGCCATTTGGCAGCCCCGGAATCGTTATAGAAGCCAAAAACGAACGGCATCCCCTTTGGTTCCCCCCTGCAAGGGAAGCCAAGGGGGATTTCCCATTTCTCAAAACAGAATACTTGCATCACAGGCGATAATACGGTATAATAATATTTCATTACCACCCCATCGCATTGGAAAGGAGACGTTTCGCCATGGCTAATAGCCCGGAGGATATGGATAAGCGCCGGAAGCGGCGGGAGGAGCAGCTGCGACGTCGGCGGAAGCAGCAGCGCAAGCTGCGGCTGGGGCTGGCTGCGGCGGTGGTTGTGCTGGGGATTTGCTGCTGTGTGATCTATTATTTTATTCAGGACGCCCCCAAGGGGCAGATGACCCAGAACGTAGCTACCCCGGCTCCCACGGAGACGCCCGCCACCGCGCCCACCGAGGAGACCCGCTCCCGCTTCGACCCCATCACCACCGTGCACATCCGGGCGGCGGGGGATCTGAACATCACCGACTCGGTGGTGGATTCCGGCCTGGCGGCCAACGGCTACGACTATACCCGCGCCTTTCAGGATGTGGCCAGCACCCTGTCCAGCGCCGATCTGACCATTATGAATCTGGAGGGCAACATCTGCGGCGAGCCCTACGGCACCGCTACCACCTCCGCTCCCAATAAGCTGCTTACCGCGCTGCGCGCCGCAGGCGTGGACATTCTCCAGATGGCCAACTCCTGCACCATCAACAATGGCCTGATCGGACTGAATTCCACCTTGCAGGCCATCCGCGCCGCCGGGATCGAGCCGGTGGGGGCCTATGCCAGCACTGCCGAGTTCAAGCAGAGCAAGGGCTACACCATCTGCGACGTGGGCGGCATCCGCATTGCCGTGGTGGCATTCACCAAGGGCGTGGGCGGCCGGGGCCTGCCAGAGGGCAGCGAGGGCTGCGTCAACCTGCTCTATACCGATTACGAGAGCACCTACCGCCGGGTGGACACCGCCGGCATTACCAAAATCCTGGACAATGCCAAGGCCGAAAAGCCGGATTTCATCATTGCCCTGCTCCACTGGGGCAGCGAGAACAACGACACCATCAGCAAGACCCAGGAATCCATCATCACCCTGCTGAAGAAGAACGGCGTGGGCCTGATCCTGGGCACCCATCCCCATCTGGTGCAGCAGATCGACTACGACGAGTCCGTCGGCACCTTGGTCGCCTATTCCCTGGGGGATTTCTACGGCGACGGCAGCCGGGGCGGCACCAATTATTCCATCATTCTGGACATTGAGATCACCAAGGACACCGACAAGCGCACCACCAAGGTCACCGGCTACAGCTACACCCCCATCTACACCGTCACCGGCGCACAGTCCGCTGACGGCTATCAGCGGGTGGTGCGCATCGAGCAGGCCATGCAGGCCCACGACGGCAATTTCGTGGATAAGATCACTGATGCCTGCTATTCCGACATGGTCTACTCCCTTTCCCGCATCGCCGACCGCACCAGCGGGAAGGGGTAACGCGGCCCGGAAAGAGCGCGCTTCCTTGGCTATGGACGCGAATCAAGGGAAGAAAATGTTTGTAGCTCCTGCTAAAAACGATTAAAACAAAAATCCCCCCCGTAGGGGTCGGCAACCTGCCGACCCTAAACCCCACGGTTTAGGAAGCACTAAAGATGAACGTATAATCTGACGTATGCATCCCCAAGCTTCCCTGTGGGGGAAGCTGTCGCCGCAGCGACTGAAGAGGGCACTCAGGTGATAGTTTCGTGAGAGACTTCACTAAAAAGGTAGAATCTTAAACATTTTGAGTCCGTAGGGGCGGATATTAGCCGCCCGAAGCCCAACGAACGTGAGCTGTACAGACGAACCGCTCAATCTCGGTACCCGGCGGGGCGACAAATTGCCGCCCCCTACGAACTCAAAAACTTTTGGTAATGTTCATTCAACTGACAGCTCAATTCCGCGAGGTTGCGGGCGGCTGGTATCCGCCCCTACGGAGAGGTGCATCCCATTCACCGCACCCTTTAAGAAAATCCCACTGCGGTAAGCCCTCTTCAGTCAGCCCTACGGGCTGCCAGCTTCCCCCAAGGGAAGCTTTTGGTGGAGGGCGGAAGCTGGTGCCATTCAATGAACCCTTAATAAAGAACCACCCACAGCAAACCCCTCAGTCTCGGCTACGCCGAGCCAGCTCAGCTTTGCATTAAGCAGCTGTACGCCATTCGTTGAATGGCTACACCTGCTAAACCTTTCAAGGGAGCTCTGATAGCGCTAAAACTACAACAAGAAGGAAAAGAACCATGAGGATTCTGTTTGACAGCAAGAAGGCGGAGTTCAAGACGCCCTTTGGGTGCCTTTGCCCTGGGGAGGGGTGCACGCTGCATGTGCATATCCCGTCCTCCGTGGGCACCCGGCGGGCGGAGATCGTGCTGTGCTATGAGGACGGCAGCCCCGCCCGGTATCTGGAGATGTTCCGCCGGGAGCAGCGGGGGGATTATGACATCTATGAGGGGGAGTTCTCCCTCTTCGCCCCTGGGCTGTACTTCTACTATTTCCAGATTCACAACATGCACGGCATGTTCCGCCTGTTCAAGCAGGGGGACGACACCAATATGGAGGAAGGCGGCCTCTGGCAGGTCAGCTGCATCAGCCCGGATTTTACCACCCCGGACTGGGCCAAGGGCGCAGTGATCTATCAGATTTTTCCCGACCGCTTCCACCGCACCGGCAGCTGCGACCTCACCGGCAAGCTCCAGCCCTACACCCTCCACCGTCATTGGAGCGAGGACGTGGACTGGGCGCCGGATGAAAACGGCATCATTCAGAATAACGACTTCTACGGCGGCAATTTCCGGGGCATTACCGACAAGCTGGATTACATCGCCAGCCTGGGCGTGACGCTCCTCTACCTGAACCCCATCTGCAAGGCCTTCTCCAACCATCGCTACGACACCGGCGACTACAAGACCCCCGACCCCATGCTGGGTACCGAGGCGGACTTCGCCCGGCTGTGCAGCGCCGCCCACGCCCGGGGCATCCGGGTGATATTGGACGGCGTGTTCTCCCACACCGGCTCCAACAGCCTGTATTTTGACCGCAGCCGCACCTTCGGCGGCATGGGGGCCTATTGCCGCCAGGATTCCCCCTATTATAACTGGTACACCTTCTACCACTGGCCGGATAATTACCACTCCTGGTGGAATTTCGACACCCTGCCCACGGTGAATAAGATGCACCCGGACTTCATCAGCTATATCATCACGGATGAGGACAGCGTCCTGGCCCACTGGATCCGGCTGGGGGCCGACGGCTTCCGCCTGGACGTGGCGGACGAGCTGCCCGACGAATTCATCCGCATGCTCCGCGACCGGCTGCACCAGCTGAAGCCCGACGCGCTGCTGCTGGGCGAGGTGTGGGAGGATGCCTCCAACAAGACCGCCTATGGCCGCCGCCGTCGCTATTTCACCAATGCGGAGCTGGACAGTGTGATGAATTATCCCTTCCGCACCGCCATTCTGGACTTCATGCGGGGCCGGGACGATGGCCGGAATCTGCGGGAGACGGTGCTGTCCATCGTGGAAAATTACCCCGCCCAGGTGGTTAGCTGCAATATGAACCTGCTGGGCACCCACGATACCCCCCGCATCCTCACCGCGCTGGTGGACGACTTCGACGGCAGCCGGGAGGAAAAGGCCCACCGCCACCTGAGCCGCAATCAGCTGGAGGTGGCCCGGGATCGACTGATGATGGCCTCCTTCCTGCAGTATGCCCTGCCCGGCTCCCCCAGCCTGTACTATGCCGACGAGGCGGGGATGGAGGGCTATAAGGATCCCTTCAACCGCCGCACCTACCCCTGGGGACGGGAGGATCAGGAGCTGCTGGCCCACTTCCGCGACCTGGGCAGGCTACGCACCCGGCTGACTGCGCTGCGCCTGGGCGACATCCAGTTCACCCTGGCCGCCGACCGCCACCTGGCCTTCACCCGCACCCACGAGGGCGAGACGGTGCACGTCTATATCAACCGCAGCGGCGACGCCTGGGATATCCCCGCCGGGCAGGTGCTCTTTGGCCGGAACCTGCAGGCCGTTGCATCAGACCGGCTCACCCTGGCCCCTCGGGGCTTCTGCATGGTGGTGAAATAGAATGGAACAAGAGCTTTTCTTCACCGGCTACTGCCGCCAGATCGACCAAAGCCGCATGGTCTGCATGGTACACAACGCCGCCACCCTGCTCGACTGCGACTGCTGCTACGGCACCTGCCTCTACCAGCCAGAATGCCCCATCGCAAAACAAATCACCGAGGCGCTTGATTTGCCCCCCTTAGATGTAAAGCAAGGGAGGTAAATATTTGTAAATCCTGATAAAAGCATCCTAAACCCCGTAGGGGTCAGCAACCTGCCGACCCTTAACCTTATGGTTTTGATAGCAAAAAAGATGAACGTATAACAAAAAAGGATACATCTACTAAGCTTCCCTGTGGGGTGTTGCAGAGCGCAGCGAATCTTTAATAACAATCATTGCCGGTGGCAATGATACCACAATTAATCAGCTGTCGCCGCAGCGACTGAAGAGGGCACTCAGCCTATGGTTTTGAGAGGGACTTAGCTAAAGAGGTACAGGGTACAACGTTTTGAGTGCGTAGGGGCGGATATTAGCCGCCCGAGCCCCCGCCACTTCGATAGCACCCCATTGAATGGCATCAGCCGAAAACCACCGCCTGCGTAGGGGTCGGCAATTTGTCGACCCGCCATGTACCGGGATTGAGCGTTTCGTCTATACAGCTCACTTGCATTACCTTTCGGGCGGCTGGTATCCGCCCCTACGGATGGGGTGCTTCCCATTCAATATCCCGCTCTGTTCCGCAAGGTTGAGGGGCGACAAATTGCCGCCCCCTACTAGTCCATATCCATTAAAGTTTTACTCTATATAGTGAAGATCGATGCATGTTTAACTTAAAGCCTCCTTCATCAACGATAAAACTTTAACAGATATGGGCTACTACGTACTCAGAAACTTTTGGTGACGTTCATTCAATTGACAGCTCAATTCCGCAACGTTTCGGGCGGCTAATATCCACCCCTACGGGTGGGGTGCTCTCGTTACCGGCACATTGGGCACTGTTTAAAAAAGGAGGGGCGGTATGTCTCAGATCACAAAGCGGGCGTTGGAGCAGTCGCTGAAAAATCTGCTGCTGCAAAAGCCGCTGACCAAGATTACCATTAACGATATCGCCGAGGACTGCGGCATCAACCGCATGACCTTTTACTATCACTTCAAGGATATCTACGACCTGGTGGAATGGTCGTGCATGGAGGATGCCCGGCGGGCGCTGGATGAGAACAAGACCTACGACACCTGGCAGCAGGGACTGCTTCAAATCTTTGAGGCGGTGCGGGACAATAAGCCCTTTATTATGAACGTCTACCGCTGCGTCCACCAGGAGCGGGTGGAGACCTACCTCAAGCCGCTGGTGGACGACCTGCTGCTGGGCGTGATCAACGAGGAGGCGGCGGGCCTGACCGTCCGGCAGGAGGACAAAGCCTTCATCGCCCAGGTGTACTGCTACATCTTCATCGGCATCATGATGGACTGGATCAAGGACGACATGCGCGCCGCGCCGGAGCAGATCGTAGAGCATCTGGCAAGGCTGATCAAGGGCTCCGTGCGGGCAGCGCTGCTGCGCTTTGCGATGTAATTTATCATTTGCCCCGGTTTGATTAAAATTTATACAGTTTATGCCCCGGTGACGAAAGATTGGTCACCGGGGCGCTGCTGTCTATTGTAGGAATTGGGAAACTGGATATAATGAAGTCATCACAAGAGCAAACCGCTCAAATATCAAACGGAGGTTTTGATTATGTATTACTCTGCTGGAACCTATGAATCCTTTGCCCATCCCGAAAAGCCCAAGGATGTGGATAAGAAATCCGCCTATATCATCGGCACCGGCCTGGCCGGTCTGACCGCCGCCTTCTATCTGGTACGCGACGGGCAGATGAAGGGCGAGCACATCCACCTGCTGGAAAAGCTGGAGCTGGCAGGCGGCAGCTGCGACGGCCGCAAGGACGTGACCAAGGGCTTCTTCATGCGCGGCGGCCGGGAGATGGACAACCACTTCGAGGTCATGTGGGATACCTTCCGGGACGTCCCCTCCATCGAGACGCCGGGGGTGTCCGTGCTGGATGAATACTACTGGCTGAACAAGCACGACCCCAACTATTCCCTGTGCCGCGCCACCGTCCGCTGCGGCGAGGATGCCCACACCGATAAGAAATTCGAGCTGGACAAGGCCTCCGCCATGGCGCTGAGCAAGCTCTTCATCACCCCGGAGGAGCAGCTGGAGGGCAAGAAGATCTCCGATGTGCTGCCCGACTCCTTCTGGAGCACCAACTTCTGGCTGTACTGGCAGACCATGTTCGCCTTCCAGAAGTGGAGCAGCGCCCTGGAAATGAAGCGCTACCTGTGCCGCTATGTCCATCACATCGACGGCCTGCCCGACTTCTCCGCCCTGCGCTTCACCAAGTACAACCAGTATGAGAGCATGATCCTGCCTCTGGTGAAATATCTGGAGAGCCACGGCGTAAAAATCGAATACGGCATGGACGTGAAGAACGTCATCATCGACACCGAGGGCGACAAGCGCACCGCAAAGCAGATCGTCTACGTCAAGGACGGCCAGGAGCAGACCATCGACCTGATCGAGGACGACCTGGTGTTCATCACCAACGGCTGCTGCACCGATTCCTCCTGCTACGGCGACCAGACCCACGCCCCCGACCTGTCCGGCCTGGAAAACGGCAAGGGCGAATCCTGGGATATGTGGAAGGCCATCGCCGCCCAGGCCACCCACGGCGAGTACGGCAACCCGGACGCCTTCTGCTCCGACATTGAGGCCACCAACTGGATGAGCGCCACCGTGGCCACCTCCAACGAGGAGGTTATCCGCTATATTATGAACATCTGCAAGCGCGATCCCAGAGAGGGCAAGGTCACCACCGGCGGCATCGTCACCGTCAAGGACAGCGTGGACGACTGGTACCTCAGCTGGACGATCAACCGCCAGCCCCAGTTCAAGTCCCAGGACAAGGGTATGATCCTGGTGTGGCTGTACGGCCTGCACACCAACGTGCCCGGCAGCTATGTCAAGAAGGCCATGCGTGATTGCACCGGCGAGGAAATCTGCCAGGAGTGGCTGTATCACATCGGCGTGCCCCAGGATCGCATTGAGGCCCTGGCCAAGGAGGCCTGCAACACCACCACCTGCTTCATGCCCTATATCAACGCCTTCTTCCAGCCCCGTCAGTGGTCTGACCGGCCCCTGGTGGTGCCCGAGGGCGCCGTCAACTTCGCCTTCCTGGGCCAGTTCGCCGAGACGCCCCGGGATACCATCTTCACCACCGAGTATTCCATGCGCACCGGCATGGAGGCTGTGTACACCCTGCTGAACATCGACCGCGGCGTCCCCGAGGTCTGGGGCAGCAAGTACGACGTCCGTGAGCTGCTGCGCGCCTGCTACTACGCGCTGGACAAGAAGCCCCTTGCCGAAGCCGACCTGTCCTTCATGGAACGCGAAGCCCTGAAAATCGCCGTCCGCAAGCTCCAGGGCACCGACATCGAGCTGCTCCTGAAAGAAAGCGGCCTGATCTGATCCCCCCATAACCCCAACAGGGCGCGCTGCCAATCCGCAGCGCGCCCTGTCTTGTTATAATCAGCCCGCCGCCCCGCAGCTTTGCGGTTTCGGAAGCAAAAAAGTAGAATGTCAAACATTCTGAGTCCGTAGGGGCGGATACTAGCCGCCCGAAACCCTGCGGTTTCGATAGCAGGCCGTTGAATGGGAGTCGGAAAAGCTTCTGAGTCCGTAGGGGTCGGCAATTTGTCGACCCTCAACCTCGCGGTTTTTGAGTGGTAAAGAAAAACGTATAACCCAAAGGGTACATCTCTTGGCTTCCCTGAGGGGGAAGCTGTCGCCGCAGCGACTGAAGAGGGCACTCAGGTGATGGTTTTGAGAGAGATTTGACTAAAAAGGTACAATGTCAACCACTTTGAGTGCGTAGGGGCGGATATTAGCCGCCCGAAAAGTAACGAAAGTGAGCTGTATAGACGAACCGTTCAATCCCGGCACACGGCGGGGCGACAAATTGCCGCCCCCTACGGACTCAGTAACTCTTGGTGCATTCCACTCAATGCACTGCTATCGAAACCGTAGCGTTGCGGGCGGCTGGTATCCGCCCCTACGGATGGGTGCATCCCATTCAACGCACCTTTAATGAGGAACGCACTGCGGTAGGCCCTCTTCAGTCAGGCCTACGGCCTGCCAGCTTCCCCCAAGGGAAGCTTTGGTTGTAGCGT
Source organism: uncultured Oscillospiraceae bacterium (assembly GCA_934597585.1). Lineage (GTDB taxonomy): Bacteria > Bacillota > Clostridia > Oscillospirales > Oscillospiraceae > Vescimonas. Next base: position 12,470 of record CAKTSA010000020.1, read on the forward strand.
CGGCTGGTGCCATTCAACGGGGTGCTATCGAAGCGGCGACGCTACGGGGCGACAAATTGCCGCCCCCTACGGGCTCAGGAATTTTTGTGCATTCCATTCAACTGGCCGCTCAGGCCCGTTAGGCTTCGGGCGGCTGGTATCCGCCCCTACGGGGGAGGTGCTTGCCATTCAACGGGGTGCTATTGAAATCGTTACGTTGCGGGGCGGCGGGGGGCCGCCCCGCTTACGAATTCTTATGCCCAGGGGTTCTCCGTGGCGTAGGGGAGGCTCTTGGGCTGGTTGTAGGCGATGTCCTGGACGCCGAAGTATTTCAGTACCTCGAACAGGGCCTTGCCGCAGTGGGCAAAGGCGACTGCGCCGTGGTGGGGGTAGCGCTTCTGCACCAGAACGTGGCGGTAGAACCGGCCCATCTCCGGGATGGCGAACACCGCAATGCCGCCGAAGGAGCGGGTGGCCACCGGCAGAATTTCGCCCTCGGCCACGTAGCTGCGCAGATTGCCCTCGCTGTCGCATTGCAGCCGGTAGAAGGTGATTTCGGAGGCGGCGATATCGCCCTCCAGGGTGCCGCGGGTGAAGTCCGGCTCGCTGCCAACAGGCTCCAGCAGACGGTGCTGGATCAGCTGGTATTTCACCGCGCAGTCGGAGCACATCTTGCAGCTGGGGGTGTTGCCGCAGTGGAAGCCCATGAAGGTATCGGTAAGTTTGTAGTCAAACTTGCCCTTGATGTCCTCGTCGTAGATGTACTGGGGCACGGAGTTGTTGATATCCAGCAGGGTCACGGCGTCGCCGGTGACGCAGGCGCCCAGGTACTCGGAAACCGCGCCGTAGATGTCCACCTCGCAGGCCACGGGGATCCCCTTGGCGGCCAGGCGGGAATTGACGTAGCAGGGCTCAAAGCCGAACTGCTCCGGGAAGGCGGGCCAGCACTTGTCGGCGAACACCACATACTCCCGGTCGCCCTTGTGGGCCTCAGCCCAATCCAGCAGGGTCAGCTCGAACTGCGCCATCCGCTCCAGCATATCCGCGTAGACCTTTTCGCCCATCTCGGCCTTCATCTCGTCCATGATGCCGGCAACGCGGGCGTCGCCCTTGTGGGCGTTGTAGGACACCAACAGATCCAGCTCGGAGTTCTCCTCGATCTCAATGCCCAGCTCGTACAGGCCCTTGATGGGGGCGTTGCAGGCAAAGAAGTCCTGGGGCCGGGGGCCGAAGGTGATGACCTTCAGATTCTTCAGGCCGATGATGCCCCGGGCAATGGGAACAAACTCCCGGATCATCTTCGCGCAGTCCTGGGCGGTGCCGATGGGATACTCGGGGATGTAGGCCTTCAGGTGGCGCATGCCCAGGTTATAGGAGCAGTTGAGCATGCCGCAGTAGGCGTCGCCGCGGCCGTTGATCATGTCGCCGTCGCCCTCGGCAGCGGCGATGCACATGGCGGGGCCGTCGAACTTCTTGACAAGCAGCGTCTCAGGGGTCTCGGGGCCGAAGTTGCCCAGGAAGACCACCAGGGCGTTGACACCGTGGGCCTTCACGTCGGCAATGGCGGCGGAGGCATCCTTCTCGTTCTCAACAGTGATGGGGCACTCGTACAGCCCCTCGCCGTACTCAGCCACAATGTTCTTGCGCCGCTGGGTGGACAGCGCAATGGGGAAGCAGTCGCGGGACACGGCAATAATGCCGAGCTTCACTTCTGGGATGTTCTTCATAATCTTTTTTCTCCTTTATTGTTCAGATAGAATCGGCAATGTCAAGATTCTTGCCCACCAGGCCCACATAAGCGCCCTGGGCAGCCTCGCTGGATTCGGCGTGGGCCAGCAGCCACTTGTTCTTCGCCCACAGCAGCTTGTCCTCGGGGGCCAGCTCCTTCAGGTGGGGCTTTTCGGTGTTGGTCAGCCAGGGCAGCGCCACCAGAACCCGGAAGCCCTTGGCAGGGTCGGTATGGCAGGGGGCATAGTGCAGCGTGGTGGCGTAGACCTCCACCAGCGTACCGGCGGGGGCGCGGAAGGCCTTGACCTTGGCGGTGTCCAGCACGCCGTTTTCAATGTCGTCCAGCTTGGCCAGCAGGAGGATAAAGTCCTGGGTGCCCAGGTTGAATTCGGAATCCCGGTGGTATTCCAGGCAGTTCAGCTTGGTATTATGGCCGTTGCACCAGCCCAGCTGGGCGGGCATGCCGCCGAACAGATTCTCGGAGACCTCCACCGCAGCGGGCAGCTCCTGAAGCGCCGGGTCGGTGGGGACGTAACCGGTGGCGTCGGGCAGGGGCGTCTGGGCCAGGGTGTCCAGAATCTCGCGGCAGGTTTCCTCCATGCCGGTGATCACCTTGCCATAGGACTTGAACGCGGGATCAAATACGGAAAGAATTTCCATCATGTACCTCCTTTGATGCTCTGCGGCAGACCGCAGGCTTCCAGCTTGGGATGGCTCCATTGTACCCCTTTTTCCGCCGCTTCTCAATGCCCACTTCGGGCTATTTACTAGACTAATTTGCGATTCTCGGAATTTTGGAGAAATGCATATTTTCCTGTCGGCCATTTCATGCAAATTACCGAACGCCGGATACCCTCCCATGGGCTATGAATAAAAATTCTTAGTTTTTTCTTACGTCTCTTGAGAAAAGCGCTGCTTCGTGGTAAAATGACATAAAATGTACGCCTGCCGCATGGGGCGGCGTATGTTCCCGACGCAACGAAACAAGGAGGCTTTTTTATGAAATTTCTTGCAAATATGCACCCCGTCAGTGTGGTCGTCATCATTATGATCCTGATGCTGTTTGCCGTGGCGGCGGTGATGCTGTTCGCCGTCAGCTGCGCCTACCGCCGCCAGACCAAGCTTGCCATTGTGGGCGATACCCATCGCAGCCAGCTGGTGCGCGATGCGCTGGAGGAATTCACCGCCGCCTACAATACCTTCGGTCAGGAGACCAATACCCCCGCCATCGTCACCAGCACCATTCATGCGGACATGGGCTTCTACCTGTTCTGTGAGCGGTTTTTGAGCAACGCCGTCTCGCTGTTCGTCACCATGGGCCTGCTGGGTACCTTCCTGGGCCTGAGCCTGTCCGTCAGCTCCCTGTCCCAGCTGCTGGGCAGCACCGCCGACTGGCAGAACGCGCTGAACAACATGGGCAGCGGCCTGCTTTCCGCCCTGTCCGGCATGGGCGTGGCGTTCTATACCTCCCTGGTTGGCGTGAGCTGCTCCATCATCCTGACCATTCTGCGCTCCATTTTCAGCCCGGAGTCCATCCGGGAGCAGCTGGAAAACGAGCTGGAGCTGTGGCTTGACCACCGGGTCGCCCCCCGCCTCAGCACCAACGCGCCGAAGGACGACGCCGCGCTGGTGCGCCAGATGATCGGCGGGCTGAACGCCGCTGCCGCCGCCATCGACGACGCGCTGAAGGGCTCCACCGGCGCGCTGCAGCAGAGCCTGACCGGCTTCAACGCCACGGTGGACTGCTTCAACCAGGGCGTGCGGGACTTCTCGGAATTTGATTACAATCTGCGGGGCACGGTGGAAAAAATGGACGTGGCCGTGCGGGATCTGACCGCCGCCATCCGCCGGGTGACCCGCAGCTCTGAAAGGGGCGACAACTGATGAGAAAAACCAGCCGTCGCACCCAGACCGGCGCCTCCAACGGGGAGCAGGGCTTCTGGCCATCGTACACGGATATGATGTCGGCGGTGGCGCTGATCCTGTTTTTCCTGATGCTGCTGGCCTACATCCAGAATATCATCACCAACAACGACCTGGCCCATAAGGAGGAGGAGCTGCGCGACACCCTGAATCAGCTGATCGTGGCCACCCAGCAGGTCAAGGACAAGGAGGAGGAGCTGCAAACCGTCTCCGACAATCTGGAAACCGCCCGGCAGGATTTGGATCAGCAGCAGATCACCCTGGATCAGCAGGCCTCCAGCATCATCGAGCAGGCCAACTTCATTCTGCAGCAGCAGGAGGATATCGCCGCCCAGAAGGATACCATCGCCCAGCAGCAGGCCCAGATGGCCCAGCAGCAGCTTTATCTGGACAACACCCAGGCAGAGCTGGGCCAGGTGCGCGCCCAGATGCAGGCGGCGGCCTTCCTGCGGGTGGACATTGTGGAGAAGATCCGTCAGAACGTGGAGCAGGTGATGGGCAACGCCAACACCATCTCCATCAGTGACACGGGCAGCCTGGTGCTCAGCGAGAGCGTGCTGTTTGACCAGGGCTCCGCAGAGCTGAAGGCCAACAGCCGGGTGCTGCTGGATCAGCTGGCCATGGGCTTTGCCAGCTTCCTGGAGAGCAGCGACAGCATCGAGTATGTGGACACCATCGTCATCGGCGGCCACGCAGACAGCACCGGCTCCGATACCCTCAACCGCAAGCTCTCCACCGACCGGGCAAATTCCGTGCTCACCTACCTGATGACCACCCAGGGCGGCGTCCTGGCCCCCTACGCCGAATACTTCTGCGCCGCCGGCTACGGCTCCACCCGCCCGGTGGCCACCAACGAGACGGTGGAGGGTCGGGCGCAGAACCGCCGCATTGAAATTTCCATCACCCTGAAGGACGAAAGCGTGCTGGACGCCCTGAATCAGTACCTGGCCATCCAGGTTCCCGGCGAGACCCAAGGGGATTAAGAAACCATTATTTTTTTCTTTTTACAATCATTCCTATTGAACCGGCCCGGTGGATCTGATATAATCGGGCATAGAATCCCGCTGCATGATTTGAAAACATAATTTGAAAGGATGGAATTGCAAATGAAAATGACCCGCAATGCCGCCCGGCTGCTGTCCGCAGTGATGGCGTTTGTGATGGTGCTCGCCCTGGCCGCCCCCGCCCGGGCGGACAACGACGCGGTTTCCGTGGAGCTGGTGCTCGCGGCGGAGGGAATCGAGGCCTCCGGCAAGCTGATCGTCTCCCCGGAGCTGGTGATGTCCATGGGCGTACAGCTGCTGCTCAACGGCGAAAGCTTTGCCGACCTGACCGGCTATGCCAGCACCCAGGCCGTCGCCGTCAGGAGCGGCTTCCTGGACAAGACCTATGGCGTAGACCTGGCCACCCTGGCCGAGAATCTGAAAACCTCGATCTTTGCCCCCGACTCCGGCTCCCAGTTCGCGCTGGACGAGGACACCTACAATCAGCTGCAGGCGCTGCTGAGCGGCAGCCTGCAAGAGGAGCTGCCTGAGCTGCCCGACCTGTCCGGCCTGGACACGGACGCCCTGACCAACGCCATCGAGGTGCTGGGCGCGGCGGGCGCACAGGCCTTCGACGATATCCGCAATAAGCTGGCCCTGGAATCCGCCCCCGCCACCGTGAGCATCAACGGCCAGAACGTGCTCGTCTCCCAGACCCGCATCACCGTGAGCACCGAGGCGCTGATCGCTTTCTACGATTCCCTGCTCACCGCGCTGGAGCAGGACGCCGAGCTGCAAAAGGCAGCGGAGGAGTTCTTCGATTTCTTCGCGCTGTTCGGCTTCATGCAGGATGACCTGTCCATTCCCGACGGCGCAACCGCCGTCCAGACCATTCTGGAGAATATGGACGAGGTTCGCCAGACCATTACCGACGAGCTGACCCAGGCTGCCCTTTCCGTTTCCGTCGTCACCTGCACCACGGAAAACACGGCGGTGAAGGTGGCCCTGGAAATCTCTGTGGATGACGAAACCGTGTCCGGCGCGCTGCTGATGAACGAGGCCCAGGACTTCTTCCGCCTGGAGATGGTGGACGTGGACGGCACCGTGACCGCCCTGCAATTTGACGTGACCGTTGACACCGACTTGGCCTACGGCTTCCACTTCGGCAGCTACCGGGGAGACGACGAGACCTTCGCCGTCGTCTACAGCCAGGACAACACCGCCCAGACCTATGACGTCGCCGTCACCACCACCGACACTGACTACGAAACCGGCGAGCTGACCGCCAGCACCACCACCGTCTCCGGCAGCTACGTGGTGGAGGATGAGCTGTTCTCCCTGATCGTAGACAAGGTAGACGGCGAAGCATTCGGCGGCACCGTTACATTGAACATCCGCACCAACGACACCGTAACCATGCCCACCTTCAGCGAACTGACCCGCCTGGAGGAAACCGAGTTCGCCACCGTGGTCGAGTCCCTGCAATCCGGCCTGACCACCATAACCCAACTCTTCGGCACCACCCCCGCCGCCTGATCTTCCCCCCAATAAAACACCCCCAAAAACGTCCCCGCCCCACCAGGCGAGGGCGTTTCAGCACCTGCCCCCCGTAGGGGTCGGCAACCTGCCGACCCTCAACCTGACGGTTTAGGAAGCAGTAAAGAACACCGTATAACCTGACGTATGCATCCCCCAAGCTTCCCTGCGGGGTGTTGCAGAGCGCAGCGAATCTTTAATTACAATCATTGCCGGTGGCAATGATACCATAATTAAATAGCTGTCGCCTCAGCGACTGAAGAGGGCACTCAGCTTACGGCTTCGAGAGAGACCCAACTAAAAAGGTACAATGTTCAACGTTTTGAGTGCGTAGGGGCGGCTACCAGCCGCCCGAAAGCTAACGAACGTGAGCTGTATAGACCAACCGCTCAGTCCCGGTACATGGCGGGGCGACAAATTGCCGCCCCCTACGAACTCAGAAACTTTTGGTGATGTCCATTCAACCGACAGCTCAATTCTGCGACCTTTCGGGCAGGCAAAAATACAGCCGTGAGCGATCCTTGAACCGCTCACGGCTGCATTTAATTATTCAAAGGAAATGGTGATATCTCCGTCTCCCTCCGGGGACAGGATGGGGGTTGCGCCGTTCTGCTGGTAGGGGCAGGTGGCGGATTTGGGGGTGCCTGCGTTTATCAGGGCCAGCTTGCAGGGCTTTTTGCCCTGGAGCCTGATGCGGTAGACGCCGCCCTGGCGGGATACCTGGGCGTGCAGCTCCGCCTGATTGTCCGGGGAGTAGACCACGGTCTGCGCCGTCGCGCCGTCCTGGAGGGCGTAGACGTTCAGGGTCACGCCGTCGGCGTAGTCATACACCGCGTCGTCGTCCCGCGCGCCCAGGGCAAGGATGCTGCTTTCCCTGGCGTACAGGGGAATGCTCAGATAGCCGTGCTTTTCCCGGTACCATTTGCCGCCCTGGCGCGCCTCGCCGGTGAGGACGGATGTCCAGGTGCCCGCAGGCAGATAATACTCCGCCATGCTTTGATCGTTGAAGATGGGGGCCACCAGCAGACTGTCGCCCAGGAAATACTGGTGGGCCAGATAGTCGCAGCTGCGGTCGCCGGGATATTCCAGCGCCATGGAGCGCATCATGGGCACGCCGGTCTGGTGAGTCTCGATGGCGCTGCGGTACAGATAGGGCATCAGGCGGGCCTTGAGCTTGGCAAAGAAGCGCACCACGTCCACGGATTCCTCGTCGTAATTCCAGGGCACCCGGTAGGAGCTGGAGCCATGGAGCCGGGAATGGGTGCTGAGCAGGCCAAAGGCGCACCAGCGCTTGTATACGTCCGCCGTGGATTGGCTTTCAAAGCCGCCGATGTCGTGGCTCCAGAAGCCGAAGCCGGAGGAGCACAGGCTCAGGCCGCCCCGCAGGCTCTCCTCCATCGGCTCGTAGTCCGACCAGCAGTCGCCGCCCCAGTGCACCGGGAACTTCTGCCCGCCGGCGGTGGCGGAGCGGGCAAAGAGGATGGCCTCCTTTTCGCCCTTCTTGGCGCTGATCACATCGTGGACGGTCTGGTTGTAGAGATAGGTGTAGTAGTTGTGCATCTTCACCGGGTCGGAGCCGTCGAAATACACGCAGTCCGTGGGGATCCGCTCGCCGAAGTCGGTCTTGAAGCAGTCCACGCCCATGTCCAGCAGTGCTTCCAGCTTGGAGCCGTACCAGGCCCGGGCCGCCGGGTTGGTGAAGTCCACAATGGCCATGCCCGGCTGCCACATATCCCACTGCCATACGTCGCCGTTGGGCCGCTTGAGGAAGTAGCCTCCCTCCACGCCCTCCCGAAAGATGGCGGATTCCTGGCCGATGTAGGGGTTGATCCATACGCAGATCTTCAGGCCCTTCTCCTTCAGCCGCTTCAGCATCCCCACGGGGTCGGGGAATACCCGGTGATCCCACAAAAAGTCGCACCAGGAGAATTCCTTCATCCAGAAGCAGTCGAAGTGGAATACCTTCAGCGGGATGCCCCGCTCCAGCATGCCGTCCACAAAGGAGTTGACCGTCGCCTCGTCATAATTGGTGGTAAAGGAGGTGCTCAGCCACAGGCCGAACGTCCAGGGCGCGGGCATACCGGGCTTGCCGGTGATGTCGGTGTAGCGCACCAGCACGTCCTTCATGGTGGGGCCGCCGATCAGGAAATAGTCCAGCCGCTCCCCCGGCACGGAAAAGCCCACCCGGCTGACCATCTCGGAGGCCACCTCAAAGGATACCCGTTCCGGGTGATTGACAAATACGCCGTAGCCCCGGTTGGACAGATAGAACGGAATATTTTTGTAGGACTGCTCCGTGGAGGTGCCGCCGTCCTCATTCCAGATATCCACGCTCTGCCCGTTCTTGACAAACGCGCCGAACCGCTCGCCCAGGCCGTAGATCAGCTCGCCCACCCCCAGGGTCAGCTGCTGACGCATGTAGGCATCCTCCGGCCCCCGGTCGTAGGCGGTGCCCTTCCAGTCCGTCTTCATGTAGGCCAGATCCCGGTACTGGGAGCCGGTGAGCTGCTTGTCCCCCTGGAAGAAGGCGAAGGACGCATTGTCCTTGCGGATCTCAATGCGCAGCGTGCCGCTGGACACGGTGAGCAGCTCCTCACTCTCCTGCGCCCGCAGCAGACCGCTCCGGGCCGGGGCAAGCTCAAATTTCGGCGCCCGCTCCCGCAGCCCCGCGTGATGCCACACCTGCATGCGCAGCACCTCCGGGTACGGAGCGGAGATATGAATCGTCAGATTCACGCCGCCCAGCGTATCTCCCCGATGATTGATCCGCCCGGTGGGGGCGCAGATGGTAACGCTGTCCGCCTCGATCTTCGTAAAATAAACCTGCGCCGGAGAGAAGCACTCACAGCCCTCCCGTTGCAGCCAACATCCGTTGCTGAATTTCATATGTATTCCCTCACCTTTCCCAGAGACCACCCGGCCCCCAAAAATTCGGCCTTCCGCCGTTTTCAGAGATATTATACGGTATCCCCGCCCAAAAGAATACTGGGCAAATTGCACCCATTTTACGATTATTTTTTGACAATTTGCCAACTACTTCTTTACGAAGGATACTCAGATTTTAACATTCCGCTGCCGGATGTGGTACAACAGCGCCGTGAACCAAAGGCGGCTGTGAAAAGAGGAAATTGCTTGCTCATGCAATTGGCATGCGCTGCAAAAACAGGTTCCCGCCGAGGGTGGCCTATGTTATTTCTCCTCCTGCACCGGCAGTGTGGATACCACGGGCTTTCCGTCGCGATCCAGCAGGGGGGACAGGCCGCCGGAGTTGCCGCTGGCGTGGTAGAAATAGTTGACGCCGGTTTTGACGTCCACCCAGATTTCGTTGACGGTCATCAGGCCGTCGGAATAGACCTTTACAAAACGTTTTTCCATACTTTTTCTCCTTTGGAAGGCAACACCGCGCAATTGTGTCTGTGAGCCGCAGCCGTCTTTTTGCCCCACTTCTTCAGTTTGAAAAACGAGAAATACATACAGTATTCCTTCGTTTTCCAAGCTTTGAATTGAGGCAAAAATCCCGGCTGGGGCTTCTTGCCAAATTGTGTGGTGCTGCCTTTAAAAATGCGCCGCCCACTTGCGCGGGCGGCGGGATCAATCACATGTTACTGCTTGGCGCTCTCGACGATGCCGTTGGCAAGGCCCACCAGGCCCTGCATTTCGCTGGGGATGATGATCTTGGTTGCCTGGCCGTCGGCCACGTGCTGCATGGCCTCGATGGCCTTCAGCTTCAGCACATTGTCGTTGGGGGCCTTCTCATTCAGCATGGCCAGGGAGTCGGCCAGGGCCTGCTGCACCGCGCGGATGGCGGCAGCCTCGCCGTCGGCCTTGAGGATGGCAGCCTGCTTTTCGGCCTCAGCTTTCAGGATGGCGGCCTCCTTCTCGGCGGAGGCTCTCAGGATGGCGGATTCCTTTTCACCCTCGGCAATGAGGATGGCGGACTTCTTCTGGCCCTCGGCCTGGAGGATGCTCTGACGGCGGTCGCGCTCGGCCTTCATCTGCTTCTCCATGGAGTTCTGGATGTCGGAGGGCGGCAGGATGTTTTTCAGCTCCACCCGGTTTACCTTGATGCCCCAGGGGTCGGTGGCCTCGTCCAGGATGGCCCGCATCTTGGTGTTTACCACGTCCCGGGAGGTCAGGGTCTGGTCAAGCTCCAGGTCGCCGATGATGTTGCGCAGGGTGGTGGCTGTCAGGGTCTCCATGGCCATCATGGGCTGCTCCACACCGTAGCAGTAGAGCTTGGGGTCGGTGATCTGGAAATAGACCACGGTGTCGATCTGCATGGTTACATTGTCCTTGGTGATCACGGGCTGGGGGGGATAGTCCAGCACCTGCTCCTTGAGGCTGACCTTGCGGGCAATGCGATCCACAAAGGGAATCTTGAAGTGCATGCCCACGCCCCACACGCTCTGGAACACGCCCAGCCGCTCAATGACGTAAGCGCGGGACTGCTGCACTACCTTGATGTTGGGGATGATGAGGAAAAACACCACCGCCAGCACGGCAATCAATACGTAAATCATTCTTTTTTACCTCCAAATAAGATTTTAAGTCTGAACTGTGACCTGCGCCGGGGAGACAAAGACCTTTACGCCCTCTACCCGGTCGACCCTGACCAGAGTGCCCGCGTCGATGGGTGCGCCGGATGTGCTGCGGGCCGCCCAGGTAATGCCGCCCAGCTTGACCCGGCCGGTGTAGGACACATTGTCGATCGGCTCGGTGACATAGCCCTCGGTTCCGATGACGCTGTCCACATTGGTTTTGGTGCCGATGGCCTTGGTGCGAACCTTTTTCCACAGCAGCGCCAGCAGCAGCACGGACACCGCCAGGAAAACCGTCACCTGGAGCCACATGGCCGCCCCCAGCACCGCCGCGACCAGCGCCGCCAGCGCGCCCACGGCAAACCAGACGCTGACCAGCGCCACCGTCCCGGCCTCCAGCACCAGAAATACCGCCGCCAGAATTGCCCACAGAACGATGGGTGAGCTAAACATTGTTTCCACCTCCTATTTTTGGGATGCGCTCTGGGCGCTTCCCCTTGGATGAATTGATAATATCACATGGTCACGTGATTGTCAATAGTAATTTTTAGATTATTTTTTAAAAAGGAAAGTCAAACCATTGATTTGGTTGACTGCGCCTGGATTGTGCGCTACAATTGGCAGTAGAATATCCAAGGAGGGATTCCCTATGAACGAACGATGGAATTTGGATCCGATCTACAAGGGCTTTCAGGACGAGGCCTTTCGGCGCGACCTGCGGGCGCTGGAGCATGCGGTGAAGGAGCTGGAGACCTTTACCCAGAGCCTGACCGGCGACCCCACCGCGCTGCTGAAGCAGGGGTTGGCGCTGCAGGAGCAGATTTCCGACCTGGCCCAGAAGCTCTTCACCTTTGCCGAGCTGCGTCAGGCGGCGGACACCATGGATGCCGAGGCCGGCTCCCAGCTGGGACGGATCATGGGCATCTACAGCGAGAGCGCCGCGCCCAGCGCCGCCTTTGAGAGCTGGTTCGCCCAGCTGCCGGAGCTGGAAAGCCTGATCGACGGGGATGAATTCCTTTCCGGCTACCGCTTCCTGCTGCTGCGCCGCCGGGACGCCAGCCGCCATCTGCTGCCCGGCATCGGGGAGCGGGTGATGGCCAAGCTGAAAATTTCCGGCGGAAGCGCCTGGGCGGAGCTGCAGCAGTACCTGACCAGCACCGTCAAGGTGAATTACCGTGGAGAGGAGATCACCCTCTCCGCCGTGCGGAACCTGGCCTATTCCCCGAAGGCGGACGTCCGCCGGGATGCCTATCAGGCCGAGCTGTGCAGCTACGCCGCCATCGCCGACCCGGTGGCCTACGCCCTGAACTCCCTGAAGCTGGAGACGCTGAATGAATGCGCCCTGCGGGGTTACGAAAGCCCCCTGGCCATGACCCTGGAGCATTCCGACATGCAGCGGGCCACGCTGGACGCCATGTTCGCCGCCATTGACGAAAGCCTGCCCCAGTTCCGCCGGTATCTGCGGGCCAAGGGCAAGGCCCTGGGCCACGAAAACGGCCTGCCCTGGTACGATCTCTTCGCCCCCATGGGCCGCAGCAACACCCGCTTCACCACCCAGCAGGCCAGGGATTATCTGGTGGAGCTGTTCTCCCACTTCGACGGGGAGCTGAGCGCCATGGTGGCGGAGGCCTTCGACAACGCCTGGATCGACTTCTACCCCCGCAGCGGCAAGGCCGGGGGCGCGTTCTGCGCGGAGGTGCCCTGCATCGGTCAGAGCCGAATTTTGACCAACTTTGACGGCAGCCTTTCCGACGTGGTGACCCTGGCCCACGAGCTGGGCCACGCCTTCCACAACCGCTGCATCCAGAATAACCGCCCCCTAAACCGGGATTATTCCATGCCCGTGGCGGAGACTGCCTCCACCTTCAATGAGTGCGTGGTGATGAATCACGCCATCGCCCACGCCTCCGGCGACCAGGAGAAGCTGAACCTCATCGAGAGCCAGCTCCAGGACGTGACCCAGATCATCGTGGACATCTATTCCCGCTACCGCTTCGAGGCTTCCGTGCTGGAAAAGCGGGGCCAGGAATTCATGAGCGCCAACGACCTGTGCCAGCTCATGCTCCAAGCCCAGCAGGACAGCTACGGCGACGGGCTGGACAAGAAGCTGCGCCACCCCTATATGTGGGTGTGCAAGAGCCATTACTACGGCTCCACCTTCTATAATTTCCCCTACGCCTTCGGCGGCCTCTTCGCCCGGGGCCTGTACGCCAAATACGAGCAGGAGGGCGCAGCCTTCGTGCCCACCTACAAGCAGCTCCTGCGCACCACCACCGTCGCCACCGCCGAGGACACCGCCAGGGTAGCAAACATCGACCTGACCGACAAATCCTTCTGGCGCACCGCCCTGCTGGAGGTAGAGGAAAAAATCGACCAGTTCTGCCAGATCGTAGGAGAATGACGCCCCCCGTAGGGGTCGGCAACCTGCCGACCCTCAACCTAACGGTTTAGGAAGCAGTAGAGATGAACGTATAACCTGACGTATGCATCCCCGAGCTTCCCTGTGGGGTGTTGCAGAGCGCAGCGAATCAAAATATCAATGATTGCCAGTGGCAATCATACAATTGATTCATCGGATACCAGCCGCCCGAAAGCCAACGAACGTGAGCTGTATAGACGAACCGCTCAATCCCGGTACCCGGCGGGGGCGACAGATTGCCGCCCCCTACGAACTCAGAAGCTTTTGGATATTTTCATTCAACTGACGGCTCAATCCCGCGACGTTGCGGGCGGCTGGTATCCGCCCCTACGGAGGGTGCGCAAGCCCTCTTCAGTCAGCCCTACGGGCTGCCAGCTTCCCCCAAGGGAAGCTTTTGGTGGGAGCTGCAACCTGTCCCATTCAACATACCGCTCTGTTACGTCACGCTGCGGGGCGGCAAATTGCCGCCCCCTATTCATCGCCTTGTGGGCGTACATTTTCTCATTCTGTCAAAATTACAAAAAAGAGGTATAACCATGGATACATTTACCAAATCCCTGTGTGAATTTTTGGACGAGGCGCACAGTCCCTATCATGCGCAGGCGGCGCTGCGGCGGGAGCTGGAGGCCTGCGGGTATGAAAAGCTGGCCGAGGGGGACGCATGGACGCTGACTCCCGGCGGGAAGTATTTCGTGTGCCGGGGCGGCGCTGCGGTGATCGCCTTCCGCGTGCCCGAAGGCAGGCCCCAGGGCTTTCTGCTCTCCGCCGCCCACACCGACCGGCCCAGCCTGAAGCTCAAGGAGAACGGCGAGGCGATGGGCGCGTATGTCACCGAGCAGGTGGAGCGCTACGGCGGCCTGCTGATGGCCCCCTGGCTGGATCGGCCCCTGAGCGTGGCCGGGCGGGCGCTGGTGCAGACGGCGGAGGGGGCCAGGGTGACCCTGGTGGACATCGACCGGGATCTGATGCTGATCCCCAGCGTGGCCATCCACATGAACCGCCAGGCCAACGACGGCTACAAATGGAACCCGGTGATGGATCTGAACCCCCTGTTGGGGGGCAAGGACGCCGCCGGGAAGCTCCGCGCCCTGCTGGAGGAGGCCGCTGGCGGCAAGATCCTCGGCCACGACCTGACCCTGTACGTTCGGGAGAGGGCAAAGGTGTGGGGCATTGACGACGAATACATCTCCAGCCAGGCGCTGGACGATCTGCAATGCGTGTGGGGCTGCTTCCGGGGGTTCCTGGAATCCGACGGCGGGGCGGATATCCCCGTGTTCTGCGCCCTGAACAGCGAGGAGATCGGCTCGTGCACCGCAGGCGGCGCGGACTCCACCCTGATCGCCGACGTGCTGGAGCGGGTCGCCGACGGACTGGGCGTGGACGTGCGGCAGCTGCTGAGCCGCTCCTTCCTGGTGTCGGCGGATAACGCCCACGCCATCCACCCCAACCACCCGGAGCTGGCCGACCATGCCAACGCCCCGGTGATGGGTCAGGGAATCGTGGTGAAGTTCAACGCCAACCAGCGCTATTGTACCGACGCCCTGTCCGCCGCCCTGTTCCGCCAGGTGTGCGCCAAGGCCGAGGCCCCCGTTCAGACCTATTATAACCGCCCGGATATCCCCGGCGGCAGCACCCTGGGCTGCATCTCCATCGCCCACGTCTCCGTCCCCACGGTAGACATCGGCCTGCCCCAGCTGGCCATGCACAGCTGCTACGAAACCGCCGCCATCGCCGACGGCCTGAGCCTGCGCGACGCCATGAAAACCTACTTCTCCTCCACTCTGGACATGGACGAAGAGGGCTTCCGCCTGAGGTGAGGCAAAAATTACGTGGCTCAGTTGCGGACATTTATTTAAGAAACTTCGTAAAAAGCGAGAGAAACCGCCCCAAAATGGCGGTTTCTTTCACTTTTTGCTGTTGAAACCGTAAGGCTGAGGGTCGGCAGAAACCGCCCGCGGCCAACTGGCCGCGGGCGGTGGGGGGAGTCAATGGAATTAGGCCTCCAGGTTGATGCCGGTGTCTTTGGAGAAGACGTGGCAGACGTGGCCGGCGAAGTTGAACTTCACGGCGGCGCCGGTGGACAGGGAGGCGACCTCGGCGGGGGTCATGTTCATGGTGGAGACCACCAGCACCACGTCCCGGTTCATGGCGGTGACGTGCAGGTGCACGGAGGAGCCCATCATTTCGGACACGTCGACCTTGGCGTCGATGCCGGTGCTGCCCAGCTCGATGTGCTCAGGACGGACACCCAGAACCACGGGCTGAGGCGCCACGTTGTTCTTGGCCAGGGCGGCCTGCTTGGCCTCGGACAGCTCCACGGTCAGGCCTTCCAGCTTGACGGCGTACTTGCCATTCTCCTTGACCAGCTCGGCGTTCTCGAACAGGTTCATCTGAGGCGTGCCGATGAAGGTAGCCACGAACAGGTTATAGGGGTGGTTGAACACTTCCTGAGGCGTGCCGATCTGCTGGATGAAGCCGTCCTTCATAATGACGATACGGTCGCCCAGGGTCATAGCCTCGGTCTGGTCGTGGGTAACGTAGATAAAGGTGGTGTTGATGCGCTGGCGCAGCTTGATGATCTCAGCGCGCATCTGGTTACGCAGCTTGGCGTCCAGATTGGACAGGGGCTCGTCCATCAGCATGACCTGGGGGTTACGCACGATGGCGCGGCCGATGGCCACACGCTGACGCTGACCGCCGGACAGAGCCTTGGGCTTACGGCCCAGGTACTGGGTGATGTCCAGGATCTCAGCGGCTTCCTTGACCTTCTTGTCGATCTCATCCTTGGGGGCGTGACGCAGCTTCAGGGCGAAGGCCATGTTATCATAAACAGTCATGTGGGGATACAGAGCGTAGTTCTGGAAAACCATGGCAATGTCACGATCCTTGGGGGGAACGTCGTTCACCAGACGGTTGCCGATGTACAGCTCGCCGCCGGAGATATCTTCCAGGCCGGCGATCATACGCAGGGTGGTGGACTTACCGCAGCCAGAGGGGCCAACCAGAACGATGAATTCCTTGTCGGCGATCTCCAGGTTGAACTCCTGGACAGCAACGACACCCTCATCGGTGATCTGCAGATTGGTCTTTTTCTTCTCAGGCTCGTCGCCCTTCTTGCGCTTCTTTGCCTTCTTGGCATCGTCGCCGTTGAACGGGTAGACTTTCTTGATGTTCTTCAGGGTTAAGCTTGCCATGTTTTTTGACTCCGTGCACGCTGAATCCTCAATACGCGCACTCGCATTCTGCCGGGTTAACAGCAGAAGCTTTACGACAGGTCTCCACACTGCCGCACCGTGAGCCGGACGGGGTTTTCCTCCTTTATTTTAGCGTCGTATGCCTATTTTTGTGGAGTAGGCATACTCCACCGGAATATAGACATGATACCATATTTCGGATGCAACTGCAATCGTAGAATGTAACATTTTTTCCGGGGCGTTCTTGTACATTCTGACAAATCTGCCCGCCCCGAAAGATTTTTGAGTTTCACCCTGAAAGATTTCGCAAATTCATCCCGAAATATTTTCCGAAAACGCCCGCCGGGGCGGCAAAAGGCGCATGCCCTGCGGCATGCGCCCTGTGAAAGCGATCAGGTGGCCCTGCGTTTTTTGCGGCGGCGGGTGCCGCTGTAGTCGTAGGTGTACATGGTGATGCCGTTGATGGCGGCGATGGCCAGCAGGGACAGGATGCCCTGCCACAGCAGGCATTTGGCGGCCAGCCAGGCCATGTCCATGGGGGCGCGGGCGGAAAGGGTCATGGCGATGAGCAGCATCAGGATCGTGAGCACCAGGCCCAGTATGCCGAACACCAGCCCGGCCAGGCGCTGGGTGTGCCGCCAGGCAGAGACGCTGCCCATGCCGAAGGCGGTGCGGTAGCCGAAGTAGTAGTTGGCCTCCTTGGGGGCGAAGAACAGATAGGCCAGGCCCATGCCCAGCATGACCAGTGGGGCGATGAGGATGGCGATGGTGCACACCAGCTGCACCTTGCCCACGATGGTATCGATGTCCGGCAGCAGCGCGGC
>CAKTSA010000021.1 GCA_934597585.1 uncultured Oscillospiraceae bacterium
GGGGAGGACAGGTTGGTCTCCTTGTTCTTCAGCGTATTCAGGCCCTTCTGCATAGCGGGGGAATTGGACTTGTAGGTCGCCTTCTTCCGGCCCTGCTTGACCAGCTGATTAAAAGTAGGCATGCAATAGGTACTCCTTTCTTCAAAATTGTGGGAATAACTCCCTTTATTTTCCTCGGAATAAAAGCGTTTTATTCCGGAAGAAACAAATTCGTCACGCCTCCAGCGGCGCGGCAGCGGCAGTGCCCACGGCGATGGAGCAGGCCCGGCCCAGCTGGGCCATGGTGTAGTCCGTCACCACTGTGATGCCGGAGGCCTGGCACAGCGCCTCCATGGGCTCGGTGAGCCGGGGATCGGCGTCGCAGGCCAGATAGACCCTGCGCACTTTTCCGGAGGCCACAGCCCTGCGGACCTGCTTCAGGCCCACCACTTTTTCCTTGGCCGCCAGTGCTTCCATGTGCGCTGTCTCCTCCTGTTGCTGCGGTATGACAAAGTTCGCGGAGCAATGCCCGCGCAATTTAGAATTATAGCATAGCCAAGAAACAGCGTCAAGTGGATTTCCACCAAAAATTTGTGATTTTCTCCGAAATCCCTCGTTGAAATGTGTGCAGTTCGCAGAATAAATGCCCTCCGGCAGCGCCGGAGGGCATTTGGGATCATAAACGAAGCTTCAGTGGCTCACTCCACGTTGGCGGCAGCCACCTGGTTGGTGAAGATGACCTCCTGGGGTGCGGTCTCCTCCTCCACGGGATCGGGATCGGGGACCAACTCCTCCGCCAGCTGGCGGTAAGCGCCCAGACCGGCGCCTGCGGGGATCAGCTTGCCGATGATGACGTTCTCCTTCAGACCTACCAGATGGTCCACCTTGCCCTTGATGGCTGCCTCGGTCAGCACCTTGGTGGTCTCCTGGAAGGACGCGGCGGACATCCAGGAATCCGTGGCCAGAGAGGCCTTGGTGATGCCCATCAGCACCTGGGTGTAGGTGGCCTCCTGCAGGGGCTCGCCGTTCTCGTTGGTCTCGCCGGCGGCGATGCGCTGACGGATCTCGGCGTTGGCGTCCTCCACATCCAGAATGTCGGTCATAGCGCCGGACAGCAGCTTGGTATCGCCGGATTCCTCCACGCGGACCTTGCGCATCATCTGGCGGACGATGACCTCGATGTGCTTGTCGTTGATATCCACGCCCTGCTGGCGGTACACCTTCAGGACCTCCTGGATCAGGTAGTTGTGCACAGCGGAGGCGCCGCGGATGCGCAGCACATCGTGGGGGTTCAGCGCGCCGTCCTGCAGCTGGCGGCCCTTTTCGATGACCTCGCCGTCCTGCACCAGCAGGCCGGTGTGGGGCACCGCGTAGGTGCGGGTGTCGCCGTCGTCGGCGGTGATGATGATGTTCAGCAGGCTGCCCTTGGCGGCCTCCTCGAAGCGGACCTTGCCGCCGATCTCGGCGATGGTGGCCATCTTCTTGGGACGGCGGGCCTCGAACAGCTCCTCAACACGGGGAAGACCCTGGGTGATGTCGCCGCCGGCGACGCCGCCGGTGTGGAAGGTTCGCATGGTCAGCTGGGTACCGGGCTCACCGATGGACTGGGCGGCGATGATGCCGACAGCCTCGCCGGGGGCCACGGGCTTGGTGGTGGCCAGGTTCATGCCGTAGCACTTGGCGCAGATACCGCTGTGGGCCTTGCAGGTCAGCACGGTGCGGATCTCGGCGCTGTGGATGTCGAAGGACTCCAGCAGTGCGGCGTCGTCCTCGTTCATCATGTGATCCTTGCTGATCAGCACCTCGTCGGTGCCGGGCTTGCAGATGTCGTGCACCGGGAAACGGCCCTTGATACGCTCGGAGAACTTCTCGATGACCTGGCCGCCCTCGCTGATCTCGGACACCAGGATGCCCTTCTCCACGCCGCAGTCGTCCTCCCGGATGATGACGTCCTGGCAGACGTCCACCATGCGGCGGGTCAGATAACCGGAGTCGGCGGTACGCAGAGCCGTATCGGCCAGGCCCTTACGGGCGCCTCGGCTGGAGGTGAAGTACTCCAGCACACTCAGGCCCTCACGGAAGTTGGCCTTGATGGGGATCTCGATGGTCTTACCGGCGGTGTTGGCCATCAGGCCGCGCATACCGGTCAGCTGACGGATCTGCTTCATGGAGCCACGGGCGCCGGAATCCGCCATCATGAAGATGGGGTTGTACTTGTTCATGTTGGCGGTCAATGCGTCGGTGACGTCGTTGGTGGTCTTCTCCCACTCGCGGACCACCAGCTTATACCGCTCGTCGTCGGTGATGAAGCCCATGTTAAACTGGTCCTCGATGTCCAGCACACGCTCCTCGGTCTCCCGGATCAGCTCGTACTTCTTGGCGGGCACCACCATGTCCGCGATGGAGATGGTGATGGAGCCGCGGGTGGAGTACTTGTAGCCGGTGGCCTTGATGTTGTCCAGCACCTCGGCGGCGATGGTGAAGCCGAACTTCTTGATGGTGCGGTCCACGATCTTGCCCAGCTGCTTCTTGCCGCAGGTCTCGGTGATCTCGTAGTCGAAGAACTTGTCGGTGGGCTGGCCGTTGTCGTCCAGACGCTTGACAAAGCCCAGATCCTGGGGCACGTTGCGGTTGAAGATGATCCGGCCGGCGGTGGCGCGCACCACATGGTGCAGCTTCTCGCCATTGAATTCCTTCTCCACCCGCACCCACACAGGCTGATGGATGCCGATGATGTGCTCGTTGTAGGCCATCAGCACCTCGTCCTCGTCACGGTAGATGTTCAGGGGGTTGTTGGCCTTCTCCTCGTCGGTCAGCTCGTCGTAGTTCTTGCCGGCCAGGGCGAAGTCGATGCCGGCGGGCCAGTACTCGTCGTTGTCCATCTGGGAAACGCCGTTCTCAAACCGCTCGAAGGTCAGGTAGTAGGAGCCCAGCACCATATCCTGGGTAGGCACGGTGACGGGGCCGCCGTCCTGGGGACGCAGCAGGTTGTTGGCCGACAGCATCAGCAGACGGGCCTCGGCCTGGGCCTCGGCGGACAGGGGCACGTGGATAGCCATCTGGTCGCCGTCGAAGTCGGCGTTGAAGGCGGTGCAGTTCAGGGGGTGCAGCTTCAGGGCGCGGCCCTCCACCAGCACCGGCTCAAAGGCCTGAATGCCCAGACGGTGCAGCGTAGGCGCACGGTTCAGCATGACGGGATGGTCCTTGATGATCTCGTCCAGGGCGTCCCACACCTCGGTGCGGCCCTTGTCCACCATCTTCTTGGCGGACTTGATGTTGTTGGCGCTGCCGTCCTCCACCAGCTTCTTCATGATGAAGGGGCGGAACAGCTCCACGGCCATCTCCTTGGGCACGCCGCACTGGTAGATCTTCAGCTCGGGGCCCACGCAGATAACGGAACGTCCGGAGTAGTCCACGCGCTTGCCCAGCAGGTTCTGGCGGAAGCGGCCCTGCTTGCCCTTCAGCATATCGGAGAGGGACTTGAGGGCGCGGTTGTTGGCGCCGGTGACGGGGCGGCCGCGGCGGCCGTTGTCGATCAGGGCATCCACCGCCTCCTGCAGCATGCGCTTTTCATTGCGCACGATGATATCGGGGGCGTTCAGCTCCATCAGGCGGCGCAGACGGTTATTGCGGTTGATGACCCGGCGGTACAGGTCGTTCAGGTCGGAGGTAGCGAAGCGGCCGCCGTCCAGCTGCACCATGGGGCGCAGCTCAGGGGGGATCACCGGCAGCACGTCGATGACCATCCACTCCGGCTTGTTGCCGGAGATGCGGAAGGCGTCCACTACCTCCAGACGCTTCACCACGCGGGCCTTCTTCTGGCCGGAGGTGGTCTTCAGCTCGGCGTGGAGCTGCTCGCTGAGCTGCTCCAGATCGATCTGCTGCAGCAGCTCCTTCACGGCCTCGGCGCCCATACCGGCGCGGAAGTCGTCCTCATACTTTTCGCGGTAATCGCGGTATTCCTTCTCGGACAGGATCTGATTCTTCATCAGGGGCGTCTCGCCGGGATCGGTGACGATATAGGCGGCGAAGTACAGCACCTTCTCCAGAATACGGGGGCTGATGTCCAGCAGCAGACCCATGCGGGAGGGGATGCCCTTGAAGTACCAGATGTGGCTGACGGGGGTGGCCAGCTCGATGTGGCCCATGCGCTCGCGGCGCACCTTGGCACGGGTGACCTCCACGCCGCAGCGGTCGCAGATCTTGCCCTTATAGCGGATCTTCTTATACTTGCCGCAGTGGCACTCCCAGTCCTTGGTGGGCCCGAAAATGCGCTCGCAGAACAGGCCGTCCCGTTCCGGCTTCAGGGTGCGGTAGTTGATGGTCTCTGGCTTTTTCACCTCACCGTAGGACCACTCGCGGATCATCTCCGGAGAAGCGATGCCGATCTTGATGGCGTCAAAAGTTGCGTAACTCATTTATTCAGCTCCTCCTCTTTCTCAAAATTCGTCGTCATCGTCAACGTCGTCATAGGAAGCGTCCACTTCCTCGTCGCTGACGTAATCAAAGCCTGCGTCGGCCAGCTCATCCTCGTCGGCATAGCGGTTCTGCCGCTCGTTGTCGGCGTCCATGCGGGCCAGGTTGAAGGTATCCATGGCGTCCTCGTCGTCCTTCAGCTCGATCTGGTTGCCGTCCTTATCCAGCACCTGGATATCCAGGCACAGGGACTGCAGCTCCTTCACCAGCACCTTGAAGGATTCCGGCACGCCGGGGGTGGGCACGTTGTGGCCCTTGACGATGGACTCGTAGGTGCGGACACGTCCCGTCACGTCGTCGGACTTGACCGTCAGGATCTCCTGCAGGGTATAGGCAGCGCCGTAAGCCTCCAGGGCCCACACTTCCATCTCGCCGAAGCGCTGGCCGCCGAACTGGGCCTTGCCGCCCAGAGGCTGCTGGGTGACCAGGGAGTAGGGGCCGGTGGAACGGGCGTGGATCTTATCATCCACCAGATGGTGCAGCTTCAGGAAGTACACGTAGCCCACCGTGACCTTGTTGTCAAAGCGCTCGCCGGTGCGGCCGTCGTACAGCCAGCTCTTGCCCTCGGGATCCAGGCCGGCCAGCTCCAGGGCCTCGGTGATGTCTTTATCGGTGGCACCGTCGAAGATGGGGGTAGCCACCTTCCAGCCCAGGGTCTTGGCAGCGTAGCCCAGATGGACCTCCAGCACCTGGCCGATGTTCATACGGGAGGGCACGCCCAGGGGGTTCAGCACGATATCCAGCGGGGTGCCGTCGGGCAGGAAGGGCATATCCTCCTGGGGCAGCACGCGGGACACGACGCCCTTGTTGCCGTGACGGCCGGCCATCTTGTCGCCGGGCTGGATCTTGCGGCGCTGGGCAATA
Organism: uncultured Oscillospiraceae bacterium; assembly: GCA_934597585.1. Lineage (GTDB taxonomy): Bacteria > Bacillota > Clostridia > Oscillospirales > Oscillospiraceae > Vescimonas. The sequence goes on from CAKTSA010000021.1 coordinate 5,320, forward strand.
TACACGCGGACCACCTCGTTGACGCCCGGCCCCAGCTCGTCGCCGTTCTCGCGGGTAAAGACCTTGGTGTCGATGACGATGCCGCTCTCGCCGTGGGGTACCTTCAGGGAGGTGTCGCGGACCTCCCGGGCCTTCTCGCCGAAGATGGCGCGCAGCAGGCGCTCCTCGGCGGTCAGATCAGTCTCGCCCTTGGGGGTGACCTTACCCACCAGGATGTCGCCGGCGTGGACCTCCGCGCCCACACGGATGATGCCCCGCTCGTCCAGATCCTTCAGGGCGTCCTCACCCACGTTGGAGATATCGCGGGTGATCTCTTCCGGCCCCAGCTTGGTGTCGCGGGCGTCGATCTCGTATTCCTCAATGTGGATGGAGGTGTAGACGTCCTCCTTCACCAGCCGCTCGTTCAGCAGCACAGCGTCCTCGTAGTTATAGCCTTCCCAGGTCATGAAGCCCACCAGGATGTTGCGGCCCAGGGCGATCTCGCCCTGCTCGGTGGCGGGACCGTCGGCCAGCACGGTGGGATCGTCGCCGCCGTGGACACGCTCACCCACAGAGACGATGGGCTTCTGGTTGATGCAGGTGCCGTGGTTGGACCGCAGGAACTTGATCAGCTTATAGTCCTTGGTCTCGCCGCCGTCGTACTTGACGGAGACGTTGGTGGCGTCCACCTTGGTGACGACGCCGTCGCCCTCGGCCAGCACAGCCACCTCGGAGTCCAGGCAGATCTTGTGCTCCATACCGGTGCCCACGATGGGGGCCTCCGGCTTCAGCAGAGGCACGGCCTGACGCTGCATGTTGGCGCCCATCAGCGCGCGGTTGGCGTCGTCGTTGGGCAGGAAGGGGATCATGGCCGTGGCGATGGACACCATCATGCGAGGACTCACGTCGATGAAGTCCACGTTCAGGCGGTCCACCTCCACGATCTCATCGCGGTGGCGGCAGGTGATACGCCGGTTGGTCAGGCAGCCGTTCTCGTCCACAGGCTCGGCGGCCTGGCCCACGATATACTGGTCCTCCACGTCGGCGGTCATATAGGTGATGTCGTTGGACACCTTACCGGTCTCGTGATCCACAGCCCGGAAGGGCGCCTCGATAAAGCCGTACTCGTTGACCCGGGCATAGGTGGCCAGATAGGAGATCAGGCCGATGTTGGGACCTTCAGGGGTCTCGATGGGGCACATACGGCCATAGTGGGAGTAGTGCACGTCTCGCACTTCCATGTTGGCGCGCTCGCGGCTCAGACCGCCGGGGCCCAGTGCGGACAGGCGGCGCTTGTGGGTCAGCTCCGCCAGGGGGTTGGTCTGATCCATGAACTGGCTCAGGGGGCTGGAGCCGAAGAACTCCTTGATGGCGGCGGTGACAGGCCGGATATTGATCAGGCTTTGGGGCGTCACGATGTCCAGATCCTGAATGGTCATGCGCTCACGGATGACGCGCTCCATACGGCTGAAGCCGATGCGGAACTGGTTCTGCAGCAGCTCGCCCACGCAGCGCAGCCGGCGGTTGCCCAGATGGTCGATATCGTCCCGGGTCACCAGGCCATAGGCCAGCGCGTTCATATAGTTGATGGAGGCGAAGATATCCTCGATGATGATGTGCTTGGGCACCAGCGCGTCAGCGTGCAGTCTGCACTGCTGGATCAGCTCCTCGCCCTGGTACTGGCCCAGCAGCTCCTGCAGCACGTCGAAGCGTACCCGCTCCTTGATGCCGCACTTCTCCCGGGGATCGAAGTCCACGTAGCGGGACATGTCGCACATGCCGTTGCTGGTGATCTTCAGCACCTTGCCGGTGTCCAGGGTCACAATGACCTCCTTCACGCCGATGGCGTCCATCTCGGCGCAGTCGGCGGCGGTCAGCACGTGGCCCTCCTCAAACAGCAGCTCGCCGGTGGCGGGATTGGCCACGGGCTCCTGCAGCATCTGGCCCTTGGCCCGGGCCCAGAAGGTCAGCTTCTTGTTGAACTTATAGCGGCCCACGGTGCTCAGATCATAGCGCCGGGGATCGAAGAACAGGTTCTGGATCAGGGTCTGGGCGGAATCCACCGTGGGGGGCTCGCCGGGACGCAGCTTGCGGTAAATCTCCAGCAGCGCATCCTCATAGGTCTTGCAGGTGTCCTTCTCCAGGGTCACCACGATGCGCTCGTCGTCGCCGAAGTGCTCCAGGATCTCCGCGTCGGTCTTCAGACCCAGGGCGCGGATCAGGCAGGTGATGGGCAGCTTGCGGTTCTTGTCGATACGGACCCAGAACACCTCGCTGGTGTCGGTCTCATACTCCAGCCACGCGCCGCGGTAGGGGATCACGGTGCTGGTCAGCAGGGGCAGATCGGTCTTCAGGTCGATCTCCTTGCCGTAGTAGATGCCGGGGGAGCGGACGATCTGGCTGACCACCACGCGCTCGGCGCCGTTGATGACGAAGGTTCCGGAGTGGGTCATCAGGGGGAAGTCGCCCATGAAGATCTCCTGCTCCTTGATCTCGCCGGTCTCCTTGTTGTGCAGGCGCACCCGCACCTTCATGGGGGCGGCGTACGTGGCGTCACGGGCCTTGCACTCCTCCACGTCGTACTTGGGCTTCTCGTCCATGGTGTAGTCGATGAAGCTCAGCTCCAGGTTGCCCGCGTAGTCAGAGATCACATCCACATCGGAGAACACCTCCCGCAGACCCGTCTCCAGGAACCACTTGTAGGAGTCCTTCTGGATCTCCAGCAGGTTGGGCATCGCCACGACTTCCTCGTGCCGGGCAAAGTTCTTGCGCACTGTCTTGCCGTAATACTTGTCCTTGGCCATGTTAGTCCATCACGCCTTTCTGTTTGTTGTGCCGCCCCGGCCGCCCATCAGGCCGGTGCGGAGCTCTGTATTTCAATTTTTTACCAAACACATGCAGTCCGCCATTCTGACACACGTGGTCTTGTTGCTATTTTCGCTGAAAACCACTTGTATTTCCCTCTTGGCGGTGGTATACTGGTCATGTAAAAGGGGACATGTCCCCATCACCCCAATATAAGCGTCTTATCTTACCACATTTTTGGTGGCATGTCAAGATAAAGTACAGGCAGCGGCAAAATATTTTTGCCGCTGCCTATTCGTATGCATCAAGAGAGCGCGTTTCCGCCGGAAACGCGCTCTCTCCGTTCTATTCTGTCGGCCCCACGTACTTGGACCAGATCTCCGTGATGTAGCCGATGCTGCCGTCGGAGTACTCCACGTGACAGCGCACCTCCGTATACGCCGCGTCCGGCGCCGACGCCGTGGGAAACACCCGCTCCACCTGCCGCAGCACCACATCGTTCAGATACGCCTGTCCACCCTTGAAATAGGCGTCGCTGCCATAAAAGTGCACCGAATCCACCGTGCACTCGTCCCGGTTCAGGCCCTCGTTATAGGTCAGCCCCTTGGCGATCAGCCGGTCCTTGCCCAGCTTCTCGGCGGCGGCGCAGTCATAGTTCTTGGTGGCCTCCACCATCTTCTGTCCCGTGGGGGCGGGGCCGCCGCCCTCTGTCCAGTGGTCCGGCAGCGTCTCGCCGCCGGAGGCGGTCTGTCCCGTTTCCCCGGTCTGCTGCTCCTCCTCCTTCTTCTCCGGCTGGGCAGCAGGCGTTTCCGTCTGGGCGGCGGGCTTTTTCTCCTGGGCAGACAGCTTCTCCGTATTCCCCGCCGCCTGCCGGCCGTCCTCGCCGCCGCTCTCCTCCGGTGTCTGTACCTCCTGCTCCCGGGGCGCGACCACCGTCACCGTCCCGGTGGGGTCGCCCGGTGTCTCATTCACCTCCGCATTCTCCGCCGCCCTGCTTCCGCAGGCCGCCAGCGCCAGCAGCAGAAGCACGCCCACCAGCAGTCCCATGTATCTTCTCATCTCTCTGTCCTCCGTTTATTCCCCGTCTCTCCGCTCCAGCAGAACGACAGATTCCACATGTGCCGTCCGTGGGAACAGATCCACCGCGGCCGCCCGCACGGCCCGATACCCGTGCTCCGCGAAGCGCTTCACGTCCCGCCCCAGGGTGGCCGGGTCGCAGGATACATACACGATGCGCCCCGGCGCCATCTCCGCCGCAGCCTCCATCACCTCCGGGGCCAGCCCCTTCCGGGGCGGGTCCACGCAGATCACATCGGGCCGCAGCCCGCGCCTGGCCAACTCCGCCGCCGTCTCCTTGGCATCGCCGCAGAAGAACTCCACATTCTCCACGCCGTTGTCCCTGGCGTTCTGCCATGCGTCGTCAATGGCCTCCGGCACGATCTCCGCGCCGATGGCCCGCTTACAGTGCCGCGCCATGCACAGTGTGATGGTGCCCGCCCCGCAATAGAGGTCCAGCACCGTCTCCTCCCCCGTCAGGGCGGCGAACTCCACCGCCTTGCGGTACAGCACCTCCGCCTGCACCCGGTTCACCTGATAGAAGGACGGCACGCTGAGCCGGAAGGTCAGCCCCCACAGGCTATCCCGCAGGGTATCCACCCCCCACAGGGTGCGGTAGCTGTCCCCCAGGATCACGTTGCCCTTCTTCCGGTTGACACCCCAGACGATACCCACCGCGCCGGGGACCGCCTGCCGCAGCAGCTCCACCAGCTCCGGCTCATGGGGCGCCCGCTCGCCGTTGCCCAGCAGGCAGATCAGGCTCTCTCCCGCCCCGTTGGTGCGGACGTACAGATGCCGCAGCAGTCCTCGGCCCGTTTTCTCGTCATAGCAGGGCACCCGGAACTGCCGGATGTACTGCCGCACCGCCCGGGCCGCCGCGTCCGCCTCCGGCCGCTGGATCAGGCATTGCTCCACGCCGATGACCTCATGGCTGCGGGCCCGGTAGAACCCCACCGCGCCGTTGGCCGCGATGGGATACTGGCTCTTGTTGCGGTAGCAGTCCGTATCCGCCGCACCCAGGATCTCCTCCACCCGCACATCGCTGCCGCCGATGCGGCCCAGGGCATCCTGCACCCGCTGCCGCTTGGCGTTCAGCTCCTCGGCGTAGTCCATGTGCCGGAAGTCGCAGCCGCCGCACCTGCCGTAATAGGGGCAGTCCGGCTCCCGCCGGTGCTGGGACGGCCCATGGATGGCCGTCACCTTGCCGAAAGCGGCGTGCTTCAGCACCTTCATGATCAGGATATCGCAGTCCTCACCCCGGATGGCCCGGTGGACAAACACCACCTGCCCGTTGACCCGGGCGATGCCCAGCCCCTCGGAGGAATACCCCTCGATGACCGCCCGGACGGTCTGATTCTTTTGCAGCGTTTCCATGTGACCTCTTTCTCAAAAATAGGGGAAGCCACCGGCTTCCCCTATTTTCATGTTCCCTTAAAACTCGAATTTCTCCGTGATCTTGCGGATGGTCTCCGCCATAGCGCCCAGGGTCTTGTTGTCCCGGCCCTTGCTGCGGCGCACCAGTGCCTGCAGGGCATCCATGGCCTGCAGCAGCTTCTGATAGACCACACCGGCCCGGCTGCCCTGGCCGTCGAACACTGTCTTCTTGCGCTCCGGCAGGAAGCCCTTGGCCAGCTGGGTGCAGGTGATCAGGTCATACTCCTCCGTATACTGGGGCGCGTGGGCGTCAAAGCCCATGGCGCTGACGGTCTCGGCAAACAGCGGCGCCACCTCCCGGTCGCCGTGGACGATAAACACATGCTGGGGCTTGGGCTCCTTGAAGTGAGAGATCCAATCCAGCAGATGATCCCGGTCCGCGTGGGAGCTGAGGCCCTGGAAGTTCACGATCTTCGCCCGGACCGCCACGTCCTCGCCGAACAGCTTCACACTGGCGGCCCCGTCCAGCAGCGTGCGGCCCAGGGTGCCGGGGGACTGGAAGCCCACGAACACCACGGCGCTGTCAGCACGCCACAGGTTATACTTCAGGTGGTGGCGGATACGGCCCGCGTCGCACATGCCGCTGGCGGAGATGATGACCTTGGGGGTCTTATCCATATTCAGCAGCTTGGACTCCTCCACCGACTCCGTCAGATGCAGCCCCGGGAAGCTGAACATATGGGTGCCGTCCTGCACCAGGGCCAGCGCCTCCTCGTCCAGATACCCCCGCAGATCGCCGCAAAAGATGCCGGTGGCGGATTTCGCCAGCGGCGAGTCCACATACACCGGGAAGTCCTGCACCGACTTCACCAGATGCCGGTCCTTGATCTCCCGGATGAAATACAGCAGCTCCTGGGTACGGCCCACGGCGAAGGAGGGGATCACCACATTGCCGCCCCGGCCCAGGGTCTCGTCGATGATCTCCGCCAGGTCGTCGGTATAGCTCCACACCTCGGTGTGGTTGCGGTTGCCGTAGGTGCTCTCCATCACCACATAGTCCGCCCCGCCAAAGAACTGAGGATTCCGGATGATGGGCTGATCCACGTTGCCGATATCGCCGGAGAACACGATGTTCCGCTTCTCGCCGCCCTCCGTCAGCTCCATCAGGATAGAGGCGCTGCCCAGCAGGTGGCCCGCATCGATGAACGTGGCCTTCACGCCCTCGCACACGTCGATGGTCTGGTGATACTCGCAGGTCTGCAGGAATTCCGGCACCCGCATGGCGTCCGCCACCGTGTACAGGGGCTCCACGTCGGGGCGGCCGGCCCGCTGGTTCTTGCGGTTCTGATACTCGGCGTCGCTCTCCTGGATGTGGGCGGAGTCCGCCAGCATGATCCGCAGCAGGTCCGCCGTCAGCCGCGTGGTGATGATCTTCCCCTGAAAGCCGTTCTTGATCAGCATGGGGATACGGCCGGAGTGGTCAATGTGGGCGTGGGTCACCAGCACCGCGTCGATGCTGCCGGGGTGGAAGGGCAGCGCGGCGTTGTCCACCTCGTCCCGTCCCTGCTGCAGGCCGCAGTCGATGAGAATGTGCTTTCCGTTGACCTCCAGACAATGGCAGCTGCCGGTAACGCACTGGTCAGCGCCGAAAAAACTCAGCTTCATGGCGTACATCCTTTCCAAAAAGTTCACAGTTTCCGTGAAATGATCTGCTATGATAAGCGCGGTGATATTTTATTTATCATACCACCTTTTCCCGCCGTAGGCAAGCCGCAACTTGCCCCGTCCGCCCGGTTCGTCAAATTTCCTTTGCATCCGGGCTGTAAGTATGATATACTGATATTTGTATTACTATGTGATGCGCGAATTCTTTTTACAGAAAGGATCAATAATATATGGGACTGATCACCAAGATCTTCGGAACCTATTCCGATCGTGAGCTGAAATCCATCTGGCCCATCGTCCACCAGATTGAGGGCATGGAGGAGGAGTACAAGGCGCTGACCGACGCCCAGCTCCAGGCTAAGACCCCCGAATTCAAAGAGCGCCTGCAGAACGGCGAAACACTGGACGATATCCTGCCCGAGGCTTTTGCCACCGTCCGCGAGGCGGCGGACCGCGTCCTGGGCATGCGCCCCTATCCCGTGCAGCTGGTGGGCGGCATCGTCCTGCACCAGGGCCGCATCGCCGAAATGAAGACCGGCGAGGGCAAGACCCTGGTGGCCACCCTGCCCGCCTACTTAAACGCGCTGACCGGCAAGGGCGTCCATATCGTCACCGTCAACGACTACCTGGCCAAGCGTGACTCGGAGTGGATGGGCAAGGTCCACCGCTTCCTGGGTCTGACCGTGGGCCTCATCATCCACGACCTCTCCAAGGAGGAGCGTCAGAAGGCCTACAACGCCGACATCACCTACGGCACCAACAACGAGATGGGCTTCGACTACCTGCGGGACAACATGGCCATCTACGCCAACGAGCTGGTGCAGCGGGGCCACAACTTCGCCATCGTGGACGAGGTGGACTCCATCCTCATCGATGAAGCCCGTACCCCCCTCATCATCTCCGGCCAGGGCGACAAGTCCACCCAGCTCTACGACATGGCCGACGCCTTCGCCCGCAAGCTCAAGCGCTTCACCATCGTCGAGACCGACACCAAGGAGGAGGAAGACCCCAACATCGACGCCGACTACATCGTGGATGAAAAGGCCAAGAGTGTCACCCTCACCGCCCGCGGCATCGCCAAGGCGGAGGAGTTCTTCCACCTGGGCAACCTGGGCGATCCCGAGAACAGCACCATCTCCCACCACATCAACCAGGCCATCCGGGCCTACGGCATCATGAAGCGGGACGTGGACTACGTGGTGAAGGACGGCGAGATCGTCATCGTGGACGAGTACACCGGCCGCCTTATGTTCGGCCGCCGCTACAGCGAGGGTCTCCACCAGGCCATCGAGGCCAAGGAGCGCGTCAAGGTCCAGCGCGAGAGCAAGACCCTGGCCACCATCACCTTCCAGAACTACTTCCGCATGTACACCAAGCTCTCCGGCATGACCGGTACGGCCCTGACGGAGGAGGAGGAATTCGCCACCATCTACAAGCTGGACATCGTGGAGATCCCCACCAACCGCCCCATCGCCCGTATCGACTACGACGACAGCGTCTATAAGACCGAAAACGGCAAATACCGCGCCGTCATCCGCCAGGTGAAGGAGTGCCACGCCAAGGGCCAGCCCGTCCTGGTGGGCACCGTCTCCATCGAGAAGAACGAGCTCCTGGGCCACCTGCTGCAGCGTGAGGGCATCTCCTGCAATCTGCTGAACGCCAAGAACCACGAGAAGGAGGCCGAGATCGTGGCCCAGGCCGGCAAGCTTGGCGCCGTCACCGTGGCCACCAACATGGCCGGCCGTGGTACCGATATCATGCTGGGCGGCAACGCCGAGTTCCTGGCCAAGAACGACCTGCGCAAGGCCGGCCTCACCGACGAGCTCATCGCCGAGGCCACCGGCTACGCCGAGACCGACAACCAGGAGATCCTGGACGCCCGCAGACTGTTCGCCGAGCGCCTCCAGAAATACAAGGCCGAGATCGCCGGCGAGGCCGAGCAGGTCCGTCAGGCCGGCGGCCTCTTCATCATCGGCACCGAGCGGCACGACTCCCGCCGTATCGACAACCAGCTCCGCGGCCGTGCCGGCCGTCAGGGCGACCCCGGCGAGACCCGCTTCTACATCTCCCTGGAGGACGATCTGATGCGCCTGTTCGGCGGCGAGCGGATCAACAACATGATGGAGCGCCTCAACGTGGACGAGGACATGCCCATCGAGAACAAGATCCTCACCAAGTCCATCCAGCAGGCCCAGACCACCGTAGAGAGCCGCAACTTCCAGACCCGTAAGGCCGTCCTGGAGTACGACGACGTCATGAACAAGCAGCGCGAGATCATCTACGGTCAGCGCAAGCAGGTGCTGGACGGCATGGACGTCAAGAGCACCATCATGAACATGATGTCCTCCGCCATCACCAACCAGGTGAATTCCGCCTTCCTGGGCCAGCCCCACATCGATGCGGCCCAGTGCAAGGAGCTGCTGCGGGGCATCGAGGGTCTCTACTTCCCCAAGTACGCCGTCAAGATCACCGAGGAGGAGCTCCCCACCCTGACCGCCGACGATCTGTCCGACCGTCTCATCACCGCCGCCACCGACTTCTACGAGAAGAAGGAAGAGGAATTCACCTCCCCCGTCATGCGCGAGGTGGAGCGCGTGGTGCTGCTGCGTGTGGTCGACGAATACTGGATGGAGCACATCGACGCCATGGACGACCTGCGCCAGGGCATCCGCCTGCGCGCCTACGCCCAGACCAACCCCGTTGACGCCTATAAGAAGGAGAGCCTGGCCATGTTCGAGGAGATGATCTCCGCCATCCAGGAGGAGACCGTCCGCCGCCTCTACAGCGTCCGCATCCAGCGCAACGAGGAAATCAAGCGCGAGCGTGTGGCCAAGGGCATCACCGAGAACGTGGGCGGCGACGGCACCGTCAAGAAGCAGCCCAAGAAGGTGCTCAAGATCGGCCGCAACGACCTCTGCCCCTGCGGCAGCGGCCTCAAGTGGAAGAAGTGCGACTGCAAGGAGTACCACTCCTGATCCCATATGACCCAACCCGGGCGGCGGCAAATGCCGCCGCCCTTCCCATCCTCAAGGAGGTACTATGTTCCACACCAACACCAAAAACGGCCTCACCATCCTGACTGCCGATACCCTTGACGGCGTGTGCCATGGCTTTTCCACCCGCCCCGGCGGCGTGTCCCCCGCACCGTGGGACAGCCTGGACCTGGGCGTGGGCCGGGGCGACAACATGGAAAACGTCCGTGAGAACTACCGCCGCTTCTGCGCCGCCCTGGGTACGGATGTGAACCGCGTGGTGCTCTCCAAGCAGATCCACGAGGACGTGGTGCGCCACGTCACCGAAAGCGACGCCGGCAAGGGCCTGTGGCGCGACCGGGACTACCCCTCCGTGGACGGCATGGTCACCGATGTCCCCCACCTCCCCCTGGTGGTATTTTCCGCCGACTGCAATGTGGTGCTCCTCCACGACCCCGTCCGCCGGGCCATCGGCGCCTGTCACGCCGGCTGGCGGGGCACCGCCCTGGGCATTGCGGGAAAGACGGTGCGGGAGATGCAGCGCCTCTTCGGCTGCGACCCGGCGGATATCCGCGCCGCCATCGGCCCCGCCATCGGTCCGTGCTGCTTCGAGACCGACGCCGACGTGCCCGACGCCCTCCGCGCCGCCCTGGGCGCAGAGGCCGACCCCTATATCACCTGGAACGGCCGCAAATACCACATCGACCTGAAGGCCATCAACGCCCTCTGGCTGCGGAAGGCCGGCGTCACGCGGATCGACATCAGCGGCCACTGCACCGCCTGCCGCACCGACCTCTACTGGAGCCACCGGAAGCACGGCAGCGCCCGGGGCAGCCAGATCGCCATGATCTCACTGGAGGACCGCCTATGAAACGACGTCTCACGGCGCTGCTGCTGGCGGCGCTGTCCCTCCTGTCCCTGCCCGGCTGTACCAACTGGGACGAGGGCACCTATACCGACGACCCCCTCAGCGAGCTGTCCAAATACTACCAGACCGACACCGTGGAGGAGCCCCCCGCCCTGACGGAGTTCGCCCTGCCCTATCTCAGCGGCGAGACCGCGGACCCCATCACCTGCGGCGACGGCATCCAGCTGACGCTCTCCACCCTGCTGTACGAACCCCTCTACCGCCTGACGCCCCAGTTTGAGACCGAGCGCGTCCTGGCCCAGGGTGAGAGCTATGACCCCCTCACCTTCACCTACACCATCCGCCTGCGCTCCGGCGTCCGCTTCAGTGACGGCACGGCCCTGACGGCCCAGGACGTGGCCGCCTCGCTGCTGCGGGCCCAGCAGTCCTCCCGCTACGCCGCCCGCCTGGCGGACGTGACGGACATCACCGCCTCCGGCGACACCGTCACCCTCCGCCTCTCCCGCGACCGCCGCAGCTTCACCGCCCTGCTGGACATCCCTATCGTCAAATCCGGCACCGAGACCAGCGCCTTCCCCATCGGCACCGGCCCCTACGCCAAGGACCCCCAGGCGGAGTCCCTGACCCGCAACCAGCACTGGTGGCGCAGTGTGACCCTGCCCTTCACCCAGATCCCCCTCCTGTCCTACAAGAGCAGCGAGGCCGCCGCCTACGCCTTCTCCTCCCACGACGTCCACCTGCTGGCCTATGACATGACCGGCTCCAAGGGCGACGTGGCCTCCACCAGCGGCAGCTACACCGACGCCGACACCACCATTCTCCAGTTCCTGGGCTTCAACCTGAACCGCAGCCTCTTCCAGAAGGCGGAGATGCGCCAGGCCATCAGCATGGCGGTGGACCGCGCCTCCATCGTCAGCGCCTACCTGATGGGCCACGGCGTGGCCACCCAGTTCCCCGTCAGTCCCGTCAGCAGCCTGTATCCCAAGAGCCTGGAGCGCTCCTACACCGCTGACGACTGCGCCGCCGCCATGGCGGAGCTCAGCATGGCCGACGGCCAGTGGATCTACAACATGACCCTGCTGGTAAACGATGAAAATCCCTTCCGCGTCTCCATCGCCCAGGAGATCGCCAAGGCCCTGGAGCAGTACGACTTCAAGGTCACCGTCCAGGCCCTGCCCTGGGACCGGTACCTCGCCGCCCTGGCCGAGGGCCGCTATGACATGTACTACGGCGAGTGCAAGCTGACCGCCGACTGGGACGCCTCCGCCCTGGTGGGCACCGGCGGCAGCCTCAACTACGGCGGCTTCTCCGACCTGGTCATGGACAGCCAGCTCAACGACTGCCTGGCCGCCGACGAGAGCAGCCGCGCCGCCGCCATCGAGGCCCTGTGCCGCCACCTGCAGAGCCAGATGCCCATCATCCCCATCTGCTTCAAGCGCACCTCCGTCCTGCTGCCCTACGACGCGGTGGATACCATCACCCCCACCGCCGCCGACCCCTTCTACCGCCTGGAAAACTGGACCATCCACTGGGGCACCGCAGACAAAAAAGCCAAAAAATGAGACGGCACATGCCGTCTCATTTTTTGGCTCTTCTATTGTCTCACACGCCCAGCTTCTCCAGCGCCGCCAGCTTCAGGCAGTTGCAGAAGATGGCGATGGCCTGCTTCAACTCCTCCACCGGAGGGAAGGAGGGGGCAATGCGGATGTTGCTGTCGTTGGGGTCCACGCCGTAGGGGAAGGTGGCGCCCGCGCCGGTCATGGTGACGCCCGCCTCCTTGCACAGCTGAAGCGTCCGCTTGGCGCAGCCGTGCATGGCGTCCACGCTGACGAAATAGCCGCCCACAGGCCGCTTGTAATCGGCGATGCCCAGCGGCGCGATCTCCGCGTCCAGGGCGTCCAGCACCGCGTGGAACTTGGGGGCCAGAACGGCGGCGTGCCGCTTCATCAGCGCCAGGGTGTGCTCCCTGTCCTCCAGATAGCGCACGTGGCGCAGCTGGTTGATCTTGTCAAAGCCGATGGTCTGGATGCTGATGAGCTTGGTGAAGTAGGCGATGTTGGCCTCACTGGCCGCCATCACGCCCACGCCCGCACCGGGAAACGTCACCTTGCTGGTGGAGGCGAACTCATACACCATGTCGGCGTTGCCGTTCTCGGCGCACAGGCGCAGAATGTCGGGGAAGGGCACAAAATCGCAGTCAAACTCGTGGATGCAGTAGGCGTTGTCCCACATCAGCATAAAGTCCGGCGCCGCGGGCTTCATGGCCGCCAGCCGGCGGACCGTCTCGTCGGAGTACACCACGCCCTCGGGGTTGGAGTACTTGGGCACGTTCCACATGCCCTTCACCGCCGGATCCCGGATCAGCTCCTCCACCATGTCCATGTCGGGGCCATCGGCGGTCATGGGCACGTTGATCATCTCCACGCCGAAGGACTCCGTCACCTTGAAGTGCCGGTCATAGCCCGGCACCGGGCAGATCCACTTCACCTTGTCCAGCTTGCTCCAGGGCTTCTCGCTGTGCAGCAGCCCGTGGGTAAAGGCCTTGGACACCGCGTCATACATCAGCTGCAGGCTGGCGTTGCCGCCCACGAATACCTGCTCCGGCCTGCAGCCCAGAATGTCGGCAAACAGCGCCTTGGCCGAGGGGATACCGGCCACCTCGCCATAGTTGCGGCTGTCGATGCCGTCGTCGTCGATAAACTCATCCGGCATCAGTAGCATGGCGCACACCTCCGTCACCATATCCAGCTGCTGCCGTCCCGGCTTGCCCCGGGCCATATTCAGCTTCAGACCCATTGCCTTCTGCTGCTCATAAGCCGCCGTCACGGCAGCATACTCCGCCTGGCGCTCCGCCAGCGTCATGTCCGCGTATCGCTTCATCGCTGATACCTCCTTATTTCATCCCTATTGATGTTTTTCGCCTAGTGTATCACATTTATCGCCATTTTGCAATACATATCTCGTGTACATTCGTCCGTCTGCTAAGGATTCTACATGAGAAAATTGCCGCGGTCCCCTGCGGCAATTTTGTACATATTGGATAGCGCCGCCATCCGTCAGGCGTCCGCGTCCTCCCGCTCCTTTTCCAGCAGCGCCTTCTTCGCCTCCACGCCGGACTGTGCGCAGCCGTACTCCCAGTTCCAGGGATCCTTCCGGCACACCCCGTCGGCATAGGGCACAAAGATGGACAGCAGCCCGAACGCCGCCAGCAGCCAGCAGTACCACATCCCGCCCACAATGGCGGCCGGACTGGTATACAGCTCCGCCGACGTCACCGTGGCGTTGGTCAGCGCCGCCGCGCTGAGCAGCTGCGCGCCGTAGGGGATGATCCCCTGGAACACGCAGGAGAAGATGTCCAGCAGCGACGCCGTCCGCCGGGGATCCACCCTGTACTCGTGGCTCACATCCCGGGCCATGTCCCCCGCCACGATGATGGCCACCGTGTTGTTGGCCGTGGCGCAGTCGCACAGGGACACCATGGCGGCAATGCCCACCTGGGCGGATTTATTGCCCTTCATGACCCGCCGCAGCTTCTGGATGATCCAGGCGATGCCGCCGTTCTTCGCGATCAGCTCCGACATGCCGCCGCACAGCAGCGTCAGGAAGAACACCTCATTCATGCTGGTAAAGCCCGTCCACACGCTCTGGGCAAACCCCGCGATGGTCATATCCCCGGCGCAGATGCCGATGATCCCGGCGGAGAAGATGCCGATGGTCAGCGCAAAGAACACATTCAGGCCGCACAGCGCCAGCACCAGCACCAGGATGTAGGGCACCACCTTGATGATGTCAAAGGGCAGCGCCTCCAGCGGCATGACCACCTCCGGCCGCCCGATGAACAGCAGCAGCACCAGCGTCACCAGCGCGGCGGGCAGCGCCACCAGGAAGTTGACCCGGAACTTATCCCGCATCTCGCAGCGCTGGCTGCGGGTGGCGGCAATGGTGGTGTCGGAGATCATGGACAGGTTGTCGCCGAACATGGCGCCGCCCACCACCGCACCGATGACCACCGTCAGAGAAAGCCCCCCCTTCTCCGCAATGCCCACCGCAATGGGGATCACCGCGGACACCGTACCCATAGAGGACCCCGTGGCGGTGCCCATAAAGGCGGAGATCACGAACAATCCCGCCGCCAGAAACTGCACCGGCACCAGCGAAAGTCCCAGATTCACCGTGGACTCCCGCCCGCCCATATTGGCCGCCACGCTGGCAAATGCACCCGCCAGAATGTAGATCATCAGCATGGTCAGAATATCCACATTGGCCGCACCCTTGGCGAACACGTCAAACTTCTCGTTGATGGTGCCCTTGAA
Source organism: uncultured Oscillospiraceae bacterium (assembly GCA_934597585.1). Lineage (GTDB taxonomy): Bacteria > Bacillota > Clostridia > Oscillospirales > Oscillospiraceae > Vescimonas. The sequence goes on from CAKTSA010000021.1 coordinate 20,352, forward strand.
CATCACAAAGGCCGCCAGCACCGCCACGAACATGGCCGTGACCGAGGGAAACTGATAGAATGCCATCTCCACGCCCTGGGTCTGGTAGTAGATGCCCGCGCCCATATAGATGACGATAAAGATCACAAAGGGGATCAAAGCCCAGCCGTTGGGCTTTTTCTCATTCAGGGAATGATTCATAGGGGAAACTCTCCTTCTTTCGTACTTTTCCTTTTCTCCACAGCAAAATGCCCGCGGGGTGTTTCCGCCCCGTGGACATCTTACAGATGGTATCATGCAGGAGAATACCTCCCATTGTCAACCGTGATTTCTATTTTTCTTCCATCCAGTTATCTATATATTCGATAACAAGATCACAGCTTCCGCAGCGCATACACATCCCTCCGCATGGCAGAGAGGATCGGCAGCTGCTGCCGCACCGTCTCCACCCGCTCCATGTCCAGGGTGGTGACGGCCACCTGCGCCGTCTCGTCGCACTGATGCACCACCGTCCCCCAGGGGTCGCACACGATGGAGTGCCCCCAGGCCACATACCCCGCCCCGGTGTCCCGGGCTGGTGAGGTGCCCACGGTGTAGCACTGGCCGTCCACCGCCCGCTGCCGGAACAGCAGCTCCCAGTGGGCCGGCCCCGTGGTCATGTTGAAGGCCGCCGGCACCACCATCACCTTCGCCCCCGCCTGGCTCATCAGCCCCGCCAGCGGCGCGAACCGGAAGTCGAAGCACACGCACACCCCCACCACGCCCCAGGGCGTCGCAAAGGTGGTCACGCTGTCCCCCGCCGTCAGGGTCTCGGACTCCATGAACCGCTGCCCGCCCTTTACATCGATGTCGAACAGGTGCATCTTCCGGTGCTTGGCCGCCAATTGTCCATCGGGCGCGAACACATAGCAGGTGTTGTACACCTTCCCCTCCGCCAGCTCCGGCATGGTGCCGCCCACCAGCCAGATGCCCTGCTCCTTCGCCAGGGCGCTGAGGGCCTGATACGCCCCGCCGCCCTCGGCCTCGCCATAGGCCCGGAAGCAGGCGTTGTCATAGGGGCAGCAGAACATCTCCGGCAGCACCGCCATGTCAATATCTCCCGCCTGCCGCACCATCTCACAGGCCCGGCGGATGTTCTCCTCCCGGTCCGCCGTGACGGGCATCTGTATCTGCGCAATTCTCAGCTTCATTGCTCTTCCTCCTAAAATTCTCGCAGCACCAGGTCGGTGCGGCCCTGATCCAGCGCCACCACCCGCAGCACCTGCCCGGCGTACTCCTGCCGCACCAGCTCCCGCAGGGCCGTTCCGCCGTTGTAGCCGTGGACGATCCGCAGCCGGTAGGTCCCGGCCCTGGCCCGCCGCAGTGCCGCGTCAATGGTCACTTTCGCCTGATAGGTATTCTTCCCGTGGAGATCGATCTCCACAATGCCGCCCGCCGCCATACGCCGCCCTCCTGTCGTCTTTTCTTTTATGATAGCGTAAAAGGTTTGAGTTTGCAAGGCGAAGGTGGTATAATAGATGTAATAAAAGCATTTCGCGTCCCAGCGCGAGGATGGGATATTTCGCCCTCCGGGGCGACCTACTTTTGAACTGTTGCGGTGCCCAAAATTTCTGCGCTGCCTTACGGCGGACGCTTGAAATTTTGACCGCTGCCACTCGCTCACCTCGCTTCATCCGCCACCGGCGGCGCTCGGATCGCTCCCTACAGTGACAAAAGTAGGCAAAAACACCGGAAGGAACCTCCGGTTCCTTCACCTCCCGGCGCGCTATGCATTTTCTGATTTTGATACCGTATACCACGCGTTCACAGTACACGGTGGATAACGTTACGTATGACGAATCGTCTCTGCTCCAGCGCCGCTGCCGCTGACCAATACGCCGAAAAACTCACCACGTCTACCGTGCGGGCCGATGTGGGCATCGGCCCCTACGGAGCTTTGCTGCACCTTTTCGTAGGGCGCGATGCCCACATCGCGCCGTCGAACAACGCGCTGTTTTCTACCGTTGATATCGTCAGCGGCAGCGGCGCAAAAAGAAAGTCAATACGTCATACGAAACGAAAACAACCGTGTTCCGCGAACGCGTGGTAGAGGGTCACAAATCCGTACACACCATAGCGTGGGCGGATTCTTAAACCGCAGGTTTAAGCAGCGTTTTTGGTTACTTTTGCCGCTGCGGGCAAAAGTAACTCGTGGCCGAAGCCACGAAACTCTCCCCCTCGCGCCGGGGCGCGGAATCCCCCAGAAAGGAAATCACTATGAAACTCCTCATCCTCTCCGATTCCCACGGAAATATCGACAACATGTCCCGCGCCGTGGCGCTGACCCAGCCCCGGCATATCCTCCACCTGGGGGACTGTCTGCGGGACGCCCGGGCGCTGCAGGAGCGCTTTCCCGATATCCCTATGGACACCGTCCCCGGCAACTGCGACTGGGGCAGCTTTGACACGCCGGAGCGTCTGCTGGAATTTGACGGCATCCGTGTTCTCATGATGCACGGCCACACCCGGAATGTGAAATCCTCTCCCCTGGCCGCCCAATACGCCGCCCGGGAGTACGGCGCGGACGTGCTGCTGTTCGGCCACACCCACTGTCCCCTGGTGGACTTCGACGGTACCCTTTACACCATGAACCCCGGCGCCATCGGCGACCCCCGCCGCCCCACCTACGGCGTCCTCACCATTGAAAACGGCAAAGTGGCCTGCGCCACCTTCATATTGGAATAAAACAAACTGTCATTGCGAGGAGCGAAGCGACGCGGCAATCCGTTCCTCCTGTCGGCGCACGGCCTGCGCGGTCAGTGTGTACCGGCCCAGAACGACAGACAAAGGAGAAGCTATGCTCTATATCGGTTGTCACCTCTCCCCCTCCGCCGGGCTGCGGGCCATGGGGGAGACGGCGCTGTCCATCGGCGCCACCTCCCTGCAGTTCTTCACCCGCAACCCCCGGGGCAGCAAGGCCAAACCCATCGACCCCGCCGACGCGGCGGCCCTGATGGCCCTGTGCCGGGAAAACCACTTCGGCCCCCTGGTGGCCCACGCCCCCTACACCATCAACGCCTGCTCCAAGGATGACCGCACCCGTGAGTTCGCCCACCTGACCCTGGCGGACGACCTCCAGCGCATGGAGCACCTGCCCGGCAATCTCTACAACTTCCACCCCGGCAGCCACACCGGCCAGGGCACCGAAACCGGCATCGCCCTCATCGCCGACACCCTCAACGCCATCCTGACGCCGGATATCCACACCACCGTCCTGCTGGAGACCATGGCCGGCAAGGGCACCGAGGTGGGCGGCACCTTCGAGGAACTGCGTGAGATCATCGACCGGGTGCAGCTCTCCGGCAAAATGGGCGTCTGCCTGGACACCTGCCACGTGTCCGACGCCGGGTACGACATCATCCACGACCTGGACGGCGTCCTGACGGAATTCGACCGCGTCATCGGCCTTGACCGCCTGAAGGCCGTCCACGTCAACGACAGTCTCAACCCCTGTGGTGCCAGAAAGGACCGCCACGCCCGCATCGGCGAGGGCTTCCTGGGCCTGGACACCTTCCGCACCGTGGTGAATCATCCCGCCTTGCGGGGGCTCCCCATGGTGCTGGAGACCCCCAACCAGCTGCCCGGCTACGCCCGTGAGATCGCCCTGCTGAAAGAGCTGGCCGCGCAAGAGTAAAGGAAATCATCTTATGTTCAAACACATTCTCATCGTCTTTCTCGTCTCCATGGTCCCCCTCATCGAGCTGCGGGGCGCCATCCCCTACGGCGTACTGTACGGCCTGCCCCTGTGGCTGACCTTTGTGGTGGCCATCGTGGGCAACATGCTGCCGGTGCCCATCATCTACTTTCTGGCCCGCAAGGTGCTGGTCTGGGGCCAGGACAAGCCCGTCATCGGCCGTTTCTTCACCTTCTGCCTCCGCAAGGGCGAAGCCGCCGGCGAAAAGCTGAAGGCCAAGGCCGGCCGCGGCCTGTTCTGGGCGCTGCTGCTGTTCGTGGGCATCCCCCTGCCGGGCACCGGCGCGTGGACCGGCACCCTGGCCGCCAGCCTTCTGAACATGGGCTTCAAAAAGAGCGTGGCCGCCTGCATGGGCGGCGTGCTCCTGGCCGGCGTCATCACGGGCGTCCTCAGCCAGCTGGGCCTGATGGCCTTCGGCCCCATCGGTTAACGGCACAAAAAATGACCGGCCCCGCCGGTCATTTTTTATGTCATTCCTTCGGCTCTGCGTCGTCCTGGCCGTCCTTTTTCCTCCGCCGCAGGGACACCTTTCCGCCGCCCTTGCGCCGCACGATACGCACGATCACCACGACCACCGCCGCCATGACCACCAGCCACACCCAGCTATAGGCCACCCACACGGCAAAGTCCTCCAGCGCGCTGCCCACAGACCGCAGCCCGTTGACAAACGACTGCCCCAGCCGTCCGCCGAAGCTGGTCACCGCCCCCTCCTGGCTGGACAGCTGATACACCTCGCTGAGCTCCACGTCGATGGTGGCGTAATCCACCAGCGCGTCATAGTGCCGCAGCGTACCGCTGAGATTCTCGATATCCCACTCCGTCTCGGAGATGGCGCTCTCGATGGTGATGATGTCCTCCATGCTGCTGGCCTTGGCCAGCAGCGCCTGCAAGCGCTCCAGCTTGATCCGCGCCGTCTCCAGCCGCGCCTCGGTGTCGTAATAGCTCTCCGACACGTCGTCGGTATTGGTGCTGGAGTAGGTCACGTGGCACAGCTCACCCGCCTTCTGAAGGAAGGTCTCAAACTGCTCCGCCGGCACCCGCACGGTGTAGCTGCCCCGGCGATAGCCGCTGCCGCTGCGGTTGGACACGCTGCTCTGCTGGAAATACCCTCCCAGCTCCTCCACCAGCGCATCCATCGCGCCGCTGGCGGCGTCAAAATCCTGGGTCTCCATCTCCATGTACCCGGTATAGATCTTCTTGGCGGGCTTATCCGCCACAACGCCGCCGGACTCCTCCATGGCCCCCGGCTCATCCGCGTCATAGGCCATGCTGTAATCCCCATTGGCGCTGTCCGCCGTGGTGTTCCAATAGCCGCCGTCGTCCCGGGGCGCCGCGGCACTGTCGCTGGCAGCGCTGTTTCCGCCGCAGCCCACCAGCAGCAAAGCCAATACCACCGTCAGCAAAAGCGATCCGATCCGTTTCATCCGCAAAACCTCCTTCATTTTGGATCTTCCTGTCTATGTGACGCTGGCAGCATGGAAAAAGTTCCCGGTTTCTGTAAAAAAAGCAGCCGTTTTTTGCAAACGGCTGCTTTTTGCGGCTTATTTGATATATTCTTTCGGATCAATAAGACTTCCGTCCTGCTCCACCGCGAAGTGCAGATGGGGCCCCATGGTGGCCTCCGCGGCGGCGGTACCCACATAGCCCACGATGTCCCCGGCGGCCAGCTGCTGGCCCTGACTGATGGGCGGATTCTCCTGCAGGCTGCTGTAGCGCGTCACATAGCCGCCGCTGTGGCTGATGCACACCGTGGTGCCCATCAGCTCATCCCGGGTGACGGAGACCACCTCGCCCGCCGCGGCGGTCTTCACCGCGTCGCCCTCGGCGGCCTGGATGTCCAGCCCCTCGTGGGTGCGCCAGTCCGCCATGGTCTCGTCATACAAAAGCTCCGACATGCTGAACACCGTCACCGTGGTGCCGTCCAGGGGCGATACCACCTGGGGCAGCAGCTCCGCCACCGTCTCCACGGCAGGTGCCTCCTCCGGCTCCTCCTGGGCCGGCAGATCCGGCGTCACCGGCGTCACCACCGGGGGCTTCACCTCCACCACCGGCTGGTCTGCGGACGCCTGCTGGGCAGGCGCCTCCCGGTTGCTCAGCAGATATCCCGTCACGCCGACGGCCACCACACACAGCGCCAGCGCGATGTAAAGTGCCCGGCGGTGCTGTCTCATAAATTCCATAGCTTCTCCTTTCACCGGATACTCCGATGGCCGCCCGTTACGGCCGGCGGCCTGCCGGAATGAAAAAAAGACCTCTGCCGCCTATTCTGGACAAGCAGAAGTCTTTTTATACATTTTTGCCATTTTGGGAAAAAAGAAGCGTCAATTTTCGAATTCGCCCTTCAGATCCCGGCCCATCAGCATGCGGATGGCCTCGTGGGGATCCCCCTGTTCATAGAGGATGTGGTACACCGACTGGCAGATGGGCAGCTCCACGCCGTACTGCTGCCCCAGCTGCACCAGGGCCTTCACGGTATAGTATCCCTCCGCCAGCTGGTCATAGGGCTTGCCCTGGACGAAGCACTCGCCAAACTGCCGGTTGTGGCTGTAGGGCGAGAACACCGTGGCCTCATAGTCCCCCAGGTGGCACAGTCCGTAGGCGGACAGCTCGTTGCCGCCCATGGCCCGGATCAGGCGGGCCACCTCCCGGGTACCCCGGCTCATCAGCGCGCCCTTCAGCGTCACCAGCCCTGCGCCGTCCAGAAAGCCCGCGGCGATGCCCACTACGTTCTTGGCCGCCGCGCCCACCTCGTTGCCCAGCAGGTCGTTGCCGTAGTAAAACCGGATCAGGTCGCTGGAAAACTCCCGTACCAGCCGCTGCTTTACCTCGGCGTTGGCGCTGTCGATGACCATGCAGTTGGGCACACCCCGATAGAACTCCTGCACGTGCCCCGGCCCCAGCCATACGGCGATGGCGTTGGAGGGATCCAGATACTCCCCCGCCACCTGGCTCAGCCGCTCGCCGGTGCCGATCTCCAGTCCCTTCATGCACAGCACGAAGATCTTGTTTTGCAGTCCCATGCCCCGCAGCTCCTCCATCAACCCCCGCAGGCTCTGGGAGCCGATGGAGATGATGATCACCTCCGCCCCCTGCACGCAGGCAAGGTCGGTGCTCAGCGCAATGGACTCCGGCAGCGTCAGCAGGTCGTTGGACCGGGTCTCCAGAAACCGCCGCATCCGTGCGGACTCCGCCCGCCCATACAGCGTCACCTGATGCCCCGTGCGATCCAGATACCATGTGATCAGCGAGCCCCAGCGCCCGCAGCCAATGACAGTGATGTTCATGTATGTGGTTCCTCCTGAGTTGAGGGAATGATGAAGTGATACTGCGTGGGTGAAAGTGAAAATGTGTAGGGGAGGGGCTCTGCCCCTCCCGCCGGTAAATCGGCAAGGAATCCAATGTGGGACGGGCGGGGTAGAACCCCGCCCCTACGCACGTTCAAAAGAAAGCACTCACATTGGCAATGAAATCGAAGATTTCATGCCAGTTATCTTACGATCAGCGTCCGTCCATCCATCTCCGGCGGGCAGGCCAGGCCCAGCACGTCCAGGATGGTGGGGGCGATGTCCGCCAGGCGGCCGGGCCGCAGCTGGCTGCCGGCGCCGCACAGGATGAAGGGTACCAGGTTGGTGGTGTGGGCGGTCATGGGGCTGCCGTCAGGCTGCTTCATGTCCTCGGCGTTGCCGTGGTCGGCGGTGATCATGGCAATGCCGCCCATCTTCAGCGTGGCGTCCACCACCTTGCCCACGCAGGTGTCCACGGTCTCCACCGCCTTGATGGCGGCCTCCAGCACGCCGGTGTGGCCCACCATGTCGCAGTTGGCGAAGTTCAGGATGATCACATCATAGTTGCCGGACTCGATGCGCTCCACGCACTTGTCACACACCTCAACGGCGCTCATCTCCGGCTGCAGGTCATAGGTGGCCACCTTGGGGGAGGGCACCAGCACCCGGTCCTCGCCGGGGTACTGCTTCTCCACGCCGCCGTTGAAGAAGAAGGTCACATGGGCGTACTTCTCCGTCTCGGCGATCCGCAGCTGGGTCATGCCCATACTGCTGAGATACTCGCCCAGGCCGTTCTTCACCGCCACCCGGGGCCAGGCCACCAGCACATTGGGCATGGCGGCGTCGTACTCCGTGTTGCACACATAGGTGGTGGGGAAGAACTCCCGCTGGAAGCCGTCAAACTCTGGGTCCACAATGGCCCGGGTGATCTCCCGTGCCCGGTCGGGCCGGAAGTTGAAGAAGATCACGCTGTCGTTGTCGCCGATGGTGCCGTCCTTGTCGCACACCACAGGCTCCACGAACTCGTCGGTGACGCCGTTGGCATAGGACTTGGCCACCGCGTCCACCGGGTCGGCGTTCTGGATGCCCTCGCCATATACCATGGCGTCATAGGCCATCTGCACGCGCTCCCAGCGCTTGTCGCGGTCCATGGCGTAGTAGCGGCCCATCACCGT